>JAJFKE010000037.1 GCA_021773355.1 Gammaproteobacteria bacterium | reverse complement strand
CATTGATTGCTGCGCAATCGATCGAACTGAAGAGTTCTCATCTTCCTCCTCCGCCCTCAGGTTTATTGAATAGACTAGATAGGAGTATTGAATTGAGAATGTGCAGGCTGGAGGTGAGAATTTGGCGGAGGAGGAGAGATTCGAACTCTCGGAGGGCTTTCACCCTCGCTGGTTTTCAAGACCAGTGCATTCAACCGCTCTGCCACCCCTCCGCTGTACGGTGGGGAATCTTACTATAATCTCTGTCACAGTCAACCGGCCTTTGGCCAGGATGAGCAAACAGTGAATCGCGCCGAAATCCGTTGATTTTGGGTGGGTTACCGGTATGATAATTCCTATGTGATGGGGTTTTTTACGGCCTAAGCTATTGAAAACACGGGCGAGAACCCTCATATCTAGGTAAAGACTAACGACCTTGAGTCGTTACATTCATTAAGCATTACTTTATTCACCATCAGTTGGAGATATCGATGAACGAAGTTGAGTTAAATATTGGTCGAAGCCAGGATTCGGCACTATCTGTAAATAAGGTAGTTCGTAACACCTATATGCTGCTGTCCATGACTCTGTTTTTCAGTGCCATTTGTGCAGTAACCAGCATGGCTATGCAAGTCAGCCAGGGTATGGGCTTTGGTCTTCTGATTGGCGGCTTTGTAATGTCTTTCGTAGTGAGGGCAACCGCCAATTCTTCGAAAGGCTTAATTGCTGTATTCGCATTTGCCGGACTAATGGGTGCCGCAATTGGGCCTACTATTTCGGTGTACTTAGCTGTCTACGCAAATGGCTCGGCAATTGTTGCCCAAGCCCTTGGCGGTACAGCCCTGATCTTTTTGTCGCTGTCGGGCTATGCCCTCACTTCCGGCAAGAACTTCAATTTCTTGGGTGGCTTCATATTCACAGGAATGATGGTGGTAATAGTAGCCATTATTGCCAATCTGTTTCTGCAGATTCCGGCCTTTAGCCTGGCGATTTCATCGGCGGTTATCCTGCTGATGTCTGGGTTCATTCTGTTTGATACTAGTCGCATTGTGAACGGTGGTGAGCGTAACTACATCATGGCCACTATTTCCCTGTATCTGAGCATCTTTAATATCTTTATTCATTTGCTGCATTTATTGGGCTCATTAACAGGGAATCGGAATTAGTTTTCTTAGCTAGTTTGATCATTTCCAAAATTTAAGACCCCAGCTAGTCTGGGGTTTTTTATTGCTAGTATTAGTCATCGTTACTTCGCTGGATTAAACTCTCAAGGTGAAATTTTCAATAGTCATTTATGCTGCGCCCTACTCGTCTGAGTCCGCCGCTTCAGCGCTAAGATTTGCTCAGTCCGCACTTGCGCAGGGTCATGAGCTATATCGTCTCTTCTTCTTTGGTGACGGCGTGCACAATGCATCCAAGCTAAGCGTAGTAGCTCAAGACGAGTCGAATCTGCAGCAGCAATGGCATGAGCTTATCCAGGAGCACAATCTGGATTCAGTGATTTGTGTCAGCTCCGCCATAAAACGTGGCATAGTAGATCAGTCGGAAGCAGACCGTTACGATCTAGGGGTTGCTAGCGCCTATAGTACTTCAGAGATTGCTGGACTGGGACAACTGATCGATGCAGCTATGCACTCAGATCGGCTGGTGAATTTCGGCTAAGCCCTATGTCAGATACAGTAGCCAACAATTCTTCGAATAAGAAACGCATAACCTTCATTAGCAGGGCTGCTCCTTATGGACGGGACAAGGCTGCCCTCTGCCTTGACATGGCTTTAGCCTGCGCTGTTTTCGAACAGCAAGTTAACTATGTGTTTCTAGAGGACGGCGTCTACCAGTTGTTAAAGGGCCAGGATGCCACTGCGATAAATAGCAAAACCCTAGGTAATGCACTCGAAACTTTGGAGCTGTATGGCATAGATAATATTTGTGTAGATCAGAAATCTTTGCAGCAACGTGGTCTAAGCGAAGCAGATATTTTGGCCGGCATCCAGCTTATTGATAGAGAGTCGATCTCCGAACTCATAAAAGCGTCAGACACAGTATTCAATCTATGAGCAGTCTTCATACAATCAGCCGTAGCCCAGACTCCTCTTTGTTGGATACCTGCTTGACTGTCATCAATGATGGTGATGCCTTACTGTTTATTGAAGACGGTGCCTATCATGCTACTTCGCAAGACCTGCTGGCAACAATTTGTTCATCAATTCAGGTCTATGCGCTGCGCGAAGATATATTAGCTAGAGCACTGCTCATGAAAATTCACGACCGGGTCGAGTGTGTCGACTTTCAGCGCTTTGTTGAGCTGAGTTGTGAGCACGACAAAGTTATTAGCTGGTTCTAAAACGACGTGAAATAACAATGACACGAATACTAAAAATCGCAGACCTGGAAATCCTCCTGGACAAAGAAGGTTACCTACAAAACCTGGGTGACTGGAACGAAGATGTTGCTAATGAATTAGCATTGCAGGAACAAATTACACTGGGCCCTTCTCACTGGGAGGTGTTAAATTTGCTACGTATATTCTACAACAGGCATCAACTATCTCCCGCGAACAGAGCCTTTGTAAATCTGGTGAAGCGGGATCTGGGAAAGGATAAAGGTAGAAGCGTGTATTTGATGAAATTGTTTATGGGTTCGCCGGCCAAGACTGCAAGTAAAATCGCAGGTCTTCCCAAGCCTGACAATTGTTTATAGAAAATCACCCCTCGATTAACTGGCATAAAAGTCCGTTGCCCTCGAAGCTAAGGTGCACCGTTAAACCAGGAAAAGCTTTTCTGCAACTTCACTACCTCTCCGATAATAATTATTGTAGGTGCCTTGATCTCATTGGCTACTGCAAGCTCTGCTATGTTTTGAATGTCAGCTACCAACACTTTTTGTGTAGCTGTAGTGCCCTGCTGTACCACTGCTACCGGTGTTGACGGACACATGCCATGCTCAAGCAAAGCCTCACAAATCATCGGCAATCCTGCCAAGCCCATGTAAAAAACCAAGGTCTGTTGTTCCTTAACCAACACATCCCATTCCAATGGCACCTTACCGTCTTTTGTATGTCCCGTTAGAAACCGCACAGATTGTGAATAGTCCCTATGAGTCAGTGGTATCCCCGCATAACTTGCACATCCTGACGCTGCAGTGATACCTGGCACTATTTGAAATGCTATGCCTGCCTCAGCCAAGGTTTCCAACTCTTCCCCACCGCGCCCAAAAATGAAGGGGTCACCACCTTTTAGCCGAAGAACCTTATTCCCTTCTAATGCCAATCTAACCAACATCTCATTGATGGTCTCTTGTTCATAGCTATGGTTGGCGCTCTGTTTTCCTACATATATCTTTCTTGCATCGGGTCTCAATTTCACAAGGATCTCTGCGGAGACCAAACGATCATACAAAACTACATCTGCTTTGTGCATCAATCTTAGCGCGCGCAGGGTCAACAAGTCAGGGTCGCCGGGTCCCGCGCCGACGAGATAAACCTCACCCGTCAAAACATCTTTACCAGAGCTATGTAGCCGCTTTTCTAGTTCGACAATTGCATCCTTGACATTGCCGTTGTAGACAAGTTCCGGGATATTACTGTTCATTACGCTTTCCCAGAAACGGACTCGCTCAGGAAATTTAATCAAGCTACTTTTGACTTTCTCTCTATAAGAGCCGAGCAATAGCGCGAGCTTATCTATCCTCGCAGGAATCATTGTGTCGTTTAGTTCTTTAAGGTGGCGGGTTAGAACTGGAGAGCTTCCACCACTGGAAATTGCCACCACCATGGGCGAACGGTCAACTATGGCAGGCATAATAAATGTGCATAGCTCAGGTTGATCCACCACGTTCACGGGAATGTTGGCTGCTTTAGCCGCCTCACTAACCTGTTTGTTGGTGTCGAGCTTATCGGTCGCCGCAACCACAAGAATAGCTCCTCGCAGGTCTGAATTGGCGTAAGTTTTTAAACTAACGGGAACACTGTGCTCTTCGCAAAGAATTTTCAGTTCATCGCAGATGGCCTCAGCGATGATATGTAAATTGGCACCGGCTCGTAGCAGCAAACTCGCCTTGCGAGTTGCTATTTCTCCCCCGCCGACAATGACACATTTTCGACCCCGAATATTTAGAAATATCGGTAGAAGATCCATCAGCTAAGAAGCTCTATTCCATTCATATAGGAATGCAAAGCGCCGGGGATGCGAATGCTGCCGTCGGCTTGTTGGCCGTTTTCAAGAATGGCCACCAAGGTCCTGCCAACGGCCAGACCAGAGCCGTTGATTGTATGCAGTAGCTCTGGCTTAGCTGTTTGCGGATTTCGCCATCGAGCCTGCATGCGCCTTGCTTGAAAATCCGTAAAACTACTGCAAGAAGATATTTCTCGGTAACAGTTTTGAGAAGGTAACCAGACTTCCAGATCATAGGTCTTTGCGGAGGCGAAGCTGGTGTCGCCACCACAGAGAATTACTTTGCGGTAAGGTAATTCTAATAACTGTAATATTTTTTCAGCATTTTCAGTCAGCTGTTCCAATGCTGCTTCCGACTCACTTGCCTTGATAGCCTGCACCAATTCAACTTTTTCAAATTGATGCTGCCGAATCATACCTTTAGTATCTTTACCGTAGCTGCCTGCTTCCGACCTAAAACAGGGTGTGTGACAGGCGAATTTCAGGGGTAATAATTCCGCATCGATGATTTGATCTCTGAGCAAATTGGTTACTGGAACCTCGGCCGTGGGAATCAGGTAATACTCCTGCTCCCCTCTTAATTTGAATAGATCAGCTTCGAATTTTGGCAACTGACCAGTTCCTACTAATGATTCAGCATTAACTAAATACGGTACGTTAACTTCGGTGTAACCATGCTGCCCCGTGTGGGTGTCGAGCATAAATTGAATCAGGGCACGGTGTAACTGCGCGGTACGTCCTAACATTACAGCAAAGCGTGAGCCCGTTATTTTTGTAGCAGCCTCAAAGTCCAGACCCTGCTCGAGAGCCTCACCCAGTTCGGCATGATCTTTTATTTTAAAGTTAAATGTCCTGGGTGTTCCCCACCGCAACACTTCCTGGTTATCGCTTTCATCTGTTCCTTCAGGCACGGACTGCGCAGGAACATTGGGGATTGTCAGCAAATATTCGTTTAGTTCATGCTGGAGTTTATTCAGCAGCTCTTTCTTGCTTTCCAAATCTATCTTGATGCCTTCCATAGACTGCAAAATTTCGGACACATCCTCACCCGCCGCCTTGGCCTGACCAATAGACTTTGAGCGCAGATTTCTTTCATTTTGTAATGATTCTGTATCCAGCTGCAGAGCCTTTCGCTGACTATCTAACTCCGCTAGCCGCGCCACATCCAGCACAAATTTCTTTTTCAAAAGCGCTTTCGCGATTTGCTCTGAATCATTACGGATTTTTTTCGGATCTAACATCTACAACTATTCCTGATTGATATCAGAGCAATACTCGAGTTATCTGCATGCCTGCGAAAGCAGCAAATAAGCAAAGTACTACGCTGATGGCTATATAAAAAAGTGCGGTATTGTAGTGGCCCTGCTCGAATAACAACAGAGCATCGAGAGAGAAAGTAGAAAAAGTAGTCATGGCACCCAGGAAACCAACGATGATGATTGGCCGCCATTGGTCAACCAGGTGCAACTTCTCCGCCAGTACTATAAAAAACACACCTATCAGGAAAGAACCCAACACATTGACTGTGAATGTTCCAAGTGGAAAGCCACTGCCATTAAATTTTTCCACAGTGCTACTAAGCCAGTAGCGCGATACTGCACCGGCGGCACCTCCTAGTGCGATTGCGAGGTAGTAATACACAGTGTTGTGACCTATTTTTTGGTTCAGTATCAGGGACTAAAGCCGGAGTGATGAGTTATTGACTGTAACTATTTTCTATAATTTCAATATTATCTGGGGGCAGAAACTCAAACTGGGCATCGGCAATAGCCTGGTTACGTACTACGTTCTCGAAGCGCCAGACTGTCTGTTGGCCATTTCTGCTATTCAGATAAATCGATTCCAGCTCCTTTCTCATAAAATTTATGGATATTAGCTGGTAAACGCTGTCGGCTGCTCTGGGTGTTAATTCAAACTCCTGATGCTCACTATCTTGCTCGGTAACACTTTCGATGCGGTATTCCTCTGCAAGATTGCCTGTTTCGCCGCTAAGTAGCCGTGCAGCTAACTCCGAGCGACTACTGTCCCAATCTTCGATTACCACTTGCTCCAAGTCAGGCTGGTAATTCCACAGTTTGCTGCCGTTGGTTACTATCAGCTCAGGAAATGGAGACAAGGTTTCCCAATAAAATCCATCAGGTTTCTTAAGAAACATTTGAATCTCACTTTCCTCCAATATGCCGCCATCTGATTCCACAATCAGTTGCACCACATCAGCCGACAGTGTGCTTATTTCGCTGAGCAAAGATTCAAGACGTTGTAGATCCTGTGACTGCTGCGTAGTCTGAGAAACGGCTATACTGCCCCATAGAGCACTTGTAAATAGCGCGCAATAAACCACTGCCTGTTTGAAGCTTATTTTCATAGCCGTGCCTGGAGTTTCAGTATTCAATCGCGAGGCGGTGGTGGCGCAATAACTTCCCGTGACCCATTGCTACCCATTTCTGATACAACACCTGCGAGTTCCATGGATTCTATCATTCTTGCGGCTCGATTATAGCCGATTCGCAACCTCCTCTGGACCGCCGAAATCGACGCCTTGCGCGATTCCGTGACGAAGCGAACCGCTTCATCATAGAGCGCATCGTCCTCTTCTCCATCGCCAGAGTTATTCATCGCGCCCATGTCCAAATCGTCAACGCTTTGCGTGATTGATTCTATATAGACCGGCTGACCGCGTAATTTCCAGTCAGCTACTACTCGATGCACCTCTTCATCACTGACGAAAGCGCCATGAACACGAGTTGGTACACCTCCTCCCGGTGGCAAGAACAACATATCCCCATGCCCCAGCAATTGTTCGGCACCACCTTCCCCGAGAATCGTTCTCGAATCGACCTTCGATTGCACCATAAATGAGAGACGCGTGGGTACATTGGCCTTTATTAATCCGGTTAGTACATCCACCGACGGCCGCTGCGTGGCAAGAATTAAGTGGATACCCGCTGCCCTAGCCTTTTGTGCAATGCGAGCGATAAGCTCTTCCACTTTCTTACCCACTACCATCATCATGTCGGCAAGCTCGTCGACGATTACTACAACGCATGGTAAGGCCTCTAACTCAGAAGCAGACTGTTCTTCTTCCAGCAGCATGGGATCTGCTTTCCATGTGGGATCGAATATTGGTTTACCAATCTTCTTTGCATCCGTTACTTTTTTATTGAAACCAGCAAGGTTTCTAACCCCAAGAGCAGACATCAGTTTGTAGCGTCGTTCCATTTCCGCGACACACCAGCGCAAACCGTTGGCAGCATCTTTCATATCCGTTATGACCGGAGTTAGCAGATGCGGTATGCCGTCGTAAACAGACAACTCCAGCATCTTCGGGTCGATCATGATTAGCCGTACCTGCTCCGGAGTGGACTTAAACAGCAGGCTTAGAATCATCGCGTTGATACCAACGGACTTTCCGGAACCGGTTGTACCTGCAACCAGCAAATGAGGCATTTTTGCCAGATCCACTATCACCGGCTTGCCTACGATATCGTGACCCAATGCCATGCTCAGCGGAGACACTGCACGGTCAAACTCTGGCGAGGAGAGCACCTGGCTTAACAGAATAATCTCCCGTGTTTCATTCGGTATTTCTATGCCTATTACGGTTTTCCCGGGGATAACCTCGACTACACGCACGGAAATTACCGCCAGGGAGCGAGCCAAATCTTTAGCCAGATTGCTAATGCGGCTAACTTTTATTCCAGGCGCAGGCTGTACCTCGAAGCGAGTGATAACCGGGCCGGGATTAACTGCTGTCACTTCAATTTCGATGCCAAAATCTTTTAGCTTCAGCTCCAGAAGCTTTGACATCGCCTCCAAAGATTTCTTGGAGAATCCCGACTCGTTGGTCTCCTGCCAGGCATCCAACAAGCCTATTGCGGGCAGTTCCTTGACCGAGGTAGCAGCAAACAGTGTTCCCTGTCGCTCTTTTTCCACCCGCATACTCTTAACCGGCTTCTTCTCAATCGGTGCCTTGATCTTGGGCGGAATTCGCTTACGTTCCTTCTCGATGTGTATATCCAGAACCTTTTTGCGGCTTTCCAGTTTCTCTTTGCTTGCTTGCTCCCGCTTTCTGTCCTCCATCCATTTCCGCAACTTCAATAAGACCAGGGAAGAATAATCTATAGTGGTAGCACCCAGCCTATCGATAACGGCGAGCCAGGAAATGGTTACGGTAATTGTTAGCCCGAATAAGAACACCGCGAGCAGCAGCAAGGTGCTGCCTAAAGTCGCCAGCACAGGAATACATAAATCGGCAACCAGCGAGCCAATAACCCCACCGGCTGAGGGTAGTTCTTCCGCGATATTGAAATGCAGTGTTGCCAATCCGCAGGCGGAAATCACTAGCAATATAAAGCCAGCCGATTTCAAGGCAAACATGGGCCAGGAAAACTCAGATTCAAGGGCGGACTCGCGAAATGACGTGGAAACCTTGTAAATCAGCAAGGCGGGAAAGGCGAAAGCCAAATAGCCCAGCAGATACCAAAAGATGTCTGCCAGCCAAGCGCCATAGACCCCCACCGCATTGGCAACCTCTTCTCCACTGCCAGTGGTAGTAAAACCCGGATCGGCAGGAGAATAACTAAGCAGGGCGATCAACAGGAACAGAGCGAGCAGGGAATACGCAATCAGTGTGCCTTCGCGCACCAGGCGTTGCATAGTGTTGCTAATTTCCGGATCTTGCCCATTATTATTCATGGTTACATTTTTCAATTTTTTCAGAGACCTGCACCTAGTTTATACTATCGTTTCGAGAACAGTTAGAAGCAAATTACGCTCTAACGTCGGAAACAAACAAGGGTATTTTTTTAGTTTGCCCCAAGTTATTGCACTGGCATTGCTGTTATCTATTTTTCAGCGGGCACAGAACGACCTAAAGTCGAAACCCTTAGTAGTTTAACGGTTCCTGAGGCCCAAAATTGAGTAGAATATGCCCTCAAGGGCTTTAATTTTGGCACTTTGGCATCACATACAAGTCATCCACTAACAAGCGCCAATTTGTAGTTGACCAAGTTGGACAATCGCTGCCTGACGCAGCGTTCAAGAGCAGGAAGCAGTTTTATGACGGAGTCACAGCACCATCGTTTAATCATCTTGGGTTCCGGACCAGCTGGGTACACCGCGGCTATCTACGCGGCACGAGCTAATTTGGATCCAGTTGTCATTACCGGCATGGTGCAAGGCGGTCAGCTTACAACCACCACAGATGTTGATAATTGGCCTGGGGATGTCGAAGGACTGCAGGGGCCAGCTCTAATGGAGCGCATGCTGCATCATGCTGAGAAATTCGATACTAAAGTTATATTCGACCATATCAACGCGGTGGATTTATCACGGCGCCCCTTTCGTCTTAAAGGCGATAGCGCTGAATTTACCTGTGATGCCTTAATCATAGCGACCGGGGCTTCTGCCCAGTATTTGGGTCTGGATTCAGAAACTGCCTTCATGGGCAAAGGGGTTAGTGCCTGTGCTACCTGTGATGGCTTCTTCTACCGTAACAAGCCAGTGGCGGTGATCGGGGGTGGTAACACGGCCGTTGAAGAAGCTCTGTATTTAGCCAATATCTGCTCCCACGTTACGCTGGTGCACAGGCGCGACTCCCTCAGAGCAGAAAAAATCCTGCAGAAGAAATTGTTCGAAAAAGTTGAGGAAGGCAATGTAAGCATAAGCTGGAACCATACCCTGGACGAGGTTTTAGGTGACGATATGGGTGTTACTGGTGTTGCCATTAAACATGCAAGCAGCGGCGAGTTAAGCAAGTTAGAAGTGGATGGTGTTTTTATTGCTATCGGCCATATTCCGAACTCAGAAATCTTTGCAGACCAGCTTGAGATGAAGAATGGCTATGTAACGGTTAATACAGGAATCTCAGGAAACGCCACTGCTACCAGTGTGCCCGGCGTGTTCGCCGCTGGCGATATAGCCGACCAAATCTATCGACAGGCCGTTACCAGCGCCGGCTTTGGCTGTATGGCTGCATTAGACGCTGAGAAATTCCTGGATGCCTGACGCTAATGGACCTGTCTAAGTAGATGTCCCTGACTTGGTTAGATTCAACTAATAGCAGTTTTCCAGACATCGACCTCGCGCTTTCAGACCCCAATGGTTTGTTGGCTGCGGGCGGGGATTTAAGCCCTGAACGCCTGATACAAGCCTATACTCGCGGTATCTTTCCTTGGTATGAGGAGGGTCAACCTATCCTATGGTGGTCACCAGACCCACGCATGGTACTGGCACCAAATCACTTACGTATTAGCAAGAGTCTGCAGAAAACTCTTAAAAAGTCCAGCTACCAGATAAGCATGGATAAGGCATTTGCGCAGGTCATACAGGACTGCGCAGAGCCGCGTGGAGAGTCAGTCGGAACCTGGATTACTGAAGAAATGAGATCTGCCTATACGCAATTGCATGAAGCAGGCTTCGCTCACTCCGTCGAGGTGTGGAATGGACAGGAACTAGTCGGCGGACTGTACGGAGTCGCCTTAGGTCAGTTATTTTTTGGCGAATCCATGTTCAGTTTAGAGAGTAATGTATCGAAGATTGCTCTGGTGTACCTTGTAAAACAACTGCAGCAATGGAACTATAAGCTAATCGACTGCCAGGTGAGCAGTGAACACTTAGAATCCTTGGGCGCCACCGAAATAAGCCGTAAGGAATTCAAGCAGAAATTATCTGAGTTGCTTCCCAAACCTGGCAAACTCGGTGCCTGGGAAATCGAATTACCCTTCATACCTTCACGAGGCCCGTCTCCCGAATGAATTCTAAATCGAAAATAAGCGAAACTATTCGACTATTTCGAACCTCGCCGCATCCCTGTAGCTACAAGGAGGAGGAAACTGCGGCTACCATATTTGTTGACCCAGATCTCACCATAGATCAAAACTTGAACAGCAAATTGAGCGAGCTAGGCTATCGTCGCAGTGGCGCTCATCTGTACCGACCTGATTGCGGCCACTGCCAGGCCTGTATTTCCTGCCGCCTACCCGTGGACGAGTTTGAAATAAATAAACGCTTTCAAAGAATTCTAAATCGCAATAAAGATATACGAGTAGAAGAACAGGCTTCTCTCAAAGGTGATGAAGCCTATCTGCTTTATAAGGACTATATCGATCAACGCCACAGTGATGGAGACATGTTCCCCGCCACTCCTGAACAATTCGATGCTTTCATTAGAGCCAATACTGAAGGCTGCTGTTACTACTGTTACTACTTAAATAACAGCTTGCTGGCAGTAAGTGTCACCGATGTTCTGGACCATGGCTTATCCGCAGTGTACACATTTTTCGATCCGCAGCAGCAGAAAAGGTCATTAGGAAATTTCGTGATTCTCTGGCAGATACAACAGGCAAAAGCTATGCAGCTTGATTACCTATACCTGGGGTATTGGATTAAGGGCTGCGCCAAAATGCAGTACAAAAGCAGCTTCAGACCCTTAGAAATGCTAATTGATGGCAAATGGGTATTAATAAAATAGATGTCTTTCAGTCGATCCGGCACCTGGGCGGCTTTGCTTATCTGGTAAAAATCCGGCACAATGCCGCCGCTAATTAATTCATTGAGGTTTGCCAATGGCAAAAGAAGATCAAATTGAAATGGAAGGCGAAGTAGTAGATACGCTTCCCAATACTATGTTTCGCGTTAAACTGGAAAATGGTCATATTGTGACGGCTCATATTTCCGGCAAAATGCGTAAAAACTATATCCGTATTTTGACTGGTGATCAGGTTCGAGTTGAACTCACTCCCTATGACCTAAGCAAAGGGCGAATCACCTACCGAGCTCGTTAGGATTTAGCCTGGGTTAATTCCTTTTTCTCCTGCGGCTTCCTCTCCTTAACCGTTAGTACAAGTTCGTCATTTTCACAGCTTACTAATACTTCCCCACCGTTATTAGAAAGTTTTCCAAATAAAATATCTTCAGCTAATTCTTTTTTCAGTTTTTCCTGAATTAATCTCGCCATCGGCCTGGCACCCATGGAATCGCTGTAACCGTGAGTCACAAACCAATCGACCGCGCTATCATCTACAGTGAGCAAGACCTTTTTGTCATCCAACTGAACCTGCAGATCAACCAGGAACTTATCAACAACTGTGCGAATGGTTTCTTCTGTCAGAGCACCAAACTGAATTATTGCATCCAATCTATTACGGAACTCTGGCGTGAATGCTTTCTTGATAATTTCCATGCCATCGGTGGTGTGATCCTGCTCGGTAAAGCCAATTGATGAGCGTGCCATTTCTTGAGCACCCGCATTGGTTGTCATAATCAGGATTACATTTCGGAAATCGGCGTGACGGCCATTATTGTCGGTCAAGGTTCCATGGTCCATAACCTGCAGCAGCAGATTAAACACATCCGGATGCGCCTTTTCAATTTCGTCCAGTAACAACACGCAATGCGGATTTTTGCTAACCGCTTCGGTTAACAATCCACCCTGATCGAAGCCAACATAACCTGGAGGAGCTCCGATCAGGCGCGAAACTGTATGTCTCTCCATGTATTCAGACATATCGAAACGTAGTAGCTCAATACCCATGATCTTGGCAAGCTGTCGGCTTACTTCCGTCTTTCCTACACCGGTTGGTCCTGAGAACAAGAAGGAACCAATTGGTTTCTCGCTGTCATTCAATCCTGCTCTGGACAATTTAATTGCTGTGGTCAGTGAGTCGATGGCTTGATCTTGACCAAATACCACCATTTTCAAATTCGGTTTCAGGCTTTTCAAAGCATCCACGTCAGAACTGGAAACATGCTTCGGCGGTATTCTGGCAATTGCGGCAACCACCTTCTCCATGTCTGTTACCTGAATAAGCTTCTTACGTTTGCTGCTTGGCTGCAGTCGCTGGAAGGCGCCTGCCTCGTCGATGACATCGATGGCCTTATCCGGCATAAAACGGTCGTTGATGTAACGACCCGCCAATTCAGACGCAGCCTTCAAGGCTTTGTCGCTGTAGCGCAGCTCATGGTGTTCTTCGAACCGTGACTTCAAGCCCTTTAAAATCCGATAAGTGGTTTCTACATCTGGCTCATCCACATCAATTTTTTGAAATCGTCGCGACAAAGCGCGGTCTTTCTCGAAAATACCTCGATATTCCTGATAGGTAGTGGAACCGATACAACGCAAATTTCCGGAGGTAAGCACCGGTTTAAGCAAGTTGGAAGCGTCCATTACGCCACCAGATGCGGCACCAGCACCAATAATAGTGTGAATTTCATCGATGAAAAGAATGGCCTTTGGATTCCGCTTAAGCTCTCCCAAAAGCGCCTTAAAGCGCTTCTCAAAATCGCCTCTGTATTTGGTTCCCGCTAATAGTGCGCCGAGATCCAGGGAGTAAATAACACTGCCTAAAAGAACCTCTGGTACGTTGCCTTCAACGATTAGTTTTGCCAAGCCTTCTGCAACGGCAGTCTTGCCTACTCCAGATTCGCCAACTAGTAAGGGGTTGTTTTTTCTGCGTCGAGACAGCACCTGTACAACTCGGGTGACCTCCTCTTCGCGGCCAATAAGTGGGTCTATGCGGCCTTGTTCTGCTTCAAAATTTAAATTGCTGGCAAAGCTTTCCAAAGGGCTGTTAGAGGTATCTGCTCCCCCTTCCTCATCGAGCTGCTCTGGCGCGGATTCACCATCGCCAGATTGACCTGGAACCTTAGAGATTCCATGAGTAATGAAATTAACTACATCGATGCGGGCTATATCTTGTTGCCGCAGAAAATACACGGCCTGACTTTCCTGTTCACTAAAAATAGCCACTAAAACATTTGCGCCGGTCACTTCCCGTTTACCAGAAGACTGCACGTGAAAAACGGCACGCTGTAACACTCTTTGAAATCCAAGTGTAGGTTGAGTTTCTCGCATCTCTTCGGATTCGGGTATTAGAGGAGTCGTGGCATCGACAAAATCAACCAGTTCGCCGCGCAGTCGGCTAAGGTCGCAGTCACAGGAAATTAAAACGCTGGATGCCACCTCATTGTCTAGAAGTGCCAGCAGCAAATGCTCCACCGTCATGAATTCGTGGCGCTTTTGTCTGGCACCGCGGAATGCTTCGCTAAGTGTAATTTCTAAATCTTTGCTTAACATAGTTGCCCTTTGGCTCAATCCTTCACTTTACTAGGACCGAATAATTGTTAAATTTATGCAATAATTTGTGCGTCTTGCAAACTCTATCTATCTACTTCTACGGAACAGAGTAAAGGCTGCTCACATTCTCTCGCGTAATCGTTTACCTGAGCCGCCTTAGTCTCGGCAACATCCTTACCAAACACACCACACACGCCCTTGCCTTCGGTGTGCACTTTCAACATGACCTGGGTAGCTTTCTCTACATTCATTGCAAAGAATGAGCGTAACACATCAACTACGAAGTCCATTGGGGTGTAGTCGTCATTTATTAAAACTACTTTGTACAAAGGAGGCTGCTGTAATTTTGGCTTCTCCGTAATAGCAGCGAAACCGGCATCATGATCGACCCGGTCATCATTACCGTCGTCCGAGGCTAGCACGCCCGGTAATTTTGTGACTAATTCCAGCTGGCTAAATTTTATGTCGCTCTGGCTCATATCGCTGCTATTCATTCAAGCTACTGATAGGGATATTCTGCTTCAGATTGCAACCGGTTAAAAGACCTTTCCCGCTTGGGATCTGACTAAAGCTGGCCATCGCAGAATGCCCCTAGTATACAGTTTATTTGGGCGCGCTCCCCGAATTTCAAGCTTAGACCCGCATTATCCTACACAGGATTCGGGCAGCTGACTTTGACATTGTAGATTCAATGGTGTATAGCATTTATGGTGGCAATAGGCCTCGAAATAGAAAATAAAAAATAATAAGAAGTACGGAGTTCTCTCATGAGTACCGGGCAAGTAAAGTGGTTTAATAATGCAAAGGGTTTTGGTTTTATACTACCTGATGAAGGCGGCGATGATTTGTTTGCGCATTACTCCGCCATCGGCATGGAAGGTTACAAAACCCTGAAAGCAGGACAGATGGTTTCCTTCGATACCATCGAAGGTCCGAAGGGACTGCACGCTGCAAATATTCACGCTGTCGACGATGCATCAGCTCCCGATGGGGGGCATACGGCATCAGAGCAAGAGTCAATCTCCCCTACTGCAAGCGATGACGCTGTTCATGAATCTGTAGTGGAGAGTGAATCTGAATCCGAGCACTCCTAGTTCACTAGAGGTGCCATTATAAAGATTCACTGCTAGGCAGGCTGTGATTTGAATGCATTGCTAATGCATTCAAATGGTTTGTTCCGGAGACTTGTTGTACCGCCGGCTGCTGCTACTCGCGCACAACTTTAGTCAGTCTCTGCCCTACCGATATAACTTGCATGTCTCAAATTCTGTTGTTTAATAAACCCTTCGGTGTGCTATCTCAATTCACTGCTGATCCGCCTCACCGAACTCTTGCCGAGTACATCAGTAACAAGGGCTTTTATGCTGCAGGCAGACTAGATAAGGACTCAGAAGGTCTGCTACTGCTCACTGATGACGGCAAGCTGCAGCAATTAATCAGCAACCCGAAGTACGATAAATCAAAAACCTATATTGTACAGCTTGAAGGTGATATCGACCCGACGGCAATTGCCTCCCTATGCAGCGGCGTTTTGCTAAAAGATGGGATGAGTAAACCAGCCAGGGCCAGCCTGATTGAGGAGCCTTTATTGTGGTCTCGGGATCCACCGATCCGCGTGCGCAAGCATATTCCCAGCAGCTGGATCGAGCTTTCTATAACGGAAGGACGCAATAGACAGGTTCGTCGAATGACTGCGGCGGTAGGCTTTCCTACCCTACGCCTTATTCGAATTAAAATTGCAGAATGGGAACTCGGTGATTTGCAGCCAGGAGAAAGTAGGTTGCTAACAATCTAGGCTTGTTGGTCTTTCCATCGGTCCAGCGCCACTTGATCTATTTCCCTGGATTCCACCCATGCGCTACTGTTGCTGGTCTTTTGTTTCTTCCAGAAAGGCGCATTGCTTTTTAAATAGTCCATGATGAATTGCGCTGACTCGAATGCGGCATGGCGATGCGCGCTGGCGGTTGCTACAAATACGATCTGATCCTTGCTTTTGAGCTCGCCGACACGATGGATAATCCGAGTCGCCAACAAGGGCCACCTTTTCTCCGCCTGTGCGTTGATGTCCTGCAGGCATTTCTCAGTCATGCCCGGGTAATGCTCCAAAAACAGCGAATCTACATTGTCTGGCTGCTGCCCATGGCCAGCAAGGTCGTAAAGCTCCCTCACCAGACCGGTAAAAACGACAATAGCCCCTGCGTCCCCAGCCCTAAGTCTCAAGGCAGCATACTCCTGGGCAATGTCAAAATCTTCGTTTTGTATGCTGATCATGATCCCTAACCGCCAGTCATTGGAGGAAAGAAGGCGACTTCATCCTCAGCAGATAAAGCGTGATTTCGATTGACAACAATTTGATTTACAGCAACCAACACCTTATTGTTTTCACTGAATACTGATTCGAACTGGGGATCCGCACTCAATAAATAATCTATCAATTCCTGCACCGAACTAACTGTGGCAGGCAATTCCAGTTGCTCTTGGTTTTTATTTAAGGCCTCTCTGATACTGGCAAAGTATTGAATGTTCAACATGAGGACTAAACTGACCCCGCTCTTTGATAGTGACCACTGTTCCCACCTTGTTTCTCATCGAGACAAATTCCTTCTATCACCATGTCTTTGTCTACGGCCTTACACATGTCATAAATGGTCAGTGCCGCAACTGAAACCGCAGTTAACGCTTCCATCTCAACACCGGTCTGGCCATTAACTTTGCAGGTAGCGCTGATTATTACCAGATTTTGATCCGCATCCAACTGCAGAGATACTTCAACGGAGGTGAGCATTAGAGGATGGCATAGAGGTATTAATTGCGAGCAATTCTTGGCCGCTTGAATACCTGCTATTCGGGCAATAGCTATAACATCACCTTTCTTGTGACCGCCAGCAGCAATCAGTTGCAGAGTATTAGCTGCCATGCGTACCCGGCCACTAGCGGTTGCGATGCGCTGGGTAGATTGTTTCTCCCCTACATCAACCATTTTGGCGTTGCCTTTACTATCAATATGGGTCAGCTTGCTCATAGTCGGTAACCGAGTGTTAATTGTTCATTATCCATGTTTCTTGCTACTAGCTAAAGTCCAAAGCTGAAGCAATATTTTAGTTTGCTAGTCCAGGGCATTGATCAGACGGGCTTTTAGCAGCTAGCATTAGACAATTTAGGCGGAATCACTTCCCATGCAACAACTACCCCATATTACCGTGGCCACAGTAGTGGAGCGAGACGGTAAATTCTTAATGGTGAAAGAGAAATCCAATGGCCGCATAGTCTATAATCAGCCCGCAGGCCACCTTGAAGAGAATGAGACGCTGTTAGCTGCCGCGAAAAGAGAGACCCTTGAAGAAACTGCCTGGCAGATCAATATAAGATTCTTGTTGGGCGTCTACCAATATACCTCTTCTGACAACGGGATCAGTTATGTACGTCATTGCTTTATCGCCGATGCAATAGAGCCAAGAACTGAGTCTCCATTAGATGAAGACATTATTGAGGCAGTTTGGCTGCGACCAGAAGCTATTCAACAGCTGGAATCTGAATTACGCAGCCCGCTGGTATTGCAGGCGATTCGCGACTACCTAAGCGGCATCGCCTTTCCCTTAAGCGTAATCTCATAGTTAAATCATTAAGATCAGCTCTTTTCCGATCAATATTGCCACTAACTTATGCTTCAAATCAGTCATAGAGAATACATGTCCACACTCGCTTCTAATCGTTCTCCCTCCGACTGCAAGGTCATTGTCGGCATGTCAGGTGGGGTTGATTCCTCTGTGGCCGCTTATCTCCTCATGCAACAGGGCTTTCAGGTGGAAGGTCTGTTTATGAAGAACTGGGAAGAGGACGACGGCACCGAGTATTGCACCGCAAAACGAGATCTAGCCGACGCGCAATCGGTTTGTGATTCACTGGGCATACATTTGCACAGCGCCAATTTTTCCGCCGAATACTGGGACAATGTGTTCGAACATTTTCTAAAGGAGTATGCCGCAGGTCGCACGCCAAACCCCGATGTACTATGTAATCGAGAAATAAAGTTCAAGGCCTTCCTGGAATACGCCACTGAACTGGATGCCGATTTTATTGCTACTGGTCACTATGTGCGCAAGCAAATCACGGCAGCCGGCACCTATCTGCTGAAGGGGCTTGATAATAACAAGGATCAGAGTTATTTCCTGTGCGAGGTAAATGAGGACTGCCTGCGACGAAGCCTGTTCCCCGTAGGCGAATTAGATAAATCCGAAGTGAGAAAACTGGCCGCTAAACTAGGTCTGAGCACGCACGACAAGAAAGACAGCACCGGCATCTGTTTCATTGGAGAACGGAAATTCAAAGATTTTCTTGAACAGTACATTCCAGCACAGCCGGGTGCAATAGAGACCCTGGGCGGTGATGAAATTGGAAAACACAGTGGGCTTATGTTCTATACCTACGGTCAACGGCAGGGTCTGGGCATAGGTGGCTTGCAAGATCATGACGAAGCGCCCTGGTACGTTGTTGGCAAAGATACGCAGAGAAATGTGCTGCATGTGGCCCAAGGCTCAGAGCATGAGGCACTGTTCTCCAGAAGATTAGTAGCCAGCGCTCCCGCATGGGTAAACAAGGCTTCAGTTGAATTGCCGCTGCACTGCAAAGCGAAGATACGCTATCGCCAATCCGACCAGGAGTGTCAGCTTACGGCGCTTGCAGATGGTTTGTTGCAGGTGGATTTCATGCAGCCACAACGAGCTGTAAGCCCCGGTCAGTACGTCGTGTTTTATCAGGATGAGCGTTGCCTTGGAGGATCAATCATTGAACAGTTTAGCCAGTGATTTGAGTCGCTGGGAATGGCAGATTGTAGCACTGGCAGCGGTGGCGCAATCTGCCGCACTAGTCTCCAAGCTCGCACTGCATGGCAACGCCTCGCAGACCGAACTTTTAGCGAGTGTGAACCCATTGCTAGTCCTCAACCCTCGATCAGAAGCAGATGTCTATCCTAATCTGGGGCACCTGAATTTAGGGCTACGCACGCTGCAAGATATTTTTAACGCCGCCCGAGCACGAGAAAATGCTGACTTGGTACGCTACACCTTGGGCATGTTACAACTCAGAAACAGACTCGATTCAAATGCTTTCTTGCAAGACAAGATTCGCTCCCGCTTGCAAGCTATCCAACCGCTGCAATTAATACCGGAAAATTCGACTCCCTGGCGTACCCAGGAGTTAGAAAAAACAGACGCCCAATTACGGCAGGAACAAACATTCGAGCAGCTTGCCACACTATATCAGGATACAATTAGCACGTTGCCTAACCGCATACAGGTTCAGGGCAAAATCGACTATTTACAGAACGACTATGTTGCCAATCGTGTTCGATCATTACTGCTGGCAGGGATAAGGTCAGCTGTACTCTGGCATCAACTGGGGGGACGCCGTTGGCGGCTTATTTTCTATCGTTCTCGAGTACAAGAAACCGCTGGCAATATTCGGCGTAAGTTGCTCACTGCTGTTTGAAGAGAATTTTTGGATTTAGGGCACAAGCTAAATAAAAAATTGCAAAAAAATGAAGATTAAGGAAAAGCGTGATGGTAAATGATTCAGACAGCCCCCTGCTGGCTATATCGCCACTGGATGGGCGTTATCGAAGCAAATGCGAAGATCTAGCACCCTACTTTAGCGAGTTTGCACTAATGCGTTACCGCGTATTGGTGGAGGTGAAATGGCTACAAAAACTTGCAGCACATGAGGGAATTGCCGAGCTTCAACCCATCAGTGATACAGGACGAATTTATTTGGAGGAGCTTGTTGAGGATTTTGCTCTGCAAGATGCAGAACGCATAAAAGAGATCGAAGCTACTACCAATCACGATGTAAAGGCGGTCGAGTATTTTATAAAGGAAAAATTTGGGAACAATTCCGAATTAAGCGATCAATTAGAGTTCGTGCATTTTGCCTGCACCTCGGAAGACATCAACAATCTTGCCTACGCCTTAATGTTGCGCGATGGTCTTAACAAAATCGTTGTTGCGGAAATGCAAAAGGTGATCGACAAATTGGCGGCAATGGCCAAACAGTTTGCGGCGCAGCCCTTACTTTGCCGGACCCATGGCCAATCAGCCTCTCCTTCGACGGTCGGCAAAGAATTTGCCAATGTAGTCTTTCGACTAAGACGCCAGGTCGAGCAAATTACTAACAATGAGATTTTGGGAAAAATTAACGGGGCGGTAGGAAACTACAACGCGCATTACTCAGCTTATCCCGACATCGATTGGCAAAAAACAGCAAGTGAGTTTGTTGAAGAATTGGGTTTAGGCTGGAACCCCTTTACTACACAGATCGAGCCCCATGACTATATTGCCGAAATATTTTCAGGTGTAAGCCGCTTTAACACCGTGCTGATAGACTTCGATAGGGATATCTGGGCTTATATATCCTTAGGCTATTTTAAACAACGAACTATTGCTGGCGAGGTAGGATCATCGACCATGCCACATAAAGTTAATCCCATTGACTTCGAAAACTCCGAAGGTAACCTGGGCATCGCTAATGCCATCATGGCGCATCTGGCAGAGAAGCTACCCATATCACGCTGGCAGCGTGATCTTACGGACTCCACTGTTCTGCGCAACATTGGCACAGGTCTGGCCCACAGTTTAATCGCATACAGGGCAGCCCTGAAGGGGATGAGCAAACTTGAGATCGATGCTGACGCTATAGACAGCGATATCGATTCCTGCTGGGAGATTTTGGCCGAACCAATACAAACTGTTATGCGACGATATCGAATCGAGAAACCTTATGAAAAACTGAAGGAACTAACGCGCGGCAAACAAATTGATCAAACTGCAGTGCAAAGTTTTGTTCAGGGTCTGACTATTCCTGATGAGGTGAAAAACGAGCTGCTTGAACTCACCCCAAGAAAGTACCTAGGCAATGCCGTCGAGCAGGCGCTTTCTATTTGAAAAGTCTGCAACTAAGCCAGGATTTTAATGCGGATGACTTTCTCAAGCACTATTGGCAGAAAAAGCCAGTACTATTTTCAGGGCTGATAAACAATTTTACTGACGCAATTTCTGCAGAAGAACTTGCTGGACTCGCTTGCGAGGATTTTATCGAAAGCAGGCTAGTGACTGAATTTGACAAAGGAAACTGGCAGCTACGCAGCGGCCCTTTTACGGAAACAGATTTTAGCAAATTACCAGACTCAAATTGGACCCTGCTGGTGCAGGCTGTTGACCAGTGGTTTGAAGAAGTCGCCGACATTAAAACTCTATTCGACTTCATACCGAATTGGCGTATTGAAGACATAATGATCTCCTACGCCACACCCGGCGGAGGTGTTGGCCCACATTTCGATTATTATGATGTTTTCCTGATACAGGGTTTGGGACGGCGCAAATGGCAGGTCGGAGCACCCTGCAGCGCCGCTTCGAAACTCAAAGCCGGAAGTGAGCTTGGCACACTGCAAAGTTTCGAAGCCACTGAGCAATTTCAACTTAATCCCGGCGATGCTTTATATATCCCACCGCGCTTTGCCCACTGGGGCACCGCCGAAACAGAAAGCCTTTGCTATTCCGTCGGCTTTCGTGCGCCGTCGGTGGCAGAAATGATCGAAGGCTTTAGCGACTTCCTGATTAAGGAACAGGATCCTGGGCTGCGCTATCAAGACGGGGATTTATCTGCCATTAATCGTTCAGGGGAAATTGAAGCTGCTTTACTTGACAGCAGTTTTCAAATGCTCGCGGAGCGATTTCAACAGAAGCAAAAGTTCATTAATTGGTTTGGCTGCTATGTTAGCCAACCGAAGTACCCCGAACTGGTCCAGTCATTGGAAACTCCGCTGTCCGCTAAAGAGTTTGCCATGTTGTTAGAAACTGGTGTGGTTTTGCAGCGCAATCCCAGTTCTCGCTTTGCCTTTATCGAGTCGCAAGGCAATTCTTCGGTACTTCTTTTTATTGACGGTGCCACGGTGAAGTTCGCGCTGGAACATATTGAAAACATTAGCCTCCTCTGCGCAGCCCTGGAATTAGATGCCAGTATTCTGGCCGAGCTTAGCCTTAATCCAGATATGGCCGAGTTGCTGCGTAGGCTGCTGAATCAAGGTAGTCTTCTGCTTCCTGAGTGATGCACAAAGCCCCTCTGCAATAGATTTCGCCATGGCTCCATCTTATACATATGCCCTGCCTTATAACGACGACAGCGCGGACTTAATGCTCGCCCTAAACGTTTTTGAATTCCCTGCATTCCTGGATAGCGCTGGCTACGGCGGAAACAAGGGTCAATTCGATATTCTTGCCGCTGCCCCGGTTGCCCACATCAAAATCGAAGCCGGCGCTGTTAGTAGCTCTGATAAAGAATCAAAACTGTTACAGAATTTCAATTGCCATAGCGGTGAATTATTTAACTGTATTAGAGAGTTGAGACGACAATATCTATTAACTTCTAATGAAACTGCAGCAAACTCTCCTGGCCAGAAATTCAACGGCTCGGTAATCGGCTATCTTGGCTACCCTGCTTTATCTGGCAAAGCCAACTTGCTAATCAGGGACGCCTTCATCGGGGTCTACCTTTGGGCCGTGCTTGTCGATCATTCACAGCAAAGCTGCGAACTGCAATTCCACCACTCATGTTCCAGCACGTTTAGGAGCAAAATACTCAGCGCAGTAACTACGGCGATGAGCAAAAGGGCCGCACAGCAGCTACCAGCACTTCAATTGTTGACAAACTTTCACCGGCAACTTAGTCGCAACGACTATCAAGCGGCATTCGATCAGATTAAATCCCTAATCTATCGCGGCGATTGCTATCAAGTTAACCTGACTCAATGTTTCAAGGCAGAGACTTCCGGCCATCCGCTGGCCGCTTACCTTTCTCTGCGAAAAGCGACAGCGGCGCCGTTCTCGGCTTACATCAATTGGTGCAGTGGTGCGTTGTTGAGCCTCTCACCCGAACGCTTCCTTAGCCTGCAAGATAGCTCAGTTCTAACACAGCCTATTAAGGGTACGCGGCCCCGTGGCAGCACCGATCAGCAAGATCGGCAATTGTCTGAAGAACTGTCACTAAGCGAAAAGGATAGAGCCGAGAATTTAATGATTGTAGATCTCTTACGAAACGATCTTGGCCGAGTATGCAAGACAGGAAGTATTCAGGCAAATCAATTATTTGAGATAGAAAGTTTTAGCAATGTGCATCATATGCTAAGCACCGTGAAAGGTGACTTGGCGGCGGGTAAAGACGCCGTCGACTTATTGCAAAGTTGCTTCCCCGGCGGCTCCATCACAGGTGCCCCCAAACTCAGCGCCATGAATATAATCGAGCAACTGGAAGCTGATTCAAGAAGAGTCTACTGCGGCACTGTTTTCCATTTGAGCGCTGCAGGTAATCTGGACAGCAGCATCACCATCCGCAGCCTTTTGTGGCAGCCAGAGCAATTACTATGCTGGGCCGGCGGAGGCATTGTTGCAGACTCCGATTGCGATCAGGAGTATCAAGAATGTTTCGATAAAATTAATAATATTTTCAGTGTATTACAGAGCTAAGCTAAAACCCGGCTAGATTCTGTTGCCGATAAGTAGTCGGCTGCCATCAATCTGGCTGGCAAGACCCTATACAGACAAATCCCTCTCACTGGCGATGCAAAACGCCTGTTTCAATTGCTCATAGGTCTCAACCGCTGGGTACTGCGGAAACTCGGCAACTACCTTCTCCGGGGCTCTAAACAGAATCCCCGCATCAGCCTCTTCCAGCATGCTTGTATCATTGTAGGAGTCGCCAGAGGCAATTACGCGTAGGTTTAGCGTGTGCAGCGCCTTGACCGATTGTCGCTTTGGATCTTTCTGCCGCAACTTATAGTCAACGATTCTGCCGGCCTCATCGGCGATCAAGCGGTGGCAGAACAAAGTCGGGTAATCTAGCTGGCGCATTAGTGGCTTAGAAAACTCATAAAAAGTATCTGACAAAATAATGAGTTGAAAGCGTTCTTTTAACCAAACTGTGAATTCTTTTGCCCCTGGCAAAGGCTCCATGCTTGCAATTACTTGCTGAATATCTGGAAGCCCTAGACCGTGTTGATCCAGTATCGACAAGCGCTGCTTCATTAGCACGTCGTAATCCGGAATATCACGAGTCGTGGCGCGCAATTCAGCTATGCCTGTTTTCTCTGCAAATCCTATCCAAATCTCGGGTACCAACACCCCTTCCAAATCCAGGCAAGCTAATTCCATGACCGTTTACTTCTCCACTGTTATTGCGGCAGCTCTACCTAGCCGCGAAAGGTTCTACCTCATGCTTTTACAAGCACACTTAGAATTGAAGGACGGAAGTACTGAATCTGCCACTGCAACGCAGCGTCAATTTAGCAGAAATCACCGCAGCGGAACAGTAAAGCTATTACCCTTCGAGCTGTCTAATACTAGATATAGATATAAACTTCGATAGTTGCTCTACATTTTGTGGAACAACAGCATTTAGACTGTCTAAGTGCTTATATTCATTGAAGTTTTTCACGTGGAACATCGACCCCTCAATAAACTCAACCGGTTTAATTATGCAATCCGCTGGGCCACTGCTGCTGTCTGCGCCTTTACCGCGCTCCACAAATAACCGAGAATGTGCCCCGAAGCATACAGCGCCCGGCTAAACATTGGGGCGATTATTCATCTACAGCTGCACCCGCTTTGGGCTGCCACGAACCCTGCGATAAACCCAATGATTTCAGCCCAAGAAATTCAGGACCTCAATACGAGTCTCGCCTCTAGCGAACCGAAAGAGATAATGCGCGCGGTGATAGGGCGCTTACCAAATTTCGCTATTTCGTTTAGTGGCGCCGAAGATGTTGTGCTTATTGAAATAGCCAATAAGCTTCATCCCAGCCCTGCCATCTTTACCTTGGACACTGGCAGGTTGCATGCAGAAACCTACCAATTCCTGGAAACAGTTCGTAAGCACTATTCACTGCCCATCGAGACCTTGCACCCTGACCCGGCAATGCTGAGCCAGCTCATTCAAAACAAGGGCTTATACAGCTTCTACGAAGACGGACACGAAGAATGCTGCGGCATTCGCAAAGTAGAGCCCTTGAAGGCGAAGTTAGCCAGTGTGGACGCATGGATTACTGGTCAGCGTCGAGATCAAAGCCCTACCCGGGCTGAGGTGCCCGTGATCGAGATAGACAGCAGCTTCTCCAGCCGAAACCATCAGCTGATTAAGGTAAACCCGCTAGCCAATTGGAGCTCGGCAGACGTATGGAACTACATACGGATGTTTGATGTGCCCTTTAACAAGCTCCATGAACGGGGCTTTATTAGCTTGGGCTGCGAGCCCTGTACCCGTCCGGTTGGACCAAATCAGCATGAGCGCGAAGGGCGTTGGTGGTGGGAGGAAGCCACCATCAAAGAGTGTGGCCTGCATCGGGGAAATTTAGACGATAAGGCCTGACAGCGAGCCATTAGCCTATTTCAGTGGCGAGCAAAGCTATTACCTCATCGTACAAAGCCCTGGCCAGCTACAGACTAGGCAATACCACTCCCTTGAAAAGGGAATCCACCTCAGCCCTGCCCGCCATGCTCAAGCTTTGCTGCACCAGCTCTCTCTCCAGATGAGGCGCGAACATCTCAATGAAGTCATACATATAGCCTCGTAAGTAGCTATTGCGTCTAAAACCAATCTTGGTTGTGCTGGCTTCGAACAGATGACTGGCATCCACGGCCACCAGATCGCTATCAACCTTGGGGTCATAGGCCATACTGGCTACTATCCCTATACCCAAGCCTAAGCGCACATAGGTTTTAATTACGTCAGCATCGGCAGCGGTGAGAACCACCTTCGGCTGCAGACCTTCAGCAAGGAAAGCCTCATCAAGCTTTGACCTGCCGGTGAAGCCGAAGGTGTATGTAATTATCGGATAATTTGTTATCTTACAAAGAGTTATAGAACTTTCGTCAGCAAGAGGATGAGATTTAGGTACCAGTACTGAGCGATTCCAGCGATAGCAGGGAAGCATCAATAGATCGCTATAGAGTTCCAGAGCTTCGGTGGCAATTGCAAAATCGGCCGTGGCATCCGCAGCTGATGCCGATATTTGAGTGGGTGTTCCCTGGTGCATGTGTAGTGCGACATCAGGGTATTTATCGATAAAACGCCGAATTACACTTGGTAGTACATAACGGCACTGGGTATGAGTGGTGGCAATGGACAGACTGCCCCGCTGTTCGTCGCTATGTTCCTGCGCCAGCGCATTGATTTTTTGAATCTGTTGCAGGATTTCACCGCTGGTTTCAAGGATCGCACGCCCAGCCGGTGTTATCTCTACCAGATGCTTACCCCGTCGTGAGAAAATTTGCAGCCCTAGCTCTTCTTCCAGCAAGCGTATTTGCTTGCTAACGCCTGGTTGAGAGGTAAACAGGCGCGCAGCTGCCTGAGATACATTCAGGCCTTGCTTCGAGACTTCCCAAATATAACGTAACTGATGCAGTTTCATCGCGGCTTCCTTCGGCTTTGTAGTAATTTGGCAAAGTTTATTCTTTTTAGTTATAAAAATATTCTTAAATATTCCTTTATAGCATATAAGTTTGGCTCTACCCTCAACACTACAATTGCCCACCATTGGACATTTCTGCATGGATTTACTGCTTCATATTACCGCTGGCGCCGCCGTTGGTTTCGCTATAGGCCTTACCGGAGTGGGTGGCGGCTCCTTAATGACCCCGCTACTTTTACTCTTCGGCTACCCAGCTCCTATAGCCATAGGTACCGACCTACTCTATGCAGCGATCACCAAGGCCGGCGGTGCAATCTCCCATCATCGCCGCGGAAATGTGAATTGGCGTATTGTCCGGCTATTGGTCATGGGCAGTATCCCAACTGCTATGTTGGTGCATTGGCTGTTAAGTCAATCAAACTTTCAGCAGTCTGAGAGCTTTGAAGGCTTGCTAACTCTAAGTTTAGGTCTTATGTTAATAACAACATCTATCATATTGATATTCAGGAGTATATTAAGAAAAAAAGCAATTGAAAATAAACCCGAAAGGCTGATGGGAATGCTGCATGGGAACCGTTCCGCAGTCACCGTAGCCATGGGCGTAGTGCTTGGAGTTTGTGTAACGCTTTCCTCGGTTGGAGCTGGCGCCTTCGCCGCGGCAATCCTGCTTATCATCTATTCAAAAACTGCGGCGGTGAGGATAGTGGGTAGTGACATTGCTCATGCCGTGCCGCTTACCTTCATTGCTGGTCTGGGCTATCTATTTAGCGGCTTCGTTGATGGAGTCTTGCTGTTGAGTCTGCTGTTGGGCTCCCTGCCCGCTATCCACCTGGGCTCCAGATTAAGCAATAGGGTGCCAGAGCGGACTCTGCAAAATTTGCTGATAGTAATACTGCTGAGCCTGGGCTGTTATTACAGTTTATTCAATTTTATACATTAGCTTTACTTTGTATATATTTGATATAAATGCTATTTATTGGATATTCCATGAGGAACATGGCCAGTCGCCACGTGATTTCTAGCCGATTCACAATGATCTTCCTGGTCGTCAAAGAACACATCGGCATCGAAAGCCCGCAGAAACTCACCCTTATCCAGACCACCAAGAAATAGTGATTCATCAATACGGATGTTCCAGGCTCGCAAGGTTCGTACCACTCGCTCGTGGGCCGGTGCGGCACGTGCGGTGACAAGACAGGTTCTTAGCGGCGTCTCTCCCGCTGGAAATGCCATTTGAATCTGTTGCAGAGCTGCCAATACTGGCTTAAACGGTCCACCGCTCAAGGGTTCATTCGCCGCGTCACGCTCATTCTCAGTAAATGCTTCTAGCCCCTTATGTTTAAAAATTTTTTCAGAGTCATCTGAAAACAGTACTGCATCGCCATCGAAGGCAATTTTGAGTTTCTCATGCGGTGCTCTATTTTTCTCGGAAGGCAGGATGGTGGCAGCTGCCACACCAGATTCCAGAGCCTGCCGCACATCCGCCCCGTCTGTTGATAGAAACAGGTGGCTATTGAACGCTGAAATATAACGATAAGGACTATCCCCGCCACTGAATGCAGCTCGACTGATGTCCAGGCCATAATGCTGAATGGAATTGAAAATCCGCAGGCCAGTGTCAGCACTATTACGAGACAGCAAAATTACCTGCACTGGAGACTCTTCCAGCAACTCATTCAGCTTAAGCAATTTCTGCACTAGTAAAAATGCATCCCCAGGTTCCAGGGGCTGATCTTCCTTGGATATTTGATAGTGTTGGTAGGCATCCAGGCCTTCTTCTTCGAAGACACGATGACTGTCCTCCAGATTGAATAAGGCGCGCGAGGAAATCGCTATTACCAAGGGATCTATCTTTGCTTGGGATACCATTGAAGTCTCGTCGTAGAGTTCTCAACTATGATAGTTCTCTACTGCTCACTTTGCTACGTACAAATACCACTTGGCGCCAGGTGGCATTAGAGTCAGAATGAACTACAGTAGCTAATTACTTGTTTGAATTTAATTAAAACAAAATATCATCGTTCACCGATTTACTAAACCAAGGCTTGATTGGAAAAGTTGAGACGGATGCTAGAAAAAAAACACGCGGATCGCATTGGACTGATTCTCTCCGGCGGCGGTGCCAGAGCTGCCTATCAGGTAGGCGTACTAAGTGCCATCGCAAAACTCCTTCCCAAGAATTCGCCAAATCCTTTTCACATCATTTCAGGAACCTCCGCCGGCGCGCTGAATGCTGCTGCACTGGCTTGTCAGGCTCACCGACTTCGAACCGGCGTGCGTTTTCTCGAGCACCTGTGGAAAAACATTAGCAGCGATCAGATTTATACGCCACAATCCGGAAACTTTCTAACTAGTGCTTCTGCGATGTTGCTATCCACAATGACTGCAAAATCATCTGAAGTGCCGCGATCGCTGCTGGATAATACCCCCCTGTATGACTTGCTCGCTCGAGTACTAAAACTCGATAGAATTCAGAGAAATATAGATCGAGGCTTACTTGATGCCTTGAGTATTACTGCGTCGTCATATAGTACCGGAGAGTCTGTTTCCTTCTATCAGGCGATGAAGGGCTTAAGCGACTGGGAAGGCCCTCATCGAATCGGCAGACGCAGCCAAATCGAACTATCACACCTAATGGCTTCAACGGCACTGCCGGTGCTTTTCCCGGCGGTGAAAATTGCTAATCATCATTACGGTGATGGCGCAGTGCGGCAGCTAGCGCCTACCTCCACCCCCATTCATCTAGGGGCCAAACGTTTATTGGCGATCGGTGTGAGTGGCAATCGCACCAAGGCACCGCTTGAGAATGAAATGACCAGCCCCCCGTCCCTATCACAAATATTAGGGCATATTCTGAACAGTGCCTTCGTCGACACCTTGGAGAATGACCTGGAATTCCTGCGCCATATGAATGACGTGCTTCCGCATGTGGCCCATAGCATTAGAACAAGCAGCGGCTTTCAGGCACAGGAAATTGATTTGCTTGAAATTTCGCCCAGCCAGGAACTGAATGAACTCGCCATTGATTTCTACCAGGAGTTGCCCAGGCAAATGGCAAAGCATATTAAGCCCGACAGTTCTGGCACCTTGTTGAGCCTGGTTTTATTTGAGAAAGGCTTTTGTAGCGCGCTTTGGAAAATGGGATATGAGGATGCGCTGTCAAAAGAATCTGAAATCCGTCAATTCTTCAGGCGCTGATACTGATAAATTCTACTCTTCCCTGTAACAGGCGCCTGTCCCGGCAAGACCGCAATAGCCTCCAGGGTTTTTAGCCAAATACTGCTGGTGATAATCCTCCGCATAATAAAATTCTTTTAACTTACTGATTTCAGTTGTTATGTCAGAGTAGCCTTTTTCAGATAATACCTTTTGGAAGGCGCTAGCACTTGCTTGTGCCTGTGCCTGTTGCTCAGCAGAATTTGTATAGACAGCAGAACGATATTGCGTGCCTTGGTCGTTACCCTGTCGCATACCCTGGGTTGGATCGTGTGATTCCCAAAAGGCGGTTAACAATTGTTGATAGCTAATTTTTGCAGGATCGAAAAACACCAAAACCACCTCGGTATGGCCAGTACCGCCTGAACAAACATCCTGGTAGCTGGGATTCACCGTGATACCACCGGCATAACCTGCGGCGGTGCTGTACACACCGTCCAGCTGCCAAAACAATCTTTCCGCGCCCCAGAAACAGCCAAGACCAAATACAGCTTTGTGCAAATGCACTGGAACCGGATCTACGAATCTATTTCCGGAAACGAAATGCTCTGGCTCTGGCAAGATAGGATTAGCTCGGTCCGGAAGCGCTGTTTCCGCACTGGGGATTTCAAGAGTTTTCTGGCGAAATTGCAACAAGGTCGGGTTTCCCATCTGTAAAATGAAGATTAAATGATACACTCTAAGCCGGCAAACCGCCGCAGATTTTTGTAGGCTGACAGCAAGCAAGCTAGCCAATTTAAACACTTAGGAAAGGATTATGACCTCTGCCCTTATGCAGAATTATGGAAGCAAGGAACTGGAATTCGACCATGGGAAGGGCTCCTACCTCTACACAACAGAGGGAGATCAATATCTGGATTTCGCCATGGGTATTGCGGTCAATAGTCTAGGCCATTGCCATCCTGCTCTAATTAGCGCTCTGAGCGAGCAGGCGAATAAACTCTGGCATACCTCCAATCTGTATTACATAACGCCGAGTGAACAATTAGCAGGAAAACTCGTGGCAAGTACCTTTGCCGACAGAGTGTTTTTCTGTAACTCTGGAACAGAGGCGATTGAATGCGGTTTCAAGATAATACGCCGCCATTTTTATAACAAAGGACAAGTGCAGCGTAATCGAATCATTTCCATGACCGGTGCATTCCATGGTCGCAGTCTTTCTGCCATAGCGGCAGCCGCCAACCCGCTCCACTGCGAAGGGTTTTTAGTTGGCGACACGGGTTTCGATCAAGCAGCCTTCGGTGACCTGGACTCACTGCAAGCGATGATCGGCCCCAAAACTGCCGCGGTGATACTTGAGCCGGTCCAGGGCGAAGGCGGTATCACTGTTGTCGACAAGAATTATTTGAAAGCCGTCAGAGACTTATGTGACACACATGGAATATTGCTCATGTTTGATGAGGTTCAATGTGGCATAGCTCGGACCGGTAATCTTTACGCCTATCAGCTCATGGGCGTGAGCCCTGATGTACTGGCTACAGCTAAGGGATTGGGTGGCGGGTTTCCCATCGGTGCCTGCCTGGCCACTGAAGAAGCCGCATCAGCGCTTACCCCTGGCACTCATGGTAGTACCTTCGGCGGCAACCCCTTAGCCACTGCGGTAGGTAATGCAGTCATCGATATCGTCAACGAAGAAAGCTTTCTTAACAATGTTAAAGACTTAGGGAATCATTTTAAAGCAGGTTTGCAAAAACTGGTAGAAAACCACCCTTCCCTGCTTAAGCAGGTAAGCGGGATAGGCCTGATGCTAGGGCTCGTCTGTGAAGCGGATGCAGCAGAATTAATCAAACGGCTGCAACAGGAAAAATTACTTGTGGTAAAGGCCGGTGGAAATAGCATACGCCTGCTTCCCGCGCTCAATGTCTCACGAGAAGAAATAGACTCAGCAACGCAAATAATCAATGCGGTATTGCAAGGCTGGGAAAAATAACAACACAGCAGCAAAAAATTCAATTAATTCGAGGTTCGAAATGTCATCAAAATTAGCAACTATGAAAAACCCATTAGGAACAGTTATTGCCCTATTCGTCCTTGCCAGTCTGCCGATTCAAGCCAGTCCGGATTTGGGCATTGCCCATACCCTCGATTCAGCTTCCCTAAACTTGTCGCCGAGTAAGACAATCATGAGCCAAAGCAAACTAGCAAATAACGCCCCTATAGTGCCATTCGAGATCAATGTAGCAGACGCCGCTATAAACGATTTGAAACGCAGATTATCCGCGACTCGCATGCCCGATCAAATAGTTGACACAACTTGGGAATACGGAACTGATTCAACTTATCTCAGGGAACTACTCGATTATTGGCAGAATGACTTCGATTGGCGTGAACAAGAAACTCAATTAAATCAATTTGATCAATTCAAAACTGAAATTGATGGATTAGAAATGCATTTCATTCACCAACGTTCGCAAAATCCTGATGCTATACCTTTGATGATTGTTCACGGCTGGCCCGGTTCAGTTAGCGAGTTCAGCAAGATCATTGGACCTCTAACCGATCCCACTGCTCATGATGGCGCTGCCGCAGATTCCTACCATGTTATTGCTCCCTCGCTTCCCGGTTTTGGTTTTTCTGAAAAACCCAGTCAACCGGGCTACAGTCCAGAAAAATTTGCTCACATTCTTGCAGCTCTCATGCAGCGACTGGGATACGAGAAGTACGCTATCGCTGGTGGCGATTGGGGTGCCATTATTAATCGCCACCTGGCTAACCATTACCCAGATCGATTGATAGGACTGCATTCAAATATGGTTCTGGCCAACCCGCCGCAAGACGAGTCTGTGCGCGACAATATGACCGAGGCTGAGCGTACGCTGCGAACAGCCCGCGGTGCTTATATGCAAAATGAAAGAGCGTATCAACAAATTCAAGGCTCTAAGCCACAAAGTTTAGGTGTAGGTTTAAACGATTCACCCGCCGGCCTGGCGGCGTGGATTGTTGAGAAATTTCACGGCTGGACAGATATGCCGCAGGGAGCTGACGGCTATCTAGACAATCATTTTACAAAAGATGAATTACTGACTAATATTTCCATTTACTGGTTTACCGAAACAATAACCTCTTCCGCCCGCATTTATTACGAGAACGGACGCACTCCTGTAGAAAAACCCATAGGCTATATTGATGTCCCCACTGGCGCCGCCGTATATCCGGCCGAGATTTTCATCACGCCAGAATCCTGGGTTGAAGCAGCCTATGATTTACGGCACTACGCCATCATGGATGAAGGCGGCCACTTCGCCGCTCTCGAACAACCGCAAAGCTACGTAAACGAACTCAACACATTTTTCCGTTTACTACGTTAGAGCTCTATCCTAGAGTCAGATTCATTCAATCAGTAAAAACAGCCGTGCTGCAGTAGCCTGGGAATAATAATAATGACTGACAATATACAAACACATGCCAATGAAATGAAAGGCGTTCTTGCCTGGATAGAAAAGTCCGGAAACAAACTACCCGATCCAGTATTTATTTTCCTCTACTGCATAGCAGCTGTCATAGCGATCAGCGTGGTCGCCGCCTTGGCTGGAGTCTCGGCGGCACATCCAACCCAGGTGGACGCCAGTGGTAATACACTGATGATAACTGCCGAGAGCTTGCTATCGGCGGGCAACATCCAACGTCTATTGGTGGAAATGCCAGCTACCTTTACTAGCTTTCACCCCTTGGGCTACGTGCTGGTGGTTATGCTCGGTGCCGGTGTAGCCGAACGTTCCGGCCTGTTTGCATCCGCCATGAGTGGTGCGGTATCGAAAGCGCCCAAACTGCTACTCACTCCTGCGGTTGCGTTGATCGGCATGGTTGGAAATCTGGCCGCGGACGCTGCCTACGTGGTGTTGATACCGTTGGCGGGCGTTATCTTCGCGGCGGCGGGTCGCCATCCCATCGCCGGAATCGCGGCTGCGTTTGCTGGTGTATCTGGTGGCTTTTCGGCGAATCTACTACCCGGTCAATTGGATGCATTGCTGTTCGGAATTACCGAGGCTGCGGCGGAAACCATTCAACCTTCCTGGGATGCGAATATTGCCGGCAATGCCTACTTTATTATCGCCATGACCTTCGTTTTTCTTCCAGTGATCTGGTACGTCACCGACAAAATTATCGAACCTCGATTAGCACCTATTGTTCCCGGTGAAACAGAAAGTAGTACCGCCGGCATAATTAAGGACCCAAACGTAAGCCTCAGCGCCGATGAACGCAAAGGTCTGGCAAGAGCCGGTTATGCTTGTCTGGCGATTATAGCCATATGGGTATTCCTGACTATAGGGCCAGGAACGCCTCTAATTAATGAAGATGCCAATCCGGAAGCCAGGCTGACCCCTCTGTTTCAATCCCTGGTTGCGGGTTTCTTCTTCCTGTTTCTGGCTGCCGGCTGGGCCTATGGCGCTGCCGCAGGATCTGTAAGCAGTCATCGCGACATTGTAAAAATGATGAGCGACGCCATGGCGGATCTTGCCTACTACCTGGTATTGGCTTTCACAGCGGCGCATTTCGTTGCCATGTTTAATTGGTCAAATCTGGGGCTGATATTCGCTATTAAAGGTGCGGCGGTATTAGAGGGTTCGAGCCTCCCGGATTCAATATTGATGGCGTTGATAATTCTGTTTGGCGCCACCATTAATCTGTTCATCGGTTCTGCCAGCGCCAAATGGGCCTTATTAGCACCGGTACTGGTACCCATGTTGATGCTTATCGGTATCAGTCCTGAGATGAGCACGGCTGCGTACCGCGTAGGTGACGGCGCGACTAATATCATCACCCCTCTAATGCCCTATTTCCCGCTGATATTAGTGTTCTGTCAGCGTTGGCAAAAGGAGTTTGGTCTAGGCAGCTTGGCCGCAACGATGTTGCCTTACTCGATCTTGCTCCTACTATCAGGCTTGGCATTAACCATCATCTGGGTGGTGTTAGGCATACCCTTAGGGCCCAATGCCCCTGTTGAATTCATCTTGAGATAAATCAACTTCGGACTAGTTGCAGTCTATATAGTCTAATAACAAAACCAGAAGGAATATTCAGGAACGTAATATGAATCTATCAGCAAGAACATTCGCGGCAGTAATTTGCTGCTCACTCAGCTTTAACAGCCTGGCACAGGAAATCGATTACCCGGATTCGTTTAATCAGCCCATGCAATTATTTGATAGTGCAATGGGCGATTTCCATTTCCCGATTTCCTCTGACAATGAACTAGCTCAGGCCTATTTTGATCAAGGTTATCAATTGATGTATGCCTTTGCCAAAGAAGAGGCTGCGCGTTCATTTCAAGCTTCCCATCTGGCAGATCCTGACTGTGCTATCTGTTATTGGGGTGAAGCCTGGAGTTGGGGCTCCTACTTAAATGGAGCAATGACCACGGCGCAAGCACCCCGCGCCTATAACGCATTGCAACAAGCGCTAGCCAGAATCGACAGCGCAACCACAAAAGAAGCTGATATGATTCGCGCACTCAAGGTTCGCTATGTCGAGGACTTCGATCCAGAGACACGCAGAGAACAGGATCAAGCCTATGCGAATGCCATGGCTGAGCTCTCGGCTAAATATCCCAGCGATCTCGATATCGCCACACTGTACGGCGATGCGCTGTTCCTACTGGAAGAACGCAGAGGCTATCGTGACCTGGAAGATCCCAATGTAATCCGACTGCACAATGTATTACTTAGCGTACTAGAAAAAGACATCCGGCACCCTGGTGCCTGTCATCTTCTGGTGCACGCAACCGAGTCAACTGCCACGCCTGAACTTGCAGCACCTTGCGCTCGCTACTTAGGCAATTCGATTCCCGGCGCTAGCCACATAAATCACATGCCCAGTCACACCTGGAATGAGATGGGACTCTGGCATGATGCGGTACGCGCAAATACCTTAGCCTGGCACTCCGATCAAAAAGCGGCAATCGGCGAAGGCTTTGCCATTTATCCCACACACAATTTAACAATGTTGTATTACGCGGCGAGCATGGGCGGAGAAAGCGCATCGGCCATTCAAGCCGCAAAGGATTTGGCCAAGCTAAACAACAATACCTCTATGCATAGCATGGCTCTAATCCGATTCGGTCGCTTCGATGAAGTTTTGGATATCACCGATCCACCCAGCGGCGAAATCAATATCAGCATGTATGATTTCTCCCAAGGCTACGCTGCCCTGAAGTCTGGCGAAGCTGACAAAGCCAGGGCCACCATGCAAGCACTCAAGGAATTAACAGAAACCACCAGCGCAAGGTTTCGATTCCATGACGGCAAAGACATAGTGGGTACCCTGGCGGGCATACTGGAAGGCGAAATAGCCTGGAACGAAGGCAACCTGGAAGCAGCGGCGGAAGCGTTTCGACTAGCTACCGACTATTACGACAATCTGAATTACGATGAGCCGGAACCATTACCCTTCTCCCCACGCCACTGGCTTGGAGCTGCCTATATGGAATTGCAAGCTTACGACAGTGCCCTGGAAGTGTATCGACAAGATCTTTCTGAACATCCACATAACATTTGGTCTCTGTTTGGAGTGCAGCAGGCACTTGTCATGAAAGGAGATTCCGACCCAGTTATCGACAAAGACTTATACGAAGCTTCACGCTACGCCGACATCTGGTTGCCAAGTACTAAATTCTAAAGCACATCAGTGCAGCACCAGCTTTTCTGTGACAGCTAAAATCTGGCGCGCAGTATTTCTGGTGGTTCCTGGTCAGCAAAATGCGGCTGCACCACATAGATGTCATCGCCAACTGTGGCACCGGTGGTAGCCTGTCCTGGGAAACTCGCTAATCCCACCAGGTAAGCACTGCGCCAATTGTCATCACTACGGTACTTACTCACTCTACTGGCATTGTTTGATATTACGGCAAGACTCCCATCACTCGCCCAGACCAGACCATCGCCACCACGGGCGGGAAAATCCAGTTCGACCACAGCCCAACGCTGGGGATTGTCTACAGGCACTTTGATTAATTGAGCGGTTGCCGGCGATACCAGTATTAGATAGCCAGCCGGATGATACTCGAGGCCATTCAGGCCAAATGCAGAATCCACGCCAAAATCCAGTAGTACACTGGCCTGATAATAGCGATCAACCTTATACACGATCTTCATTCGGCTATCGGTCACATAGGCAACCCCGGCAGCACTTACTGCGACGTCATTGGCGAAGTGATTCGAATTTGCAGGCTTGTTCGCTATGCTGGCAGCGAGATCAACCATGGCCAGTTGCTCTCCGCTGTCCAGATCATACACTCCCAACATCGCGCCGCCGTTTGGATTTACTCGATCCGAATTGGCCACCAGCAAACGGTCGCGCGGCTCATCGACTTCGATTCCAACCGATGCAATCAAATCTGGCGAACGAATAGCCGGAATCAGTGTTCCTATCGATGTGATTTCGTACACGGTGCCATCAGCCATAGAGCCGATAAGAAAGCGCTTACGCGTATTGTCGTACTCGATCCCTTCAGGAATGAATCCACCGCGCTCGGCGATAATTCTATCCGGCGCCGAACTGGAGGACACTCCGTTAGCGCAGCCGCTCAGAATGCTCAGTACGGAAAGTAGAAGTGCAAATCGATTGTTCATAAATAACTCCTGAGGCCACAGCATTGTCTTATTGGTATTTTACTTGTAACCCCGTGCTGTGAATTATGGGACCAGCTTTTGTCCCGATACCGCAAGCTTCCATAGAGGCATAGGGGCAGATTTATTAAGGAACTGTCGCATTGTCCATCATTTCGCAAAAGATAACTTTCCGCAGCCACCTTGCTCTGATTTAATCCCCTATCGTTTGGCGCTAGCTACAGGCTACAACTACAATGACTACAAAAATAAGAAGCTCAAGCTTGCTGACTTTTTTCGGCCGAATCAAGCTTATCCTTTTTACTCTGATCACGACAAATACTGCTCTGGCGGCATCGCTTAGCGACAGCTCTTCCAGCGGTATCTGGGATTTGATAATCATTTTCGTGGTGATAGCCGTAACACTGGCCAGTGCCGTACTACCAGCGGCAGCTATACGACAATGGGATAGAAATTGGAGGCTGGTAGCAGGCCTGCCACTCTTTATTCTATTAGCCTGGCTGCTGATTATAGTCATCACCAAGTCGCTGAACCCGGAGTCACATCAACTATGGCCCTTGGAAATATTCGCCTGGGCAATGATTAATATGATCTATATGGTTACGGTGATGACCGCAAAGAGAATGTTCGCAAAAAAAGATAGCGAAGATGCCTTGAAGCCCTAGTTTTAAAGCCAACGGCTGCACGCATAGATCAATCAGACAGGTTTTTATCTGAAAAGTTTAGCTCCCACTCGCTATAACCGCCATCCATACTATAGGCCTCTTCGAAACCCTGCTCGGAGAAATAGGCAGCCGCCCCCTGACTCATATTCCCGTGGTAGCAATATACAAGCAGTGGCTTGCTCATATCCGCCCCCGCAATAAACAGCTGTACGCTACTATTATCCAAGTGGGCGGCATTCAGTATATGACCCTCGATAAAGGATCGCTCATCCCGAATATCTACGATCTGTAGTCCATTGGACGCTGAATCATCCAATAACTCCCGCGCCTTGTTTATATCTATTCGCTTAAATTCCATAATTATCCGATGCTGGCTCAATCTCTGTGCGGCGATGATAGCAGCTTCCATAGGCTGGTAGCGGGGTATTTATACTGCCCAAATATATTTAGACATTATAATTAAACAGTCTATTTATACAGTTGACAAGGCTATGCTGCCTATTTATACTGCCCAAATCTTATAGGGCTCAGCGCCAGGCGTCATAGACATGTTAAATAGCAAGCAACTAATTGAAATTACGGGCATTTCTAGAGCCACCCTGAACAATTACGTGGCCCTGGGCATATTGCCCAACCCCGTCATAAAAACACCTGGTGACGACGAGGGTCGCGCTACACGGCTGGGCTACTTTGAAGATGACGCCGCCGAACAAATCAAACAAGTGCAGCGGCTCAAGAAACAAGGCATGACCATGGCCCAGATAGCACGCCATCTCGGAGGAAAAACCCAGCCCCTCCCCGCTGAACAAACGAAAAGTTCGGTTGCCGCTGTTAAGGCCTCTCAAACTAAAGCGGCCGAGAATACAGCTACCACTCTTTCCTCGGATGCTGGGCAGGGATCGCCCGGCAAACTACAAGTTGCCCCCGGTTTTGGTCAAAACCTGTCCTTCGACGGTAGCATAGACGACCTTCCTGGCCCGGCCTATATGGTAAACAACAACTTCGAGCTGATTTGGTGGAATAGCGAGGCGCAACACTCCTTTTTCAATTACAACAATGATCTTCCCGGCGATCTCGAATCCAGGAACCTGTTAAAACTCCTGTTTGGCACAGAATCCGGCAACGATCAGGACCGCATCCGGGAATTGCTGCAGCCTCACCTTGCCGCCGGCAAGAAGCGCCTCAACCAGCAAGCCTTGATCAAAATTTATTCGGCTCTGGATAGCGATCAGTTAGGTATTATTAAGCAGGTGTACGAGCAGGTTCAGCCTGTGGGAAAGGAACCGATGATCCATTTCCCCACAATGCTGGTAACTACTGAGGGCAAACTAACTCCCTTTGACTTATATATATGCTTCTACAGAGAGGGTATCTTCTTTACCTATTCTCCGGTGCGCCTGGATAATGATTACCTGCTGGAATTCTTGAGCAAACGCAATCAAGTAATCAACGAACTGCTGAAAAAACGCAAGCCCTACCTCACCGATGTGACGGTGATGGTTGCCGACGTACAAAACTCAATAAAGATCTGTTCCGAATTACCTGCCGAAGAGTATTTTGAACTTATTAACAATATCTGGCAGGAAAGCGCTCCCATTTTTAGAAAATTCTATGGCACATACGGAAAACACGCCGGTGACGGTATGGTGTACTACTTCTTCCCACAACCGGACTGTGATTACAAATTGAATGCCATCGAGTGTTCTTTAGAATTACAAAAGATGATGAAAGGAATCACGCAACAGTGGCAGTCGCGCAAGGGCTGGTTTAGCGACATATTCCTGAATATAGGTCTGAATGAGGGACAGGAATGGTTCGGTAGCTACCACGCCGGAGGGCACGTAGAGTTTACGGTGCTCGGTGAAACCATTAACTATGCATCCAGAATCAGTGATTTCGCGCGTAATGGATCAGTGTGGGCCACCAAAAACATGTTGAATCAGATACCTCCGGGCAAACGGGAAAAAATTAATTTTGGCATAACCCGAAAGACCCACAACGATGAATCAGTATTCGTAACTGACACCTATGCCAGTATCAGCACTCTTATAGACAATGATTCCCCGGCAAGCGACAAGTTTAAAGATATAGAGATGATTCCAATCACAGAAGTTCGAGCGATAGAAAAGTCATAAGCCCTACCCACTCTCTTTGTCGCCGCAGTAACCACGCAACTAGCTGATTTACTCAGGAGTTTAAACCATAGCCACCGGCTGCTTGTAGACTTTAGCGCTACCCTGTTCTGTGAAAACCAGCTAGAGCAATAAAAACCCAAGCAACAAGAATCCGAAGGTGGCAATCGCAGCACTGATTAGGGCGTATGGCAATTGCGTTCTAACATGATCTATATGGTCTGTTGCAGAGGCCATAGATGCCACCACCGTAGTATCGCTAATCGGCGAAGCATGATCTCCAAACACGGAGCCGGACAAGACCGCCGCCAGGAACAAGGAGCTATTCAGATCCAGGGAAACAGCGATCTGCATGGCCAAGGGAATCATAATGGCAAAGGTTCCCCAACTAGAGCCGATGGAAAAAGCGATGAAGCCTGAAATAATAAACAGCAGCGGCAGTAGCAAGGCTAGAGGAATACTTTCCTGCACCAATTGTGCAACATAGACGCCGGTACCCAGTAAGTTCGCCACGTCGCCAAGAGCCAGGGCAAATAGAAGAATCATGGTCACCGGTAACAGCCCCCCTGCTCCTTTCAAAAATATCTGCATCAATTCTTCCAGGTCTAAACGTTTTTGTTGTAGTACCAAAGCCCATGAAGAAACTAATGCTGCCAACACTGCCCATAGAACAGATGTTGACCCAGAGCCCGCACTCAGATCGCCATCGCCCGTTACATATAAGCCCAGTGGCATACTAATAACCATAATCGTAATCGGCACGATCATGAAACGCGCCTTGTCTGCCTCTGTGCGCTCCACCTGCTGTGAAAGAATTGATGGATCTACCATGGGTGTCGCATTCGCCCAGAGTAATTCTCCAGTTTTTGTCCTGGCCTGCGCTTTCTTCATTGGCCCGATATCGATATTTCGGAATATCACCAGGGCACTAACGCAAATAACGGCGATTGGGTAGAGATTAAAAGGTATGGCATAGATGAATATATCAATGGGATTCTCTATTGCCGAAGAACCCAAGAGACTAATAATTACCGCTCCCCATGCATTCAAGGGAATCAGCACACAAATAGGCGCCGACGTGGAATCGATGATATAGGCCAGTTTCTCGCGAGAAATTTTATAGCGATCGAATAAGGGGCGCGAAATAGCACCGGCAATCAGTAGCGTAATATTCGACTCTATAAACACCACCACTCCAGTGCCAAATGCCAACCACTCAGCCCGTTTGCCATTGGTCACCCAGTTGCGATGTTCCAGCAGATGAATAAAGCCACGAACTCCGCCGACTCTTTCAATGGTAGCGATAAGTCCGCCAATGATTAAGGTGAACATCAACACCCGCGTGTCGCCGGCATCGGAGAACACATTGACGATGCCATCGAGAGCCAGCCCTATTCCAGCCAGGGGATTAACCGATTGCAGCAAACAAAAGCCAATCCAGATTCCTACACTTAGGGAAAGAATTACCTGTCGGGTGATTATCGCCAGCACAATCGCCAATAGTGGCGGGATAATAGACATCCAATTGGCTTCATACATTGTTGCGGCACTTCCCTATGAATTAGAACGATTTCTCAGCAGGTCCGAACCGGCGCCCAATCTGAAATATAAGAGTGAGCAGCAGTATAGGCAATCCCCCGCTCTGGCGAAACCAGCCATCCTGCTGAGTCAATAAAAACTGTTCGCGAATCGGCAATATCTGTGATAAATCTTACATCTTAAAAATGGATACTAGTGCAGCAAGACTTCGAATCGACAAACGAATAACCATAACCACAGCTGCCTGGCAGCCGCCATAGACGAGGTATTTGATATGGAGCGACGTGCTTTTTGAGTAATATGAGCAGCACTACCGTGGCCTCCATCGCTGGCTAGGCAACATGATCTGGCCGAATGCTTTCTGTAAACCAGCCGAAGAAGCAAACTGGCAACAACTAGGTAACAAGAAAACGAGGAATAATCTACACAGGCAGAGGCTCAAGCCGCCTGGCCTGCACTATCCCCATGATTGCCCAAACCATCGAAGTTGATAACTACATTGCGTCCATAGACAGCAATCGTCAGCAAGCAGTGCATACACTGCGGCGCACCATAGTGGATAATTTACCGGCTGCGTTCGAGGAGCTGATGTCCTCGATGCCTAGCTACGTGGTGCCACTTGCCCTGTTTCCCGAGGGCTATCATTGCACTGCTAACACAGCGCTGCCCTTTATGAGCTTTGCCGCACAGAAAAACTTTGTGGCGCTGTATCACTTTGGACTGTACGTAGATCAGGAACTTTTGAAATGGTTTGTTGCTGAGTACCCAAAACACGTCAAAACCAAGTTGGATATGGGCAAGAGTTGCATCCGCTTCAGGAAGCCCGAGCAGATTCCCTTCGAACTAATCGCCGAGCTGTGCGCAAAGCGCAGCGTCGACGATTGGATAAGCTGTTACAGCCGCGCGCGGCAAGTCTAAACGCAGATGACTATTACATACTTCTGACGTCTACATCGCCCACGCCGACTTCGATAGTCATCTCCAAGACACCATCACCGTGATAATAAGAATCCGCGCTGACAAAGTTGCGCTCATTGTCGGCATGATTTCTAAAACCCCGAATAGAGGCGTCCCCTACTCCGGCCGTTGCATGAATTAGAGCGTAGTCGGTGTCATCGATTTCTACTCGCACCGAACCAACGCCAACTTTCATCTCGAGATTATTCGCAAAATCTTCAATTTGAATGTCACCCACGCCTATTTCCAAAGCAAGCGCCAGTTTGGCTGGCAGCTTAATCTGCCAATGTTGCTGCACACGCTTGTTGGTAATTCCAAGGTACAGACTGCTTTCACTTTCATGGGTCTCCAGCTCAACATCGTCCACACTGCCTCTTCGCCAAGCCAACCAGCTGCGCTCTGACTCAAGCTCAATCTCCAGCTGAATCTCATTACCGTCATACACTTCGATCTCCATCTCGGCAACAGAGGCCTCGATTTCCACGGCATCCAGGCTGCTGACATCTATACTGCGGGAAATGGTCTTTACCGAGTCTGCTGCGGCGAAGCTACTGGACAACAGAAGTGCCGGGACAACTAATAAAGCGGCGGTTTTCAACGTTTTTGAACCATTCATAGGGTAGCCTCAAATAATGTATGAACTTATTGTTCAGACGCGGTGCCAGTATAAAAGTTACAAGGTTAGGTGCTGAGAGCCAGCTGAGCGCATTCCAGGATCACTGAGCTCTATAGATATCTCCATCGCTGTTGGCGGCCCAGGGATAGCCATCGGGTCCAACGCTGATCTGTCTGGAACTACCAATTACCCTGTTCCAGGCGTTTCCAGTCCAGCGGTAAATGCCGTGGCCTCCGTCATCACCACTGGTACCGATGATCCAGACTGAACCATCAGCCCCTATACCTATATCTCTAGCCTCTCCAGGCCGTCTCAACCAACGACCCGCTATTAATTGATGAATATCATCAGTATGGTCGATTACCCAGGGAATGCCGCTGGGATCCACGTCTATTCTTACTCCAGAACCGCGTACGCCAAGCCAATCGCCATTGTCATAGCGATAGGTACCACCGCCCGATGTAACCCAGACAGTGCCGTCAGCACCAATGCCTATGTCTCTGGCTTCTCCAGCTACCCGCAGCCAGCTATTATGCACTCGTCGATAGATATTGTGAGTATTATTGACAATCCACGGGGTTCCACCAGGATCCACATCTATTCGAATTGCACCTCCATCAACACGTTGCCAGCTGCCTGCGACCCAGTGATATATACCAAAACCACCGCCACGCTCGTCAGTACCAATCGCCCATACTGAACCGTCTGCTCCTACACCGATGTCAGAAGCACTTCCGGGCAAGCGCTGCCACTGGGGCTCGTTATCTATACCCAGCAGGTTTTGACTAATAATAGCTGCGTGAAGCCCAAACTGACTTAGTTCAAACCGCACTGGCACTGAATTTTGCTCTGTTATCAACAGCAATTCTGCCCAGTAGGCAAACCCCTCAATATCGATATCGGGCACGAACAAGCGATTGTCGGTAAAGCTGCTGGCAACGATGTTATCTGCCACTTGAGCGGGTATCGCCGCTAGTAATTCGAACTGTACGGGGTCAGTGTCGCTAATTAGGGATAACTCGGCGCTATATGCTGTCTCATTGCTAACGATGTAGGGAAGCGATAGCAGGCCATTTTGCAGGCTGGCTTGCTGAGAATAAGCCACAGCGCTGCCAAACAGAGGTAGCAAAGCCAACAAAAATTGAAAATTTAGGACAAGCTTAGCAGCACCAAATAAAGGAAAACTGCTGCAGCGTATTGTGCTTCCCATGACTGCTCTCCGACCACGCAATTAAAACCATAGCGGGCTAAGTGTGGCCAGAATTATCGCTTTTCATAGCTGAACCTTATCTGAATACCATTCGAGCTATCTTTCCTGTTCGTTGAAACCGCCTATCAATAGGGAGAATCTTACGCCCCTGATCTTGGAAACGGAGATACAAAAATAATTAGCCCTATCTGCACAAAAACAAGGTACCGAATACTCTATTCCCCAAAGGGAGAAGTCTATGCGTTTTAGTTTTAATCAACTAGAACGGTTGTTCAGCAGTCATCATCGTGAATTTTTCGTCGCCGCTCTATCCATAACCCGTAATGGAGCCGCCGCAGAGGATGTAGTTCACGATGCTTTGTTAGCGGTGGCTGCTAGTCAGACTAAACCCGACAACTTGAAGGCTTATGTGTTTAGAGTAATACGCAACAAGGCGCTGCTGCATATTCGACAAGCGAAACGAATCGATGATTCAGGACTGGTACTTGACTACATCGATAGCGACAGCCTTGCTGCCTTGAATCCGGAAGAGAAAATATTTATCAGCCAGGCCTTGGAGAAAATTGCAACGCTGGATGCGCAACAACAGCAGGTTCTGTTTCTCAAAATATTTGCCGATCTTACTTTCAAGGAAATCGCCGATGTTATGGACAGCCCTATGAATACAGTAAGTTCCTGGTACCGACGTGGACTGCAACATCTGCAGGAGATGCTAAATGAATAACGAAAACACAGTGGAACAAACATTAGGGCGTATCAAACTGATCAAACCTGGCGATAGTTTTCAGGAAAAGGTTCTGGCCGACATTCGAAACGACAGGGCCAGCCAGTCATCATTTAATGCTCCATTAACTTGGGCAGTTAGCGCCGCTCTTGTGTTGTCATTGAGCTTTAACTTGCTACAGTCAATTGATGGAACAAGAGAAACGACTCTCTCCGCCACTCAAACTCCTGCAATCGTTCCGGCTGAAAACCTTCAAGCCGACCTGCATAACACCCTGCAGACTAGCGATGTGAGTGCAATGGATTCGGTGTTTAGATTTCTCTGTCTAACAAAAACCGCTGTGGTCATGGACAACACGCTCCAGCTTGGCGAGCTAAGAGGATTTGGCGAATGGATTCTGTTTGAAGTGCCCCAAAACTACCAAGTTACGATTTCACTGTTGCCGCTTCGCGAGTGGAACGCCATAGGCGAATTTGAGAACGGTACCATTTCCCTACAACTTGACGACGGCCATCATCTTGCATTACAGGGAGCCGGCATAGGCCCAAGTAGTCTAAAACGCGGCGGACCATTCCCGGTGTATGGCAATATCGAAAAAATCGGCGCAAGCACGGACAGCAATAACGCGAAACAATCGCCAACAGATGCCAGTGGAGATGCGCGTACAAGTGACGATTCAACCCCTATTATCTCGACAGTACTGGCGGGCATAGACTCGACACTCAGCCCAACAACGAGAAAATATTTTGGCGCATTTATCGACAATGATGAATGTGGATAACCTTAAAACAGGAGCATTATAATGACTGCAAGAATTTTATTAAGCCTGGTTCTACTACTAACATCACTCACCAGCTTGCCAGCTTCAGCACAGGTCGACAGGTATGTGGCTGGCACCCACTACACCGTGTTGCAGCAACCGGTGCGCACCAGCAACGCAGATAAGATCGAAGTCGTTGGTGTTTTCTGGTACGGCTGCCCTCACTGCTTTAGCTTCGAACCCCTATTAAACGACTGGGCAGAAAATTGTGCTGACGATATTGCTTTCGTTCGCTTTCCAGCGATATTTAATTCCTTAATGAAAACCCATGCGCAGATTTTTTATGCAGCAGAAAATCTACACATACTTGATCGAGCACACGACACTATTTTCGACACATTGGTCATGCAAAGAAAACAGTTACAAACTGAAGATCAAGTCGTGACTCTCTTCGCAGAGTATGGCGTTGATGCAGACACAGCCGCTAAAGCATTTAATTCATTCTCGGTTAAAACCAAGGTAAACCAGGCGCAAAAACTGACCAATGAATACAAGCCACGCGGTACTCCCAGCATGGTCGTGAATGGAAAATATTTGGTCTCTCTGGGCGGCCAGGTAGACAGCCAACAAGAAATGTTACGGGTGGTAGACTTTCTGACAGAGAAAGAAAGAAGCTAATTTTTGTAAATCGGCTGAACAGCTGCTTTATTTTTTATAATAGTTGTTCAGCCGCTTAACACAAATTGGCAAAACAAGAATAGTTAAGCGTTTAAACCTTCTTTACAAATTCAGACTTCAGTTTCATCGCACCGATGCCATCGATTTTACAATCGATATCGTGATCACCATCCACCAGTCGAATGTTCTTCACCTTGGTACCGACCTTAACCACAGAAGATGTTCCCTTCACTTTTAAATCCTTGATTACCGAAACGGTGTCGCCATCAGCAAGCACATTGCCATTAGCATCGGCGATTGCTGCTACAGCCGGTTCTTCCTCTGCTCCATCCTGTGACCATTCATGGGCGCATTCAGGGCAAATATACAGAGCCCATCTCGATACGCATATTCTGAATTACATTTGGGCCAGGCAGGCAAATCACTCATGTTTATCTCTGAACTCGTTGTTTAAGTCGGCAGGAATTGACTTGGCACAGGGCAAAACACAGAGCAGAGTCAGACTATTCTGTGTTGCAGATTCTAGCAGGAATAAACCGGAGACTGTGCAGTGCTTAAGCTGTGCTGCGAGACCGGAGAGCTTGCGCCACACTCACGCCATGGAAATCTTCACTGCAGATGCCGTATTTAGCAATCTTCTTATTCAGTGTAGAAGGTGGCACATTGAGTAATTTTGCGGCATTTCTTTGCATGCCGTTGCTTGCTTTCAGTGCTTCGGTGATGCGGATTTTCTCGATGTTCCTCAATATCTCATCTAGTGTACTGATGTTTTTAAGCGTCAGCACAGACATGATGATCTTGAAGCGCAGAGAAACCCAAAAGATATTACCATTGGACTGTAGCAGCATGACGAACAGGAAGAAGATGGTTGCCAGAGGCATGCTTATCGCCAGAGATGAATTAAAACCTGCCAATCTAAACAGGGCCACAATACAAAGAACGGCGAACATCGGTGAAAAAGCGAGTAAATTCACCTTACAACGGCTTCGGATCTCAAAACTGCTGTTAGCAATGTAATGATAGAACAGCACGATCAACGCCGTAATAGCATTTAAGACAATGAAGGCAATGGCGAACCAGTAATAAGCACCCGGGGTTGTAATAGCACTCCATCCCAAAAACTTAACCCCATCGATTATGAATCCAGCAAAATGGGCTACCGAAATTAAAGATGAGATGCTGTAAAGAGCCACTTTGGCACTGCCCAGATGTTTAAACTCAACCAGAGTGAGCGCTAAAACAAGAACTGAAGGAAAGATAAAGTACAGTGAAATCATATAGATATGAATAAACACTACACTTAATTGTTCGGAAGATGAAACTGTAAAATAGCCAAGAAATTCAGCAACATTCTGAACCAGGAATAAAATACAGACAACGGCGAAGCTCTCCGCAATTTTGCTCTTTATACTTATATTGAACAAAATAGCTAACTTGAGAAGCACGCCGATGAAGGCAAATACACCTAAGTAGACTAATACCTCTACCTCTTGTTCCATAAGCCCGGCCCTGAAAGATCGTGGGAAGCATGATTCTAACCACTATCGACTCGTATTTCCACCGTATTTCTCCTACAAATTGAAAAATATTAACTACAGCGTTAAACCCACGGTTGATGCCACAATGCCACTTCCAGAGGAGACCCACAGCATCTTGGACCCCGCTAGTAATCGGCCTTGCTGCTTCATCTTGTCATAGCAAACCGGGATAGTCGCAGAGGCCAAATTACCGAGTTTCGGATAAGTCGCTATAGATTTTTCCTTGTCAACACCCACTATTTCCATCACTTTCACGAATGGTCGCTCGCCCACTTGATGCGGGATGAATAAATCTACATCCTCCGAGGACCAATTTAGGTCTTGGTAGGTTGGCCCAACCATATCTTTTATTAATTTCAGGGTTACCGCGCTGATTCTGCCCATATCCATATTGAATGACAGGTTGCCCCAATTAGTATGGTCATAGGAGCAGAGTGCGTGATGACGGCTGAGTGATTCACAGCGTATCTGACTGATACCCTTGCCGTCCTCGCTGGGGCCCAAAATCATGGCACCGGCCGCATCACCGATGGTGAATGCGCCAATATGGCTCTTCACATCGTTCTGCGTTAGTTCGCCCTGCCTGAACATTTCAGCCACTTTGCGGGTTATTCTGCTGGAAAGCTCCGCCGTAACCACGAGAACGTGATTGAGAGTGCCCGATCGAATGAAGGAGTCGGCTACCTGCAGGCCGCTGGTGAAGCCATGACAGGCGTTGGCCACATCGAAGCAAATCGACGGCGTTAACCCAAGTGCACAAGCAATAATATGTGCTGTTGCCGGCTCCGAACAGTCCCGCTCTATGCCGCAGTAAATCACCGCATCGATCTCGTGATAGGCCAGACCAGATTCAATCAATGCCTTTTCAGCTGCTGGCACAGCCAGTTCTGACGGCAGCATTGAAATCGGCGCCTGCCGTACTTCCGTGATTCCTAATGACTTTTCCACGATCTCGGTGTCTTCCAGTCTTGCCTCTGCAAGAATATCTCGAGTCGTGACAGCATTTTTTGCGAGTTCAGATCCTACCGAGTAAATATGAGATTGGAGCATAGCTAATTCCTTTATGTTGATAGTTCAAAAATTCGATGTTGCACTGCTGCTATTCTAGTTAAAAATTGTTACGTAAAACATCGATTTAAAGGATGGTTTCATTAATGAAATCACTATATGGACAGTGTATTTCTTCAAATAGTGAAATTTGGAGTGAATTTGTAGGAATATTCTGAGGAATTTGGAAGATTAGGTTAAAAAAGCTAAATCAACTGCGCATAGAATAAACGGTGAAGGAAGGCAATTAGAAATTAGCGACTATCAGCTGGAGGTTTGAATTATAAAGTCGAACGTATGTTCGATTTTCTTATATGACACCGACGCACTCAAGCGAAGTGTGCAATCATGGATTCTTACAAAATAATATCTCAAGCAAACCCTGATGTTGGTTCTGCTTCTGGCTTGCTACTGAACTTTATGCCTTGATTGCCGGTTAATTAATTTAGAGAGCCGGAATGCCCAGGCAAATTCAACTTGTGTGCTAGTTCATTGTTGCGTTGTTCATTAAGCTTGCGCGCCAGGGTAAGCGCATCCTTAGTCAGGATGTAGAAGTCGGGACAGGCGCCCTCAAAATAGGTAACACCAAGGCGGTGGGCTTTCAGCAAGTTCTGCATTGGATCACCACCGGGAAACAACAAATCCAGTCGAACAGAGCCCGAATCTTCGTATGTTTTTCGTTCTTCTTCCGTCACTTTCTCAGCTAGGTACATATATTATACGCTCCCTGCGATGTTGAGCCAGTGTTGAGTTTTGAAAATCATGGCACCGCTGTCAAACACTATTTATTTTAATTATCAGTGACTTATACTATTCACATTGAATAGTATTTTCCCCCGCATTTTTAGTTATTAATTACTACATTCGCAGAATAGTTCACATCCAGTGCTAGTTTTTGCCTTACTATTCAAACTGAATAGTTCGATATTTTTACTGTCAAAGAGGAATTCATCATGAATAGCGCAGCAATCTATGACGCCGCCTATTGTCTGGGCCCGGAGGTGGTCTCCACCAGCGACTTATTGGAAGAAGCAGGGATTGATCGGCTAGGCGCAGATAAATCGGTGCTGCAGGCACAGTTGGGCATATCCCATGTGCGGCATTGCTCAGATGCTGTGTATCCGAGTGACTTAGCTATAGACGCGGCGATGAAGGCCTTTGCCAAAAGCGATGTAAAAACCAGCGAGATAGACGCCGTATTCTTTTGCGGTATAGATAGAGACTGGTCTGAACCTTCAACCGCCCATCGTGTCGCGCATAAATTGGGCATACAGGCAAGTTGCTGCTGGGATCAGTCGGACGCCTGTCACGGATTTACTACCGGCTTAATCACGGCTAATGCTCTTATCGCCGCAGGCCAAATAAAATATGCTCTGGTAGTAACTGGCGAGCGGTCTTCCAGCAAAGCACGTTACATAGCGCAGCAATTTAAAAATGGAAAACTGGGGCCGCAAGACGTGGCGAAAACACTTGGCGTATTCTCATTGGGCGATGCCGGCGGCGCCATGATCATAGGCCCCTCTGACGGTAGCTCCAAAATAGTCGGTATCAACACTAAAACCAGCTCGGCCTTTGCCCATCTTTGTTACTACGATGTATTCGCCGCCGAGCGCGGCATCACGCCCTCCTTCGGTATGGATATGGAAGCTATTTGCGGTGAAACCATCAAATTAGTTAAGGGTATGGCGAAGAGCTCACTCGATCAATTTGGTTGGGACTATGCAGATATAGACCATCTTATCCAGCACCAGGTGGGTAGCAAGCCTTATGAGATAGGGCTAAAGATTTTCAGAACACCAAAAGAGAAATGTATTATTACCTATCCCAAACTCGGCAATCTAGCCAGCGCTTCCCTGCCCGTGTCCTATGGCAAGCTGCAGGAAGAAGGCAGGCTGAGCAAAGGTCAAAAGCTACTGATTAATTCAACAGGAAGCGGAATTGTTGCTACACACCTCGCTTTGACTGTGTAGTATTTTACAAGCTCCCCCAAATTAGATAGGATCGACCGCGATAGAATAACAGGATGTTAGTTCTAGAATTAACATGTGTGGAGAGTTAACTGTGGATCAGATGCAGATCTTGGGGCTGGTGGCCTTAGGGGCTGGCATTGCCAAGGCGGCGATTCTTGCCTTTTCTCATGCTGGCAGCAGACTCGCTTCCGCCTTCTTGCTGTTATGCATCAGCATGATCTTGCAAAATGCTTTCGAATTCCTGGTCTCCATCACCTATTACAGCAACCCGGCTCTAGCTACTTATTTATTGCACGGCGTGATGCTAAGCCTAAATTTTCTCACCTTATCACTGCTGTATTTCACACTTACCGTAGTACAAAGCCGATACAGCAAAATCCTAACTACTGTTTTTGCCGTCTGGGGATTATTGGCTGCAGGCTTGCTTCTGTCTGGAAACTTGGTAACAGGCTATGAACAAGTTGAATACACGGTAATTTCCATACCGACAAACTTGTATCCTGTATTTACTATTTATGTGTTAGCCGCTGTAGCCTTTATGTTCTCCTTGCTGACTTACTCCTCATTTACCGCATCACCGGAAATACGTGAGAGAAGTCGGCAGGTGTTGCTGGCAATTGCACCAATCTGTCTAATTGGGCTTGCCGTCCAATTATTGAAGGCCGCTGGCTTCAATGCATCCACTGCGGTATTCATGCCAATCGCGACAACTTTCTTTGTCGGCATGATGGTGCTTTATCAATCCGGTCGAATCGTTATCTTCAAAATCAAGTGGACTGTTATTTGCAAACTTGCTATCTCAATGCGTGATGTGAAGCTCAGTGAGTGGGTTGAACTTGTTGAAGAACTATTGGTTAAAGAAGCAATGCGAGTGAGTGCTAATAATCAAACCGATGCCGCCAAGTTGATTAAGAGTAACCAGACTACCGTTGGCCGGAAGTTTAAGAAGTATCAGGGTGAGGATGCGACTCAGGAAGAGAAAATTCCAGAGCAGTCCTAGTTAAGCCTAAGGCGATACCTCGCTGATACTTCGGTAATTTTTGTAACAAGCCGAATCTAGCTGCACTAAATCGTTCTAGCACAGCCATGTAAAACTGCACTGTTTTTACTTTGACAGCCTTTCTCCTGGAATAAGCCATCACGGAATAATCAAAGTGACCTGATTACTTTGATTCTACTGCTTGGGCATTCCAGTATTTTCCTAATTTGATAGGATCGTCCTCGCCTAATGTGGCTAAATAGTAGTTTCAGACTTAAATTGTCGAGGAGTTAACAATGGATCAATTGCAGATCCTGGGGCTGGTCGCCTTGGGAGCAGCGCTGCTCAAAGCGGCGATTCTAGCCATCTCTCGCGCAAATAGCAGACCCAATACTGCCTTTGTACTGTTGTGCCTCAGCATGATCTCTCAGAACTCTTTCGAGTTCTTGACCTTCAGCACCTATTCCAGCAATTCGGCTGTTGCCACCTATTTCGCACACGGTGTAATGCTGAGTTTGAATTTACTCACTTTATCGCTGCTGTATTTCACGCTTACCGTAGTAGAGAGCCCCTACAGAAAAACACTCACACTGGTTTTTGGCGCCTGGAGCTTGATATGTGCTGGCCTGCTGCTGTCCGGAAATTTGGTCAGGGGCTACGAGCAATTCGACTACAGCATAGCTTCCATACCGGCAAATCTGTATCTGGTATTCGCCGTCTACGTTTTGACAACCATTCTCTTGACACTCGTTTTGTTGAGTTACTCCTCATTTAGCGCGGCACAAGAGGTGCGGGAAAGAAGTCGTAAGGTGTTAATAGCGGTCGCACCAATCTGTCTCATTGGGCTGGCGGCTCTAATATTGAAGACAGCAGGATACAGTGCATCCACGGTTATATTTATGCCAATCGCGACTACCTTCTTTGTTGGCATGGTGGCCTTGTATCAGTCTGGTCGGATTGTGAGTTTTGAGGTTGGGTAGTGTTGGGGTTTGGATTTGGATTTGGATTTGGATTTGGATAGGAGTTATCGACTACTGAATTTTTACTCTGAGCCCAGTTATTCGATGTTTGTATTCTGCATAGTAGGTGTTAAGATCAAATCTGTTTTTTAGACCGGCCATTGGCCCCATACATCTCAAAACGCCCTCGCGGCATGCCGCGAGGGCGTTTTCTATTTGTCCGCACGGTAAATAGAAGGATAATGAGATGAACAACAAAACACCGCACTCTTCTACAATCTTAAAGCTCGCTTTCACTCAGCACGGTACGGGGTCAGAACATATCCTCGTCATGCACGATTGGAATGGGGATCACACCATCTACGATGCAATGATTCCCTATCTTGATGGCTCTACCTTTACCTATCTGTTTGTAGACCTTCGCGGCTACGGAAAGTCTCGGGAGCTTACCGGTGAGTACACGGTCTCAGAAATATCAGCCGACTGTTTTAGGGTTGCCGACGAGCTTGGTTGGCAGGAGTTTCACGTGTTGGGACATTCCATGACCGGAATGGTGACCCAGAGAATGTCAGCGGATGAACCGATGCGCATCAAGAGCGCTATTGCGGTTTGCCCAATATCTGCCGCTGGATCTCAGCTTAACGACGAAATGTTCGGTTTCTTCTCCAGCACAACAGAAAGCGATGACGTCTTTTGTCGTTTGATTCAATTCGTAACGGGTGGAAGGCTTTCTGATCAATGGGCGAACGCGAAACTGCGGCAAAACCGTGAGACCGTGTCACCTCAGTGTCGGCTGGGCTATCTCACCATGTTTTCATCGACGAACTTCGTGCAAGATATTCGAGGACTGAAAACACCTTACTTTGTCATAATAGCCGAATATGACCCCGGCATAGATGAGGCCGCGATGAAAGATAGTTTTCTCGCGTGGCACCCCAACGCAGAACTGCATGTTGTTCCAAATAGTGGACACTATCCCATGCAGGAATGCCCACCCTATTTCGCAAGCTTGATAGAAGGATTCCTCCGACGTCAGATTAACTAGATTATCCCGTCCTAAAATACGTTGACGGTTTTATGAATTGTTAAAGGGGACGGAGTGAACCTCTCCCAGTTTAACGGATATCTTTATTCAGCGACAATGTCGCCCAAGGAGTATCCAGATGAACAAGAAAAGAAGACCTTATAAGACCTATACCAAGGAGTTCAAACTCGAAGCAGTAAGACTGATGCGAGAGGCGAATCGACCTGCTAGTGAGATTGCCATGGAGTTGGGCATCCGTAGAAACCAACTGTACAAATGGGCAGACAACTGGATGTTGCAGGTGATTGGTTCTTATATATGACAAAGTTGGGCGGAATTCAGGCAATAGGCAAACGGTGCCCGATTCAGTTGCTTAAAGTCTGGCCGGATAACATCGGAAAATATGGAGAAGCACTTGGTTACGTTATCAAGGGGATTATTCATGATGGTGTAAATTATCCATCTAGATTGCACACGTGGGTAATTGAGCACGTTAGGGCTTCCCCTATTGGCGAAATCCATTGCACACGGGGAAGAGACGCATGATAAACGAAGTGGAGCGGCCCCAGCTGGGCGCATACCCCGGCGGGGGTGGCCCGCTTCTACCGTGCGGATGAGGGGCCCCATGTCAATGGATTATCGCCCCTTGGAGTACTGTCAATAACTGTACGGCAAATTAGTAAGTTATCGATAGTCACATATTAAAAGCTAAAGCCAGAACCTATTTGGGCCGAGAAACCAAAGACTAATCAGCAGATTTAAAAAAGGGAGCAATTGTTGGTCGTCCTGCTTAGATCATTAATCTTTGCAATTCCAAATTGAGTGGCCAATGTATTGAAATATCTCGACTCAGGCTCAAGAGACCCAACGCATACACTTGCTGGCTGGTTTCTATCAATTATAGGAGACGAAATCCTAGAATTTCGCTTCCAGTCGGGTTTTTTTTCAATAAATGGCATCGGTCTCATTTTACCGCTTCTTTCAAAAAGCAAACAAGAAGACCTAGTTGTTTCATGTCTAATTGGAGCGAATGAATTAACCACGCTTGCAGTCGATATTACTCAATTGATGGAAATTGTAGGCGCTCCACGAGAAAAATGCCAGATAGGAATAGTTTCATACAGTCACGGATTTTTTCATCCCAAAACATTTCATATGACTCGGACCGATGGCTCTCAAGCAGCATTTGTCGGCTCCGCAAACTTGACCGGGTCCGGTCTTTCTCTCCATGTTGAAGCTGGTATTACTCTGGATACGAAAGAAGGTGATCCTGAAGTACTGCTACAAGAAATTGGCTCCTCAATCGAGGCATGGTTTAGTGAAGGGCGCGATGGTTTAGTTGTGCTAAATGATTATGACGTTATCGGCAGACTCGTTGCGGATAAAACCTTAGCAATATCACGACCTCCCAAACCTAAATCTGGTAGCGGAAGCTCTGTTAAATCGCAAAAAAACTATCCTGTAACAAAGCTTAACTCTATAGTAAAATTGCCTAAATTCGAGGTAATCAAAACTGGCAAAATTAAGACCGGAGGACCACATACTAAAATAGAAGGCACGAAGGGCATGTCCATTGGGCCAACAATTCTCAAAGAAGGATTTCCTGGCTACATGTTTTTTGCCCCGAGCAAAACCGAACCAACGATCGGTGAAGATGCTTTATCTGGCACTAATCTAGCGGGAGGAGCCTTAGGGCTTATTATTCAACTAAACCGTGATAGTGCAAGACATTTCATGGGTGGAACCGGGACGGCGAACATCAGCATTCCAGTCGCCGTCGCTAACACTATAAGGTTTGGAATATTTGGCAAGCACTCAAGACCAAGGGCAGAATTCACCTTAAGTTATCAATATATTTCAGCCGATCAGATTTATTCATACGAAGGCAAGACTAATATTATGGCGTACGGTTACGGCAATAGAGAAAAATCTGGACACAAAGATATCAGAATGCTCGTTCCGCGCGATGTTAGCGATTTGGTTGTACACGCTGATGATTTAAAGAATCCACATCCTACAATAGGAGACCTTGCGCTCTTAGAATGGCCAAATCCCATCGACGGGAATCTGGGGTTTAGATTATCATTAATGGCGCCTGATTCAGTAGAAGCAGCAAAAGCACAAGGATTATTCGTTAAAGCAACCGCTGAAGGAGAACTCATCGGGAAAGGTGCGTGCTGGCTGCCAATTGATTTTTTTGATTAAATAGATGGTAACGTAAAAACCTAAGCATTCAGAATAATAAGAGCCTCAGAAGAAGTCGCATTATTCATGTGCAATCCAAACCGCTGGTAGGTTTGCAATGGCACTGTTTCGGTATGACTCCATCCATTTTTTACTGCAATATTTACCAAATGAGCAGCAGTATCAATATCGAATCTTTTCCCACCTAAAATAGTATGGTTTCCACCAACTATTAATCCAAATGGAGCATTGGGTTTCATCAGCTTGTGTATTCTAGAAAAAGCTTCTCCCATCTCGCTAAAATAACGATAAAGCAATATAGGAACAGCTTGTCTTCTAAATCCATCACTAGGTTTTAAAGAGTTTAGTAATTCAGCGCAAAGAGCAAACTCGTTATTCGGCAATCCCCCTATATTGGCATTCATGATTTCAACTAACTCAGATCGCTTTTTCCCTCTAATTTCTCGACTTCCGATCAATCGTGATTCAAAGTTCGAAACCTTGCTTGCGTCTAGCATGTCTAACCAAACAATACTTAATCTTTGTGTATCTACGTAAGGCAGGGCTGTTGCATATGGGGGACTCGTTATTGCAAGATCAAAATTCTCAGGTATCAACCTCTCATTTTCAGGAGGTAATCTACAATCAAAAGTTAATGCTCTAATATCAGATTTATTCAAACCAAGAGCTTGCTGCGAGTCTCTTAGGCAATAGCAAAACTTCTTTACTGCTTTTTCGTAAGCCTCATAAAAAGGGATTAGAGGAAATGGTGATTTGCGTTTACGGATTCTCAAATCCTGCGGCTCTTGATTCGAATACTCTCGAAGGATATTTGACGCTATTGCTAGTAATATGTTGGATGCATCACTCTCATCTGCAACAATCGCATTGCGGAGCCTCTCGATATTTAGATATGTCTCTTGTGGAAACCATTTTTTTAGGTAATCCCCTCTCTCATCAACATTCCTAAATTGATTTCTTGATCTTTTGGCCCGAGCTAAAATTTTGTCGAATTCTCTTTCAATTCTAGATGCTTTAATGCCAAGGGCGCCAATTTTTGTGTTTGCAACAAAAGTCGCAAAAGGATTGATATCCGTACCCACAGCCGAGATATTTAAATGCGCGCATTCCACCAGCGACGTTCCACTACCGCAAAATGGATCAAGAACCCGCTTCCCTGGTTCTGCACCAAATATATTAAGCAGGGCTTTCACCACTTGAGGATTGAACTTACCTTTGTACTCATGGAGTCCATGAGCTGAATATCTAGTAGATTGTCTTTTGATACCATTTCCATTTACTCTTTCAAGCACACTTTGGCTGGTTACGATTTCGTTTTGATTGTCGTCAGTATAAGCCTTAGAGAAGTAAGCGAGCCTACTGGCAGAATCAATTCTTGCCGGATTCTGAATGTGTATACCTCCTTCTTGTTCTTGAATATTCTCCGGTAAAAGCAATGCATTTGCTTCCCTTTTCGCAAGCTCTTTTTCGTACGGATAATATTTATATGAATGCCACTGTAACTGCATTTATCCTAATCCTTTCTATACACTAATATGCTTTCCGATTTGATGTTAGCGTGAGACAAATTAAATGACTTTCGACTCGCCTTTATAACTCTTTCAATCCGAGCCTCTTTAACTAGGCCCTGTTTGGTCGCCACATTATCGATTATGTCTCCATTATCGATAAGTTTTCCATGAATCTTAGACCTTCCTACCACAAAGCAAATATATGCATTTTTAACTGTCACTTTATCCAAGAAAGCAAAAGTTGACGTCATTTGGTGTACAAAGTTTTCAGCTGTGTGAGCGTTTTTTTTGAAAAAATGAGCCCTAGCTCCAATTTCTTTATCCTTTACAGCAATCGGGTCAAATCCAAGCCACCACATCCTATATTTATGATATAGCCAATATTCATAAGCATTCGGGTAGGGGGGACTTGTTATCACGAGCCCAATGTTTTTTTCGAATTTCTCCGTATCGAGTTCGAGAGTATTGCCTTCAATTATTGACGCGTTAATGAAATCCCACGAACGATTTGATAAAGCTTTTTCTAATTTACATGCTGCAATGCCGAAAGCAGAGTATACATCCTCTCCCCTCACTGCCTTATCAATGGCTGCATACCTAGTATCACTATCTTGATTTGAAACGCGAACCAAAATACTGGATAAAGTCAATTTTAACTGATCGCTCCATTCACTATATTCATTGCTTCGAATTACTTGCGTGATTGAAGCAACTGTTTTTTGGATATCATTCTTAAACCAGTGATCCAGATTAGGAATGTTGGGGATTTCTACTTCCCGTAAATTTCTTGCCTGCTCTACAACGTTTAGAACTGCATCAATAAAACCTGGGCGTAAGGAAAGTGTTTTGACCTTGCTTATTAAACAGGCAATCGGATTCAGATCCACACCCACGCTCCCGATGCCTGCTCGTTGTGCCTCAACGAGTGTTGTTCCTGAACCACAAAAAGGATCCAAAATCCTAGTTCCGCTAGGCAGTTCAAGTTTTTCGATGAAGGTACGTGGAATATCGCTAATGAATTTTGCCGGGTAGGGATGAATAGATTCTAGATTATTTCTCTCTGACCGATTTGCAAAATCCCAATTTACTAATGATAGGTTTTGTTTTACAGACAAAATTCGCATTACGTCCTTACATTCTGACGCACTCATCGAATTGTGAATCGCTTGTTATCAAACACCACATTCATGTCATTCATAGTCAGTCTTAGTCAGTCTTAGTCAGTCTTAGTCTTATTTTCATCAACAAGTGGTAGAGACAATTGAGGGCTGTTATCAATATAAGCCTCTGCCGCTCTTAAAAACCATTCTTTTAGGGTTAGCCCTTCTTTACCCAACGCAGAATATAATCTCCGCTTAGTTTCGGGTTCGACCTCAATAACAATTCTTCCACTTTGACCTATACTCATCCAGGGAATCATATTACATAACTTATGTTATGTCACATGATGCATTTATGAATCACTTCTCTATTAAATTCATCGAAAAACAGGGTAAATGCTGCCTCTATAGCCATAGATGGAAATCGCACGAAGCGCTAAATCTGGACGGATTTATCAACAATGCTTGGGTTTAACGGCGTATTCTAAAGGGGACAACTGGAATTTAGCGTCTAAAAAACTCAGTTTCGAATCATTACAAATTTGAGCTTAATATAGCCCCAAATTGTATTTTTGAAGTTACCAGATAAGGTAAAAATTACATAACACATTGATTTAATAGGTCCGCGCGAGCAGATTTGAACCGAAGACCACTACGCAGCAGAGGCATGAGCAAAATGCTATTTCAAAACACCACCAGCTGTCTACATTACGTCTACATGCAAATTGTCAAATTTTTATTTTCAGAATAAATAATCGTATCTCATTGATTTTAATGGTGCCCGGGGCCGGAATCGAACCGGCACGGTGTTTCCACCGAGGGATTTTAAGTCCCTTGCGTCTACCAATTTCGCCACCCGGGCAATTTGGAGGGTGGTCTTACATTTACTAAATCTAACCGTCTTGCTAATGCTTCGCACTAGTCTTGAGCTATCACAACACCACCCAGACAACTAAAAGAGGCGTGGACTAGCAGAAATTGCTTAGAAATGGAGGCTGGAGTCGGAATCGAACCGGCGTAAACGGAGTTGCAGTCCGCTGCATGACCACTCTGCCATCCAGCCTTTATCATTTCATGCCTAACAAAAGATCGCGCACTATACCAAAACTCTTGGGCTTGAGCATGGGTTGATTGGCGAAAAGTGCAAAAATATTCTCTATCTAAATAGCTATCGAGAGCGTCGGAATGATTCGAAATTGTACTGAGTTCAATTTCTCACCCCTTTGGGGCAGCCTTCGGCTGTCTGTGCCGCTGCGCGGCTGTCAAACTGCTGTTAACGGAGTTGCAGTCCGCTGCATGACCACTCTGCCATCCAGCCTTCTTTTGCGAGTGAGAACTAATCCAAAACGGTTATTTGGGCATGTGTTTATCGCCCTGACTTCAAACTATTTTGTGTGCTATCAAGGCAATGGGATGAACTCTTCATCGTCTTCCGGCACTTTATGGAAGCGCCCTTCTTTCCAATCCTCTCTGGCTTGTTGAATTCGCTCCTTACTGCTGGAAACAAAATTCCAATCGATGAAGCGTTCACTGAGTTTTTCGCCGCCGATTAAGGCCAGCCTTGCGTCGGTTTTAGCTTCCACAGTAAAACCTTGCCTCTGATCCAGTATCGCCATGGTGAACTCTTCGATTTCGGTGCCGCTGCTTGTTACCACCCCTTTCGCCATATAAACGGCGCGCTCTTCCGCCATTGGCAGGGTCAGGCTTTGGCCTGCTTTTAGATTCGCTTCCACGTACAGGGTTTCGGCAAAGGTCTTTACCGGGGATGTCAGCCCGTAGGCCGAGCCCATCATTACCCTCAGTGCCACGCCGTTTACTTCTGTGGTTGGTAATTCTTCGGCGGCATAGTGATAGAAGGCAGGATCTATCTCTTCGTCGGCTTCCGGCAATGCCAGCCATAGCTGCAGGGCGTGTAGGCTGTGTTCGCGTTTTCGTAGCTCCGGGGGCGTTCGTTCTGAGTGCACTATGCCCTTGCCCGCTACCATCAGATTAATATCGCCTGGCTTGATCACCTGCACGCTACCGATTGAGTCGCGGTGCAGAAACTGACCTTCGAACATATAGGTAACGGTGGCCAGATTGATATGGGGATGGGGGCGCACGTCTATTCCCTCGCCGGCGGCGAAATGAGCCGGGCCAGCGTGGTCGAAGAAGATCCATGGCCCTACTTTGCGCTGCAGGCGGGAAGGCAGGGTTCGCCTTACGCTGAAGCCGCCCAGGTCTTTGACTCCGGGTTTCAGCACCAGGCTTATGCCATCACAGGGGTTTTGTTCTGATTCACAATCGTTGGTCTGCGCTAGCAGGTCACTCATCTTTGGCTCCTAATTATTACTGCTCCTTGTCCTGGCGTTTCAACAAGCCGTAACGCAATTCAAATAGCATTGGACAACATGACCCAAAAAGGGATTTGCTCTGAGCTGCAGCAATTCTACCTGTTAATAGTCAGCATAAGCTAGATAAGGGAAAATTGAATGAAAACTTAGAGTTTACAATACAAAAAATCTATAAGCCCATGTAATTAAAATAAATACAGGAGAAATAAATTACTATCGTAGTGGCCAAAATTGGAGCGGGAAACGAGATTCGAACTCGCGACCCCGACCTTGGCAAGGTCGTGCTCTACCAGCTGAGCTATTCCCGCGCTTTGAGGTGTTTTCTTTCTGGAGCGATGCCTGCAAGACTGGGAACTGCGCTTGCTGGAACCGGTGCTCAAAAGAGGCGCTTATTCTAATGCCTAAGCTATCCAAGTCAAGCTGAACTCGCCTGTATCTGGCATTTCTTATGACTTTGGCAGCAGTTCGTTCCAGGCAGCTCGGAAATAATGTGCCATAGAGCTGATACTCAGTATCGCCGCTAAATAAATTAGCCCGTAACCCAGCAACAGCACCCATTCCGGTAATGCCGGATTAGCCAGTAACAGAGTAATTATCGCCAGCATTTGTACCGTGGTCTTAAGCTTGCCTGAAAACGCCACCGCCACCTTGTCTCTATGGCCCTTTGAAGCCATCCACTCACGTAGCGCCGATACCAACATTTCACGTGCGATGATTACCCCTGCTGCCAATAGCAGCGGCGGATACACGGATACCAGCATGATCAATATGATGGCCACCAGCAGCTTATCGGCTACCGGATCAAGGAAGGCACCAAAGTCTGAGGTTTGATTAAGCTTGCGGGCGAGAAACCCATCCAGCCAATCGGTCAGGCTGGCAATGCTGAACAGAACGGCGGCCAGTAAGTGACTGAATTCTGTATCCAGGTGGTAACAAATGATTACCACTGGAATGAGTGCTACCCGGCTGATGGTGGCGGTATTTGCCCAATTCATCTTCGTTTAATCTTTGGCCTGTCTTGGTTTATAAATATTTTATTCTTATATTACAGAGTGTTGTATTCTAAATATGAAGTGAATATTAACTAACATCCTTAACTTTTGGGTGACTATGGAGTTAGTGGGATGTCAGCTGTTGTGCAGGTGCGCATATATGTTTTCGGCCAATTTTTTACTAATCCCAGTAACTTTTGCAATTTCTGTCTCACTGGCCTTGTTGATTTCCTGCTGCCCACCGAAGTAGCGTAACAGCTCGCGTCGGCGTTTCGGCCCCAGACCTGGTATCTCTTCCAGTAGCGACTGTTTGCGCGCCTTGGCGCGTCTGGCGCGATGCCCGGTAATAGCGAAGCGATGGGCCTCATCCCGTATCTGCTGTAACAGATGCAGGGCACCGGACTCCGTGGCGATGGCTACCTCTTTAAAACGACCACCACTGGCCAGGAACAGGGTTTCCTGCCCTGCTCGACGGCTTATGCCCTTGGCAATGCCCAGTAATTGAATCTCCGGCAATTGGAATTTTTCCATTACCTTCTGCGCCTGACTTAACTGGCCCTTGCCGCCGTCGATCAACAAAATATCGGGAATCTTCGCCTCTCCCTTGGCAAGCCTGGTGAAGCGGCGATCTAATACTTGCTCCATGGCCGCGTAATCATCGCCGCCGGTGACACCTTTGATATTAAAACGCCGGTAGTCGCTCTTTACCGCACCGTTCTCATCAAACACCACACAGGAGCCCACAGTCCCCTCGCCCGAGGTATGGCTTATATCGAAGCATTCTATGCGGCTTGGCATAGATTCAAGTTTAAGAGAATCTTGTAACTGCTGGAAACGTTTATAGATATTTTGTTTATTACTGACATAGGCATGCAGGGATTCCTTGGCATTGGTCACTGCCAGCTGCAGCCACTGGGCGCGATGGCCACGAACCCGCATAGACAACTTTACCTTACGCTCAGCAACATAGGACAGCGCCTCCTGCAGGCCTTGCGCGCCCTCTAGCTCTGCTGGCACGATGATCTCGGCTGGAATACTGGCCGCCTTATCGTCCCCCAGGTAGGACTGGGAAAGAAAGGCTGAAAGCAGGTCTGCGTTGCTGTTGGCTAGCTTGAAGCGCGGGTAGAAGTTCTTGCTGCCGATGATGCGGCCAGCGCGCACATAGATGACGTGAACACAGACATAGGCCTGCTGGATCTCGGCGGCCACGATATCCGCGTCATCGCCCTGATTCGCCACGATCTGCTGTTCCTGCATGCGGCGCAGGCCGGTGATCTGGTCTCTGATTACTGCAGCTCGCTCGAAATCCTGTTTCGCCGCGGAGTTTTCCATGTTGCACGTCAGTTCTTTGAACAGCGCAGTGCTCTTGCCCTGCAGGAATAGTGTCGAATAATGCACATCCCGTGCATAGTCTTCGGTGCTAATGGCCGCCACACAGGGAGCGGTACATCTATCAATCTGGTACTGCAGGCAGGGTCTCGATCTATTCTTAAAATAGCTGTCTTCACATTGTCTTACCTTGAATACCTTCTGTAAAACCTGAAGTGTTTCCCGGGTTGCATGAGCGCTGGGATAGGGCCCAAAGAAACGACCTGCACGCTTGCGGCTACCCCTGTAAAAGCCGAGCCTGGGATATTCATCCTTGTCAGTAAGCAGGATATAGGGGTAGGACTTATCGTCTCTGAGCTGAATATTGTAGGCGGGCCGGTGACTCTTGATCAGAGTCTGCTCCAATAACAGGGCTTCTGTCTCGCTATTGGTCACCGTAATTTCGATAGTCTGAATCTTGTTGACCATGGCCAGAGTCTTGCTAGTCAAGCCCGAGGCACGGAAATAGCTGCCTACCCTATTCTTTAGATTCCTTGCCTTGCCCACATAAATTACCTCTCCCTTCTCATCCAGCATGCGGTATACACCCGGACGACTGCTTAGATGGGACAGGAAGTGCTTATGATCGAATTTGGGGCTGACTTCTGAAGGCATAGTACTGCATGAGCTGCTTAGGCAGCGGTGTTGGAAGTAGATGCCTGGGAGGTTAGCGGATGCCGCCTGCGGTCTCAACCAGCAGGCGCGGCAATCGGGGTTTTTTACCCAGCTATGAGGTCATAATTGGGCAATTCTTCGAATTCGCGGGTGTCATCAGACAAACCGTGTTTAACGGCTAGTATGGTGAGTTCTACGTCGCTGCGAATACCCAGCTTTTCGAAAATTCGATAGCGGTAGCTGTACACGGTCTTGGGGCTTAAATCGAGGTACGTAGAGATTTGACTCACCTTCTTACCGTCGGTGAGCATTTGCGCTATCTGCAACTCACGGCGGGATAGCTTGTCAAACAAACCGCCCTCGTCAGTAAACGGGTCCACCGCCAGACGTGTAGCCACACTAGCAGTAACGTAATGATCGCCGCCATCAACCACGAGTATGGCCTGTAGCAATTCAGTGACCGGCACACTCTTGGTAATAAAGCCCATCGCGCCCGAACGCAGCATCTGCGAGGGTATGACCCCCGTTGTCACGCTCGACATGGCCACGACTTTGCTCTCG
>JAJFKE010000036.1 GCA_021773355.1 Gammaproteobacteria bacterium | reverse complement strand
CTCGCATCATCTGTATTGCTTCGAGTTTGAACTCCTTCGTATAGGTCTTATAAGGTCTTCTGTTCTTGGTCATTGGGATACTCCTTAAGCGACATTGTCGCTGATTTAAAGTATCCGTTACACTGGGGGAGGTTCAATCCGACCCCCACTTAAGGTCAATAGTCCCATGTGATTCAATAAGTTCTAGCAGAGACCGTTTCTTGCAAATAGGCACTTTAGAAACCATAGTATTTTAACTCTGTTCTATTCTTAGCGATCTAACTATCTAATCATCCAAAATCCAGTATATTCGACAAAAGGAGTTTCAAGCGTTTTTACAGATTTTTTAACCCTTGATCTGAGTTCAAAAGCATCATCCCAGCATTTGGATCGGCTGAAGTAACTGTCACTATCATAACTGTGTATTTTGCATCTGGTCCGCCTTGCTGCGGCAGTGAATCATTCACAATGCCATTAAAACCAAGCGAATTATTAAGAGTAGGTATATTGCCCATCAGGCTCACCGAAAAAGGTGACAGAGGGACTATTTTTTAGTCAACTAGTGCACTGATCAAATTTTAATCCCTACGTCCTTTTTTTGCTTCGATGACAGAATAGACCTCGCTACTGAATTGACACTTCCAGCAGAATTGGTTCCCCAGTATAAGTAATGGTTGAACCTTCAGTAGCGTACCCCACATAAATTTCATACCCACCAACATCGGCTTCCGAAATCTCAGCTTGTTCTCCAAGAGAAGTCAATAGATCAAGCTTCGTAACAGCTCGCAATGAAACTTCAGAGAACGGCATCAAGTTCGCCTCGGTACCATCGAAGGTAGCCAGTCCATCGGCTGTAATTTGAAATTGACCATCACCGGAAGTCGCAACAACAAAGACCTCTGCCAGCTTGCCGATATCTTCAGGTTCAGGTTGCAAAGTAGCATCCACAATAATGGAGTCACCGACTACGAAGTTTTCAGAGTAGTTCGTAGAGCCAGCCAACCTAACGCCCCCCGAGATAATCGCCTCTGTACTTATCCCATCAACACGAGAAGTAAATATGCCAGGGGGAGACGCGATAACGAGACTGGGGTTTTCAAAAGATGAAACAGCGATTTTTGCTCCCTCGGTTTCGGATTCGAATAGTGGGCTCATAAAAGCATATGACTTAAGGTCGAAAGACTCGATGTCTCCGAGTACAATCCTTGTTGATGAATGCACGACAACTTCATACAGCTGGTTTGTGTTCACTAAAAAGCTCTGCCCAAAGTTGGTGAAAGTTAGTTCTTCATCCACTGGAGCTCCCGGCGTTCCACTCGGACTCGGCGTTATTGGTTGCCACAACTGAGCTAGATCTGCTCTATTCCCGAACACATCAGTTTCATACAGCTCTATGTTGGCAGCCGTCCCGTTTCCTGCGCGAGTAGTTAGACCCAGAATATTGCCTACATTATTTTTAATACCGTTAGCTACAATGCGGACTTGTGCCTCGTCTGTAGAGCCGAAAGCAGCAAGGTTGTAACGCACTTCGGATACCACATCGATAAGCGCTAAATCTATTCCCCTGTCATCTACCATCCTTAATTCAACGTTAACCCAAGTAGCTGGGCCGTTAAATGTCATCTGTGCATCTGCAGTAATTATTCCTGAAATTTGGATGCCCGCTATAACGGGGTCGACTATCTCCACGGCGGATAGTGTAGTGCTTTGATCGGAGATATCGAGAATTGCTCCATTGCTAGATTCTATATAAGACAGGAAGTCATATGGGCCCAGTTCTGAGGCGAATGATACACCTTTGGCTTCGGCGGTAAATGGCAAAGCGTATAGCCCAAGGAAAGTCAGATGTAAAAAAACCGATCCTGCTGCAGATACTAATTTGGTACCCATGTCTGTCTCCAAAAAACTATCTTGTGCTCGCGAAAAGCGAGTTAGTCAGAAAGCAGTTCCATGCTGCATCAGAAAACCCATAGCCCAGCAATTTTCAATCGTCTAGAAAAATCAGAGCCAATCCCGCAATCTAGCGTTGTCATCATCATTAGCAATAACCGGCTGAAATATGCCCATTAGGGGCATTTCCGAAACAGAAACAGGACAGCAGGTTTTTTCATGCATTCAGCTCGCTTCCTTCGGTAAGTTTGCTCAAGCGTTCCAAATTCAACTAGCGCTTTCGCGACAGACGGATTCTCGAATGCAACCATCTGCATATGCTCTCTGAGAGCCGCAAACTCCTTCTCAGCATCGCGCCTAAGTTGAGGAACTGTTAATGGAAGCTCTTCACCATACATTACGCGCTGCGTGTGTTCCCCAACTAGTTTTTCGAAAAAGACGGGCCAACAAACTTGTTCGATGATGTGCGTACTAGTCCAGTCACTTTTCTTACAGTTCACATCATTATCATCATCAACATTGACCTCATTGTAGGTTGAATATAGCTTTTTCTCCGCCTCCTTCAATTGAAAGCGAAGAGAATAGAATGAGCGTGGAACTCTAACGGTAATCTCTTCAATAACAACAATTTCTTGAGATTCGGAGCCACCATTGTCTTCGACATCTTGAGATGGAAAAACCGCACTGCTATGAAACAGAAATCCAAGCAGCACAATAAAATTTGTTGCCAACCATTTGCATCTATTTAAGACTATCATTTCAACACCTCCCTCAGGCACAAAGAATATGGAAACTTTGAATTGGTAACTTGGCAGAAAGTATCATCACCAAACCTTAAACATGTTTTGCTTACCGTCGCACGTATCCATTGTGATCGAAATAAACAATTCGTGGCTGTGTATATCCAGGAGGAGGCGTTGTTAAAATGGGTTGTCTCCCTGTGCTGCGCTGATTCGTATTGCCTCCAAAGGTATTGGCATAGGAAGGGTTATTCTGCGCCATAAAGCTATTCCTCTTAAGCGCAGCAGCCCTGGCCAACTCGTTATACTCAAGTTTCAACTCATTAATTGCTACTAATCTCGCAAGCAATGCTGAGTTAACTTTAGACAGAGACTCCATTTCTAATTGCACATTCCTAATCGATTCTTCTGCCCTCGCTCTAAGTTCTTTATCTGATAATTCCCATGGCCCGAAAAATGTCTCGCGCAATCTACCAAATGGCCCAAGCTTATTCATAGACCCGCGTGCTATTTCTTCCCTATTTTCTTGCCTAAACTTTTCTAAAAATGAGGGCTCACAAATCTGCGTAGACGTAGTAGAGTTCTTAGTCGTACGCTGCATACAAGTTATATCGTATTCATCCGAGCTATTAAGTTCATTAAATATCTCGTAAAGAGCCACTTCATTACTCTCGATTTGAGCCATTAATGACGTTGGTGTCTTCTCTACCTGCAACGCTGCTTCTGTAACTTGGAATTGGCTGGCCAATGCTGAGTAAAATTGCGCACTTGTTAACATAGGCCCTGGTGGTTCTTCAAGAACGGCATCTGCTGCTGATTCTGATACATCTAATTGTGAGGACAAATCGAATGCTGATTCGGAGAATGGCTGCTGTAGTTCTTCGACTCTCGAATCCAGAGCTGTAATTTCAGGTTCTGGCTCAATCGCAGTTTGTACACTGTCATTACTAACAGCGATAACTTGTAAATGCTCAACGCCATCGGCGTTTTGAACTACGGGTTGCACGGCATCATCTATATCCGCCAGTAGTGGGAGCTCGGGCGCAACACTCGCTTCACGTTCGCTTACCAGTGGTGGTGAGTCCTGCAATGGGAGTGGGGCAATATCCGCATCCATTTCCACCACCGTCGGTTTCTGATTTTCGATATTTCCCAATCCATTCAATTCAAGAGCAGTGTTCACTAGCATCTCATTGGCATTTCCGTATTTAAAGCTAGGCAGGGCAAATATAGACAAGCAGATCATGCCTACGACTGCAATCTGATGTGCGTACTTTTCAGACGAGGATGGCTTCACTTTTTCCTGTTGCAAACTTATAACTCGATGATTTAGCCGGGCAGCATTGTCAAACATAGCGAATCCCCACCGAAAGGATTTACGCTGCTGCACGGCTTCGGCGCAACTTATCAACGCGCTTACCACGGGCTTGCTGCCGCATTTATTTGCTGCAAATTCGTCTGCAAGAAACTCAGATAGGTCTTGCAAACGACGTTGCGCTACTAGAAACAACGGCTGGAAGAAAAACAAACTGGAGAGCAAATATAAGCCGAGAAAAAACTGCAGATCACGCGCCTTGATATGTCCCAATTCGTGTGCCAATAACGCCTTCAATTCATTATGGGCTAGTGATTTACTGGTCCACTCGGGCATACATATTTCATTGAACAGCAGCGTAACTGGGCTGGAAAGCTGTGAAGATTGTGTGAATTTCGGAACAGGGTTTATTTGCATTCCCTGACACAAAGAAATAAGCAATTTACAACGATTGTCATCCGGCATTATCAGTTCTCGGCTGCCTAGGCTGCGCTGCCCTTGTAAGTAACCCACCGCCTGCCGACACAACAGCAGAAAACTTACACAACTCCAAATAAGAATCAGCCAGCCTGGTAGGCCCAGTTGCGCAGCGACCTGGAATATTTTTGACACTAGGCTCTGAGTCTCCTCAACGCTCGAGAAAATTTCGCTGCCTTGAAGAGTTTGGGTGGTTGCTGAGGATATTGTGGCGTGTTCTTGAATACTGGAGCTTGATGAAGAAGACGCGGCAGCATCAATGAAGCTATTTGACCCGATTGCGAAAGCCAGTCCAGTGCCAATGGAAGCAGTATCCGGCTCGAATTCATAGCTGGGAGCCAGAGGGTTTTCCATGGGGACTAGTAGCAACAGAGAACACAATACAGCGATTTTCCATAGCCCGGCTCGCAGCCTATATTTTTTTACCCATCCCCACTTCTCAATAAGCCATACTGCGGACAGCAATAGGGTCGAACCACCCAAAAAGCGTAGCAGGTGTAGCCAGAAATCCATGGACGACGTTGATTCAATCACCGTCTTCCTCCTTCTGCACCAATTTTCGTAGCTCATCTAATTCGGAGGAGTTGATCTCACTCTCGTGAACCAGATGCGCCATTAATGCTTTTGAGTCACCCTTGAAAACCGTTGATATCAATGACTCGACCATGGATTTCCGGATCGAGCCTTCATCCACTTGACTAGTGAATACACGCTCCCTCCCCTCGACTTTGGAGGTAAATAACCCCTTCTTCTCTAGTCGTGATAACACGGTAGCCACCGTAGTATGCGCCAAATTCAAATGCTTAAGCTCTAATTGCACCTGCTTCGCACTGGCACCTCCAAGCTTATTAACAGCCTGAAGAACCTGAAATTGCTGATCGCTCAGTCTAAAGTCTAAATTCATGATTGCGGACTCTTGAGCTGGTATTTAGCTAATGCTCATATTACTACACATGTAGTAGAAGATGTCAAGAGACCCATCCTAACCATTCACTTGATGGATCTAGATCGATTGAATTGCGTCAATATAGTTTTAGAACGTTATGCTCGGAAAATGATGACCGGGGACGATAAAGGGGACGGAGGGATTAAAATCTGATCAGTGAACTAGTCGATCAAAAATAATCCCTCCGTCCCTCTTTCTGATGTCTTTCATTTTTATTGTTGCGCTCTTCTTGAACGATTCAACTCTAAAGTCATTTCCGCCATAGATCGCATTTGATTCAGCACTCGATTTGCAATGATCACTTATTAATTTTCAGCCGCCAAGGATTCTCTTAATATCGGAGTCCCATTTAAAACTACTGTTTCAATAGTGTTCCACGCTTCAATATCTTCGAGCGGATTCTCATGCAAAAGAAGCAAGTTGGCAATCTTTCCCACTTCCACAGTTCCATAATTTCCATCGAGATTGAATTGACGGGCGTTATTGATTGTCGCTGATTCAAAAATGTTCATCAGTGGAATGCCTGCTTCAGCCATTAATTGCATTTCTTGATAAGTATTCAATCCTGGCTGATTTATGTAGCTAGGGCTGCCTGGGGTGTCGGAACCAAGTAACAGCGGGAAATCCAAACTGTGTAGAAAGTTAAGCGCCCTCATGCCGCGACCAACAATTCCCGTTCTGTATATTCTAGTGAACAACTGCAGCGGCAAGTCCTCAGCAGCTAATAATTCTTCTTTGAACCATTGAGCATCAGCTTGCGCATACCAATCTTGAAGTGATTGAGGCATGACTTTCTTGAAATTTGGAGTTTCGAGCAAGTCTGACAGCATTATTTCCCCTAGGCCTGCAACAATCCGCAGAGAGGGCATAAAGCCAATTTCATTGTTTCTTACTTTTTCGAGTACGCCTCTAACGGGTATTAGAATTCCGGAAGCAGCATTCTCTTCACCCCAATTCCAAATTCCGTGCGCTATAACATCAATGTCAAAGTCGAGAGCAATTTGATACATATCGAGGGCATTAGCGTGAGCCAATACCAGTAGGCCTAGGTCATGAGATGATCGAATTATTGTCCGGATAACATCGTCTTTTAGCAATGGCCACTGATTTGCGTTTCCGTAACCATTTTCGAAATACAGCTTTACGCAAATTGCCCCGCTATCCGCAATCCTGGCTACTAGCTCCTCAAGCTGCTGATTTTGCCATCCAATATTCGTGCAATCCGTTTACCTACAGCTGCATCTTCTGCCGAATGAGTCACCATTACTATAGTAATACCCTCTTCGATCGACAAATTAATGCCATCCAAAGCCGTGGTTTCAACTTCTTCAGTTCTAAATAACTTTATGAGTTCCGCTGTCCTCAGAATCATAGGATATTCCGTTGCTTGCCCATTCTGCAAATTTCTCTTTTCAACACAGTGAAGCGATAGACCGTAAACCGCTATTCATATCTAAGTGCTTCGATGGGGTTTGCCTGAGCTGTTTTAAATGACTGCAATACAATTGTTATAAGTGCTACTAACGATACAGCCAATATTGCCGTGATGAATGGCAATACAGCTCCGATTAAACTGGGTTCTGTTCGATAGGCAAATCTTTCAAGCCAATTATTAATTGTAAGAAAGCTTACAACTGTTGCCGGAATTGCTGCTACAGCGATCAGCACCAGCACATTTCTGCACAAAAGAACTATTATCTGCGGGCTGGACGCTCCCAGGATTTTTCTAACTCCTATTTCCTTATTTCGCTGTTGGGTGTTGAAGGAAGCAAGCCCAAACAAGCCCATGGCGGAAAGAAAAATGCAAATTCCTGCAAATATTTCGGTGAGCCCCATTAAATTTCTTTCAGAACGATAAAGCTCATCCAGTCTTACGTCTAGAAAGCTGGGGTCGAAAACATGGGCAGGATCGAATAGTCTGATTTTTTCTTCGATGGTGCTAAGTGTCTCTCCAATGTTTTCTCCTGAAATATTTACAATGAGAGAACGCGTTTGTAACGGCCTGGTTTGTGCTGGCGTATTTTCGAAGTTCAGAATTGCCGGCCGCAGCAGTAATGGCCCAATTTCGTTGTTCAAGGGCGCGTAGTGAAAATCACTGGTAACACCGATTACTGTACCTTGATTCTCGCCATTGCCTATTAATTTGCCAATGGCTTCATCCCAGCCCATTTTCCGAACCAGGGTTTCATTTACCATCCAGGATTTGGTTTCGTCGACGCTTCGATCCTCTGAGAATGCCCGCCCTCGGGTTACCTCTATCCCCAGGCCCTGCACATAATTCAAACCTACGCCGATCATTTCGATCTGCTCGGGCCCAATAACGCCTTCATTGTTTTCTATAGGAATCATATTAATACCGTTACCAAAACCGGGAACCTGCCCCGTGTCTACCACGCCGAGAATATTGGACTCTGCCAACAATTCATTTTTCAGCGGCGCCAATTGTTCCAGTAAATCGGCACCACGCAAGCCGACCCAGACCTGGTTTTCTTTATTGAAACCCAGCGGTTTATTTGCGATATAGCGCATTTGTTGAGACATCAAAAATGTGCAGGAAATAACACCAATCGATATTGCCATCTGCGCCAGCACCAGCAGTTGCCGTATTGATATACCCTTTCTCCAGGAGGCTGAGCCTGTACTCAAGGCGGCCTTCGGCGATATCGAAGATAGATAGAACGCCGGGTACAAACCGGCTATCACCGTAACTGCGAGCAATAACCCAACTAAACCGAATAGGGCCGTCGAGTTCAGCAGCCCACTCAGTAGCGAAGCTTTGCCCATGAGTGAACCTATAGGCGTGAAGGCAAGAGCGGACCCCGCAAAGAGTAGTCCTATGACAAGGGCTATTAGGGTGAATACCAGTGATTCCCCAAGGAATTGCACAATAAGTTGGCTGCGACTGGCGCCCACAACCTTGCGCATGCCCACCTCTTTTGAGCGTTTGGTGGCGCGGGCTGTGGCAAGGTTTACATAGTTTATACAGGCAATAAGCAGGAGGAAAATGGCGACTGCCGAGAATCCATACAAATAAAAGATATTTCCATTCGGCCTGTCGCCCGGGAGTGATCTGCCGAAGTGAATATCAGTCAGAGGTGTCAGTTCAGCCCGAAAGGAACTCTGCATTCTTGCCAGGCCTTCAGTCATATATTTTTCGACAAATTCTTCGATTATGCCGTCGAATGAAGCTGGGTCGAAACCTGGATTAACACGAAGGTAAGTAAACATGCCTACCCCCGTCAATCCACGAATATAGTTGTCCTCATAGTTAGGTACAAACTTCGACAAGATACGATAGGGATATAAAGCATTGTATTTTAGGTGGGTATTCTCGGGCAGATCAGCGAACACCAAAGTGACCGTATAGGCAAAACTATCACTCTCCAGTATTTTTCCAATTGGGTTCTCGTCGCCAAAATAGCTTCGCGCGAAGGATTCACTCACCGCAATTGAATTCATGTCTGAAAAGGCTGTCTCGGGATCCCCATGCAGTATGTCATGCTCAAACACGTCGAAAACATTTTCATCCACTAGATAAAGGTCTTCCCAGCTGAGTCGCGTGTCTTGATAACGCAAAATATTTTGACTGGCACTTCTGAAGCGGACATGTTCGCCTATTTGCGGATAATCCGCGACCAGCAATGGACCGAGCCCTTCTTGGGTAACTGCGAATTCGGCTGAAATCCCATCGGGCTGCTGAAAATGCGTTGAGATACGATAGATGTTCTCGTGATTGCTGAAATGTTCATCGAAAGTCAGCTCACTTCGAATATACAGCGCCAGAATAAGAAAACTACCAATACCGATTGCGAGACTTAGAATATTGATAGCTACATAAAGCTTTTCTTTGGCCAATTTGCGAAGTGCAACTAGAAGATAAATCTTGAACATGTTCTTCCCTCTTCTAAGTGGAATTCAACTCAGGCTACAGCTGAGACACCTGCTTCCAACTGATCTGCTGAGTATGAACATTTGAACCTATCAGGTCAAAAATCGTACATCTAAACAGCGTTCATATCGCCACTGCCTTCTTAGGTAACACCAGGGTACGCGGCAATCACAGAACCGTAAAAAAGAGGGAGGGATTAATTATTAATCCCTCCCTCTTTTTTAATCCTACTATTTCGAAATGAATTGATAAGTTATTCGTCTCGCAGGGTTTCGCCTGGCTCCATCGCAATCAAAGTTCGGGCTGGGCTAAGAGTTGCGACCAATACTAATATGATGAGCGTGAGGCTTACGCTTGTAAACGCCAGCGGTAACCAATCGAGCACACCAAGAGCGTCCGAGCTCAGAGCGTTGACAACGAGGATGGCGCCGCCGCCACCGATCAATAAACCTAAACCAAGATACCTATACCCTTGGCGAATAAATACCCAAAGTATGTGTTGGTTGCTCGCGCCAACAGCGCGACGTATGCCAATTTCTTTCATACGCTGTCGCACTGACCTGGAAACAATAGCGAAGATACCGGTGATCGCTAACAACAGTGTAGTGAAAGCTATCGTGGTAGACATCTCGACGCCAAAGAAAAGAATTGAATTTGCTGATTCTAAAAATTCATCCAATGGAACAATGCTCGCTATGGCGATATCTCGATCAACCCGCATTGCTGCCTCTTGCAGTGCTCTTCTGTAATTGTAAGGGTCACCCGACACCTTGAGCACGACACTGATTGGCCGCCAGTCAGTGCAACAGGGTTGAGCATAGGGTAAGAAAAAGGCTGTTTCTTCTACACCCTCCAGGGCATAGGCTTGCACAATCTGTGAGATCACTCCGACGATGGTCACCCACTTTGCATTCTCGGTTTCGGGGTCGAGTTGAATACGCTTACCTAATGCGGCTTGCCTGGGATCTGCGGCTTCGGCCCAAATCTGCTGGGCAAATAGTTCATCTATGATAACTACCTGTTGCGAATCGAGACTGTCGGTGGTTTCAAATTGTCTGCCAGCGAGTAGAGATACATCCATGGTATCGAAATAGTTTTCAGCCACGTGGATGATTCGTTGTCTGGGATATTCATTATTTACTCGCAGGTCCCGCTCTTCGAGATCAAAGTATAGGCGGTTACGGGAGAGGCTTGGCAAATCCGAAGTAAATGAGATTTCCTCGATTCCCTCAATGCCCGTTAGCTCTCGTTGTAGTTCTCGTCTATAGCGTTCACGTAATCCGGCATCGTTGTAGTTGCCGTTATCCAAAAAAATCTGGCCCGTTAGATATCCTTCGGTTGCGGTGCCGTATTCGGTGTCAGCCAGGTCATTGCTGGCTCCCATTAACACGCCGCAGATCACTAGCAAGAAACAAGAGAAGACAATCTCGATACTGACCATGGTAGCGGTACCCAAGGCGCTGCGATTATCGCTGGCAGCTGATTTTCCACCGGCCAGGGTGGTAGCGAGGTCTTGCCGCATGATTTGCCAAATAGCTAAGCCTACGGACAATAACCAGATAGCAACAACGATAACAAGCGCCGTCACCGCGGTGCCCAGCTTCCAGTCGAAGTCAAACCAGAATGGCAGTTCGCCAATACCCGACATGGCGACGGTGGCTGCCGAAGTAATGTAGCTCATGCCGATATCCGCCAAGCCAAGCCCTAATACTGCGCCTAGCAGGCAGATAAGTAATGAATCCTGTAGTACGGCAAATACGAGACGTTTACGGCTGGCGCCCAGTGCACTGCGTATGCTGAATTCGTGTAAGCGCTGGTTGGTTCGTACCAGGATTAGGTTGGCGACATTAAGGGAGACTAAAAGCAGCAGTGCAACCGTCAATGTCGTAAACAGAAAGCCTACCATCGATGCGCCGCCCTCCCCACTTGTAAGTGCTCCACAGCACATGTTTACTCTGGGCGCCAGATCGCTATAGAAATCAGGTAAGTCATCTGCAAGGCCTTGCAATAATGTGCCTATTTCGGCTCTTGCCGACTCAATGCTGACACCTTCAGCGAGTATACCGGTACCAATTAGACCTGGCACCTCTCCAGGGTGTGCGTTTGCTGACAATTGCAAGGGTATCCAGGCATGTTGCGACATGGGGTAATGAAAACCCTGTGGTAAAACGCCAACGATGGTGTGGCTATTGCCATTGATACGACTGTTAGTGCCAATGATATCTTCGCGTCCGGTGTAGTAGTTTTGCCAAAGTTCGTAGGAAATCAAGGCAACGGCTGGGGCACCAACCACGTCATCGCCCGGTTGTAGACTGCGTCCCATTAGAGGAACGACTTCGCTGGCTTGTAATAGATTAGAACTAATTCGCACCGCTCTATACCGCGTTGCTACATCGCCATCGCTGAAGCTGGCCATGAAGGATTGTTCTGCGCCAAAAGTCTTAAAGCTTGTTGCCGACTGTTGCAGGCTATGGAAGTTATAGGCATCCAAGGTGCGGACGAGGCGAGTCGATGTGGATTCATCTACCGTTAATACAGTGACGAATCTATCGCCATCGGGAAAAGGTAATGGCTTTGTACCGAGGTTGTCACCGATGGTGTAAAGGCTTATGGAGAGACCGATACCAGCTCCGATCATCAATACACATATCGCGACAAAACCAAGATTTTTACGCAGCAAGCGCAAATTGTAGAGTAGGTCTAGGGGTAAGCGCATAAGCCTATCAAGTCCCAAGTATGAAAAAAATGTATCCACTGTTACCGATGATCGCTACAACAATATTGTCCACGCTCAAATAATTCTTCCTCCTTTTCAGAAGCAAATTCCGCGCCAGAAGATATGACGTTGAAATCAAAGCGAAATATATTTTTAGAACAGCAAGAAAACAGCAATTTGTGCAGAAATGGGACAGTCACCTGTTCCATAAATGGGACAGTAGATACCAGGAATTTCCTAGCTCTGCTAATAACCCAGGTCAGTCGGCTTTTTGAAATTACGGCTAAAAATTTCAAATAATCCGGGAGCAGTTGGAATTTCGATCTCTCGCGGTCTTGCGCTAGCCCTCTATGCTTGAGCGCCTAGAGCCCACTCACAATCATGGGTTCATAGCTCAGTTGGATGGAGTATCTGGCTTCGAACAATCGGCACAAATACGGATCCCTCGTTGAAAACTAAAGAAAATCAATTGAGTAGAGCAACTTCTACGAAGTCATGCAACCGTTGTGTAGTAAGAAATGTAAACACAAGTGATCGAAGTAATTATGTAATTCGGATGACAGCCGCTTTGTGCCAAGAGGACCTTCGAAAACTACCTTATTTTTACTCTGACTCTGTTTATTTGGAAACAGACGACGATAGTAATTCTTTGTATATATCCAAGGGGAGCTCATTGTCTATCAAATACATAACAGCAAAACCCATGTCGACGATCTGTTGTTTCATTGCCAATTTTTCTATCGCACTAGCGTTCAGATCGACTTTTTCTTTATATCGCTGCGCCAGTATTGTTGCCATTGCCTCGCGTGTGTTAGTCATCAAGTCTTTAAGCTGTTTCTTCGCTTTTGGGTTACGCTGTGCATACAGCAAATACTCCAGTACTAACATTATCCATTTATTGTGATCGTAGTGCTTGCTAATCAGTTTCTTCTGGGTTTCCTTATCTACTATGGATTTCAATACATCCGGCTTTTCAATATTTTCTCTAAGAATCTGAAATTGCACCTCTGCTCGAGCACTAAAAACGGCAAGGAATAATGCTTCCTTGTTTTTAAAATGAGAATAAACCGCACCCTTCGTATAACCTGCTTTTTCTGCAATTAGATCTATGGATGCTCCCTGGTATCCGTGTTTGATAAAAACTTCAGCAGCAGTTTCTAATAGAGCCTTACTGGTCTTCTCTCTTCTCTGCTGCTGGCTAAGGCGTTTAGCAGCCATCTACTTCACTCAATTATGATTAAGATGCCTATTGTAGCTGCAACCCTGGAGGAAATCACAAGATTCCGTTTCCAGTTTGATACTAAATGACTAGAAGATTAAGAAGTAGATCGGAATAAACCCAAGTGAATTAATGACGAAATGAGACATGATGCCAGGCCAACAGCTCTGGGTACGTTGAGCACTCCAAGACAATGCCAGACAAAATGGCAACAAAATGAGCAAAGTCCAATATTGAGCAGCGTGGAACGATGTCCACATTATGCCGTGAATGATCCATGCTTTTTGACCGAAAGCCAGTTCCTGTCTGGGTAAGACTATGCCACGCCACCAAATCTCTTCGGATAATGTATTAAATATAAGCAATACAGGAATAAATAGAGCTATTGTCAGATTTCCTCGAGCTTCACGTCCCATCATAGTCTGCATATTCTCAAGATTTTGTTCTAATCGCGGATCAAGCATTGCAGGGATCGTATTTGGTAACGGGATCCATCCATTTTCTACCAGATACGCTGTGAGCGGCATCATTAACTGTGCTGCCAATATGGCGACCACTATTGAAGCCAATGCCCAACCCGTGTGACTCCAGCGAATTCTCTTTAGACGTAGGCGATTTATACAATGGGAAAGCTGGTCTTCCTTATACAGCACAATTACTGTGGCAAGCGAAAGAACAAAAAACATCAACATTGAAGTGATACTTAAAACCATGAAGGGGGTCAAACCAGCGACTTCCAACGGGGCACTGAAACCATATCTGACAATAACAAATAGTAGTGCGGGAAGCCCAAAGTACCAGCAGGATTCACGAAAATGCATAGGTCTTAGAGCATGACTACCGGACATTGAGACTGCTTCATTGCGAGATTTCAGGGTGGAATCGGTATGGTTTTCTGAATTAGGGAGAGACATTACTAAATTCCTCATTTTCGAAAGATTATAATATATACTGTTAAGTATTAATATACTATTAGGTATATATAAATATCAATGAATAAATGGGATCAAAGTAAAAATACATTGGTTCATGTGTGTCCGCACTGGCTTGTGAATTCAATCGGTCAGTGCAACACAGGCATTAAATCTAGCAGCCGGCGTTTCATACTCCAAGGTTTTTCTCGGTCGTTCATTCAGCTCTCGTGCTACCCAGTCCAGTTTCTTTTGAGAGTGAGCAGACAAGTCTGTACCTTTGGGAAAGTAATCTCGCAATAGACGATTAGTGTTCTCATTCGACCCACGCTGCCAAGGGCTCTGAGGATCACAGAAGTAAACTTTAATGTTCGTTTCCAGAGTGAAGCGCTGATGGTTAGTCATCTCACTACCTCGATCCCAGGTCAACGATTTGTACATTTCGTCGGGTAGCTTTCGGGCTTGCTTTATAAGAGCTGAGACTACGGTGTCAGAACGCTTGTCCTTGAGTTTTGCCAACATCACATAACGCGAGTGTCTTTCTACCAGAGTTGCGATAAAAGTCTTATTGGAACCTTCGATCAGATCGCCTTCCCAGTGACCTGGTACAGCCCTGTCTTCTACTGAAGCAGGCCGTTCCCGGATCGAGATGGCACCAGGCATTGCACCAAGTCCAATTCCCTTCAGGCTAGATTTTTTTGCCCGACGAATACTCCGTTTTGAACGAAGATAGTCCTGAAGCTCCTTTTTTAGAGCTCCTCGGGCTTGAATGAAAAGGCTCCGATAGATTGTCTCGTGTGACACTTGGTTGAACTCGTCTTCCGGATTCTCGTGTTTAAGCCAGCCCGCAATTTGCTGTGGTGACCATTTACGCTTCAGCTTCAATTCCACGGCTGTGCTCAAATGGCGATTTAGCACTAGTTTACAGGTTTTGGGTCGTAGTGCTCTATCCCACGCATCCTGATCAGCCTTGGCGGCTCGATACTGGTTACAACCACCGTTGCGGTTAATCTCACGACTGACTGTTGAAGGAGCGCGTTCCAAATTAGTCGCTATTGCACGAACGGATAGTCCAGCGACTATTCCTCGGGATATCTCCTCGCGCTCGGCAAGGCTTAGTGAACGGCGATGGGCTTTCTTGGAGCTGGGCGAATACCGCCCGTTTGAGCAAGTTGCCCATGAATAGATGATGAGGATCGATCAAACGATCTAGCTATCGACCAGACTGAATCTCCCTGCTTATAGCGATCCCAAATAAAGGACTTCATGTCCTCCGTATAATGCAGGCGGGTACGGTAAACCTATAGTGCAACACTCCTCTCTTTGTTAAAAGATAGTCGTGTGTTGCGTTGATCAGTTGAATTCACAACAATTAGCAGACATTCAGTTTATTAAGGGCAAGAGTGTTGAACAACAGCAATTACAGTCAATGGTGCGTTTGCGAGAGCTTGCCATCAAACAGAAGACAGCGTCCAGGAATCAAATAAGGGCATTGTTGTTGGAGTTTAATATTCGGGTATCCCCTAAGCAAGGTGGTTTGAAAGGAGTCGTCGAATCACTTCTGGAAGATGCGGAAAACGGTTTTTCATTAGAGTTTAAGCACGCGTTAAATGCCGCTTGGGAGCTTCATTGGGGAATACTCGATTCAATTCGTGTTTATGACCGCTGCCTGGAGACTACGATTGAGGAGCATGATGACTGTAAACGTTTGCTTAAACTCGAAGGTGTCGGCACGTTAAATGCCATCAATTTATATATAGCGCTTGGTTGTGCTGATCTGGGGGTGTTTAACAAAGGAAAAGATGCAGCTGCCTGTATTGGTTTAACTCCGTTGCAGCATTCTTCTGGCGGTGTCACAAAGCTTGGCCATATCAGGAAAAATGCTAGAAGCAGCATCCTTAGAAGCCAACTGATAACGGGAGCAATGGCAGTGGTCAATCAAATAGTAAATAGAACCGCTGTAACGGAAAAAGAAGCCTGGGTACAAGGCCTGGTTGCGCGTAGAGGGAAAAAGTGTGCAGCCGTTGCTCTGGCCAATAAAACCGTGAGAACCGCCTATGTGATGCTTACTCAAGGAACAGAATATCAGGCGGAGTTAGTGGCTGTTTAGTAAAGAGTTTGACAATAAAAATGCACCATCGAAGATAAAAATCGGCGTGTCAATTCAGAGAATTAACATAGAGCTTCGAGCTCGCTGACAAGATTTGAACACACGTTCGCGTAAATATCCTGGAGCCAGAGTTAGCTACTCAATTAGAGCTCGTACATAAGTACGCATTTTATTTCTTTGATTAAGCACCTTTGTTGTTGACACGAAGGGAGTCCACATAAGTTAATCGTCATTCTGCGACAATTCGCTCCATGAAAGAAGCAAAAATGTAGAAGCGTCACCAATTGTCCAACTGGCACACAATTTGTGTACAAACTTTTCAACCCACCATCCTGAACAGCATCAAGCCGCCGACACTGGGTTCAATGTTGGGTTGGAGAATTCTTCGATTATGGAAGCCACATGAGGTCGATGGTGTCATTGTCAGTCTCAGCTATTGAGTGGGAGCTCCAGAACATCAAGGAATTTGTCTCGAATATTATCGATTCTCCGAGGGGACAAGGCATTGTCTACATTGCACAAGGTTACGAAAGAGAGTTTAAACTCAGGATATCTCGTATAGAACGCTCTATATCCTACGTGGCCGCCTGTATGGCCTATAACCTTGAGTCCCCGATATTCATTTACAAGCATTCCCCATGCGTAGGGGGGCAACACCCCATTATAGAAAGTACTTGAAGAGGTGCTTATCCCATCAAAGAAAGCATGTGGTGTTTCAAGCATCTCAATAAATCCAGAGCCCCGACTGCCAATTTTATTATCGTAGAAATTCTCATACCATTTTATAAAATCATCAAGTGACGTAAATACACTATCATCGCCAACCCAATTTTCGTTGGTCATAAATATCTCAAACTGCCCTTCATCAAGATATCTATAGCCATCTGCCCGATGCGGAACGATCTCGTTTACATTGTCGTTAAAAAAACTATTTTGCATGTTTAGTGGGGTAAATAACTCGTCAGCTGCAAATTCCCGAAGAGTTTTGCCTGTTACACTTTCTACAATTTGGGAGAGGAAAAAACATCCAGTATTGGAATAAGAAAATTCAACTTCAGGTTCTTCCTCAAGTTCCAAATTCTTAGCGTGATCATAGAATTCTTGGATTGTGTAGTAGTCTTCGTTTCCAAACCGAAAGGGGCTTCCGTCTTCTTTTAGAAAAGGGCCCTCACCATCTTCATAGTCGGGTATGCCGCTGATATGGTGAATCATTTGCCGAACCGTAACTTTGGTTCCGTAATCCGCTAGATCTGGCAAGTACGTGTGGACGTCTACATCTGGATCAATTTCTCCCCTTTCTATTAGAAGAGCGATGGCAGTGGCGGTAAATTGCTTAGATACTGATGAGATTCTGAAAATAGAATTGCTGCCGATTGGAATGCCGTGTGAATCGCTATCATTTTCTTAGACACTTTCTAGCCTCTGTTGATAACGCTCTTCATACTTTACCGGTGACAGCTGATTATTGGAACTGTGCCGTCTCTTGTTATTATAAAATACTTCAATATAATCGAACACATCGCTTCTGGCAGCGTCTCTCGTAACATAGGTTTGTCTTTGAATTCGTTCTCGCTTTAGTAGCTGGAAGAAGCTCTCGGCCACTGCATTGTCATGGCAATTTCCTCGTCGACTCATGCTTCCTTGCAGGCCGTGCGTCTTAAGAAACGACTGCCAATCATGGCTTGTATACTGAGAGCCTTGATCTGAATATACCGTTACTTGAGCCGCTGGGTTTCTTCGCCATACAGCCATCAGCAAAGCATTTAATACAATCTCTTTAGTGATACGAGACTGCATTGACCAACCGATTACTTTTCGCGAAAACAGGTCCAGCACTACTGCAAGATATAACCAGCCCTCGTGTGTGCGAATGTGGGTAATGTCAGTTACCCATGCCTCATCTGGGGTGCTTGGATCAAATTGCCGTTGCAACCGGTTCGGGACCACAACATGAGCCTTCCCACTTCGATGACGTGGCCGTCGATACCCAATCTGGGCCCGAAGCCCAGCAGCATGCATTAACCGATAGACTCGCGCTTCACCACAATGCTCGCCGTACTCTCGAAGGTCGCTAAAAATCTTCCGATAACCATAAACAGCACCACTCTCCAGCCAGAACTGCTTTATCAGGCCGGTGAGCCGCTCATTCGCGATTGTGCGCTTGGACTTCGGGCGCTTTATCCAAGCGTAATAGCCACTAGGATGAAGGTCTAACAAGTTGCAGAGCCAGCGAACGGGCCACGTCCTATTGTGAGACCTGATAATATACCTTATTTTAAGGTTGATAAATAATAATATATAACTTATTATAATTTGTGCAAATAATAATATATAGGTTATCAAAATGCGCTCTTCTGATCGTGCTCTGGCACGGAAACAACTGGATAAACGCCTGGATTTCCTGCGTAGCAGTGACGCGCTGGCGCGGCCTCCGCGCGGCTGGATCAAGGCCATCCGGGAGGCTCTGGGAATGACGACCGCCCAGCTTGCCAGGCGCATGGGCTTCAGCCAGCCGCGCGCCGTGGAAATCGAGAAGGCCGAACAGGAAGGGGCGATCACCCTAGACACGCTCGAACGGGCGGCGCGCGCGCTGGACTGCAAGCTGGTCTATGCCTTCGTGCCGAGACAGCCGTTGCAGGAGTTGGTTATGGAGCGCGCGCGCCGGATTGCGCTTAAGCGCCTCTCCGTCACCGGTCATCACATGGCACTCGAAGCACAATCTGTGTCTGATGAAGATGAAAAGGACCAGTTCGAGCAACTGGTGCGGCAGATCGTCGAGAAGGCCGGATCGGACCTCTGGAGGGAAGACCATGAGTGATCCCCTCTTCGAAGAAGACAAGGACGCAACCCCGCTGACGGAGGACGAAAGGCAGCAGCTAATTCCGTCCTATATCACATTACGCTCCGAGCTGAATGAAGCTGAGCAGCGCAATATTCTGGAAGCCGAGGCATGGGCATTCAGGCAGAAGCGCAACGTGCTTTCCGAGGATTTTCTAAAACAATTGCACAAGCGGATGTTCGGAAATGTCTGGCGCTGGGCTGGCGAATTTCGCCAGTCCGAGCGCAATATCGGTGTTGAGCCTTATCGTATCACCACGGATTTGAGGCAACTCATTGATGATTGCCGGCATTGGGTAGAGCACAATACCTTTGAGCCCGATGAAATCGCTACGCGATTTTCCCATCGCCTGGTTCAGATTCACCCATTCCCCAATGGTAATGGTCGTCATTCACGGATAGCTGCGGATTTGCTCCTGATCAGCTTAGGGCAGGAGCGTTTTAGCTGGGGACAGGCAAGTCTGGTAGACGCGAATGAAACGAGAGGAAAATATATTGACGCGCTTCATGCTGCGGACAAACATGACTATGGGTCTCTATTTGAATTTGTTCGTTCATAAAGTGAAATAGTCGGTATCTGATTTAACAAACCTTGTCAGACAGGTCCAGCCAAAGCAGACATTCAAACGGTTAGAAAATCATTATGTGACCGCTTAAAATGTGCCAGAAGCAGGCGTTCATGAACTACGTATCGATGGTGGCGCACCAGTCATCGGAACGGGCGCTCCGAAGCGATACGGTTATAAAAACTAGTTGACCTCCTCCCACCAGCGAAAAGAACTGAACGGCTTGCCCGCTATTACAACGTCACCCACGCGAGGCGTCACCAGATCCACATTTTTCTCATCAGCCGCTTGAACGGCTCTTCTGATCGGTTCATCCCAATTATGAAATGAGATATTGAATGTTGCCCAACTCACAGGAAGCATGCGGCGTGCCCGAACAGCAAGGTGCGCCTCAATTGCATCCTCAGGACCCATGTGGCTATAGATCCACGAAGCGCCAGGACCATATTGTCCAATCTTCATTATGCTTAGGTCAAAAGGCCCCAATCGATCACCGATCAACCGAAAATGATTGGAGAAACCTGAATCTCCGCTGTAAAAAACTCGGTGCTTAGGTCCTATGACCGACCATGAAGACCAGAGTGTTTCCTTATAATCGAAAATTCCTCGACCTGAATAGTGTTGGGCCGGAGTGCAGACTATCATCAGGCCCTCTATTTCTGTTGATTCCCACCAGTCCAATTCAGTGATTTGACCGTCTGGTATCCCCCATTCATCAAGATGGGCCCCGACCCCAAGAGGAACCAAGAATTGTGTTCCCCGGGAAGAGAGATATTGGATCGTGCGCATGTCCAAGTGGTCATAGTGATCATGCGAAATCATCACCACATCAATTCTTGGAAGATCTGCAAGAGCAATGGGTGGAGGATGAGTGCGTTTCGGACCAATGCCATTAAAGGGTGAGGCATAGTCTGAGAACACTGGATCGACCATCAAACGAAAGCCATCCAGTTCTATGTAGGCACTCGAATGGCCAAGCCAAATCGCTCGTAACCCCGTGAGAGGTTCAGCTTGTATCGATTCCGGTGGAATGGCTGATGTCGGAATAGCTGATGGAGGAACTCGCGTCTGATCGCCGAAAAATTGCTCAATAAAATAATCCCAGACATCTCCTGATTCCAATGGAGGATGAGGCGGAGTATTTGCAAACTCACCATCCTGATAATGAAGAGATGCTTGCGCCATTTTCAATCGTTCTCCTGAAACTGTTCCGCCAAATGGTGGCCAATTCCTTAGGAATAAAACGCTGCCGACGGTAATGAGGAAAAGGATGATTAACACCCATTTCAATTTGCGCCTTTTGGGGCTGGCCGCAGTGCCCTGGAAACGTAATCCCTGCTTATTCATGGCGTGTGCGTATTCTGGTGATTCAGATTCTGTAGTGTTGCGAGATTGAATACAATGAATAGGATATTACTAAAATGGCTAGACCAGCCATAATTAGGTAAGTTGCAAAAAATAGCCTTTGTTGATTGGTGGTGCCCGTTCTGAATCCTTCGTGTCGAAAACACAAAATCTTTGCGGCTTCTCTGCCTGATGTATCGAAATAGATGGAGGCTCCGATTAGAGATATGATTTGCCACCAATCATGATTAGTAATCATTAGAATTCCAGCCAATGGGAACCACCCAAGAGTTACAATGTCCCAATATGCAGTATATTGCTCCGATCTTTGCAAAATGGCGTCCGCAAATTCGGGGTTTTCCTGAAAGCCAAGTTTTTGAGCCAATCCGAAATTGAGCGACGAGACCAATTGACCTACGAAAAGTAACCCTCCTAACGATAGTGCGATCCATCCCAAAAATATCTGCACGATAGAGCCTCGGCTTACACTTAATTTGTATGATTAACGAATCTATAAATTAACGCTAAGTTACGTGAGAAACATAACATTTGTATACTTGAGCCCCCTCGCTTTGCCAGATATGCGAGTCGGCTCGTTTTCTCTCTTCTTTCTACTTCTCAAGCGGCAGCTACCTCCCAGGAGTGGACACCTAGCTTTCCATAGAGATTACGATCTTTCCTTTGTGACGTCCTTGTCCGAAGTAACGCAACGCTTCAGATACTTCGCTCAATTGATAGATCCTGTCGATAATAGGAACTAGCTTGTTAGCCTCAATCAGTTCCTTCAGATCCGCCAAACCTTTGTTTGGTCCCTCCGCCACCAAACGAAGTTTCCTGTTCTCGTGGGTGAGCGATGCAATAAAGCTCAGGAACCAGAGTTGGTATACTCGCGGCACGGAACCGCCGACCATGGCATAGATCCCCTCGGGTTCTAACGCGCGCTTATTATCGAACATGGACCGAAAATTCTGACAATCAATAATCAGGTGGTAACGTTCTCCGGTTTTCGTGAAATCTTCTTGAGTGTAATCTATGACGTGGTCTGCGCCAATCGAACGAACGAAATTCAACTTATGTAAGGCATCCACACCCGTTACTTCAGCCCCCGAGAGCTTGGCCAGCTGAATTGCAAATGTACCCACACCGCCACCCGCTCCATTAATCAACACCTTCTGCCCCGACTGCAGTTGTCCGGCTTTGCGAAGTCCTTGAAGAGCCAAAACACCTGCTTGAGGTACGGCGGCTGCTTCCGTAAAAGTCGAATTAGCAGGTTTCGGTTCCATGGAAGTTTCATTTGCACATGCATATTCTGCAAACCCGCCCCAATTATCCCAAAGATCCCCAAACACCTCATCACCCGGCTGAAATCGCTTTACGTGCCTACCGACTGCCTCGACCCTCCCCGCTATATCAGCGCCGAGTATCTGCTTCCCTGTCTTTGGCTTTAGGAGTCCGTACATGAGGCGGTTTATAAACGGTACACCGTTCAGGAACTCCCAATCCCACGAATTGATAGACGAAGCGTGAACACGTATCAGTAACTCATCGTCCTTCGGTATGGGTTTTGGGACCTCTTTTAATTTAAGACCATCCGGTGGCCCATATTGAGTAAATACAATAGCTTTCATGAGCATCCTCTATGGAAACCAATCATAACAGGGTCGGAATCTAGTGATCGATAGTTTTGGCCGGCTTTGGGTCGAGTGCAAATCTTCTGGGGAAATGATCAGTATTTGACCACTTAGTCCACCCACCCCAAAAGCGAACCCTCAAATCAAACATTTTCAAAAGGTAGCTCAACGTCGGCTTCGGGTCGTTTTTTACCGTTCACCCTATTTTTTAAAAACGTTTGTTGAACTGGTAGTTTGTGCCAGGAGCAGCTGTTTGAGTTGTTGCAGAATTTCATCCCCGTTTGCAGACGTTAACGCCTTCAATCAACAAAAGCTTACGCGGTCGGTTAAATATAATTGGCAAAATCTAGCAAGGTGAAAATATTGAGACAATTACAATAAGTACCCATATTGGAAAAATAATATCAGGAAACAATCCTGATTTATCATGCAGACGATATCTAAATTCGGCAATTACTAATTACGAATAACGCCCCTTCAAATGTCTACCTTTTCTTCTATCGAACAAACACTCACTGCCAGCTCAGGGTCCTGAAGAGACAAGTATCGATTGCTTCTTGCCAGAACGTGTTCTGTGAAACCAATTCACCCATTTGTAATGGCCCTACTAAGTGTTTCCATTATTTCGTCCTTGCGATTGATTAAAACCGAGTAATGATCATCGTCAGGATAGAACACAGATTTGCAACATGGAATCGCGTCAGCCATAGCTTTTCCCATTGCAACAGGAGCGTTAATATCTTTCTCTCCGTGCCATAAGAACACCTCATCCAAAGTGATTGCCGATAGGTCAAATCCCCAGCTGCTGGCGTTGAGCGACGAATCCAGTGCAGCACCCTTAGACCCTTGTCGGAAGCATTCGATCATACTGTCGGTAAGAAACTCAACTACTCCTAAATCCTTAAACAGTTCTTGCTGTTGATTTGGCATCTTTTTTGTAACTCGCGCCATCATTTTTTTAATCTTAGCAGGATCATTGGCCATGCGACCCATCGCCAGCCAAATCAATGGCTGAAGTAACCACGGTAACGTACGAGCGATAGCAAAGATGGTTTTCACAGGGCCTTGCATCGTCGATGTTTTAGGATCATAAGGACCTAATCCGCACACTATTGCACACCCTGAAAGTCTCGCAGGAATTGCGTATGCACAACTGAGCGCGTAGGGGCTCCCTCCTGAAGTACCCCATACAGCGAATTTCTCAACACCGAGTTTGTCTGCCAATGCGATAACATCATCAGGCCAATCCAAAAAACGGCGACCAGGTTGAAAGTCAGAAAGACCCATTCCCGGTCGATCAGCCGCTATGACTCTAAATCTATGCTTCTCCGCCATTTTTGCCAGCATCAGTGCGTCTTTACGTGACCCAGGCCAACCATGAAATACGAAGAGAGGCCGACCATTGGGGTCTCCACATTCAGAGTAACCCAAAATGCGCCCATCGGGCAGCACGATGGTTTTTGTTGACACTAGATGTTCACTGAGTCGACCCACATCGGGCTGATTTGACAGGGACTCTTCGTCATATTGATGAGTAGTTCTATCCATATTCACAAGCCTCAAGCCATGGTTAGGTCGCATGAATTACACTTACCCTTAGCTCCATATTCACAACACAGCTGCAGAAAATAAAGAACGATTTCTATGGCAAGCGATTTACTCTAGTAAAAAGGCAAATATTTAGGTTTAAAGGCCTAATGTTGAGACGCTTCTAATAGCAGCATTTTGCACCTTGTTACTGGTTATGCTCTTGCTGGTTATTTCTATTAATCGGGCTATTGGTCTGACGATTGAAAATTAAATAGGTTACAAACTGAGGATGTCATACTACTCCACTATTGTGACGTACGTGCTGAAAGTCCGCTTTCGATCACTTGGGGCTAACTATCAACTTCCGTTCTGGGTTGTGAATTCAACTGATCAACGCAACACACGACTATCTTTTAACAAAGAGAGGAGTGTTGCACTATGGTTTACCGTACCCGCCTGCATTATACGGAGGACATGAAGTCCTTTATTTGGGATCGCTATAAGCAGGGAGATTC
>JAJFKE010000035.1 GCA_021773355.1 Gammaproteobacteria bacterium | reverse complement strand
TCTCAGGGAAAAATCTAAACGCTTATAACTAAGGTAAAGAGAAACAGGGTCAGAATAACTTGGTTCGACAGCGATATGAGGAATGCTGAGCAGCTTATATGGACCACTTTGCGTATCGTGTCGAGTTTTCACACAGCCTGGGTCTATACCGGACACATAGGTAACACTTTATACCGGAGACATGGGTAACACTTTTGGAGCAAATGTATTAGTGGTTGCCGGCTCACCTCACACTGGTAAAAGCGCGCACCAGCGGAGCTGTTGCAAGTGGGATCAGACTCATTAATAGGATAAGCAGCCAGCCGTCACCGCCAGGGTGTTCAAGTTCCAATATATTTGCTAAGGGTGGAACATATACCGCCGCCAAAACCAAGGCGATACAAATTACAATTGCCACCCAGATCCAGAGGTTGCGGGTTATCTCGTTGCTAAAAACCTGACCGATGTTGTTGCGCATATTAAAAACATGCCATAACTGGGCTAACGCCAACGTGCAAAATGATACAGTGACGGCACTTTCAGCAGTAAAATCCAGATAGAAAAGAGCGATCGCCATCGCCGCCAGCACGGTGATAGCTATGATAGTGCCATGTGCCACTATTCGTTGCCAATGTCTATGAGTCAACACTTGTTCTTTTGAAGGGCGCGGCTTCTCCCGCATGAGCTCAGGCGACCCTGCGCCAACTCCCAATGCTAGCGCAGGAAACACGTCAGTTACTAGGTTCAGAAACAGAATTTGCAGCGGCAGAAGAGGTAAAGGTGCCCCAGCCAAGGTGGCCAGACTGACTGCAATAATTTCACTAATGTTGCAGGACAATAAGTAGACAACAAATTTGCGAATATTTTCAAATATTGCTCGACCATGGGCGACCGCCCGCACAATAGTGCCAAACTCATCATCTTGCAGCACCATGTCTGCGGCTTCCTTTGCCACATCAGTGCCACGAATGCCCATGGCTATACCAATATCTGCCTTTTTTAGTGCTGGTGCGTCATTCACTCCGTCGCCAGTCATTGCGACCACTTGACCGTGGTGCTGATAAAGTTTGATGAGACGAAGTTTCTGTTCTGGCGTAACCCGGGAAAAAATCCGGACTCGCAGGAGTCGTATACTATCTTGCTCATCGTCGTAATGATCGAGTTGGTCACCAGTTACGAAGGCTTCTTCATTCATACTGGCGTTGACGATTCCAAGTTGCGTTGCTATATGGCGCGCTGTCGCGCCGTGATCACCTGTGACCATCACTACTTCGATCCCGGCAGCATGGCAGCGGGCGATAGCTTCGCGTACTCCACGGCGAGGCGGGTCCTCAAGACCGACGATTCCAAGCAGGGTCAGATCCTCAAATGGCTCGATGTCCTCGCTGTCTGCATGCTTCTGCGCGATTGCCAGCGTGCGTAGACCTTTTGCGCCAAGCTCTTCGGTCTGTCGTAACCAAGCATCCCTGGACTCGACTGTCAGTACTCTATCTCCGGACTTGCCTGCCTCTTTTGCGCAGAGAGGGAGTATCGCCTCACCAGCGCCTTTTACCGCAACGAGAATAGCCTCATGCTGTTTGTGTACCGTAGCCATTAGCTTCGTCTTAGGGTCGAAGGCATATTCACGAATCTCTGGCCACTCTTTCAGAAGAGTGGAGCGCTCAATTTCATAATCCGCTGCTGCCTGTAACAGTGCAACTTCGGTAGCATCACCAACGGTTTCTGTAACTCCTTGATCATTGGTTCGCAGGGACGCATTGCTGCACAAGACGCATGCTTGCAGCAGAGGCTGTAATTGCTCCAATACTCCGTTCTCTTGAGGCGAATTCAATTCCAACTCGAGGTCAGGAAGCCTTACGTTAGTAACGGACATGCGATTTTCAGTGAGGGTACCGGTCTTATCTGTAAGGATCACTCCCGTAGCACCGAGGGTTTCGACCGCCGAGAGTTTTGCGATTAGTGCGTTGCGGCGCGCCATTCGCCACATACCACGGGCCAGGGCGATGGTTGCCACTATCGGTAGACCTTCAGGAATAGCTGACACCGCTAACACAATTGCAACTTCAATGGCCAACCAGGTATCCCTGCCAGCAATGAAACCGGCGACAGCCACCAAAACTGCTAGAAGAAGCACAACCCAGACCAGGCGCGCCGCAAGAGAATTGAGACGCTTCTCCAAAGGGGTCACCTGTGCTTTCGCTTCACTGGCTAAATTTGCGACATGACCCAGTTCAGTGTTATGGCCGGTACCCACGATAACTGCCTTACCGGAACCACTGGTTAGCGCGGTGCCTTTAAAGAGCATGTTGTGTTGGTCCATGACTCTAGTGTCATCTGGCAGTCTGTCGATACTTTTACTGACGGGAAGAGATTCGCCAGTTAAAGCAGATTCGTCGGCCTGCAATTTCGCCGATTCGATCAGGCGCATGTCTGCAGTAACAATATCGCCTCCCTCCAGAGCTACGATGTCTCCAGGCACCAATTCCTGCGCTGTCACTTCAATCATCTGTCCGTCTCGGACAACCACGGTGTCTACTCGCCCGAGCCGGTGCAGAGCTTCCATGGACCGAGTCGCCCGCCATTCAGTCAGAAACCCAATGATGGCGTTAATACCTACTACCGCAAAGATCGCCACACCTTCCAGGTGATCATTAAATAGTATGGCCAATACACCAACCACCACCAGTAGAAGTACTACGACGGACTTAAATTGGTCTATCAGGATGGTATAGACCGAGCGTGGTTTTTTATCTGATAATTGATTAAGTCCAAAATGCAATAACCGGTGCCTGACTTCCTTGCTGCTGAGGCCATGCTCCGGCTGCACGTGCATTAATTGAAGCACCTTTTCTACATCGTGGCTCCATGGTGTTTTACAGCAAAGGCCGCTGTTTTTTTTGTCAAGTTTTGTCATGGTCGATTAAGCATCGAAGGAACGTCGGGTTGCACTAACGATTAAATGAAAAGAAGAATAGTATCTGCGCATACCTGGAGAGTTTGTCATAGGATTAAGCACACTGTATCCCAGAGTGCTTGCATATCTCCAGAATTAGTCAATCCTAATTAGCGCTATGCTAACAAACCCGAATTATGAACAGGCATTTTTAAAGAATATTCGAGTGCCAATTTTAGCCAGCAATCAACAAGAAATTGCCAGACTAATCCTCACATTCAAGGAGACAATTTAGACATATATATTTGTTTTGATTTTTATCTGAAGATTATCGATAATAAATTAATATATATCGTTTATCAATATATAGTTGTTGATATTCGATCTATTTGGGAGTATAGTATTTTTCTCTGAAACTGGATGCCATAACCAAATTAAAAGGTCAATTCCAACTTAAACGAGACCATAGTAAGAGGCGCTGACCGTAAACTGTTAGTTGCCAGTTCCAAGTGTAAAAAAGCCATGTTTCGGGTTGGACAAAAGATCGTAGTGCTTTTTGGTCCAGCCAAATGTGCTAAGCAAACTATCTGTGAGGGAGGAATATATGAGTGTGATAACGATTATGCTACCCGCGTTACTTCTTTATGTCGCAGTAATTGTTTGGTTATTCGTCCACTTCAAATCCAAAATATTTTCTGTGCGTAGTGGTACGGCTTCTACAACAGATAACCGATTAACGAGATTGGTTTATCACTTTCTTGATTTTTTCCTGATGTTCATTATTCTTGTTTTGCTTATGATGCCACCCTTATTAGTTGTTATGACTATTTCGCAATTTGATAATCCAGAGTGGGGTATCGATATCGGAGTCTTTTCAAACTTGAGAATTGATCTCAATGAATTTGCTGGGCTAGTGATGGAGCCCTCTGGAATACGAAATCCTGAATTCAGCACTCAAGCTGTGATAAGTATTGACACCTATAGCCTGTTTGCCTATTACCTGTTCGCTTTAATCTCGGTAATAGGCGGTGTTGTTTTGCTTTATATTCTGCTGCAATTGCGGACAGTGTTCGCATCATTGCTAAGCGACATGGCTTTGACTCCAGAGAATTCTGGGCGAATTAGAAAGATTGGTTATGCCGTAATTGTCTGGAGCTTAGTCAATCCGTTTCTCCAATATTTTGGTGGTCGTGCTGTACTGAGGGATATTGCGTTCAATGTTCCCGGATTTCAGTTGAACCCCGCCTTTGAGATACCTATTGTTGGGCTATTCACCGGCTTAGTGATAATTGTATTGTCGGGTGTTTTGAACGAAGCAGCCAGGATTCAAAAAGATCAGGAGCTCACAATCTGATGTCGGCAATGATCAAGGTCAATCTGGATTTACTGCTCGTTCAACGCAAGATGACGCTTACAGAACTGGCTGATGAAGTCGGCATCACCCTTGCCAATTTATCAATTCTAAAACGCGGCAAGGCACGCGCAATTCGGTTCTCCACTCTCGCCGCTATATGCAAAGCATTGAATTGCGAACCAGGTGATCTATTGGAACTCGACAAAGAGGCCGAATGAGGGCCAACACAGAAAAACATAGAATGACCGTATTTTAGCCGTTAGCGGACCATTAAAAATGTCCTAAACTACAACCTCCTATCTGGTAAAATCAAGAGGTTGCAGAGCGCTACAGCTCACTTCAATGGGACAGTGTCTAAATGTAAGTCGTTGAAAAGAAAGGACTAGAAGGAATCAGAAAAACTGGCTTCGAACCAGTTGGTCGGGAGTTCGAAAGGAGCGAAACTCCCCACTCAGCCAAAGACAGCCCCAGCAGGGTGAAGAATTTGGCTTCGCCAAATTACCAATAACAAGCGCGTAGCGCGAAGCACGACCGCAGGTCGCCCACAGGGTAAGGAATTTGGCTCAGCCAAATTACGAATGAATTTCTCCTATCGCAATATCCAAAAATCTACGCTATTTTAACTCTTCGCATTTGTCTCTCGATCAACTACAAATCCCGACATAAACAGAAAAACCAAGGTCCCCAAATGAACGAATTCCAAACACTAAAAAGCGATATTACTCAATGCCGGCTTGTTGAATCGGCATTGGATATCGATGCGCCTCTTGCCGTTGGCGAAATCATCTTCAAGGTGGACAAATTTGGTTTCAGCGCGAACAACGTTACCTATGCAGCGGCGGGCGATCAATTGGGATACTGGCAATTCTTTCCAGCTTCAGACAACGATGCTGGAAAATGGGGAATTATTCCCGTTTGGGGGTTCGCGGATGCAGTTGCCAGTAATGTGGAAGGTGTCAACCTGGGCGAGAGAGTATTTGGCTACTTTCCAACGAGTGGCTATCTTAAGATGCAAGACGTTAAGGTATTTGACAATCGCCTGATTGATGGAGCCGAACACCGGTCGAAACTACCACCCGGTTACAATACTTACCGCAGGGTCGACAAGGAGTCAGCCTATGACAGGAGCGAGGACAATTTACGGATGCTATTGTGGCCTCTGTATATCACCTCTTATTGTTTATGGGATAGCCTGCAGGACAAAGGCTGGCATGGTGCCGGGCAAGTGCTCGTTGTTAGCGCTTCGAGCAAGACCAGTATTGGGCTAGCCTATGCACTAGCAGCAGATGAAAAGGCGCCCACCTCGATAGGGCTAACCTCGAAGGGAAATCAGAATTGGGTGGAGAGTCTCGGGCTGTATGACAGGACGGTTAATTATGATGCCATCGAAAACATAGATGCCTCGATTCCCACTGTGATTGTAGACATGTCCGGCAACTCGAATTTGCTGGCGGATATTCATGCGCATCTTGGGAAGAATTTGGTGCACTGTCTAAATGTAGGCTTAACCCATTGGAGCGAAGGTGGGAAAGATACCGGCATCGCCAAGGAAAAGAGAGAATTCTTTTTCGCCCCCAGCCATATTCAAATGCGTATGAAAGAATGGGGTCCTGAAGAATTTGAAAAGAGGTCATCGCTGTTTATTCATGAGTCTTCGAAGAAAAGTACGGATTGGATGGTGATCGAAAAGTTAGCTGGCGTCGAGAAGCTTGCAGAAATCTATTCAGATGTTTGCGAAGGTAAATTAGCGCCAGAGAAAGCATTGGTGGTTGAACTATAATGTTTGCAAAAGAGGAAAGAGGGATTTATTTTTAACATTTCTACTCATTTAATTCTTGAACATCAGGCTTCGAGCCAGTTAGTCAGGAATGAGAGAGCAGCATAGCTCCGCAGGCGGCCGAAGGCTCTCTCAACGATGTGATGGATGTGGCTCAGTCCAAAAAATGAACCTTTCCTGGTGCAAATTTCAAATACCGTATTTTTTCTCTGACCCAATTTTTAAAGGGCTCTCTCAAACTTGTTACCCAAATCTTACCTGCATTTTCTTACCTGTAATCTGAGCAACACTGGCCATCGTGCCTAGTGTAATACTAAGATTATTTTCATCTAGAATCCTATTAACGTTTGAACGGTTGGTGTTAAGCAATTCGGCCAACTTTGACTTAGAGACTGAATTTCCTTTCATGAAGTTTTCCAGTTCCCAAACTAAAACACGCTTTGCTGCTTCTGCCTGAACCTTAGTTAGTCAGGGATGACAAATCAGAGAAGCTCCGCAGACAGCTGAAGGCCGCCCCAACGGGGCGATGAGGTACCCTGTCCGGCCAGCTTCTGGCTCAGTGTTTGAAATTTAATGGCTAAAAGCAGAATACAGCAGCTCAAAATAAGTTAATCTACTGACCTGGCTGGGTATTTTCTGGGGATATCTCAGGGTCTGAACCCAATTATTTTGAACCAATGAGCGAAATCCCACTTACACGCCTTGACGTTGATGCGTCAGTCCAGACAAGCATCCGGGCAGCAGTCCGCGAGGCTCGAAGCATGGCGGGCTTGTCGCAAGTGGTTACGCTTGATGATGTTGATGCGCTGATGGAACTGCTGATAGATCCGGTTATCTCCGGGCCTATCTACAATCTGCCAAAACCAATAACACGCGATAATGTATTGCAGTTCATAGAGCAGCATCTTTTCGAACAAGAGCGAGGTGAAGGGCTGTTAATGATCAGTATGACAGAGACGGGAACGGTCACTGCCTACCATGATGTTCAGGTCTGGCCGCAGTGGGCGGCGGCGGAGTTGGCTGGTGCTATTAGCCGTGACCGGCAGAACACTGGCAAAGGAGGGGCCGATGCTAGCATCGCATTTGACTGGTTATTCGAGGAGATCGGAGTCGAACTCATCTGCGAAACTGGTGCACTGGACAATGTGCGAACAGCCCGTTTGCTGGAGCGTATCGGCTTTAGCTATATGGGTGAAATTGAGAGTACACTTCCCGGGGGAGGCATGCGCCCATCCCGTTATTGGGAACTGACCAAATCAAACTGGGCAGATCATCGGGGGACATAATTGTTTGAAAAAGGTAATCAACCTTAAGCCCGTCCCAGATTTCCTTAGCAGCTACTGAAGCATAAATTACCTATTTCGCGACTATGAAAGACGACATGCGTGGCGGATAGGGCAAAGCTTATACAATCCTCGGCTTGCCACTTTCGCAGCAGAAGACAGAATAGGACAGATCAATGAATGAGAATGACAGGATGAACAACACACAGCCTGAACGTGGCTGGAAACCAATCCCGCTGCCGTTAAAGAGTCTTTTTGTTGTATTTATATTGTGGGCAATAGGAACGGTGGTGAATCTGCCCAACCTGATAGAGTATGGCTTGCCTCTGCTGGGAACGTTTATCTATGGAATTAGCGCAGCTTCCGTGGCGCTTCTATTGGATATCGTTGGGCCCATGACCTTTCTTTTTGCTCTTTGGCAGAGAAAGCCCTGGGCGCCAAAATGGGCGTATGCCTATATCGGCTTTTTCATCTTTAACAGCACGGTAGCTATGTTTACCGTACGAGCAGTGCTGGGCCTACCTCAAATACTTGCTCCAGCAATTGTTAGTGCCATTTTTCTGGTTGTTATTTATTGGCAGCGGAATTACTTCAAAGAAACTTCCTAAGGTATTGCACTTGTTACCTTGTGAATTGGAATCAGTGTCGAGTGCCGACCTTCAGTCATATTCGTCAATTTGAGCTGCCTCCAATCCACTCTCCATTTACTTGTACAAATATTTCATCGTGATCCAGAGACTGGAAACCATGACATGACAAATATGGTTATCAGAGAAGACAGTTTGCCACCTCTCCGTACTTTATCGAGTGATGGCAAGGGCAATTAAATATTGGATTTTTCTGAAGATTATATTTACCGACTTAAGTCTGCCGTTGCCCATTGTGGAGATGATGAGATTAATTTTAGTGTCGGATATTGAGTGCTTACTTAATCGAAAAACGCATCAAGTTAGCCAAAATTAGCCTGCTCCGGCCTATCTGATTCACTGATTACCTTGCCATCCAACATACGAATAATGCGTTTGCCTACAGCCGCATCTTCTGGAGAGTGGGTTACCATGACTATTGTAGTTCCTTCATCATTGAGTCCGGATAATATTTTCATGACCTCCGCGCCGTGTTCGCTGTCGAGATTACCCGTCGGCTCATCAGCCAAAATCAGGTTGGGTTGATTGACAATCGCTCGGGCTACAGCGACGCGCTGTTGCTGTCCACCTGATAATTGCTGTGGAAAATGATTGGAACGATGAGCCATGTCCATTTTCTCCAGCACGGTTTGAACTTTCGTCTTACGTTCGCCGGCGGGAGTTTTCGTGTAGATGAGTGGTAGCTCTACATTTTCGTACACGGTGAGTTCATCGATTAAATTGAAGCTCTGGAAAACGAAGCCGATATTTTCCTTGCGCAAGTTGGCTCGCTGCCGTTCCGAATAGGAGGATACTTCTTCATCGAGAAACCAATATTTGCCGCCATCGGGATTATCGATAAGCCCCAGGATATGCAGCAGAGTAGATTTTCCACAACCCGACGGCCCCATAATGGAGGTAAATTCTCCTTCTGCCACAGATATATTGATTTCATCCAATGCTGTAGTTTCTACTTCTTCGGTTCTGAATAATTTAATTAGTCCTTCGGTTTTCAGAATCATAAATTCCTTTCCTTTATCTATCTAATAAACTTTTCACATCAAGAGTTTGAACCTTACTTCGGGATAATAGTGTTCCGTACTCCAGATTGCTCCTTCTGTCCTTAATCTTTATTCAGTGCTAATGGAAGTGTATTCCCAGCCCTGGTCCAATCGCCGTTAATTCCATCAGCGGATATCGTTCCTGAAAACTGTGCAGCAATTTGGCCTACGCTGAAACTCAAGTTTCCATCCTCCAGGCTAAGATTACTGAGAGTTAGACCATTCGCGCCTGCGCTGGGAATATCCAAGAAGGCTCCAAAGCTGCCGTCATCATTGGGCTCAAATCGAAACACAAGTTGCGTATTATTAACTTCTCCTTGCCATGAACCCGTGAGTTGTTGCTGGGCCGCTTCGGATATCGTCGGTGGTGGCACATAGGGGCCGCGTACCAGCGCCAGCTGCAATGTCTGCGGGCCTTGAGTCCATTCACCGGCAATTTCATCGGCACTTATAATTGCCGTGAAAGAGACCTGTAGCGGAGTTATGGTCAGTGTTAGATTGTCGCCGTCCACCTCTAATGCAGTCACGGGAATATCCGACGCGCCCTGGTCAGGGCTATCGAGAAGAGCTAAATATTTGCCGTCAGATTCTTCGACCCGTAACACAACAGTTAGTCCCGATACTTTTCCATGCCAGGGGCCTCGAAGGCGAGCATACGTCAAAGCGGACAAGGCAAGTCCAGGTTGCTTGTATTCACCCTTGCTTAAATTTAAGTCAAGCGACTGACCCGCCTGGGTCCAGGTCCCTGTGAAATTTTCTCCGCTTATGGATCCGTTAATCTCTAATCTAGCCTGGCTTATTTCCAGAGTTAACTCATCACTATCAAGTTCTATGGAATCCACTGGTATATTATTTCCACCTTGTTCGGGCACCGAGAGAGATGCAACAGCTATACCTTCCTCGTTCTGCTGAAATGTCACCACAACAGTGAACTCTAAATCACCGCCTGGTATAGGCTTCAGTTTTCCTAGCCACGAACCGGAAAGTCTCTGAAACTGTTCTTGAGTTAAAACTGGTTCTTGATACGGTGCTAGTTCCAAATCGAAACTAGTCCCTTGTTGCGTCCATGTTCCTTGAATGGCTCCATCGGATAGAGTTCCCTCATAGGCACCACTAACCGCACTAATATTCAAGCTCACCGTGTCCTGTTGGAAGGTGATTGTGTCAATAGGAACGTCGGTTAAACTTGGCTGATCCGGGGCATTCAATAAACCGGAATAGGATCCATCTGCGTCTTGCTCGATGGTAAACTGTACGGCTATCTGTTGGTCTGGCCCGACGGACAATTCTCCCTCCCAAATTCCTGCCAGATCGCTCTGCGCCGATGCAGGGTTTGCAAGCAAGTAAGTGAGTAGGGCGAGAATGACTTGAAGCTTCTTCATGATTATTTCTCCACTAATTAGTTCTTTACCAGCTACTCGTAACGCAGGGCCACGATGGGATTTGCGCTTACCGTGCGATAGGATTGGGTCGCGACCGTAACCATCGCAACAGCAATGGCAGCAAGTGTTGCAATAATGAACACCAGAGGATTTATCACATCGCGGTAGGCAAATGTATTCAACCATTGATTTATAAGTACGAAAGAGGTGATCGAGGCTACAACTGCGCCTATAAGAATCAGAACAATAATGCTTCGTGATAACAAAGCGATTATTTGAGTATTTGAGGCTCCAATCACTTTTCTTATGCCAATTTCTTTGGTTCTTCTCGCTGTTGTAAAAGAGGCTAAGCCAAACAGGCCGAGACAACTGACAAAGATGCATATGCCAGCAAATATAGAGATCAGCTCTAGCACATTTTGTTCAGACGAATACAACTGGTCTAATTGATCATCCAGAAATTCAAACTCGAAAGGATGGCTGGGGTCAAATTGTTGCATGAGATTTCGAATGAAGCTTAGCGTCTCAGACAAATTCTCTCCGGCGACATTAATAACTAAGGTTCTTGTCGCCAATGCACGGTTTTCCGCGCTGGCATTTCGAAAATCAGGCTGTTGGGAAATCATCATCAGGGGCCCAACTTCTTGATAAAGAGCGGCATAATGAAAATCTTCGAACACGCCGATCACGCGACCGTCGAGACCAGGGCCGCCAGCCGACTTCATTTGCTTACCAATCGCCTGATTGCCCCATCCCATTTGATCCACCAAGGTTTGGTTTACCATTATGGATTGGCCAACATCGGTCAAAAATTTCTGGGAAAAATCGCGACCTTCCAGCAGCCTGATTCCTAGCGCCGGCAAGATATCTTCACCCACTGACATGAGATTCACCGACTGCAGTTCCATGGTGCCGGAACCAGTTTCAATGTTGAGGCCAATCAATCCCATTTGGCCTCCCGGAATGTGTTGGGTGGTAGACACTCCAAGAATATTCGGATTGTTAGCCAACTCGTTGCGCAACGCCGGTATTGCCTCGATTACGTTCGCACCGCGCAGCGGCACCAGAATTTTGTTTTCCTTGTCGAACCCAAGCCCCAGATTTGAAACATAGCGCATCTGATTGGACATCAGCAGCGTGCTCGCTATTATGCCGATGGAAATTGTGAACTGAAAAAATACAAGTACCTGGCGCAGCCGCCCGCCGGAGCTCGTTGAATTCTGAGAGTCTCCAGACAGGGCTGTGACTGGTGTGACCGAGGAAAGATAGAATGCCGGGTAGAGCCCTGACACCACGCCCACCAAAAGGCTTAAACTAAACACCCAGGCTAGTAATTGCGGCGTAAAAACGCCGCCAGAATAGATTTGTTCGCCAAATAAGTTTCCTAATAATTGATTGTCTATTAGTAGGTAGACCACCCCAAGAGATAGCAATAGTGCGAAAAACACGAAAAACAGTGACTCGCCGAGAAACTGCACGATGAGTTGAGAGCGTTGGGCGCCAAGTACTTTGCGCATGCCCACTTCTCGTGCCCTCTGCATCGAGCGCGCGGTCGCAAGATTCACATAATTGATACAGGCTATCGATAGAATAAAAATCGCTACACCGGCAAAAGCGTAGATATAAAACACATTGCCTGTAGGTAGATCGAAATCCAGGCTTGCGTCCAAATGAATGTCGGTCAAATTTTGCGCCCAGAAACGCGCGTCAAAATTGTCGGTGAAACCGAATTGTCGCGCCATCGCCTCCACCCTTTCGGTGTGGAAAGAGGAAAAGATTCTATCGAATTGCTCAGCCTCGAAGCCTTCACGTACTAGCACATAGGTATAAACGCTTATATTACCCAGCATCCGCTGCAGCGTCGCTTCGTCTTCTGGAAGCGACCCCACTCGATTCATAGAAATGAGAACGTCATATTTCAGATGGCTTGATTCCGGAAGATCGTCAAACACCAGCGTTACCCGATAATCTGCAGTATCTGTAGATAAGGTCTGGCCTATGGGATTTTCATCGCCGAAGTATGTTTCGGCAAATGTTCTACTGACCGCTATAGACAAGCCATCGTCCAGAGCGCCTTGCGGATCGCCGTATAGAATTTCATGAGTAAATACATCAAATACATTCAAATCTGCCAAGTAAACATTGTCCCAAAAATACGTATCGGTCCCCCGTCTGAATACCGTGCCGGACTGACTGCCACCAGGAATCTGAAATCGAGTATAGGCTGCAATCTGATCAGGATTGTCAGTTATCAGTAACTGACCCAAGGCCTGTGACGATCTAGCCGCACGGTTGGCATTGCCATTAAAGGTATATTCATTAACAACACGATAAATACGTTCATGGTTTTCATGATGCCGGTCATAACTAAGCTCACCAATAAGGTACAGGCTTAGAATCAGGCAACAGCCAATACCCAAGGATAGGCCGAATATATTGATAAGCGCGTAGAGCTTTTGCCGGTAGAGATTACGAAGAGTGATCTTTAGATAATTCTTGAACATATGGACTCGCCCAGTACACAGAGATGACTATCAAACAAACCTTCTATTTCGAAAGTTTGTAACGTTTCTAATCGAGGCGTTACTTGCTAAGCAACTCAAATATATCACAGATTCATTGGAACTCTAGTTCAATATGTGGCCATATTATTCACATGGAGTGATAATTTATCGAGCGAGCGTTCCAATTTTTTTAAGCTGGCATCATGTAGTTCTATGCGCTCGATTTCTGGAAAAAGTTTAATCTAACTCCGCGATATCTTGCAACCAAATATCTTGTGGTGGCACCTGCTTCCTCTGGGTGGCAGTTTATAAAGTAAGCCTTGCTTCATGTTTGGCTTTCATTACTCTATCCTTTTTAATAGTCGTAAATCAACGGTGACGAATTTTGTCGTAAGCCCAGGGCGCGAGTAAAAATGCTGTTAGCGGTAGAAGAAATAGAATGCCGAGCAGTGCTCCTATCACAGGGGCTAATTGATTAAGCGCGCGCCCTTGCTGTTGTAGCATGTCTTGTAATAGAGCAAAGAATAGCAAGCCATAAGCTAACCATAGTAGGGCTCCTGCGATCACCGCCGTGGGAGGCAGAATTTTTCCGGCCAGCACAGAGCGGAATAAGCCAAGTGTTGATACGATTAAGTAGGTAATAAATAACCAAACATGGAGAATCATCAAAATCAAGAAAGTTTCTGCAATCCTTCCAGGCTCATGAACCATAAGCCCATAGATCGTCACTCCCAATAGATAGACACCCACTTTGATTAGCAGCGATCTGGATAGGGACTTTCCAGATACGGAAGAAAACATGGCCAGGGTAGACAGGCAGACACCGATCACCACCAGCTGAGCGAATCCGACTGTGCTCCATCCAATAAAGGAAGTGATAGATATTGGGCGGACATTGACTAATAATTGATTAAAATTATCGATATTTTCAGAAACGAGGGGTCCGAAGATCCAGATAACGGCGAAGTACAAAAAGATTCCAGAGAAAATACTGATTACACTGACCAGCACTCTCAAGCCAATAAATTCAGCTGATCCTATCACCAAAGTTGCGTCGAAGGTACTCAGGTAAGTGCTGCCCTGTTTGCCGCGAACACCGTAGACATCGCGAAATGCGAGATGGAATAATCCAGCTACGCACACGATCGTAGTCATCCCAAAAGTATAAAACTCTTCGTATGTATTCAGCGACCAGATCATCAATAGGGTAATCGCCAAAAGCAGGGCCAGTATCAACATTGCGGACGCCTGGCGCGTGAAAGATCGCCATATTTCTGCCTTCGCCGGTGATGAGGTGGGACATGAAATTCCAACAAACCTACTAAACAGGCTCAGCGCTGCGTTCCAATCTCCTTCAAGCAGAGGCTGAAAAAATACTCCAAGCTTATTAGATGAAGCTGTGCTTTCTTTCCTGTGTCGCTGGCTTTCAACACCCCAGATTGCCATGCCTATCGCGGCGATACCTATTAGAAATAGAAACGTATAAGTTGTTGGCGAGAAGAAATTAAAATCTTCACCCGGAGCTATTTTCTGATTCAATAAATCAAGACCCGCCAAAGCAACAAGGTTGAGCGCAAACCAAGCAAAAAAACGTGCGCTCTTACTATTGCTCCACCACTGCATAGCAGTTAACACAAGTGCGAAAGTAGCTATCGATGCTACTGCGGGTAGCAGTGGAGGTTCAAAATCAAAAATCAGCGCCAGGATGAGTATAGGAATAAGGTAAGAGAGTACGCACAGGACACTGAAATAAACCATCGGAAAACTGACCAACAACCAGGTTGGTATGGGGCGCAAAAAACCCAAGCGAAATGGAAACCCGCCTTGATCCTCTGCTGAATTTGCAGCCATGGTGGGGAAAGGACCCTGAATTACGGCGGCCAGAACCACAACAGGGATTGCAAGCCCTTCATGCCCCATATAAAACAGGATCAGCGAGCAAGAAAGAACTGCTGCGCTTAACCTTAATGCAAATCGCCTATAAGTAAGCTGCCATGCCTCCCAGAACATAGCCATAAGAGGTGATGTCATGGTTAGGCTGCCTCCAGCTTGCTTCTATCCCGGTTAACACCTGCCAAAAATATTTCCTGCAATGTGGCGTTACGAGAATCGAGGACCTCACCATTTAGGCGTCTTACCGATTCGCTGAGTTTTTCAACCGAACCGGAGTGAATTGTTTGCCAAAATCGCCCATGACCTTCAACAGATAATGTGTCGCTCAGAATGGGTGCCATGTCTAACTGTTCCGAGAATTTGATACTGCTATGTCGAAACGACTCCCGCAGCTCTTCCACGCTACCCTCAAGTTGTTTGCGTCCAGCATGTATTATGGTGATGTAATCAGACATTCGTTCTACTTCTTCAAGTAAATGTGAAGAGAAAATTACTGTTCGGCCGTCATCGGATACGGTTCTGATGATGGTGTTTAGGATATCTTCACGCACTACCACATCCAAGCCGGATGAGGGTTCATCAAGGATAAGTAGATCGGGTCGATGAGCCACTGCCGCGATCAGGCCAGCCTGTGCTCTCATTCCTTTAGAAAGGTCCTTAATTTTTTTGGAGACATCCAGGTTAAACGTATCAAGTAATTCATTGGCATAGGCGTTGTCCCAATTAGGATGGTAGGCCTGAGAGAAGCGCATCAATTCTTCGATACTCATCCAATCGGGTAACTCTCTATCCTCAGAAAGATATCCAATGCGCCCAAGTACAAGTGCAGGTTTCTTTGCCGGATCTAGTCCAAAGATACGCACCGAGCCTGAATTTGACCGGTACAGCCCTAACAGGTGCTTAATCAATGTGGTCTTTCCCGCACCGTTGGTACCGACCAAGCCATAAACATGGCCAGGCTTGGCCTCGAAATTCAGATTGTCGAGCGCCAATTTTTCTCCAAAACTGCGCGATAATCCCTCAACCTCAACCAAGTTCTCTGTCATTTTTAGGTTCCCGTTTTTAGTTTTTTGGAAGATTTTGCTTCGGCAATGGCAGATTGTCTGCGTTTGAAAACAGCTAATAATTCTTCGCTGCTGAAGTTCAGTTGATGCCCTTCCGCCAGCAAATCGTTTATCCGTTGTTCAATGATGCGGTTGCGTTCCCAGTTTGCGATCGGTGAATTGACTTCAGAAACGTAGGTGCCCGCACCTTGTCTTTTGCGCAGGATACCCGCGGATTCAAGCTCTCGATAAGCCCGCATGACCGTGTTTGGCGTTACCTTTAACTGCAGAGCCAAGGTTCTGACAGGCGATATTTCTTCACCGGATTGCAACAAGCCGGAGGCAACCATATAGCGAATTTGATTGGCTATCTGACGATAAATTGGAACTCCATCTTCGATACTGATCGAAATATTCATGAGTTTTTGTCTTATCCTGTTATCAAAGTGTATTAACACTGTAATACAATATTTTAATATGTCAAGTTATCAAGCTGACAATATTTGGCGGATTACAAAGACTTATGCAGAAGCGCACATTCGAGAGCATGCGTGATTTTAGAAAGACAAGCAGTACAGGTGGGAAGAAAGTTAAATAGACGAACAGGCTTCGAATCAGTTGTTCCGGAGTTTGAAGGAAGCGAGGCTCGAAGGCTGCCCCAACTGACTGAGGAATTTAGCTTAGCAATAGTGTGAACCAATCCCCTTATTAAGATTAGCAAAACTTTCAACACGCTTACTATTCTCTCACTACATTTTCATCCAGCAACTCAAACACCCCTTCCTCACGCAACACCCGCATACCAAGCCTCTGACTTGAAACACCAGGCCGTAACATATAGTCAAACCTCAATCGACCCTCACCTTCCTCGGCCGCAAAATAGCAACAATTGATCTGGCCATTGGCACTTAGCTGATCGCTTAACTCGATCAAGTGCGAAGAGAACATGGACAGGCAATCCTGCTGCGCGGCGAAGCGGGTAAGGATAGCTAATGACGCGTCGAGTGCGTCCCTAACATTGGTACCCTTGAAGGGCTCGTCCATGAGTGCGACCACGCGGTAACCATCGGCAACAGCCTGAGCAACTGCTTTTATGCGCAGCGCCTCGGCAAGAAAATAACTGACACCATTTCGCATGTCATCGTTGAGGGAGATCGAACTAAACAATCGCTGTGCGGGCACGAAGCAAAAGCTGCTGGCGGGTACGCCCATGCCCAAGTGTGCCAAATAAAAAGCAGTGGCAAAGGCTCGCAGGTAGGTTGTCTTGCCCCCCATATTTGGTCCAGTTAGAAACAGTACTCGGTGTTTCTCGCCGAGTTCAACCGGATTGGCTACCGCATAGGGAACAAAGGGATGTACCAGGTTTTCGGCACGTACGCGCAACGAACCTTCCTCAATACGCGGGAGTACATACCCATGTTTATGAGTGACGTCTGCCATAGAGACCAGGGCTTCCATCTCGTAGATTAATTGCAACAACCGAGCTATGGTTGTCTTCTCGTGCATACGAAAGACTTGGTCGATGCGCAAGATACGCCAGGAAAAATCTCCTATCTCTCGATCTGGGATCTTACTAATTCTTGGGCGAGTTAATAGTTCCTGCATTTCTTCGAAGAGAGGGGCTAACTCACCTCGTAGTGACGCCAGTTCAGTTTGATTCACGAATTGACGCAGCTCTTGTATCAGCTCGCAGCTGACCTGTACCCCAAGCCTGATTCTAAAGTAGTGACGGTTGTGCGAGGCTCGCAATGTGAGTGCACCGATAGAGTATTCCAGCAGGTTCTGCTGAGTAACGATCGGTAGAATGTCATTTACGTAATACTGCACCCGAGTAGCGAGAAAAGCGGGCAGTGCCACGAACGCTTGCCGCTGGGAGGTGATGAATGAGAGCGATTCCTGTGTGGCGCGTATACGGTCAGCGTTGGACCAGGGGCGCTCCATGCGCCGCCTCAAGACTTTTGCCGCGCCCTCGGTACGGGTCTGGTTGCAAAGTTGGAACAGGCAGTTTTCCCCTGTTTCCGAGCCAAAAACATCAAGATCTTTAAAAGTGTGTGGGTCCAGCACTAAAAAGTCGGATTCTATTGAAGAAGGGGATAAGGTTTCTGATTCGGAGAATCGGGCAACAGCCATATGCGTAATATCTCCTAAGGACCCGACAAGCCTTCGTTTGCAGAGGTGTTATTTTAATAGCATCGTGCGGCTAAAATAGCAGCTTATCGGACAAAGTCAAGCCATTAGCTGCTGTCAGAATCTCTCATTTCTGTGATTCTAATTCAGTTAGCTAATACATTGCTTCATCAAATTAATCAGGCAAACTGGTTCTATTAATGAGCATGCATTCTGTGTTGAGGCGGTTTTATAATCCTATTCAATTAATAGACGATTACATTGTGGGTTAAGTATTAGAGATGCATAAGCAACAAGAATCCAAGACCAGGTTTCTAAGAGTGTTAGGTCGTAAGGAAGTGCTGGCATTGGCATTCGGCGCCATGATTGGTTGGAGTTGGGTGGTGCTTTCCGGTACCTGGATAAGTTCTGCTGGCACCGGGGGTGCGATAATAGCTTTCTTGATTGGCGGGGCAGTCATGTTGGTGATTGGTCTTACCTACGCCGAGCTTGCTTCGGCCTTACCGTTTGCCGGTGGTGAGCATGTGTATAGTCATCGAGCATTGGGGGCGGGTATCTCTTTTATATGCACCTGGGCAATCGTGCTGGGCTATGTTTCGGTTGTCACATTCGAAGCCGTTGCCTTGCCTACTGTTCTTGGTTCCTTAATTCCAGGCTTGGATCGAATTTTTCTCTGGCAGGTTGCAGGTTGGGATGTTTACCTCACCTGGGTATTAACCGGTGTGGCTGGATCTGTATTGATGACAATTCTCAATATACGCGGTGTACGTATGGCCGCGATCGTGCAATCGGTAGTGGTGCTGGCGATTCTCCTGGTTGGTTTTCTGTTCGTGGGTGGCTCATTGTTTACTGGCGAGCTAAGCAATATGCAGCCGCTAATAAAAGATGGAATTTCAGGGATTGCCCTGGTGTTGGTGATGGTGCCATTCATGTTTGTAGGCTTCGATACCATCCCGCAGGCGGCGGAAGAAATTGATCTACCCTTCAGGGATATAGGTACTGTGCTAATGGTATCCGTAGTAATGGCTATAGTTTGGTACAGTCTTATTGTATTGGGTGTAGGTTTGGTCATGGAAGATGCATCGGTGAATGCCAGTGCTGTTTTGACCGCCGAGGCCAATGCGCAAATCTATGGCGACTTGGGCAGGACACTACTTTTAGTGGCGGGTCTTGCGGGCATTATTACGAGTTGGAACGCCTTCATCGTCGGTGGTAGTCGCGCCATTTATGCACTGGCTAATTCTCAGTTGCTGCCAAAATTTCTTGGTGAGTTGCATCCACGCTACCACACGCCGAAAAATGCCATCATTCTAATAGGCGCGCTCTCGGTTATTGGCCCATTCTTCGGACGTCCCGTGTTGGTATGGGTGGTGGATGCAGGTGGACTAGGTATCGTGATTGCCTATGCCATTGTGGCACTCTCGTTTCTTATTTTGAGATACAAGGAGCCAGATCTGGAACGCCCTTATCGTGTCCCCTTTGGTAATGTAGTAGGGTGCTTGGCCTTGTTGCTGTCAATAGGCTTGGGACTACTCTACCTTCCCGGTAGTCCATCTGCTTTAATCTGGCCCGAGGAGTGGGGCATAGTAATTCTTTGGTCGGTGCTTGGTGTGGTGCTGTATATTTATTCCCGGTTTTCAAGATCGGAATAAAAATCGATCTGCTGTTGGCCCTATTCCTTCTACTGGATGCTAGAAACGCTTGGCCTATTTCTAACTAAACTACAGTGTGAACGCCTAAATACTCTACTTGCAACAGTTGTTATGGGCCATAGGCAGCGCTAACAAGTAAACCAATTCCACTGCAGCGCGTTAATTAGATCGAAACTCTAAAAATAACAAAAAAATTCTACTACTGAGACCGGAGTAACAATGTTGATGAGGCGCTTTCTCTGTTCCAAAGCCATACTACTCTTGCTCTGGATAGCTCTATTTTTCAACAGCTCGGCTTGGGCACAGCTCGCCAATCCTAGACTCGCTTTGGGCACTGACCGGCAAAACTTGAGTATCAGTTGGAGCAGTGTGGAGGGTGCAATTGGTTATCGTTTCTACTACGCGCCTTACCCCTATACCGGTCCTGAAACGGTTCAGTCTCTGGATTTAGGGGCGGTCTTGTCACTGGATGGAGAGTTGCCAGAAGGCTCTTCATACTACATTGCAGTGGAGGCCTATGATGACTCCTCCGCCACTGCTTTTTCCAATGTCGAGTACTTCGTGTTGGACAATGATCATATAGCCTTTACTAGTGATGCCGGCAGTTCCAGTGGCCTAACGCTTATAGCACCTATTTCTTCCAGTATTACTTATCTGATAGATGACTTTGGTGAGATTAAACATCAATGGCAGAATAGTTCTACACCAAAGCTGTCGGCCTATCTTCTGCCGAGTGGAAATTTGCTGCGAACTGGAGATGTTAATACGGGCCTGTTTGATTCAGGCGGCAAAGGTGGTGCTATCGAAGAATTGGATTGGGACGGCAATGCGGTTTGGAATTTTTCCTACAGCGATGCTGACAAAACACTGCATCACGATATTGAGCCATTGGCCAATGGCAACGTGCTAGCCCTTACCTGGGAGGACAGGGAAACCATCTGGTCCGAAGTCATAGTGGAAATCGAAAAGACCGGTAGCGAGGGCGGAAATATTATTTGGAGCTGGGATGTATTCGATCATTTGGGTGAGCTTGGCTTAGACCCGAGCGCAGCCAACAGCGAAGACTGGTTGCATCTAAATTCTATCGACTACAATCAGGCTAGCAATCAGATATTAGTTAGTAGCCGATCCATGGATCAGTTGTGGATTATTAACAAGGACGATGGAAGTGTCGCCGCAATATCCAGCGTATCGCTGTCAGGTCAGCATGATGCAAAATGGATTGATGATACTAGCGCATCCAGCAATATAACGGTTTATGACAATGGCGATAGTTTCTCTCGCGCCTTAGAATTAAACGGACAGATGAACTCCATAATATTTAGTTATGGAAACAACGACAGTGAATTCTTCTATAGCAGCCGCATTTCCGGTACGCAGAGACTGGGTAATGGCAACACCTTGATATGTGCAGGAGTAGGGGGGCTGGTTATAGAAGTTGATAGCGAAGGGAATAAACTTAGGGAATACGTAAATAGCTTCGGCGGCACTACTCCCATGGGGCAGGCCACCGACCTATTTCGAGCAGAGAAATACGCGACAGCTTATACACCGTATTTCTAGTCGGTCCTATATTTATCTGGGCCAGCAGTGAGTTAGGTCTTTATGTTCAGCTAAAATTCAGCTGCAGTTTGCGATGCTACGCCTCACGCCGAGATCATTTAGTTAAAAATAACGAGGACAATCATGCGAAATATACTAATTGTAGGAGTCTTGCTGGTAACAGCTTGCAGTAGCAGCACAGTAATCAGATCGTCAGATCCCGATGCAAAAATATACGTCAATGGCGAATATATAGGGACAGGTCACGCTCATTACTCAGACCAAAAAGTCGCTTTTTCGAAAAACGAAGTAGAAATTCGTAAAGAGGGCTGTCGAGCCGAAAATTACAGCTTTCGTAGAAGTGAAGAGGCTGATATTGGCGCGATTGTGGGTGGACTATTTCTCACCGTTCCCTTTTTATGGGTTACAGAATACAAGCCGCGCCATTCCTATGACTTCGAGTGCGAGTCCAGCAGTATCTAGGCATTAAAGCTTGCCGCCCGAGAACTGAGATTTGTGATACTGGATTATTTTTGCGCGCGGTTTAGATAAGGAAAAACAACTACTCATTGCTCATCAGCCCGCCTTCGGTTTGCAGCCGCAACAGCTGCATGCCTTTCGCGGCCGACGCGGGCAGAATCGTTATCTGAGCGTTGGTAAATGGATACTACTGCTCAACCAAGTTGGCAAACTCTCCGTTGGCGGTGCTGGCCAACAATTCCTGGTAACCACCAATCGATCTACCATTCACAAATATCTGTGGCACGGTGCGTTGCCCGGATTTTTGCATAACCTCCATCATTAACTCCGGGTTTCCCTCCATATTTATTTCTTCGAATTCATAGTCTTTGCTTTCCAGAAGATGCTTGGCAGCGGAACAGTAGGCGCAGTATCGGGAAGTATATATTTTAATATCTGCCATGGTTAACTCGATCTCTAAGTTCACTATTTGATTATGTGTCCAAGTCAGCGCAGGCGTTTTGCTCTGAATTTTCGACCCTTTATTTTACCTTCTGCAAGAATGGTTAATGCCTGTTTAACCGATTCCTGATTGATAGCAACGTAGCTCACCTTGTCGCTGATGGTAATTTTACCTATCTGATCACCAATCAGCCCATTGCCTGAAGTCAGCGCCCCTAGCAGGTCGCCAGGGCGCAGTTTGTCTTTTCTGCCGCCAAAAATTAGCAGACATACCATTGGAGGATACAGTTTAAAATTCTCTGCTGAGCGCAGGGTCGATAGAGCCTGAATATTTGCGGCTTGAGATTGATATTGCTCTATAGCCTTCAGTCTCGGTTTTTCTGCCGGGCTAAACAGGCTAATTGCCAATCCTTTCTTGCCGGCACGCCCGGTGCGTCCGATGCGGTGAATATGAACTTCTGGATCGCGGCTCAATTCGAAATTTATCACAGCTTCTAAATCTTTGATGTCCAGGCCGCGGGCTGCAACATCGGTGGCTACTACTATCGATGTACTCTTGCTCGAAAACTGTATTACTACGGTATCTCGTTCAACTTGTTCCATGTCGCCATGCAAGGCAAGCGCATGCAGGTCTCTTTGTTTCAGGGTGGTGGTGAGTTCCTGACACTGTTGCTTGGTATTACAAAACACCAAGGTTGATTCGGGTCGATAGTGCTCTAGAATCGAGACAATTGCATTGCTTCGTTCTGCAACGCCGATTTCATAAAAAAGCTGATCGATCTGCGCATTCTGATGTGAGCTTTCAACACGAACATCGACGGGATCTTTCTGAATTTTTTGGCTAATCTGTTTTATGCTGTCGGGATAGGTGGCGGAGAAAAGCAGGGTTTGACGTTGCTTCGGAGTCCTGTCAATAATTTTCGCGATGTCCTCGGCGAAGCCCATATCCAACATGCGATCAGCTTCATCCAGTACCAACGTCCTGATGTTCGCCAGGCATAATGTTTCCTTTTCCAAATGCTTTAACAATCGCCCCGGGGTGCCAACCACTATATGTGGTTCTCGCTGAAGTGACGCGAGCTGCACTCCCATGGGTTTGCCGCCGCAGAGTGTGAGGATTTTGACATTGGGAATGGCACGCGCCAGACCGCGAATTTCAATGCTCACCTGATCGGCAAGTTCTCGGGTTGGGCATACTACCAATGCCTGGGTCTGATAATTCTTTGCATCGAGTTTATTGAGTAAGCCTATGGCAAAAGCCGCCGTTTTACCGCTGCCGGTCTTGGCCTGCGCTAGCAAATCAGTGCCAGCAAGAAGATGTGGGAGACTCTGCGCCTGAATTGGGGTCATTTCCGAGTAGCCGAGAAATTCAATGGCTTTGAATAATTCGGGGCGAAGATCTAATGTTTTAAATGATGAAGTTGTCACGGTCAGTCACTGATGAATCCAAGGAGCCGCATGATAGCAGAATAATTCCCCACGGGTTTTGCTATCTATGACGCTGAGAAAGCCGAAGTGACATTCACTCTCGATTTTGCTTGAACTATTTGCCAAGAGCCTTGTCATACCTATAACTAATATGTATATTCAAGCCCATTAATTATAGGTATTAAAGAATGGCTAAAACGAATCCCGCATTCATGTCAGGTGTACCAGAACTGGTGGTGCTGCGCTTGCTCGCCTCTAAAGAGATGTACGGCTATGAGCTGGTCGCTGCAATTAAGGTGGTCTCTGCAGAGGCGATAAGTCTCGCCGAAGGCGTTATCTATTCATCTTTGCATAGTTTAGAAAGTAAAGGCATGTTGCGTTGCAGACAAATACAGTCCGCTGGACGCACTCGTTATTACTACAGGGCTACGGCAAAAGGAAAGAAGCGCCTGCAAGAACTTCTAAATGAATGGGACCGTGTCAGTGGCGGCATTAACGCGATTATTGGAGATTCTTATGCATAAATCTGACTTTACTCTATTGAATGATCAAATGTTGAGTGGAGGCATTGCAGCTAAACACGCGACAAGAATAGTTTCTGAACTGCAGCAACATCTTGGCGAATTAACAGAGAACGCGCGATCGGCGGGCCTAAGTGAGCAGGAAGCCGTTGCGGAGGCACGCAGAAAGCTAGGTAACAAGGAGACAATTTTAGCGAGTGCCCTTGCGAAAAAGGAATTGAGAACCTGGTCATCGAAGTACACTAAAACTGTGTATTTGTTGCTGCCTTTTCTCGTGTACATCGCTCTGTTGATCGTTCCATTGTATTTTTCTCTAGCATTAATTCCAACTCTATTGGGTATCAATTATCTGACTCAGATGCCAGGTTTATTTGAGCTATGTATTAATGCAATTTTATTCTTTCAGGCCTATTTACTAGTCCCGCTCATGACTGTGCTAATTTGCCATTTGGCTAGAACACGACGAATCGACCTCTTCTGGCCAGTGGCCGGTATCGTGTGGATTAGTTTCTTAGGCTCTGGGTGGGATTTTAGTGTGAGAGTCCCAAGTGGCACTGAGCGGGGCGATATCAGCATGAATTGGGGATACAATTTTCTACTATGGGATCCTATCCAGCCTGGCCTGGATGCAACTTTTCGGAGGCTTATACGCATGGTAATTACCTTAGCCCTGGCATTTACAATGCTGCGAATTTCTAACCCATCAAATCTGTTCACCAATAGGTTCACAATGAATTAAGGGAGTGGTGCCTGGGGCCCAACTTAGGTTGGCCCCAAGTACTTTTGTTAGAAGCGTTCTCATCTCATACATTCCGTCGCCCGAACTCTCCCTCTATCAAATAGACAGGGCTTCTTCAGATTTTTCCGTGGGCATCTTGAGTTACTACTACAAATTAAATTAATCAGCCTGTTGCCAAAACTCCAGTATGTACTATCGTGAGGCCACTACAGAGGCGGTGGATGGATTGTTTAGTTTTTAGCACTTAGCGGAAGACCGTGCACCTGAGGGAGTTACGATATTTGCTGGGAGTCTGAGCAGGAAGCTAAATACAATAAAAAAGGGACGCACAAAGTGCGTCCCTTTCTGATACTACTTCCTAGTATGATAATGATCCAAACCAAATGGTTCAGATCAAAGTATCAAGCTGTCTAGAAGTCGACTCTGATACGAGCGTAGTAGAACGCTCCCTCAATGCCCCATGGAGTGGAACCCGTAAAGGCGTTACCAGAACCAATAGTTCCATCGAAGTTGTCTACATCATCTGCACCGTCTTCGTCGAATACATTGTTCGCACCGAGGATGAAAGTGTAGTTGTCGTTCCAAGTGTAGGCTGCTTCAACGTCAAATATGTTTTCGCCGTCATAGCAGTTATCGACGAAACCAGCACAGGTAATGCTGTATCCCGTGCCGTTTACACCACGAGGAGTTGCATCGCCAGAGAAGTCTGAATCGATCCAGTCATCATAAGTACGTAGACGACCAAGAAAACGGAAGTCACCCAGGAAATGGTTGTACGTGAATACACCACGATTCTCTGGGTTGAAGTTTTCCAAATCAACAACACGGTTACGGCTAACTTCCGAACCCGCATTATCAACTTCAGTTTCAGTCCAGTTCCAGGCCGCTACGAATGTACCGTTACCGGCATCGCCGAAGTCAAGATCCCAAGTGCCTACAAGGTCGATACCAGTAGTGGTGGTGTCGAAATCGTTGGTATAGAAGGAAACCGAACTCAGGTCAGAAGCACCGGGAACACCTAGTTCCTGCAGACACAGTGCCAGGTTACCGACAGGGTTAGCTAAAGCGCCAGGGCAGTTCTGGCCCGCTGGCACAGGTAGTCCAGCAATGTCGATAGTACCGGTTTGTGAGATACGGTCTTCAAGTTCAATGTTGAAATAATCAAGACTGATATTGATGTCCGGAGTCACGTCCCAAACTATACCGGCAGAGAAATTTGTGGAATCTTCTGCGGTCAATTCTTCAGCGCCCAGGAACTGGGCAATTGGGTTAGAGGGAGGAATCTGACCACGTTGCTGCAACTCACCGTCAACAGTAATCGTTGAAAGCTTGGTCACGTTTTCCTGGCCAGGAGTAGGAGCACGGAAGCCTGTGTTGTATGACGCACGCAAAGTTACGGTGTCAGACACACGGTAGCGACCGGCAATCTTGTAGTTGTCGGTATCGCCAAAGCTTTCGAAGTCTTCGTAACGAAACGCTGCGGATGCAGTAAAGGCATCGGTAATATCCGCTTCAAACTCAGTATACACTGCATAGTTTGATCGACCCCATAGACCCGCCTGTGGTGGGCTGAAGCCGGCAAAACCGTGAGCACCAATACTTAGGTTAGGCAGAAGAGTCACCCCATCGCTGTAAGTGTTTGAACCGTCGACATTCTGAAAGGCATACTGTCCAGCTTCCCATGAGGCTTCTTCACCGATAATGGTTTCGAAACGCTCATCACGCCACTCACCACCAAATGCAATACTCAAGTCAGAAGCAAAACCGTCGACAGGCACCGTGTACACGAAGTCTGCGTTGAAGTTTGTCTCAGATTGCACATTGGAGCCGATATCGAAGTCTCTTTGCAGCGCACCATTCACGATACCATTAGGACCATTAGATGGGTTCCAGGTATTGTTCAGGAAGAAAGACACTTTATTACGGCCATAGCTTGCGCTGAAATCATAAGTGAAGTTGGAGTTAAACTCACCTCTAACTCCAGCAACAATGCTGGCGTCTTTCAGGTTGCCACCAAACTGAGGTGTGTAGCCGCCAGGAACCACCTGGTTCATTACCCAGCAATTGCCCGGCAGTGAGTTCAACGCAGCCTCGTCAGCAGCTACTGCTGCAGCATCGAGAAGAACGCCATTGCCACCTGAACCCGGGCTGGTTAAAGCTGGACAGTTTGAAGTGACACCAGTCTGTCCCGCTGCAATATTGGTATCAACGATTGCTCGAGTTGAGCCGTTGGTATAAGTACCGCTACGTGAATTTGGATTACGGAAGAAGAAACCACCCTCGGTTTCGCGTTTACCGAAGTTACCAAAGGCATAGACTTCTTGCGTGTCTGAAAGCTCGATGCCGGAATTGAAGAACACATTCCAGTTATCGCGGTATTCAGGACCACCCCAAACCTGGGCATAAGGCTGAGCAACGCTGGCGCGTTGTGCAGTATTACCACTGGCGATTAGAGTCGCAGCATCGGTGCGTTGCAATGAGCGGCTAGTGGCGTCCTGCTCACTCCAGCTACCAGTGATGTTGATGAAGCCATCATCACCCAGAGGTAGACCGATATTACCCATATATTGGATCAGATCGCCGTCACCTTCGCCGAATTCACCAGTACGGGCTTCGAGTGAGAAGCCATCTGGATCATCTTTCAGTACGAAGTTGATAACGCCTGCGATTGCGTCAGAACCGTATTGTGCTGCGGCGCCGTCGCGTAGGATTTCAGTTTGCTTGAAAGCCAGCGCAGGGATGGCCGAGATATCAGCACCCTGGGAACCAGCTGACAGTGAACCGCCAAGTTCAGCGATTACACCAGAACGGTGGCGACGCTTGCCATTTACCAGAATAAGAATATTGTCTGGTGGAAGTCCGCGTAAGTTCGCGGGTCTTACCAGGGTGGCTGCGTCTGAGATTGAGTTTCGGCTAACGTTGAAAGAAGGTACTGCCGTCTTCAACATTTCGTTCAAATCTGCAAAACCCATGTTATTAAACTCATCACCGCTGATCACGTCTACTGGAACCGACGAATCCGATGCGCTGCGCTGTGGACGCCGCGAACCGATGGTAATAATTTCTTCAACCACATCATCCGCTTGTTGTGCGAACACCATTGGCGTGTATGCCACCGGTGCTAACAATGCAAGCGCGATGGCCGTAGGGAGAACCCTCTTAGCCATTTTAGGTCGTCTTGTCATTTACTTTCCCCTTATAGAAGTAAAGTTATTGTGCCTTTCGAGCAGGCTTTAAATGAACTTAGCGGTTATGCGCTGACCCTCAAAATTGCCGAAGCGACTTCAAGTAGGCGCGCGCTAGTAACTGCGTAGGGGAAGAATATGTTCCTGAGGTCCAAAAGTCCAATAATCTCGCTACCTTAGACCTCCCAACAACCTCCTAAACTTATACTCTGGAGGACAATTGCAGCAATTTACCAGGAATCGTCCAAAACAGGGCATTCTGAGCTGTTTCGTGGTATTTCAGTGCATATTCGTGGGTTATTTCAAATAAAGCCGGTATTCGGCTGAAATTCGCTACAGACGGGGCTAAATCCGCGTGATGAGTTCCAGGTCTTCGTATCGGATGCTCGATTCACCGTTCCAGCTGTGCCAAAAAATTGGCTATTGACCCGCATAGCAGCTACCCCTTAGGATTGAATCACTTGCTATGTAGAAGAATTCGAACCCTCGCTCCTCCCGGAGTGGGGGTTTTTTATTTGAGCGATCGAGGGGAAAGTCATGCCAGATACGCAAAGCAGCGAAAATCCAATGTTGGCAAACCCAGTGGTCTATCAACTACCCTATGCTGGAGAAGTTCGCCGCGGGATTTCCTATGGCAGCGGGCCAGGAATACTGGATTTGTACCTGCCGGAACAGCTTCAACAGCCGGCTCCTGTGGCAGTACTTGTAACTGGCTATCCCGATCCAGGGTTTGAAGAGAAAACCGGCAGGAAGATAATGCAGCTGCAGGCCAACGTAGACTGGGCCAGACTGTTAGCTGCCAGCGGTATCGCCGCTGTAATTTACAGCAATGTTGAGCCGAATGCCGATGCCTTCAGCGTATTAGCTTTCTTGAGGTCAGAGGCAGCAGTGCTGCAAATAGACCCAGAGCGTATCGGAATCTGGTCCTGTTCCGGCAATGTACCTAATGCCATAAACCTATTACACGCCGATAGCCGACTGCGATGTGCGGTTCTGTTATACGGCTATATGTTAGACAGTTCCGATACTTCGGCTGTGGCCGACGCTGCCGCGACGTTTGGCTTTGTGAATCCGAATAGGGGAATGGAAAATTTCCCGGAAAACACGCCGATATTAATAATAAAGGCAGGGAAAGATGAACTACCCGGCTTGAACCAATCTATCGACCTGTTTGAGGCCGAGGCAATTTCCCGCAACAGTCCCGTTAGCGCTATCAATTTTGTAGAAGGTATCCACGCCTTCGATAGTTTTGATGACTCCCGGCGCTCAGTCGAAATGATCAAGCTCTGTCTGCAATTTATGAGGCTTAGACTAAGGCTTTACTGATTTTTGGGGTGATTGTGCAGGTTTTTGAGCCTGCAGTAATTGATGTACCTGTTGCTGTTTATTTGATTAAATACCGAACAGTTTCCTAAGGCACTACAAGTTCCAGTATTTCGCGGTTGAACTCCCAAAAAGGAAAATAATAATAATGCAGTTCTGTAGCTCCGTTAAATTTTTACTTTCCAAACTATTCCGGCCATCTTTAATCTTAATCGCTACCTGCTGGGTTCCGCTGGTAACCTTTGCGCAGGCCGGTTTGAGCGAGGATCAGCTTCAGCTGTTAGCCGAAGTTATGCCCGCGGCTGCCAGTTTTTCAGAAAAATCCGGTAACCCTCCTGTCTACAAAGCCTTTGCCAAGGCAGAGGCTGGTTCGGATCCGGAGCTAATAGGTTACTTGTTTGAGACGCCGGATTATCCACCGGAAGAGATTGGCTACAGCGCACCGATAGAAGTGTTGGTTGGTATGGATTTAAAGGGCACTCTTTCTGGCATAAAGGTCTTGTTTTATCGGGAGTCTTACAAAAGTATTCGTGGAGATTTTATCAACACGGAGCGTTTTCCATTTCAATTTAAGGGCATGTCCGTGTCCGATGGCTTTCGTGTCGGTCGCGATCTGGACGGAGTTTCGCGCGCTACTATCACCAGCTGGGCAACCTCCCGTGGCATTCGCAATGCGGCACGTCAGGTGGCCAGGGCCTATCTCACGGATTCTGAATTTGTAGCCAACGCAAACACCGGGGCCAGTGCGTTACAGATACTAGAGGCGCAGACCTGGGAAGACATGATTGAGACTGGCTTGGTAAGGCAGTTTCCGATTTTGTTAGGGGATTTAACCGAACTGAATCTTTCCATAGCGTTCATAGGCAATGAAGGTTTGGGTGAATTATTGGTCGGTGCTACAGATTATTCGCGAGCAGATCGAGAGGCCAGCACTAGAGTAAGTAATGGCAATATGGTTTTGGTTGGTATCGATGGAAATGCTTCTTCACCTTTTCGACAAGAACGATTAGCAGTGATGCAGGGTGAAGAAGTTTACCCCATCGAAAGACGACGCTTTGTCTATGTCGGAAGTGCAGACGAAGGCAAGATAGCGGGTCAGGTTCGATTTGCCGGAGCCATGGTATTGTCTGACAGTATCGATCTTAGCCAACCATTCAAAGTGTTATATGACACCGGTGCCGAAATCGCTTCCTTTGAAGATATTGCACAGGTCGACTATCAAGTACCTCCGGTGGCTTATGCCCTGGCAACTGGAACAGCAGTTCCTGCAGAATTTTTGACGCCAAGGAGCAACGATTTCCCAGAATTTGAAGAGTTTGAGGAGGAGGGGGTATTCGAGAGCTTGATTAATAGTGCGCCCTGGCCTGAAGTGGCTGCGCTATTAGTTTTATTCGCCTTGGTGATGACCGCGTTCCTGCGCAAGAGCTCGAACATTCGTTGGCTGACTTTGGCTTACACTCTGGGTTATCTCGGATTTTATAATGGCACTTTTCTTTCCGTGTCCCACATCACCAATGGCTTAAAACTTGGGCCTTCGATGTTTTTGAGTGACTTGCCCTTATTATTGATTGTGGTATTTACCCTCGTTACTACATTGTTTTGGGGCAGGGTATTTTGTTCCTCCTTATGCCCATTCGGTGCCTTGCAAGATTTTCTAACTCGCTTCGTGCCAAAGAAATGGCAGCGTGAACTGCCACAGGCGATTCATGACAAGGCCATCTACATAAAGTACGGAGTTCTGGTGCTGCTGGTTATCACTGCTCTAACCTATAGTGAATTGAGTATTTTTCAGTACTTTGAACCCTTCGGCACTATCTTCTATTTCAGTCAGTCGATTCTGTTATGGGTAATATTGATCGCTTTCTTACTTGCTTCGTCGGTTGTGAGTCGGTTTTATTGCCGTTATGCCTGTCCCTTGGGCGCAGCGCTGGGAGTTACTTCCTTAATTTCTCCCTGGCGGATAAAACGGGTTCAGCAGTGCGAAGTTTGTAAGGTTTGCGAGCAGGCCTGTCCAACCGGAGCTATTCGTGGGCCAGAGATCGACTTCAAGGAGTGTGTACGCTGCGATGTTTGCGAAATCAAATTGATCGCCAAGTCTGGGGTTTGTAAACACACAGTGGAAGATGTACAGGCGCGCCACAAGACCTGGACACCAATCACCGTAAGCTAAAGCCATTCTGCAACAGACGTGCATTGTGGCTCTGTGGACTCCCTAATATTGATCATGCCGTTTTAACCATGCCATGGAGTAGGGTAGCTCGTCTTCATTTCTGCCTTTTGGGGTTAAGTCCATAATCTGATAGCAGGCGTTGAGCATGTCCAGACCGCGCGCATAAGTTGAATAGCAGTGATAAATCTTTCCCTGCTCGTTTTTATAAAACACACTGAAGCCAGGTGCTTCTTCACCAGAGAATTTCGTGCTGTTGAAATTGTAATTGAGGTCATCACTGTCGATTTGTTGTTGAGTGAATGACACGGCATAGTCAAAATTAAAATCATTCTGTAACGAAGAGTACCAATTAAAATCCCAGCCCATACGTTTCTTATAGGCGCTTAGTTTTTCTATAGGGGCGCGCGAGATCGCCAGCAGGCTGATATCACGCTGCTGCAAATGCTCGCTATTACCATTGTAGCTGTCAGCCCAAAATGAGCAGCTCGGACAGCCTTCTTCCCAATCCGGACCGAACATAAAATGATAGATAGCGAGTTGTGATTTCCCGTTAAATAGTTCTGATAATGCCGCTTCACCTTCTGGGGTTTGGAATACATAGTTGCTGGAAACCTCAACCCATGGTAGTTCCCTGCGTTGCCGGCTAAGTTGGTCGCGCATTTGAGTGAACTCTTTTTCCAGCTTCATGAGCTCAAGTCGCGCCACAAGCCATTCTTCTTTGGACACAATAAGTTGTTCGTTCATGTTGTTTCTCCTGACTTCCATCATTATTTAGTTATTAGAGGCTTTCCGGTTTCCAAATAGGTTTTTAAGCCTGACAAAATTGTAGGCCAACCGTTGCCAACATTTTGATAGGTAGTATTTTCACTTGGGAATTCATCGTGAACCACTGTTAGCTGGCAGGCATTGCTGCTCAGCTCTTCGATCTCGAAGGTGACCCGTGAGTCTGCGTCCATGTTCCCTGTATCATTTTTGTGTCCCTTGAAGGTGTAGGAAATCTTCTGCTTAGGCTCGCAGAGTAAAATCTTCCCCTGGATAATGGCTTCTTCACTTTCATTGCTATAGGAAATATCCGAACCGGTTTGCCAATCTGTGTTCACACGTAGGCCGAAAAAATAGTGTTGCGTAATATCCGGGTTGATAAGCGCTTCCCATAACTTGTTTTGTGAAGTTTGAATAATGGTTTTGTATATCTGTGATGGTTTGTTTTGCATCGGTTTTTCCTCTTTGTGCTTTGCGAGTTGTTTCTTCTCCTGCGTTGCTTCAAGTGCACTCTTCAAGTCGACGATTCCAGTAGACCAGGGTGCTGCAAATCTTGAAATCCAGCGATCGGCGAGTTCCTGAATAGGCACTGTATTGAGGTAGTGATATTTGAAACGCCCTGTCTTTTGACTGCTGATCAAATGGGCTTCCTCAAGTATTTTCAGGTGTTTCATGATGCCGAAGCGGGTCATATCCGGGAATTTTGATTCCAGCTGGCTTAGGCTCTGCCCATCTTTCTCTTTCAGCAAATCGAGAAGTTGTCTGCGGCTACTGTCGCTAAGGGCCTTAAAGATTTTGTCCATGGTGAAGAACTATATGTGACCAATAGGTCACATGTCAATAAAAACTCAAATGTAGTGATTTCGGGGCTTGAGAGAGGAAAAGACTAGCACCCCGGAGAAGTGGGGCCGATGAATACTTAGTGTGTGCTTAAAATCGCCTTCGCAGATTAACTGAAGCCGATATTCAGAATTTGACGAATGGTAGATGTCATTATCGATTTGCCTGTTGCTCAGCAACCCGTCCAGCGTTAAGAATATTGGATATGGCGTGATTACCTTCATGGCAGGCGTATTCATACATCACGTATTCATCATCTCGGGTGAGAGGCATAGAGATAGTGAAGGGCTGTGTATAGATTTCAGGGTCGGTGATTCGTGCTTCCCAAATTATGGTGTCCTCGCTTACGCGAGTGAATCGCTCCACCACGTGTAAGTCTTCGGTGACAGGTATCCCTTTTAAACGCCCACCGGCCGCGCTGTTCGCTATCATGCCGCGATCGTTAAAATTGATGGTTTCGATTACCAGGGTTTCTCCTTCCCAATGGGCTACTGAATCACCCATCCACAGTTTGATTCGGGAATCCAGATGCTCAGATTTACGCAGAGGAATGATACGTACATCGTGAATCATTTCAAAAATGATGGTTACTGTGTCGGGTGTTTGAATAATGCGGTAGGCGTTGTTGTAACCTGCGGGCAACATTGATCCTGGAATGCCTCGTGTGATGCAGCGATCCCAGACGGTGTGATTTACCCAATGATCCTCTACATGAGCGAAGCCATAATCTCTGGCCGCTTCTGCCGCTGGCCGTATCGGAGCGCGGCCGTTAGGAGGATCCACAATCATTGAGGTTTGACCGGTGGACAGCACAGTATCGCCGGAGTCCAGCCAGAATTGGTTGTAGCCACCGATATTACCGCCAGATTCAACCTGAATATTGGCCTCTGCCAGGGCGCGCCGTTGTGCGATTCCTGTCTCCATGGCGGCAATTTCATCATCACTGAGAAATTGCTTTCCCTGTAATGATTCAGGACGTTCTATGGGGGTTATGGTGTCGTTGGTCCAGACACCCTGCAGATCGGGTTGGCCATCAGCAGTGCGGGCATTTATCCAATCTTGTGAAGCTTGAGCAAATGCAACCTGGGTCAGGGCAAAGCTAAGCAGGCTAACAGAGGATAAGAATAAAACCAGCTGCTTGTTGATTGGCAGTTGCAACATATTCTTATCCTCGTACCGTTGATGCTAGCTTAAGCAACTTTTAATAATTTAGCGGCTGTCTTCGCTAAGCCAATTAAGATCATCCTGGCTTTGGTCCAGAAGATTGGCGCGCTCACGACGAGTCTGCTCTGCGCGTTTCGCCGTTTCCAGCACATCATCAGGAATTTCGTCGCCAACTACAATGCCCCTTCTCGTTGTAGGTGCATAATAGATGCGTGCATTGGCCATTTCATCTGTAGTCGCCGGTCCGTATTCAACGGCGGCATTGTGGTCCGGGTTCCAACGATTCTTGTCAGAATTATCAAACCACCAGTTCATATGCAGTACCGATCCTGCCGGAAGAAACTTGGGCTCCTCGTATTCGTACAGGAACTGCCAGTTAAAATCGTAGTCGGGTACCCACAGTAGAGTTTCTCTCTCGCCGTCGGGATACTCTACTTCATAGCGCATTGCCTTGCCGCGGTAATGCATATGAGGACCCATGGACAATAGATAAATGTCTTCTTCGATTTCATGGGTATTGCTAACCTTGAAATTTGGATCACCGGGTGGAATAGTCCAACCACTGTGCGGCAGTAAATTGGTTTCTACTACATGATCGATCACCGTACCGTCTTCATAGAAAACAAATCCAGCGCGGGTCATATCGGAAACCGCTGTGCCTTCACCTGGGTCTTTGTGGTAATGCATATTCACGGTAATAAAGGGATCTTCGGGCATTAACACGCCCCAGCCCTCGGGATAGGTAAATGGTCCGCGGCCGGGTACGCCCACGCCCATGTGACTGGAAACAATGTGATGCACCCAGGGGCCACCGGGATCCAGTTCGGCTTTGGACACCCATTTGGGCTCGGTGAGGTCGCCTTCAGCTACCGGCATCTGAACCGTAGGTTGCCAATCGAGAACATCGTCGGCTACATATACAGGTCGATCAAATTGTACGACCAAATCAGGATCGCCTATCCACCAACCTGATTCGGGCAATATGGTGCCACCGCTTTCCGCTACCAAGCCTGTGCTGTCAGCGGCGTCTGCCGGATCGCCCTCAAGGGTTCCGGCATCTACCCAGGCGATCAGTGTATTTTTTTCATCGTCATCAATGTAGCGCTCGTCCTTGAATTCGCCACGGTGCCGTTCATGAGCTCCCCAGGGCGGCATGTAGCCGGTTATCAATGCATTCTTGATCAGTGGCGCCCAAATTTTTGCCTGCTCGTAGTCCATTAAGGACATCGGGGCCGTGATACCGCCTACTTTGGGTCCATCCGGTTGGTGACAGGCGACACAGTTCTTTTGAAACAGAGGCAGGGCATCTGCATAGAAAGTAGGTGCCGAGTCCTGCGCCTGTACGGCGCTAAAGCTGAGGGCTGAGACCAGGCCAGCTAGCAATGCTGGTAGCCGTGGAAGAATATTCGAAGTAGCGGAATTGGGTAAGGTTTTCATGGCGTACTCGTCTTATTAATTTATTACCCTGAGCCTAATCCGAAACAGTGAAAATGTCTATTGATTGCGGGGTTTTGCGGAATTTGGGTGGAATTATTTATAATCGGAAATATCGATCAAATGGATCGATATTAGCTGTTTTACCAATAGCGATATCAGCGTTAGGATGGAATCATTAGTTGCAGGATGGACTTTGACTAGCGGCTCAATTAGTGCGGTTAGGACGGTTCCGGCCAGACATAATCAATATCTCCATATGGTACTAAAGTAAGTACCCTTGCATGCGGTAGTGCCTGTTGTTCTGTGCCCTGACAGATTTGCAGGCAGCGCCGCTTTTTTTTATTCTAAATGTCGTCAAACAGTAGACGTAGATGAGTGCGATAGGCCTGCACCTGGTCGGTCAAGGCTTCGTTATTACCGTAAATTCTTGCTAACAGGATTCCCCCTTCTACGGAGGAGGTAAACATATCTGCCAGCGAATTAATTGAAACTTCCACCTTCGGTGTGTATTTCTCCAATATCTGATTTAAGCGCTCTACGATTATTGCGCGCCAATGCAGCATACCATCTTCGATTCGCTTTCTTATCTGGTCATCGAATTGCTGTGTCTCGTAGGTAAACGCAGCAGCCAGGCAACCCGGATGCAGCTCATTCATACCGGCCACCATTTCAGCAAAAAGATTCAGAAAGATTAATGTGCGCTGCAATGGATCTTCGCTAAGACTATCCGCGCGTTCGCTTATCTCCATAAATACGTCGGTGTCGGTCTGGATATAACGTTCAATAAGCGCACGGGCCAGCTCTGTCTTGCCACTGAAATGGTAGAAAAAACCGCTCTTGGTTATGCAGGCATGCACAATAATTTCATCGATAGTTGTGCCGGCAAAACCATTTTCCAAAATTATGGCTTCGGCGGTGGCCAGGATTCTTTCACGACTGCTATTTGCTCGAGTTGACACTGCCAGCTCCCCTGGGTTCGATAAAAGTCTAGGCTATTGTCGGTCGACTTACTGAGGAATCGAATAAGGTCTTAACTATACCATTGGTACAGTTAATTCATCTAGCTGCTTGAGAGTCCTGGTTAAAGTCAGAAAAATAGAGCTAACTATTTGAATAATATTAGAAAAAACAGGAGAGTATTTACACACCCTTGGTCCACTAGTATTGTGGAATGCTTATCACTAAACTGCGCTCCGCTAACTCAAATGGCTTAGAGAATTATTTAGGGGGATTCCAACGATGCCAACACCACTTGAAATATTGCTAGATCCAATTTCACTGATTCTATTGGGCGTGTACGCCGCGTTAATAGCGTGGGAGGCTTTGCTTCCGGCCAAAGCCTTGGCCAAAGTGAAGTTTTGGCCGCTACTGGGACTTGCTTCGTTTGCGGTGTATTTTTATCTGTCTTCGTACCTGCCTCTGCTTTGGGATGGTTCCTTGAGTGCCTACCAATTGCTAGACCTGTCGGCCTTGAATACTTATCTACAATTTGCAATTGCACTGTTCGTTTTCGAGGCTGTGCTTTATTGCTGGCATCGAGCCATGCATGAGATCACGCCGCTGTGGCGAGTATTTCACCAGATGCACCATTCCGCAGAACGACTGGATTCCTTCGGGGCATTCTGGTTCAGTCCCATGGATATGATTGGTTTTACCTTCACCGGCAGTATTGCCCTGGTTGTAGTAATTGGTGTTGATCCGCAAGCAGCAACTGGGGTTATGATGTTTACTTTTTTTCTGGGTGTGTTTCAACATTTAAACGTGCGAACACCTAGATGGCTTGGCTATTTCCTGCAGCGCCCAGAAAGTCATTCGATTCATCATGGGCTTGGAATTCACCGCAACAATTATGCGGATATTCCCTTGTTCGATATTATTTTCGGTACCTTCGTGAATCCAGAGGAGGCCATGGATGTGGGGTTCTATCAGGGGGCGAGCTATCGTGTTGTGGACATGTTGCTGTTCAAGGATGTCAATCAGCCGCCTGAAACGAATTTCGAGCAGTCTGACTTGAAAACAGTTTAGAGTTGAAGGTTTGGACTAGTGATAAGAAGGGGATGCTGTAGACGCGCTCGGGTCTCACTGCTGTAAGTCTGCTGACTGAGGGCGCGTTAGTCAAGCTTTAAGTGTAGACAGTAATACCGCACATGGATAAGCCCTGTAAGTATTTGGAGCAACGTTGAGGAACCAGATGCAGTGGTTTAATCAATTCAGCTACACGGGGCTTTAAATGAGGAGAAAATTTTACTTCGATAACTTTCTTCGAGTAGGGCAGGGGCTGAGATTGAAACAGTCTGCCGTTTACATTTGTATGGTAGTACCGGATATCACGATCAACTGTTATGCGAATATCATCAAGGTCTTGAAAGTATTGCCGAGTGTACTGGACCTGCAATGTGGGAATGATGTCTGCCAACAGGCTGCCATCCACCAACCCTAATTCAATAAAGTTTTCATAGGATCTACTCTTCAATTCTGCAAGATTGCTTTCCAGAAGAGAGGCTTGCAGGGCTTCCAGTGAACTGCTCAGCTTATAACCTAACCTGCCTTCGCGGACTTTTTTTTCCAGCCTCAAGTGCTTTGTTGAATTTTTAGTTTCATCACCGTACCACCTAAACCGGTACTTTTCCCTGTTGGGCAAGCCGGTGAGGTTGTCCCGCGCCGCTTGATATTCGAGGTCGTCAAAATATAAACTATTTACCATTCTCTCAGGAAAGACTTCTCGCATCGAAGTCTGGGCTAACATCCAGAAACCAAACTCAGATAATTGAATTTCATTTACCACAAATTTTATTTCATAGCGGTAGTCAGGTTTCATTTCGACATAACTGAATTGGCATATAAATCATCTACATCCAGGGCCCGTTCAGGAACTTCTCTTTCATCCAAACTCATGTAACTACCGGTCTGGCGTACAAAGGCCATTTCCCCCGCGGCTTGAATTCGCCGTAGTTCAAGTGTCGGTTTTGGGTAGAAGCTCTTTTTTTCATAGGCCATGGCGGCACTCAATAGATAGGGTTCAATGGTCAAGTCTTCCGCGAAAACAGTGCTTCCATCTTTGGAGACTATGCCAACACCCACATTGCTAAAAGTGCCTATTGATACTGTGACAGTGGAAGATTCGCCAACTGAAATGGCTTTGTCATACACTTCGCGTGCAATTATATTATCTAAATCCACCACGCTACCGGAGAAGTCGATGGCATCTCCATTTATATTGAGGAATTGGGAATTAGAAATAAAACCATTGGAAAAATCACTGTCCAAACCATCTGACTGTGTGTCTCTTATATCGAGATAGGAAAATTCAATATGAGATTCCACTACATTGATAGCATCCTCTGCCTTTACATTGGATAGTTGTACATTTTCCAGAACAAGGTCTGATTGATAGAAAGTGATACCGCCTGTCAGGCTGAGTAAGCCATCCTCCAGAGAAGAGTAATCGCTTATGTTTACATGTTTAAGCGATGATTGTTGCTTCGCCTGATACACATATAGCCCTTTCCAATTGCTTTGCTGAGCGTTAAGCACAATCTTACTGTCCTCGCTGCCTTCTGCTTGAATTCTCCCATGCACAATTAGATAAGCGTTCTCGGAAAAAGATATCTCTGTTCCCGGCAGTAACTTTAGATTACCTTCAATAACTAACGGTTCACTAATTTCCCAGCTACCTGACTTCCACTGCCAATCCTCTGCTTCGTTAAGTTGTAAGAAGTCATGCTCTCCCTTGTACACATTCAGCAAAGGGTTGTGCATATCATTCGTGTTGAGGGTCAGTCCTGAATGAGTTGTTTTGATAATACCTTCATACTCAGTTTCGACTGTCACTGCGTTATCAAGAATTCCATAAAACTTTGTTTGAATTGTCAAAGGCTCATAAGTGCCCGCAGTATAGCCCGGCAGAACCAGATTCAGTTCATGCTTTGCAACTTGTTGCGCGGCCAGGTTTTCAATTTTGTTCAAGGTTACGGGAACTGGCAGCAGATTAAATATGTCAACTTTGCCATTTTCATGGTGTCTAATATGCACATAATCGACTAGCAATTCTAATTGATCGGTGCTTGGCGGTGTTATGTAATCATCAACAGGTATTTTTCTAGGAAGAAACAATGCTTCTCGATTTTCTTGCAGGTCCAGCAGTTGTATATTGTCTGCCAATGTCGGTAAAAACACCTCGTCAATAGGATCGAGGGGAAACATTCGGTGGTTTAGTTCGTAGTCAGTCTTGGCGTACAGAATCGCCTCCTGCGCGACGTCAAAGTTCGCATTTAGATTGGTTCTAAATTCATTAGTAGAGATAACGTAGTTATAAACGCTATTATTATTCAACGGATCAAAGGTTTTTCTGGGGTATAAGCTATCGTAATTTCTGATTGAAAATGGAATGTATGCATCTGTGGTAATGGGTTCGAGTTGTAACAGATAGGGGTTGAAGTAGTGTCTGGAATTGGCGTGCCATAATGAATGGCCATCATTCCAGTAAGCCGATATAAATAGGGCTTTGCTGTAGGCATCGATATTGTAGAGTTCTGATCGCCCCGTATGCTGAGCCAATCTCTGTGAGGAGATGTAACTATACCATTTTCTGTAATTCAGCCGTTGCCCGTATTTTTGCTGTTCATACATTTTTACGAACAAGCTGTCATCAGATAGTCGGTAAGCCGCATAGGGCGCTATACCTTTTCGAGAGGCGGCCATCTCCATGACACCTTTTTCTTCATCCGAGAACCTGACTATGAGAGATTCTTTGCGGTCTTGTTTCTCGAGAAATTCAGAAGTCATGGATTCTTCCATGTTCATCACACCCCAGGCCTGGCCATTAAGGACTACATTCACATAGTTATGTGATGAGGATAGGGACCCGGTTCTTCTAATTAGAGATTGAAATGTTTGATCGTAAGGATGTTGTCTGGACTCCGGCTTCTGTAATGAAAATTCATTAAATTCCAAGATGCTCGCGTCATTCTTTAGTTCGATTCGTAAACTCATTCTACGTTTGCTTAGCCAATGATCAATCAAATCGCCCTTTAGTCTGACATTTGCCCTAAGCTGCTTATTTTCGAATCTTATTTTTGCATTCACTTCGGAAGGATTTGTCAAAATCCTGTTCTTGAGAGCTCCTTCCCGGTCGTTAAGTAGTGTTCTATACTCTTCAGGCTTGATATCAATATACAGGGTGTTTAGCTCAGGCCTTTCAGAGAATCCGAATATTTTCCCGCTGGCAATTTTAAATACACTATTGACTATATGGCTAAGAGGCTGGGGCTTGGAAAATCCAGGGTCAGTTGATAGAAACGACTGCTGCACATCTGATTTAAACTCAGCAACATTGGTATTTTTGAACGCGATTACGAGAAGAGTCAGCGTGAACAGCATCGCATAAAGAATTGGCGCTATATTTTTTTTGCCAGATAACAACATCTATTTAGCTCACTAATTTCTGAAAGTTTTTACCAATTAGTATTGGCCTCATAGAAGGAGATGGTAGAGTCCGCGTCCAGACTCTGAATGGCCTTTGATATTTGGTCAAAATTAAACTCATTCTTGGGAGATAATTGCAGGACAGCCATGTTTTTCTCTGCACCCTGGTCCAATCTTATTAGTTTCACGGATTCCGACAATTCACTCACATGTTGGAGTATCGTTTCGAAGGAGACACTACCATCTCGCCAATTAATAACAAAATTGTAATCACTAGTTGCCGCTCCCTCTCTGTTTGATAGCCACAGATAAATGACAATCAGAATCAATGTTACTAACAAGGATGTGATTAAGATGTGGCCCGCCCCATAGCCCAACCCGATTGCTATAGCCAGAAACAGGTATACCAATTCCTCTGGTTCTTTTATCGGTGTTCGGAAACGTACAATAGACAAGGCACCAACCAAGCCCAGGGAAAGAGCAAGAGAGGATTTCACAACGACTATCACAAGAAATACCACGGCTGAGAGTATGGGAATAATCGAAGCGATATGAGATTTCCCGCTCAAAGAATAAGAGCGTTGTTGATAAAACGTGCGCAATATAAAAGCCATTGCCAAACAAACGACGAACGCAGCCAGGGTTGGGATAACTTCGACTCCGTCTCCATTGCTTGTAAGCAAGTCGTTTAGGTTTAAGTTGCTATTCATACTTATTTCTACTCATTATCAGTTTTAATTGGCGTAGTTTAGTCTTTTTTTTATTTCAGTTTGTCGTGTAGATCGCATTTGAGAGATATTAGACCTGCGAAACCTGGCCCTAATAAAATTGACGGCGGTAACTTGGATTGTCTAATAAAGTCGATACCCGTTAAGTCGCTTGCTTGTTCGAAAGCTTTTGAAAATTTCGCCGCGTTATCTCTTTATCGACAAATCCGGCGCTAAGATCAACGGCTATAGCGAAACTTTGATTTCCAGTGCTGTTCTTTTCGAGTATTTTCCGTCGCGCCCTGGTGGTGAGGTGAAATAGTCCAGCGCGGGATAAATATTACAGATCCGACCTCTCCAAGACGGAAATTTGTTGGTTTTTAGCTTATCTCAGCCTTCCTTAAGGAGTATTCTGCTCAGAGCCATGGGTCTTGCATGGCATTAAAAAATTCTCTGTGGCCCTGTACTATGCGAGCCGTATCAACCGGGTCAGGAGTGGTAGACCAATCATTTCTTATGAATGTTCCACCCAGGAGTATGCCGTCTTTGCGCGGGAACATGTATAGGCTGCCATTACTGACCGTCATATAGTTCACTTCTTCCTGAGGCAGCAAGAAGCTCAGTTGTCCCTTGATTGGCATCAGTTCTGTATCGGTAAATAGACTCTTGGAGCCAAGACCTGTGCAGTTAATGATTACTGGCTGATTGAGGCTAAGCACATCCTCTTGGCCACTGAATTCCCGCACCACAATATCACCACCCGCGGCATAGAAATCTTGTATCATGGCCGGTAGATAAATGGCCGGCTCGATTAACATAGTGTCATAGTGTCTGACGTAGGTAGCTGGAAACGGATGTTGATTGACAGTCAGATCACGCAGTTCCGGGTACATATCAGAATAGCGATCATTAAAATTGTCAGCTGTCGGTGGATTGTCTGTAATCGAGTAATTACTAATCCAGCTAACGCCGTATTTTGGCCCTGCCAGATTCTGAAAATAAAGATAGGCATGGCGCATCGCCGATTCGAATTGAACTGCGAATTCGGGAGAAACCATTTCATCGTCATAGACTGAGGTGGGTGACCATTGTCCGCCGGCGATATTGGAAGTGGTGTTGGGCGGCAGGTCTTTCGCATAGATGGTGACGTCCCAACCACGGTCCTGCAGTAATCTGGCCGAGGCGAGCCCCACAGCGCCTGCACCCAATACGGCGCAGCGACGATGAGGACTGTTCTGCGCTATTTCCATCGCCAGGTGGGAAGTGCCCCAAGACAAGGTGATTCCGCCGCCGCCGTGGCCATAGTTGTGAATTACTGTTTTGTCCGCAAATGTTTCAGCAGCCACTCTGAACCCCGAGGGTCGAAAAGGTCGCAGTCCGGCTATGGTACGAATTACTCTGTCTTCGGAAACTATGACGCGTCGTAATGGCTGTCCAGAAGGCGTGAAGTTTCGCGGGGATGCAGTGATGCCAGTACTGCAGGCTTTAAGCAAAGGAGCCATTGCCATTGTTTTCAAGAGAGTTCGTCTATTGAGCATTTAACATCCTGCTAGCTAAATCAAGGTAGGTTCAGAGCATAGCGCAGCTGCTTAACTAAGTTAATCTTCAGCCACACTGGTCAGGAGCTAGAAACCCTAATCGATGATTTTAGTCTTGCTAGTCTAAGCAATGGGAGCTTAGTGCGGGTAGTGCAATTTCAGGTCTCACTACCGTACTTCCATCGCCGTGTATCCGCAAGATCCCATGGGGCCATGGGAATTCCAATTGCGGACACTGCTGTGCCCGCAACTAACTGACCTCATTATCTAGTCGGAGAAACTGGCTGTACTCTTTGGATGAGCAAGTAACCACTCAACAACCTGGGGGGCGAAAGTGTCCGACAGGTTCGGTACGTGAGCGCCACCGGCGATTGTCCATAGTTCGCTAGAGCCACCGGATTTGCAGCCCTGACTGAAAACGATCGCCGACGATTCGTGCCCGTCTATACCAGCGTCTAGATCACGCAGTTCGCGCTCTCCAGCGTCCTTGGAGCAGCCATTGTATTCAGCCCAACGGCTGACACTATCCATCGCGCTGGGGTATTTGTTGCCCTGTATATCGTCACCCTCATAGGCAATGGTACCGTCGGAAGTACCGTGAATTTGCAATACATGAACCGGATTTGCCGGAGCGGGGCGCTCGTCAATATGGTTGGCTCCAGCCAGGCTTGCAATGGCAGCAATAGTCTCCGAATGATCGTAGGCTGCCCTATAGGACATGAAACCACCATTGGAATGTCCAATCAGATAGACGCGGTTATGATCAATATTGTAATCGGCTTTGACTGCTTTAATGATGTCCAATACGTAGGCGGAGTCATCGACTTCGGTCTGGAAAAAATTACAACAGGCGCTAGAAGCATTCCAATAACGATTCTCGTCGCCACCGGGTTCTTTCTCGCCATCGGGTGACACCAGGATGAAACCATAGTGGTCTGCAATCTTGCTGAAACCCATATAGGAATCTTGGCCCGCTCCACTGGAAGTATAGCCATGCAGCAATACTATGAGTGGGTTGGGAGTGTCAGCATCATAGTTGCTTGGCACTGTGAGAGGTAATTCTCCACGACCCAGATCGATTGACTGTGCACTAAGGCTTGCAGAAAAAAGAACCAGTGCAGCGATAGTGAGAAGAGTTTTTATTTTTTGCATTACATACACCTTTTTTTGTTTATAACTAGAAATTGCTTGTATTCGTTTCTTAATCAGTTGCTGTCCGATACATTCAGGGAGTCAGGATGATTTTCCCGGTAGTCTTGCGACCTTCCAGAGCACGATGTGCTTCTTGCGCATCAGCCAAGGGAAAGAAATGTTCTAGCCGTAGTTTGAGCTTTCCCTGAGCTATCCAATTAAAAACATCGCCGCTACGCCATTCAAGGCTTTCACGGTCCGCTGTATAGTCAAACAAAGTTGGTCTGGTAAGAAACAGCGAACCCTTTGGCCCAAGTGTCGCCGGGTTGAACTCTGTTACCGGACCACTGGAGTTACCGTAAAGTACCATGTAACCGAAACGCTGCAAACAGTCGATGCTCTTGTCGAAGGTAGTCTTGCCAACAGAATCGTAAACCACGTTAACGCCCTTGCCTTCGGTGATGCGTTTAACTTCGGTTTCGAAATCGGTCTGAGAGTAAAGTATTACTTCATCGGCACCCGCGGTTAAGGCCAACTCGGCCTTCTCCTCGGTAGATACCGTGCCGATAACGAAGGCTCCGGCGTTTTTCGCCATCTGAATTAGTAACAGACCAACGCCACCGGCAGCGGCGTGAATAAGACAGCTGTCACCGCTTTTGATGGGATAGGTGGACTGAGAAAGATAGTGAGCGGTGCAGCCCTGCAGCATAGCTGCTGCCCCTTCAGCAAATGATACACCGTCCGGGATGCTTACTACTTTGTCCTGCTCTACGGCAGAATATTCAGCATAGGCTCCAAGCACGTTGGTATAGGCGACTCTATCTCCCTTGGCAAACCGAGTGACCTGGCTACCGATGTCTTCCACGGTGCCGCTTGCTTCTAATCCCAGAGTCGCTGGCAGTGGAATTTGGTATAAGCCAGAGCGTTGATAGGTGTCAATATAGTTAATACCTGCTGCTTCCACCTTGATCAGAACCTGCATAGGAGCCAGGTTTGGCATATCCACATCTGCATAGGTCATTACCTCTGGACCGCCGTGTTCCTTAATAGTTACCGCCTTCATAGCCACAACTCCTGACGAAAACGCCCTTTATGGCAGAAAATGCAGGTGCTGACAATTGGTCTGTTGCCAGTGATGGACAATACGCCACTGGACGGGTGTTGGCTGCGGGTTTATTCTGTCGCCTCATTGCTAATAGAATTCGAATGAAGCCGGAGTCTCTCCACATGTCCCATCATGCCAACAGGCGCTTGTATCAATGTCTCATAGGCGCAGCTGCTCTATTTCTGCTGCAATCTGTTATTGCACAGCAGTCTAAAATCGAACTGAGCCACGAAATCATCGACGCCACGAACTTATTCTTGGAAAGTCTGAATGCGGCACAGCGCGAGAAGGTTCAATACAGTTTTGATGATGAAGAAAGGTTGAATTGGCATTTCATTCCTCGTGACCGCCAGGGAATAACACTAAAAGAATTAAATCCTGCACAACTGGAGTCTGCTCGAAACTTACTGCAGACCTTGTTTAGCGCTAAAGGGTTTCAGAAAACAGAAAATGTCCGCAGTTTGGAAGAAGTGCTGGCAGTATTGGAGCCTAATGGTCCTTTTGTTCGAGACCCTGATCTGTACTATCTCACCCTGTTCGGTACGCCAGCAGAGCATGGCCCCTGGGCGGTTCGTTACGAAGGGCATCATCTAGCTTTTAATTGGACCTTTATTGACAATAGCGGCATTGCCAGTTCGCCACAGTTCTTTGGCAGCAATCCGGCTGAGGTGCGTAGCGGTGCCAGCCAGGGAACTCGAGTGTTGGCGGCGGAGGAAGATCTGGGGCGGCAATTATTGAAATCGCTAAGTCGATCGCAGATGAATCTTGCCGTGCTTCAGGGAGAAGCGCCACGTGACATTTTTACAGGAGCAGATAAAAAAGTGACAGCTTTAGATGATGCTGGCATTACCTATGCGGAACTAAATTCTGGGCAACAACAAATGTTGCGCGCAATAATTCGCGAAGTCGCTTCTGCTCAGCCTGATGTAATCGCCGATGGGCGCATGCAGGCGATTATGGATGAAGGCATTGAATCCGTTAAATTCGCCTGGATAGGGGGCGCAGAGCGTGGCGATGCACATTATTACCGTGTTCAAGGCCAGAGCTTTGTTATCGAATACGACAATACCCAGAACGATGCTAATCATATACATCTGGTGTGGCGAGATTTCGCAGGTGATTTTGGCCGTGACCTGATTCGACTGCACTACGATGCGGTTGCCTCGGAACATGGACCAGGGCATACACACTAAGGAAGACAATCATGAGTAGACCCAAGCAATTATTAATGCCAGTGCTGGCATTGCTCCTCAGTTACAATTCGACAGCACTGGGGCAAAACGCCTTTGTCGCTCCGCCCTCCATTACTGAACCACTTATTCTGCCTGCTTTCGAAGTGGAGCAAATAAAGCTGGTGCCTATCGCGACAGGTTTGGCGAACCCTTGGGCAATGGCATTTCGCGATAACGGCGATATTTTGGTGACTGAACGTTATAGCGGCAAACTACGAGTGATTCGCGACGGCAAATTGTTGGAGCGTGATATCCCCGGTGTGCCTGAAGTTTATTCTGCAGTATTTCGCGCCGGTCTCATGGCGGTGGCGTTGGATCCCAATGACGATCAAATAGTGTATATGACTTACACCAAGCCAATCATGCATGAGGGCGAACCGAATCAAGCAGTGAGTCTGGTTAGAGCACGCCTGGTGGAAGACAATCTGGTCGATGTAGAGGAGATATTTGTAGCCGAGGGAGTAGACAGTGCGATTTCCGCTTCAGCACTATTATTTGCCCCGGACGGGAAATTGTTGATGACTGTTGGTGGCGCTTACGTTTTCGCCGCTACCGGCGAATTGGCTCAAGACCCAACGGTACACTATGGAAAGGTTTTGCGTCTAAACCCCGATGGTAGCGCGCCAGATGACAATCCTTTTGTGAAGTCGGGTGAATACCTACCAGAGGTCTATTCGGTAGGGCATCGCAATCAATTGGGCATGGCTGTGCATCCACAGACCGGCCAATTATGGGCAAGCGAAAACGGACCGCAAGGTGGCGATGAAGCAAATATTATCGAAGCCGGGAAAAACTATGGCTGGCCTTTGGCATCCTATAGTCGTCAATACAGAGGTGATTGGGTATCTCAGACACCTTGGCTGGAAGAATTTGAGAGCCCAACTGTCGTTTGGTGGCCTTCGATTGCGCCATCCGCCCTCACTTTTTACACGGGTGAACATTTCCCGAAGTGGCAGGGCAATCTCTTTGTTGGTTCCATGATGGAAGGACGAATTCCCGGCACCGGACATTTACAACGAATTGTATTTAATAGTCGGGGAGAGGAAATTCGTCGTGAGAGCCTGTTGAAAGAACTCAAGCACCGGGTAAGAGATGTTAGACAAGGGCCCGACGGTTATCTGTACCTGCTGACTGACGAAGAAGATGGTGCTTTGCTTCGAATCGAGCCGGTAGAGTAGACAGTAGGCGGTCAGAAACTAAGCGATAGTAAACTGTTAGGGACGAGGGGTGCGTGATTTCGGTCCGAGCTGGCTAGGGATTAGCTGATAGGCCAATTCTATCCATTCGCAGAGCAGGGGACGTGAATCTCTAGGGTCTATTATTTCTTCTATGCCAAATGCCTCTGCTGTTCTAAAAGGCGAGCGGTATTTCTCTAGCATGTCTTCCAGTTCACGGCGTCGAGCATTGGGATTATCCGCGGCTTCAATATCTCTGCGATAAGCGGCCTGTACACCCCCTTCAATCGGCAAAGAACCCCAATCGGCCGATGGCCAGGCGTAGCGCAAGTTAAGCCGATCAGCATTGCCATGGCCGGCACCTGCGACTCCGTAGCAGCGACGAATAATTACCGATACCCAGGGAATTGAGGCTTGATAACAGGCCATTAATGCGCGACTGCCCAGACGTACCGTGCCTTCTTCCTCAGCCTGTCGTCCTATTAGAAATCCAGGATTGTCCACCAGATTTAGCAGCGGTAGGTGAAACGTATCGCAGAGATCGACGAATCGCATCATCTTTTCTGAAGCGGTAGCATTCACAGCGCCACCATGATGATGAGTATCGTTTGCCATGACGCCGACTGCATAGCCGTTCAAGCGAGCCAGCCCGATAACTAACGATTCTCCATAATTTGGATTTATCTCAAAAAAAGAATCTATATCAACAATTGAATTAATTACTTCTCTAACTTGGTACATCTGGCGCCTATCTCTGGGTATCACCGAGAGCAAAGATTCGTCGCGCCGATCTACCGGGTCCTGATTCTCTATGCGCGGAGGGGCCTGCCAAACGTTCTGTGGCAAATAGGATAGAAATGTGGCTATGGTTTCAAAAGCCTGCTGCTCTGTATCTACCTCATTGTCCACCGCGCCGCTGAGGTTGGCGTGTATTTGAGAGCCACCTAGTTCGTTCTTCTCTATCGGCTTGCCGAATCCTCTTTCTACCACGGGAGGCCCGGCCACGAACAATTGACTAGTGCCTTTGATCATTAACGAGAAGTGGGAGATTGTTGTACGCACGGCGCCAAGGCCGGCGACCGAACCCATGCAAGCGCATACCACAGGCACCTGGCCCATCAGCCGCATGGTTGTTTCAAAACCGTGTAGGGTTGGGACATAGGAATGGCCTACCATTTCCAGTGTTTTCACCGAACCGCCACCGCCACTACCATCGATGAGTCGCACCAGGGGCAGACGCATTTCAAATGCATAGCGCTCGCCATAGCCGGATTTGTCGCCAACCTTGGCATCCGCGGCACCGCCGCGCACGGTGAAATCGTCGCCACCTATAACTACGGGTCTATTGTTTATTCTAGCCGTGCCCAGCACGAAATTTGAAGGAGTGAAATCCTGTAGCTCGCCATCGTCTGTATAGCTGCCTTTACCAGCCAACGCGCCAATTTCGTGAAAAGAGTTTGCGTCGGCCAGAGCGTCGATGCGCTCCCTTACGGTTAAACGGCCATTGTCATGTTGGCGCTGAATGCGTTCTTCGCCACCCATGGCTGTAGCTAATTTTTCGCGGTGCCTAAGCTCATCTACTTCGTCTTGCCAACTCATGTTATCTCCTTACAGGGCCAGCTAACTTAAATTAATGCGGACAGAGGCGCAAGTTTCGGCGATCAGCCTATTCTCTTTCCAGCTTGAGCAATTAAACAAATAGGACAGCAGCTAGCTGAAATAGTAGAATAGCCGAAAATTTGAGGAGTAAAAACTATGAGCGATTTACCAGATAATGAACAGCAGAATGAATCAACATCTCAGGCAAATTCTGATGAGCCTAAAAAGAAACCTGATCTGGATGATACGATCAGTCGTTTGCTGCGCAGGAAGGTGGAAGCTGATGCTGAAGAAGCAGAGGGAGATTCATCTGAATAAGTCTCGCTTATTATGTAAGTGACACTGGGCTGTGTGAATAGCTCAAAGTTTTTAGGGTAGCGCACAACTAAAACTGGCAGCCTCATCGGGGTCGCCAGTACCATCATAAATCGCCATTTCAGGGTGGACACAAAGTGGACGTGTTGTTACGACTTCGTCATTGACGATCTTTGACGCGACCATTGTCTGTGGTGCAATGCCTTTCTCTACCCAATTTTCCAGAGCGGTTAAGGCATCGAAGCTGTCAGGTCCTGGCCCGCCAGCGCAGTGCGTCATTCCAGGTACCATAAACAAGCGATAGAAATCCTGAGTACTTTCCAGCGCCAGCTGCCAATTTTCAGCCTGTATATCGTCGGCGATTACGTCCACTACGCTTTCAAAATAATTGATGGAGGCCAGCGGCGAGATGTCTGGGTCACTCCAACCGTGATAGACGATTAATTTTGCACCATTGTCTCTAAAAGGGCGTAGATCAGGATCGTTTGAATCCACAGCCGGGCCTACTTTTTCCAATGCATATTCCAGATCTTTGTCGAAATCGAATGTTCTGAAATCCCAGTCCGGGTCGTCAAACACGAACCAGCGAAAGAAGCCTTCTCCTCCACGCCAATGCAGCGATTGATAAGGTTCTCTACCTGTAACCCAGGTTGACCAGGAGCCGCGTGCAGCTTCGGCGCCTGGTACTAAGCCTGGATAAATTAATTCACCTGCTGAGTTCTTAACACCAGACCAAATTTTTTCCACGGCGCTAACTTGTTTTGGAGTTAAACAAGCATTGCTGTCTGTGCCTGCAGGACAGGTCAAAGTCCGAGGTTCGAAATTGCAAGCCAATGGATTTTGCAGGATGCCATCCTTTACTCCATCCAAGATATCGCATGCTTCATTCACCGCATTGCCCAGGGCCGACAATTTTGCTGGAGCTATATAGCTCTCCTCATCTGCCAACATAGCGAGGGAATACCATAGATGTGCACCTGCATAGAATCGAGTCCAGTCGTTAGCTGGGTCACCGGCGATGATGCCATCGAAGTCATCGGGGTAACGTTGAGCTTCCATTAAGCCTTGTTGGCCGCCTTTGGAACAGCCTACATAGTAGGAGTAGTTAGGTGGGGCACTATAAAATGATGCAGTAACCTGCTTTGCGTTTACGGTAGTTAGATGTAGTGCGCGGTGACCAAAGTCTTCAATAAGATCCGGACGGCCAGAAGCCCATGAGGCGTCGAAGGAAATTGGGCCCGCGGTATGCCCTGTATCTGTGCTGGCCGTGGCATAACCCCGGCGTAATGCATTCGCCATTGCCGCATAGCTGATAGTGCCAGCCATACCGCCATTGCCAACGCTTTGATATTTACCGTTCCATGAGGACAGGGGTAACCATACTTCAAAGTTTACCGCCGGCGCGGTCACGCCAACTAGTCGGCAAAATGAAGGTGTTTGCAAAGGTTTATCTGAACCAGGAGCGGTAAAGCTATCCTGACTTACGATTTCGGCGTGGGTGATCGTAGTCGCGTCGATTGTTAACTTTGACAGCTGCGCGCAGGATTCTGTGGCGTTGAAATTGGCCTGGGCTAAGGCTAAGGTCTGAGCGTTAGATTGATTTGCGGATATAGTGCTTGCGAGAGCCAGCAGGCTAGCGCCGAGTACCTGCAAGTGATTGAGCTTCATACACCTCACCTTTTTTCTATTAAATTAAGCGTTGTTCTGTGTTCGTCCTAAGAATGGCACGAGTGAGGGAGTATTGGCAATATAGTTAAGATAGTCCGGATCGGTTCCCCAGCGCTGCATTCCACTTCTTTCGAGCAATTTTACTCCGCTAACCTTGATTAGTAAGAGAGTGACAAAAATAGGTGAAATTAGCGTAACGAATTGCCATCCAATCAGAGTCGGTAACGCGATTAGGCTTATTCCAAACCAGAGCACTATTTCGCCAAAATAGTTAGGGTGTCGCGAGAGGCCCCATAAACCTTCTGTTATAAATCTATTTTTGTTTTCTGGTTTTGCGCGGAACTGAGATTTCTGGCTATCTGCGACCACCTCGATTACGAACCCAATAATCCAAAGAACAAGCCCGAAATAGAAAAACCTATCTAAGGCTTGTTGATTCGCAGATGTTATGGCCACCAAGCCTGCGGCCATTGTTATAAACACCCAGGCACCGCCCAGTGTCCAGGTGAACATATAGCGGAAAAATTTGGTTTTAATTTCGTCGAATCTTCGATCCTTACCATCTCTTTTTACTCTTAGGAATAAAAAACTGCCAAGGCGGGCGGCCCAAACCGAAATAAGAATACACAGAACCAGACTTCGGGTATCGAGGCCGGGGTGTAGCAGGGCAGCAACAGCAATGGCAGAAATATAGGATATGGAACCGGTAAGGTCGAAGTAGTGCTCAGTCTGGTAAATAAAAGAAGGAATGAATACTATCCAGTGCAGGATGAAACCGATGCTTGCACAAATCAGGAAGAGCGGTAGATTACTCACGGCAATACTGTCCTGACTGCCGGCGACAGCTATACCACCGCTGATGATTAGGACGATAACGATGCCGACAATGGGCTTAATCATGGCTTTATTTCCTGACCGCGTTGATTGTTATGTTCTGTGTAGTTGCTGTCCAGTCCCGCATGGCTTGGAATGTAGCAAATACCTATGCGCTATCTACGCTGGCATAGTACAGCTTGGATCACTAGCGGCGACCAGCCTAGCTCTGTGGTCGGCGCTTGGCAGGCAGTCTTCTATTGATTATGATCGCAACGCGGCCCACGCTTCTAAAATAATAACACCAGGTTTGTAAAATATGTCCAGCCCTGCACCCATTTGGCTGATCGAGTATGCCATTAAGCGTTTACGCTACCCCGTGCTAACAGTAGGTGCTTCAGTTGCTGTTCCCTTAATCATCCTCTTCATTAGTGCTGGCGGGTTTAGACCCATGCCGGAATATCCTTTGTGGTCCAGACCGATGGAGATAATGGGGCTTTTTCTGTTATTGACCCTGCAACCGGCATGCTTGCTGATGTGGTTCACCGTCTGGATTCGGTTAAGTGAGTCATTGTTTGCCGGTATTCGAAGTCAAATAGAAGGTTCTGTCGAGTCTGCAATCGGGCGCTATCAATACGCTGGTTACTGGCCAATCTCGATAGGCCTGGGCATATTTTTTGCGTTCTGGGCAAATATTAATCCCAGCTCGCTGAGTCTCGATCCCGATTCAGAAATATTCCTTGTCAGCACCGCCTTGGCATTCGGGCAAATTTTCATGTGGTCGACCATTGCGTTAATACTGTTTTTCGTCTTCCATGAAGATCTTGTGCTCTACAGACTCGGTAAGCACCTTCGAGTGAATATTTTTGACCTTGATAGCTTGAATGGTTTTGGGCGTGCGTCCCTAAGTCAGTTTTTAATGGTGATAGGGGCGTTGGCTTTAACGACTCTGCAGTCTCTGGACCGGGAGTTTCTCTGGGTTAATTATGCGAATGGGCTTTATGTGGGTGTGCCTGCCGCCATTGTGTTCGTGCTTCTTCCCACCTGGACGATCAGAAGAAATATTCGAGGGGAAAAAGCCAAAGCGCTGGACTCGATCAACACAGAAATAAAGAAATCGTCAACCGCGCTGGACAGGGAATCCTTGACCCGGTTGAATAGTTTGATTGCTCGCAGAGACCAGGTGCAGCATCTTCGTACCTGGCCCATGGATATTTCGATTTTTTCTCGCTTCCTTTTTTATATCTTTATTCTGCCACTTGCCTGGCTTGGCGCAGCGCTAATGGAAGTGGTGCTAGACTTGTTCCTGGCGGGATAGTATGCGTGCAAACGATAGGTTAGGTATTAATCCACAATGCCGGAGTTCATCTTTGCTCGTTTCTTCGGAAGGTCTACAAAATCGGCTTGGCGTTTTTCAGAGGCCGCGTTCATCGCTTCATTAATTTCAGTATTTTGTAGCATGCTGCCGTTCCAGATACCGATGTAATCCAGGCTATCTGCGCTGCTGTGATCGCGTGAATAGTTAATTATTCTCTTGCTACCATAGATGGCCAGTGGTGCCTTGCTGGCGATTTGCTCTGCTATTTCCATGACTCCATTAAGCAAACTCTGCTGATCCTCGAAAATTCCGTTTATAAAGCCCAATGACTTGGCTTCTTCTGCCGACATGCGTCGACCCGTGTAAGCAAGCTCTTTGACAACACCTTCTGGCAACAGTTTGGTGATTCGCGGAAAGGTTCCGACATCGGCAGTCATGCCAATATTGATTTCATAAATTGTGAGAAAGCTATCTGCAGTCATATAGCGCATATCGCAGGCAGTGATGAGATCGACGCCGCCTCCTATAACGCCGCCTTGTATTGCAGCTAGCACTGGTACTCTGCATTCCTCCAGGCAGGTGAATGTTTGTTGCAAGTATTTGATGGTGTCATAAAGCTTGGCGCCATGTTGTCGATTCAATTTTTCCACAGCTATGGGGTCGTCACTGTTTTCGCTATTGTCTTCGAACACTGATGTATCAATACCCGATGTGAAATGCGGGCCGGTGGAAGAAATTACTACGACTCTAGCGTCAGCATTAGCGTCCAGTTCTCGAATTATTCTGGGCAGCTCATCCCAAAATTCCGGAATCATGCTGTTACGTTTCTGCGGGCGATTTAGAACGATGTGGGCGATTTTATTTTCGATGCTTACTTCAAAACATTTATAACTCAAGGTAAAACTCCATTAATATTTTTGAACTTGTCATCCAATTAACGACAGTGGAATTCGATGGTATCAAGGCCTGCGCTGATATTATGAACGAGAGAACCCCAAGTCGTGGCGCCTGAATTTGCCATTCTACTGCGTCTATCATTCATATAGTTTGTAAAAGAGAGCCTGGCAGCTTCATCTAGTACAGACTCGATATTAAACAGCACGATGCCATAGTATTTTGAGATGAAATCTTTTGTAAATTGTTCGCGGGTCTTATAGGCGGTCATCGCCTCACTAACGCGAGCCTCACCGCTTAATATTGATGCGTCCCAAGCCTTACACATCGCTCTAACATTAGCCATCTCGCTGTCATTGATAAAACCGCGGGCATTGGAAACAGTGATAAAAATTTCTTGCAGCTGTTGATCGTTAATTCCAAGCCGAGATTTGGTAATGTCTGGGCTATTAACTATTTCTTGTAGAAGTCGGTTGAGTACGGCTCTATCGATTTCTTCTGCTGAGATGGTGTCTGTGAGTACGGTTAACTCCTGTGCCTGCGGATTGCCTGCGTTGTCCACTGCCTTATTTTTGTCGATAACGGCTGTTGTCGTTAAGAGCTCTGCTTCGGCGGCATTCGATTGCGCGATACAAAAGGCAGCGAAGAAAAGGGCTGACCTAACAGCTAGTAGTCGAGAGATGGACATGGCGTAGTTCAAGTTCCAGGCGGCCTGTTGCTTCATAGTTTGAAATTTCAGTAAAACCAGCGGCCGCCTAAGCTTTATTGGCTTCGTTGTATTAGGTTTGGCTCTAACTGAGGATATTCGATCCCAAGTTGATCAAGATAGGTATCAAATCTTGTTGGGTCGTAATAAAGCTCTTCGAGTAAGGGTTTGAACTGGGCCATAATTTCGGCATTTTTTTCAATCGCCGGTTCATCGTCCGGACCAATGAAGGGTTCGTATTGTACGTCGGCAGTTTGAATATCATCGAAGTAGCTCTGGGCGTCTCTAACTAGAGACGGATCCTGAATAAGATCAAGCATGGTTGCAGCTACCACCTTGGCGCCTACCGTTGCACCCTTATGCGCAATAGGGGTAGCCATGGCCATGGCGCTGGACCAATGATGACCTTGTAAGCCTCTTACATTAGAGGGATAACGCAAGGTGACAGTTGGAACATTCCATGAGATATCGCCTATATCATCCGAACCGCCAGATACGGGATTTTCACGAGGTTCACCAATACCCGACAGCTCGGTCGCTAGTCCTTGGGGATCTTCGGAGCCCATAAGAGTCTGCAGTGCTTTGGCAAAGCGTTGGTCATCTTCGGACCAGGTGGGCAGTCCCACCGCTTTGATATTTTCATCCATAGCCAGCGCGATAGGTCTATTGAAGTGACGCGGCCACGCCGCACCAACTATGCGTCGGCTGACACTGGTATCTGTCATCATCGCTGCGCCTTCGGCTACACGCTGTAGAGTCTCGAAATTCTCCCGAATATTGTCTGCTGTAATCTCACGAATGAAATACCAAACGCTGGCATAGGAAGGTACAACATTGGGTTGATCGCCGCCGTTACTAATAACATAGTGTGAGCGTTGTAAAGGATGCAGGTGTTCGCGGCGAAAATTCCAGCCGACATTCATCAGCTCAACCGCATCCAGAGCACTGCGACCTTTCCAGGGGTCACCGGCGCCATGGGCTGCCACGCCATCGAACAGATATTCGACGGATACCAGGCCGGTGCCCGTCGCGTCACCCCAGCTGACATTTAAATTATTGGATACGTGGGTAAATAGCACGGCATTAACTTCTTCAAACAGGCCGTCTCGTGCATACCAGGCCTTGGTGGCCAGCAATTCTTCGGCGATACCTGGCCACAGCACCAGGGTGCCAGGAAGATTCTCGCGCTGCATAATTTCTTTGACCGCCAAGGCCGCAATAATATTTACTGCTTGGCCCGAGTTATGTCCTTCACCGTGTCCGGGAGCCCCCTCGATTATCGGCTGTCGATAGGCGACTCCTGGCATTTGTGAAGCACGAGGAATGCCGTCCACGTCAGAGCCCAATGCAATTACGGGTTCGCCACTTCCCCAGCTCGCCCACCATGAGGAAGGTATATTGGCAACGCCCAGCTCGATGTCAAACCCGTTAGCGGCAAGTAAATTGGTTAAATACCGTTGTGTTTCAAATTCCTGAAAGCCTAGTTCGGAAAAGGAAAACAGGGTATCGACGATTTCTTGCGTCAGCTTGGCCTTAGACTCAATGCTGCGGGCCATTTCTGCTTTAAGCCCAGTGAATTGGCTGTTAGTGGATGGCTGAGCGAGCGCAGCCGCAGAAAACACAGACAACAGTAAGGTGATCAGGAGGCGAATAGAAGACATATGGTGTATCCCTAGAGTGCTAAATCTGTTTTGTAAAAGAGATCGGTTCGGATGCCTAGATTACTTTTTTTTAGGCAGTACGGCTAGGTCTCTAGGGACCCTCTGATTAACTCCAAATTTGCGTGACCTGAAGCGTACAGATTCTAGACGCCGTTTGCCGCTAATGGTCACTCCCTTAGCAACAACGGCAACGACGAAGATGGGCGCTTCAGGCCGTGCCCTTCGGGGCACCAGCTTGCCCCGATCTTTTCGTTGCCTCTTCTCGACAGGCCGACGCATGCTTTCAAAGAGACGTCTCAACCTCGGAACAAGCCAAAAGCCAGAGGCAGTTTAGAGTTAATCACAGGGTTTCTAGTTGGAATACTGACTGCCTGTATTGACCATGCCATTTGATAACGGGAAGATAAGAGGCGATCTGTTTTTGATTTTTTCAATTTTAATAGAACAAGAATAGCGGGAGACAGGAAGAATGGATGAGCTAACGATGGGTGTTAATTGGTTGGCGGTAGCCGCGGGTACGGTGGTCAGCTTTATGCTGGGCGGTCTGTGGTATTCGAAAATGATGTTTGGTGAAAAATGGGCCGCCGGTGTGGGAGTCGAGATGGGAACTGGTGCAACTCAACCCGTTCCGACTTTGGTGTTGCAGTTTATTGGTACCTTTTTATTAGCATGGCTGATCGGGATTACCGCTGCCAATGAAGCTTTGCTCATGGCCGTACTGATTGCTGTGACGGTGAGTGTATTGTTAATCGCTGCTTGCCTGTTTGCGGCGAACAGTCGTTATGCTGCACTTACGGAGGGTGGTTTCGCTATAGCGATGGTGTTTATTATGATCGCCTGCCAAGCAATACTCTAACTCCGGACGTCAACAGGTTTTGCAAAAAGTGAAAAGGCGGAAGATCTGTCGATCTTCCGCCCTTCCGCCCTGGAATTCGTCTATCTAATTTTTAGCCAGGCGGAGGTCCACCACCACCAGCCTTATTAAAGGATGCATCGGGCGTGCCTTTGTAGCAGACTAAGACCCAGGGATATTGATCCACTACATAGTAGCCGTAAGAGCCGTTTCTCATCATGCCATTGCATTCGTCAAGATCGCCACTGCCTGCTACATATTCGTAGTCATCCACGAAAGTGCCGTCGTAGCTGCCGCCGGGATCATCCGCGCCGGTAGGGCGATTGCCGCTGCGTAACCGAAAGCTGCTGGTGGCTGTACGTATTTGTCCGCCATCATCAATATAGCTACCGAAGATGGGAAAGCCATCTGCGGCAAAGCCAATTACTGGCGACTCGGCCAGTGCATTTTGATCAAACAAAGCCTTGGGATTGCCATGATAGTGGTAAGTACCATCCGGCTGGGGATGGGCATTATGGGCATCGGTACCGAACATGGTTAAAGGGCTCATAGGATCATAACGCCAAGGCTGATTGATATCGTTGCAGCCGATATTTCCATCGCCTACGCCAAAGCAACCGGCGGCGAGTAAATCAACCTTAACGCCGTTGAGTAAAACAGCATTGTCGGTCTCTAATGAAATTGCCGTTGAAGTTGCGGCAAAGACTGGCGCTGTTGGGGTTCTAAATTCTGCGCTGACGGCGCTGACTGGAGTGGCGAAGGCGCCAGTGGCGTCGTTGAAGTCATGATTCGGGATGCTATTACTGACGAATACGCATTCGTCTCCTTCTACGGTTATGCTCAAACTTCCCGAGAACTGCATGCTGCGTTGAATATCGTTGACATTAGAAAAACGATTCTCTGCATAGTAGCTACATTCCTCCCTGCGGTTAGTTAGCAACAAGTCGGTGATGTCTGAGTCACTGATAGTGATTAAGCTGCCAATCTTGCCAACAGAAACCAAATCAGGGCCTACACTGCCACCTACGGCATAAACATTATCACCCTGTACACCCAGATAAATACCGGTGTCTGTGTACTGGCGTACATAGAATCCCTGGATTTCCTGAATCGGAGGTGCCGCTGGGCTCAATAATTCCGGGTAGGCCGCCTCGGCGAAATCAAACAAGGCCTTTGCGTTGTCCAATGTGTCTGCGTTCGTGATTGAAGAACAAGCTAGTGCCAGGCAGTAGCTGATCGGTTTTAGTACTTGCATAGAAATTTCCTCATCGGGTGATCTTTAGAATTACCGCAAAATAAATGGCGCCGGCAATTCTAGTGGAATCGGATCAATGTTCTCATATTTCTACGGTTTACGAGCGAATACCCTTCTTTCTTTCAAGAATTTTAACCGTGGTCACAAAAATGAACAAATATGCCATATGGTGGTCTCATTTAGTGGTGAATGCCCCTAGAATGAAAGGCTGTTAGATACCAGTTTCGCCCAGTCGGGTTGCGAGATCAGGTACTCTGCTACGAAGAACGAGGCTAAATGGGACTATGACAAATATTGCTAGGCTGTTTTCCATACTGACTATATTGCTGCTATCCCAAGCACAGGCGCAAATACCTGCGGATTTGCGTGGCACTTTGATAGTGCTGAATAAAAGCGGACACAATGCCAGCTTTGTCGATCTAGGATCAGGAGAAAACCTGGCGACCTTAGCCACCGGCAGAGGACCGCACGAATTAGTTGCCAGTGATGATGGCCGATGGGCGATAGGTACGGATTACAGCGGTGGCAACAGCTTAACTGTGTTTGATGTGGAAGAACTTAGTGTGGCCAGAACCATAGACCTTCGTCAATACCCAAGCCCGCACGGCATTCTATTTCTACCTGGCCAGGAACAGGTTCTAGTGACTTCGGAGTCTAGCCAGAGATTATTAGTGGTGGATTTTCAAGAAGGAAAAGTATTGCGCGCCATCGATACTGGCCAGAGTGAATCTCATATGGTCGCACTTTCTGCAGACGGTTCCAGAGCTTATACAAGCAACGGTTCGTCGAATAGTGTTTCAGTCATTGACGTGGCGAGTGGGCAGATTGAAAAAATAATTGCGGTGCCGAATCGACCGGAGGCGATTACTAGCAATAAACTAGGAAACGAGGTATGGGTTGGTAGCAACGACGAAGGGCTTGTATCACGAATCGACGCGGATAGCGGTGAAATTCTGAATCAGTGGTCGGGCTTCTCCTGGCCCTATCGAATACTTCTTACGGAGGACGAGAAATTTGCGGTAATACCGGATTTAGGCAATGAGGAGTTGAGATTCTTTGATCCGCTTACAGGGAATGAGACAGGCAAGATCGACTTGCCGGGTGCGCGGCCGCAGGGAGTTACCCTATATTCAGATGACAGAATTTTATTTGTTGCTCTTTCAGGACAGAATCGAGTCTTGGTTGTAGATATTGAGACTCGGAAAATACTTGGGGACTATGCTGTGGGTGCATCACCGGACGGAATAGCGTATTCGCCTCTGCTGCTTTGGAAGACTATCGATTATCAATAGGGTTTGATCTGTCATTGCTGGTCGGTTGAGCCCTTATTCGGCCACTACCGCGTAGAGATCATATTCGTCCGCGTCCTGAATTTTCACCTTCACAAAATCACCCTCGGAAACAGATGAATTGGGCTCAATGAACACATTACCATCTATTTCCGGTGCGTCCGCGGCAGAGCGGCCGATGATTTTTTCCTCGCCGACCTCATCAATTATCACCTCAATTGCTTGACCAATTTTATCCTGCAGTCTTTTCGCGCTTATTTCCTGCTGGGTCGCCATAAATCGTTCCCAGCGCTCCTGTTTTAGCTCATCAGGCACCGGATTTTCCAATTCATTGGCCTTGGCGCCGTCTACCGGGGAGTATTGAAAACAACCGACTCTATCCAATTGAGCGCTGTGTAAAAATTGCAACAGCTCATCGAAGTCCTCGTCGGTCTCTCCAGGAAAGCCCACAATGAACGTGCTTCGTAAGGTCAATTCTGGGCATAGCTTGCGCCAGTTCTGAATCCTGTCCAGTGTCATTTCTGTAGCGGCAGGCCTTTTCATGGCCTTTAGTACTTTCAGACTGGCATGTTGAAACGGGATATCCAGATAGGGCAGTATCAGACCATCCCTCATCAATGGAATGATTTTGTCTACATGGGGGTAAGGGTAAACATAATGCAGTCGAACCCAGATGCCAAGCTGCGCTAGTGCCTCGCAGAGTCCCTGCATACTAGCCTTGACCGGCTGCCCCTGCCAGAAGCCAGTCTTGTATTTTGTGTCCACGCCATAGGCGCTGGTATCTTGAGAGATAACCAGTAATTCCTTCACGCCGGCATTAGCAAGCCGTTCCGCTTCATCCAGTACTTCACCAACAGGACGGCTTACCAAGTCGCCGCGCATAGAGGGAATAATGCAGAAGCTGCAACGGTGATTACAACCTTCCGATATTTTTAAATAGGCATAGTGCCTGGGCGTAAGCTTAATCCCGTGCGCCGGAACCAGATCAATAAAGGGGTCATGAGTCTCTGTTTGGGGTAAGAAATGGTGAACTTGGTTGACCACCTGTTCGTATGCAGCGGGTCCAGTCACGCCTAATACCTTAGGGTGGGTATTGGTAATAGATTCCTGCTTTGCGCCCATGCAGCCGGTGACCAACACTCTGCCATTCTCGGATATTGCCTCACCAATAGCATCCAGCGATTCCTGCTTGGCGCTGTCTATAAAGCCACAGGTATTTACCACCACTATATCGGCTTCATCATAGCTGGGTACGATGTCGTAACCGTCTATTCGCAATTGCGTGAGTATGCGTTCAGAGTCTACTAGTGCTTTAGGGCAACCAAGAGAAACGAAGCCAACTTTATTGTTGGATGACATTGATGTGGACCTGTGTGATTGAAGGCTGCGCGATTATAGCTATTCCGGCCGAGAATTGGCATTGCCCTTGGTCTTATTTGGGCAGTATTAGCTTTTGTCAGCCAGCCGTTCTCTTTCCTGTTCAACCAGGACTCGTCTTAGTATTTTGCCGGAGGCAGCCTTTGGTATTTCGGCGACGATGTCCAATAAGCGAATTTTTTTGTGGGGTGCGACCCTCTCTGCGACCCATTGCATTATTTGTTGTGGGCTAATCTCTTCTTTTAGCACGACAAATGCCTTGGGGATTTCTCCCGCTTCTTCGTCCGGGCTTGGGATTACGGCGGCATCGGCGATGGATTCGTGACTAAGTAGTAACGCCTCTAATTCCGCTGGTGCAACCTGGTAACCCTTGTATTTAATGAGTTCTTTGACTCTATCTACTATGTAAAAATAACCATCTTCGTCTGCGTAACCAATGTCGCCAGAATGAAACCACCCCTGGGAATCTATGGTGTGAGCTGTGGCTTCATCATTGTTCAGGTATCCAGTCATCACATGAGGTCCGTAGATCAATACCTCACCTCTTTCGTTGGGTCCCAGTTCAGCACCGGTTTCAGTATCGATGATTTTTGCAAGAGTGTTTGCTAATACAGGCCCGACTGAACCTGTTTTACCTTCAGAATTTGATGCAGGATTAACATGGGACGCACCGGATACTTCGGTTAGTCCATAACCTTGATAGATATTGCAAGCTAATCTGGAGGAGCAGGCTTTTTCCAACTCCTCCCCCAGAGGGGCCGCTCCACATCCAATTACTCTGACACTGGAAAGATCATAGTTGTCTACCGCAGGATGTTTGGCCAAGGCGAGTACGATAGGAGGAACCAGATTTAGACAGCTTATTTTGTAATCTTGAACAATCTTTAAAAACTGGTCGATTTCGAATCTTGGCATAGTAACCAGAGTGGCGCCTCGATAAATTGCCAAGTTTAGTATTAGCACCATGCCGTATATATGAAAGAAGGGAAGCACAGCAATCATGCTGTCATTCTCATCCACAGGATTTGGTTGGCAAGACAGCACCATGTTTGAAATTAAATTTTCGTGGGTCAGCATCACCCCTTTCGACAAGCCAGTTGTCCCACTGGAATAGGGGAGTGCAACTAAATCAGTTTTTGGATTGATGGACACCTCCGGCGCATTTCCCTCGTTATCCAAGAGCTCTGAGAATGCGCTCACCCCTTCGATGCCACTGGCGTCTCCCAATACAAATATCTTTTCTATGCCGGTTTCTTGTGCGGCGGGTAGGGCGCGGTCTAAAAACTCGGGGATGGTAAGTAAGAAGCGCGCACCCGAATCATTGAATTGATGTATTAGATCGCTACTAGAGTAGAGTGAATTTACGGTGGTGTTGACGCCGCCTACAGCTGCGACGCCGAGGAAGGCTACAGCGTATTCGGGAACATTGGGAATGAAGGTGGCAAATACATCCCCTTTTTTGAATCCAAGTTGGTGCAAACCGCAGGCCAGTTTGTTAATTTGCAACGCAAGCTGATTATAACTGAGGGTTCGTCCACTGGGCCCATCCACCAGAGCCGGCTTGTCTCCCAGCTTCTTGACTCGAGTTAAAACAACCGAGCAAAGGTCTGTATCTGGAATTACTATGTCGGCTTGCTTGCTTTTGAATATCACACTAACTCTCCATTGTATTGCTGCCTGGCATAGGGCACCGTAATCATTATGCTTACTCTATGTCAGCAAGCTCAAAAGCTCAATATCGGGAAAGGTTGCTGTTCCACCAAAAGGTACAGGTTTGTTACAGGCTGTTGAATTCTTCGTGGTAAAAAATTGTTCCATTGGCATTAGCTAGATAATCTGGTTCTAGTTCCTTCAGCATAAACACTTCGGCGGGGACATCGTATTCGGATCGAATTTTAAATGATGTGGATTTTTGAAAACCAAATTTAGGATAGAACTCCGGGTGTCCGAGAACGGCAACCGCTCCCACTTTTTCTCTGCGGCATTGTGCGAGGCCTTCTTCTACCAAAACTGATCCGATGCCTTGTCTTTGGTAATCGGGAAGTACCGCCATCGGTGCTAGCCCCATGAGTAGAAGTGAGGAGTCTGAGCTGAGACTGATTGGCGAGAATAGAATATGGCCAACTATACAGCCCTGATGTTCAGCCACCAGTGATATCAGCGGATTAGCTCGATCTCTTAGCTGATTCACAAGGCGGCTTTCTGCATCTGTCGGAAATGCAGCAATGTTTACTGCTTCCACTGCCGTGAAATCCGCAGCTATCTCGGGCCTAATTATCATTGAGCTCGACAATGCTGAAGTGATGACTGCGTATATTAAAACCTTCTCGTAAGTAAAATTTGTGGGCAGCGAATCGTTGTACGCCAGAATCCAGGTGCAGTTGTTGACAACCATTTTCTACAGCGAATTTTTTGAACCAATTGATAATAAATTTTCCGGCACCGGCAGAGCGATGAGCCTCATTGGTGACTAAATCGTCTATATAAATATGTTTCTGCCAAGCTAGTTTCTGACCCATGACGAACCCTGCCACACACAGTACCTTGTTATCATCTTCGACGTAGGCCACGAGATAACCGTTTTTTCGCTGTTCCTGAATCTGCTTTAGCAAAGTCTCTTCGGTGTATTGGGGGCGCAGTTGCAGGAGAACTGGGCTGACCATCCTGAGTTGCTCTTCGCTGTCGGCAAATTTGATTTCCATACTATTTTCCTAATCAAAAGTGGAAGAGTTGTGCAGATATTTTGAAATATTGTTAGAGCTTAGCCTTGGCTGTCTTCTAATGGGGAAATTAGTTTTATTCGCTTGACCATATTATGACGATGCAGGTCGACGAAAATCACTGTCCTGGCTATTTTTCACGAATACAGACCAGTAAATCGGTAGCACCAACGTCGATTTTATGTTGACTTAACAGGGTTGTTAATTGCCCGCGATGGTGTGTTTGATGGTTGAATAAATGTTGGATCAATAGTCCAAATTGATCTTGATAACTAAGGCCCTGGGTGTTTTTATAATCCAGGGAACCTTGTAGTTGTGATTCGGTAATTTCATCACAAAAATCGATTATATCCACATCAAATTCTAATCTGACCTGTTGCAGTGAATCAAGAGTCCCATGCAGGACTGCCGACAGTGAATCGGGGTTTTGCATATGCTGAACTTTTTCCAAACTTTCAAATTGAGCAGGGTGATTGGCAAAACGTTTCAGCCAGAGAATATCAGCCACAAGAATATGATTTAGAGTACCTAAGACGGAGCCAAAAAAAGCGCCAGCATCGCGTGTTAAATCATCCTGGCTGAGTTTTGCAGCAGCCTCAAACACGCGCTTATTCATCCACTGATTGTATTGGGCTAGAAGCTGAAAATTTTCTTTTAACAATTGCAATTCTCCTGCGGTCAAGATCGAATTTTTACGTTACCGGGAGTAGTCCGCTTTGGGCAATACCATCGAATATGAATTGCACTGCCAAGGCGGACAACAGTACGCCAAAGACTCTGGTGACCACATGCATACCAGTGACGCCAAATAGCTGCTGAATCTTCGACGCCAGTAACAGCATTGCGAAGGTGAGCAGTATGATTAACAGAAGTGAGCCCACGACTGTTGCCTGTAATACCAGGTTTCCCTCGCTGTTAGCCATAAGCAGAATCACCGCTCCCATTGCCCCGGGCCCTGCTATTAGAGGAGTGGCAAGGGGGAACACAGATATGTCGCGCTTGCCCATGGCTTCCTGTTCTTCTTCTTCGGTGGTGGAGGTACTTCCTGATGTGCGCGCAAACACCATGTCGATACCAATGAGTAACAGCAAGATGCCACCACCGGTTCGCAGCGCCGCCAGGGAGATGCCCAGGCCTGCCAGTAAAAACTCTCCGACAATAGCGAAAAGCACCAATATTCCAGTTGCAATCAAGGTGCCACGAATGGCCATGCTGCGACGACGCTTAGGTGTTTCGGTTGCCGTCAATCCCGCGTAGACCGCGGCAACATCCAGCGGGCCTATGGTGGCAAAAAAGGTGGCCATGGAAACAGTGGCGGTTTCTAGTATTAATTGATCCATTTAAGAAATGTCTTTTATTAATCCGACAAGATTGTCGAGCCTGTGATGAAGCCAGTTTAATTCGACAGGGCCAGCGACACTGCCTGTTCTGCATGTATTGTCGTGGTGTCGTACAGTGGTACAGAAGTGTGATCCTGTTGCACTAGCAGGGCAATCTCCGTACATCCAAGTATGACTGCATCGGCGCCTCTTTCCCGTAAGCTTTCAATGATGTCCAAATATCGTTCTCTAGATTGCTGATTGATTGTCCCCATACAAAGTTCCTTATAGATTACACGATGCACATCCTCGCGTTCAGTTTCATGGGGCACGATCACTTCGATACCATAGCTCTCAGAGATTCGATTCTTGTAAAAGTCCTGCTCCATAGTGAAGCGAGTGCCAAGAAGTCCTACGCAACCAATATCGTCTGCACACAACCGTTCTGCGGTGGCATCGGCTATGTGCAATATGGGAATCGAAATTTTTTCTTCGATCTGGTCGGCAACCTTGTGCATGGTATTCGTGCAAATCAGCAGAAAATCGGCTCCGCCATCTTCAATGGATTTGGCCGCTTGAGCAAGTATCACTGCCGTGCTATCCCAGTCGTCGGCGTGCTGTAGTTTCTCTATCTCTTCAAAATCTACACTCACCATGCAAATCTTAGCCGAATGCAAACCGCCTAGTGCGGATTTGACTCCTTCGTTTAGGGCCTTGTAATAGCTTGCGGTGGATTCCCAGCTCATGCCGCCAAGCATGCCGATTGTCTTCATGCTGCAACTCCCGAATTGACCTGTCTGTTTCTTGGAAATAAAAAAGTCCAGGGAAGTGAACCGTATAGCAGCACTTCTTATTCTAGTCCTTAGGCGTCTGTTTCTACAGAAAAGTTAGGCTGTGACAATTGAAGTTCTTAGCCTGCACCCCGGCTGGTATCGTGTTCACTACTTTCAATCAGCTGATTAACATAGTGTGAGGTCCACCGAGCCTATTTCACTCTGCAGTGCTGGAAATAGAGTTGGAACCGTTGTCGAAAAAGGCTAGTTATTCTAGTCTGATTCAAGTGTAGGCACCACAATTTCCAGAGTTTTCCAGCTTCGGATAGATTAAACTGCTGTTAGAATTTGCGTGGTAAAACCTATGAATAATAATTTTATACATAAAATCAACAAGTTATCACTAGGTTCGGCCTGTCTTGTATTGCTGCTCGCGCTGTTAATAGTGCCAGGAAAGCAGAAGCTCATGGCTCAAACCAACATCACGACTATTCCTCCTGATTTTGTGAATTTAAAGCAGTCTATTCCCAGTATTCACTTGGATGTTCGGTATTTTAGTGAGGACAATTTTGTTGGTTCTGTGATAGATGGTTATCACGCGCAGAATATTTATATTACAGAGCCCACTGCAAATGCACTTTCTCAAGTGCAAGCTGAATTGAGTCGCTTTGGGCTGAGCCTAAAGGTTTTCGATGGCTATCGGCCACAGCGAGCTGTTGATCATTTTGTACGTTGGGCTAAGGACTTAAACGATACAAAAATGAAACAGTTTTACTATCCCTCGGTGGCCAAGGAAAATTTATTTAGGGATGGTTATATTGCAGAACGTTCAGGGCATTCTCGAGGCAGCACTATCGATTTGACTATTGTTGATTTGAGCAGTGGTACGGAGTTGGAGATGGGATCTCACTGGGATTTTTTCGATCCGATTTCCTGGCCTGGCAATTCCCAGGTATCCACACAAAGCAGAGCCAATCGCAATTTACTAGCTGCGCTTATGACCAAACATGGATTCAAGGCATTGCCTGAAGAATGGTGGCATTTTATTTTAGTTGATGAGCCATTTCCCCATACCTATTTTGACTTCCCGGTTGAGTAATCAGTTAGTCACAAGCCTGTTTGCTTACTGCAGGCGATATTTACCAGCAACAGTGAAAACACGATGAATAAAATACGAACCAGGGCGCAGGCTCATTTCCCAACTGTTTTACTAACACTTATTAGCATCATTCAGGCCTTGGCCCTGGAGTTAATGTGGTCGAAGATCGTCGAGAGTGAATGGCTTTGGAACTTTAATTTACAAGCATTGATCGGCTGGGGCATGTTGGCTGTTGCATTTATGGGAATTCTGCTAATTTGGGTAATGTACTCGACGATGGTTATGGGGTTTATCTGGCAGCCTTATTTGAGAGATTCTATCGTGCCATTTGTTATTGGCATTCAAGAATTTATGTTGATCACTATGGTTGCTGAGAGTTTTAATTCTCTCTGGCTATACGTGTTGGGATCGATATTTGTTTCGGCGACTTGGGTATCACACAGCAGTTTAAGAAGGGCACGACAAGATTCGGAAAACGAGGAGTTCTTCGGACAGATAGACCCTGCAACCTTACGTGATTTCTGGCCCTCCATGTTGGTCGTCGTAACCCTTGTGGGTTTCGGTGTCGCCATAGATGTTACGCAGAACACAAGTTGGCTGCCGTTGCTGGCATTGGTATTTGCTAACGCTGTCGTAGTTTTTCAGATTTTCGGTTTTAGGCGCCTTTGGCGCTCAATAATGGGACTAAATGAAACAAGTGAGAGCTAGTTTTAGACTAGTAAGGACAGTTCAATGCGCTCAGTTTTAATTTTTTCATTGTTAAGTCTTTGTGGCTCTGCTTTGGCCCAAGGCAAGCTGAGTGAGGATATTCGAATTCATAGCGAGGTTTTAGGTTACGACCTGCAGTATCGGGTATATTTGCCCGAAGCGACGAGGAGGAATGCGCAATTGCCAACCCTCTACATTACCGACGGGCAATGGTATGTATCGAGAGGCAAGCTACCGGAGTTACTTGACGCCGAAATTGCGGCGGGAAATATAGAGCCGGTGATGGTGGTTTTTGTAGATAGTCGCAATCCGGACAACTTGCAGCAGAACAGGCGTAATCAGCAATTTTTTTGCAACCAGCGTTATGTTGATTTTTTCAAACAAGAGCTCATTTCTAGCATCGATAAAAATTACCCCAGTTCCGCGCATAGAGATGACAGAGTGATCCTCGGTTTATCGTTTGGAGGACGTAACAGTGCCTGCTTTGGACTGATGGCAAATGATAGTTTCGCGGGAATTGCGATGCAATCACCAGCCAATAGTGACATGGTTGATGAGCTCAGATTTCAGTACATGGCAGCGGGCAAATTGCCGCTAAAAATATTTCTGAGTGTAGGAACTGTGAATGATAATACTCAGGCTGGGCAACAGCTCATGGAAGCACTGAAATTTCAGGAGTATGACCTCACCTATAGGGAGGTCGACGAGGGCCATGATTGGGACAATTGGGGGCCGCTATTAGACGATGTACTGTATACTTTTTTTCGCCGAGAATAAGCACGCTAGTCCTATAACAGTGGCGCCGGTATAGCTATATTTTGTTCCCGATAAAACCTGATGGCGCCTGCGTGCAAGGGCATGGCTATACCTTTTAATGAGTCTTGCAATGCCATTTCCTTGGTTGCGCTGTGAATCTCTTGCAGAGTAGCCAGGTTATTCCACAAAAGTTTTGTAAACTGATAGACAATCTCTTCCGATACATCCTCACGTACAACCAGCACATTGGGGCTAGAGGCGGTGGTTACGATCTGATCTTGATAGGGATAGGTTCCAGGATCGAGCTGATAAAAATCCCAGAGCGGATACTGACGATTGATAGCCTTCATTTCCGCTTCGGTAAAATTCAGAATTGTCATTCTGTCTCCCAGTTGTGCGTAGGCCTGAGTTATTGCTGTAACCGGTACCCCGGCTGGAATATTCATGCCGACAATATTGCCATCTTGCATTGCGCTCGCGGTTGCTCCGTAACCCATATGGGCCAGACCAAATTTATTCGCGTAGTCAATATCAAGGCTATCCAAGATAAAGGCTCCGGTTTGTTCTGCGCCTGAGTTTCTCATGCCCAGAACGAAGCGCTCGCCAGTCAAATTGTCGAGGTCGGAAATAGTGCCATTTGTCACTAATTCCGAAAGCAATATAAAGTGCTCCACATTTGGCCACATTGCAGTAATTGCTCGAAGGTGAGGCTGGGGATTTCGAATCGGCCCCTCACCTTCCCAGGCCCAGGCAGCAAATATACCGAGGATCATGCCAAACTGTGCCTGGTTATCTCTCAGCAGCTTAATATTCTCCATTGAGCCTGCTGAACTTATTGCAGTTAGAGAAAAATCTACGTTTTCTTGCGCTGTGACCAATGTAGAAAGAGCAACGCCAACCGGATAATAAGTGCCACCTGTTGTGCCTGTTGTTAAAACATAGGTTCGACGGATGCCGGCCTGATCAGTGCAGCTAACCAGCAGAACCAAGAGAGTGAGAACATTAAATAGCAGTCTAGGCAAGACTTTGATATCCGGGGCAGGGTTTTTAGTTGGCTCAGTCTACCCTGCAAACTTGACCAGGGCCATCCGCTATGGCACTAACAAGTACTGTTATTTCGCTCCGAACGAGCTGCTTAGATCAAGTAGATGTACTTGCAAACCTGAATTGAGCGTTGCTACACATTGTGGATTGATACCAGAATCAATTCACGACACAGTTCAGCAGAGTAACAATCAGACTGAACTTTCGCGTCAATCAGCACTAGTAAGAGAGAGAGGGGGATGCCTCGGTTCTAATCGATCGTGCAAGCATTTCAATTCTTGGATATTGATGCGCCCGTCTGCAATTTCTATTCGACTGAGGTTTTTATCGACTTAAGCAATTACATTGTCAATACCGCTGACTAATGTCTAAGCTGTTGACATATAAGAAATTCAGATATTGACAATTTTGATAGAAATGATTAAGTTCGTGAGTCTCGATATTGACGGGAATGCATCATTGCAAGACTAGATGCCATGTTTTGGAAGTGGGTCGAACACACCAGATTTTCTCGCCTTTGGCTAGTTCACGAATCTTATGCCATGAATGTGGGCTATAGTCGATTCTTCTCGATGGTTAGGTAAAGGACGCGAAGCATGAGGGTTTTTCAGAAATGAAGCCCAATGATGGAATCAGTGCAGGATTAACTTGATTTCACTAAATTGATCACCTATTTCATTAAAAGCCTTTCAATAAATGTGAAGAGTCTGCTGAATGAATTATTCCCCTGATCAAGATTTTTTTCTATCTCGTTATTATTGGCCGTGCCAGATAGTAGGATGGTCAGCTTTACTGGGCGTCTATATTTTGTTTGTTTTACCCAGAAATAATTTAGACGCCTCACATTAGGGGTTGAAACATCGGGGTGCTTGTTGGTTGTAGGTATTTATATAGTTGTATTGGCATTTTTTTGGATGCCGCATTTTATGAACCTGGTTCAAGACGCAGAAGTGGGTAAATCTTAGGGTTTCTGAGTTTTGGAAGGGTGCCGTTGTAGCCACTTATATAGTCTCCCTGGCAGCCAGTATTGCGGAAATTTCCATATTAAGTATTCTGAATTACTACTGGCCCCCTCCCGAGTTACTGGCAGAAGTACGCTCAAGCATGGGACCGGTAGCTTCTTCTGTACCATTCAGAGTGTTTAGGAAGTAGCTTGTTTATCTAGGTCCTACTCTTGAGTTGGAACGGTGTCAGATTTGGTCTAAACTAATTCACATTAGATCCAGTAATGAATCCCTGCTCCTGCAATAAAAAATCGCAGAGCTGGAGTTTTTGAACCATCAACTTAATCCACATTTTTTGTTTAGTTCCCTCAATAATATACGAGCGCTTATCTATCTGGATAAGGATCGTGCTAGTGATATGATTTCTCCGCTGTCTTCAATCTTACAATACACATTACAACATCAAAATGGATTAATAGCCCTGAGAAAAGAAGTTGCTATCGTTGACGATTATTTGATGTTGGAAAAAATAAGGCTGGAAGAACGCTTGAAAATTAAACGAAATTGGGCGGAAGATTCACTTGATTGTTCTGTCCCAGCTATGTTTTTACAAACTCTCACTGAGAATGCAATTAAACATGGGATCAATAAGAGGCTTGAAGGGGGTTATTGTCATTGAAAAGCCAGCGAGTATCCAATGGAGTGTTGATATGTATTAGTAACAATGGCGAAATTGAAGAAGGTATACTGGGAATTGGGCTTGAAAACTGTAGGCAGAGATTGAGACTACTTTATGACGATAAAGCAAATCTAACAATTTCCCAACGAGATGGTTTTGTGTTTACGGAATTGTTTATCCCGTACTTTTATGGAGAAGAAGCCCTTGAAATCAATGACTAATATACGAGTTGGGATTGTAGACGATGAGCCTCTTGCCTGTGCGGAGATGAGACGGCTTCTTGGGATGTTCGACGATGTACAGATAGAATTCGAAGTTGCAAATGCAGAGGACGCTCTAAAAAAGTTCGTGAATTACAGCCTGATCTTATATTTCTCGATATCGGTTTGCCGGAAATAACAGGGCTGCATGTGGCTAGTTTATTGACTGAAGAACCCTGTATGATAGTGTTTTGTACTGCCGACCCTACCCATGCTTTGGAAGAGTTCGACTTGGATGCGGTGGACTACCTTCCTAAACCTATCGATTTAAAACGCCTATCTCATAGCCTCGATAAATTCCGTAGTTTAAATAGAGGTGCAAGGGAGGCCCAGCATGCAAAGTATCTGGAGATGGGTAAGCCGATAATGCTGAATGATGGCGATAATGGTCAGCTTTTCACACCTGGCCAAATAGAAACGGTAGTATCGATTGGAAACTATGTAAAATTGAAAGGTGATGAGCTGAGTATCATAGCCCAGTACACTTTAAGTTATCTGGAAAGCAGGCTGAACAAAGACATATTCTTTCGGGCTAATACGAAATGGATAGCCCCTTCATAATTGAACCATTTACAATGTTAGGGTTTCGCGCATTAGGAGAAACCCATGAAAAAACGATTTACTGATGAGCAGACAGTGAAAATTCTGCAAGAAGCTGGGTCTGGAGGTAGTGTTCGCGATATTTATTGTAAACACAACGTCACGGAGCAAACGTTTTATCGCTGGCGCAAACAGTTCGATGGCATGGAAGCGGCTGATGTCAAGAAGCTCAAAGCTTTGCACCAGGAGAATGAGGAGTTGAAAAAGGTCGTGGCGGAGTTAACCTTAGATAATCGAATGCTAAGGGATATTAATTCAAAAAAGTGCTAACCCTGGCCGAAAGGCAACAGGCTGCCCAGTATTGTTACCAAGTGAGTGAGAGGCGAGCCTGTGTGGTGGTGTCGATCACAGAACAACGAAGCGGTGCTATCGGTGTAAATCGTATCGCAGTGAGATCGTCGGCCAGATTAATGTCCTGTCGGAGGCTGAACCGCGCTGGGGTTACCGTAAGGTGTACGATAGATTAAAACTAGATGGCCATTGGGTTGGCCGTGAGCGAGTCAGATTAGTGCG
>JAJFKE010000034.1 GCA_021773355.1 Gammaproteobacteria bacterium | reverse complement strand
TTTTGCTAAATCTATCGAAACTAAATTATGATCGGTCATGATGGACGCTCCTGCTAAATTAACTGAAATGTGTTAACGCACTATCAGTTTGGCGCATTGCGACGCCGGTTGGGAGCGTCCATCTCATCACCCACAAATTGTAACTGCTAAAAACAACAGGTTAGGTCAATATTTTTGTGGGTGTCCAATTTCCCACCAATTTCCCATTCTACCGTGCTTTCAGGTTTTCCAAAGATTGGGCCCGAGAATACCAAATAGGAGTCGATATTTTTCTGCGAGACAACTCCTTTCTTACAGCCCATGGTGGAAGCTTGACGAAGTTATTCTAATTATTATCCAGTTCATACCTGATAACCGTACGCACACCAGGAACATCAACCCCCTTGCCTTCAACTACTCGCGGTTGATATTTAAACCTAGCAACAGCTCTTATAGAGGAACGATCGAATATATTGGGTGGCTCGCTATCTACAACGACGATACTTTCTTCAATCACATTCCCTATCCCGTTGACGGTAAACTCCATGAGTGACCAACCTTCTATTCCACGTTGTAATGCGCGGGTTGGATACTGAGGAGCAATGGTAACCAAAGGTAAATAGTCGCCATCTGTTGCGGCGATGCTTGCGTTCTCGATTTGCATGGAAGCACCCACATCGATACTGGCTCGTTCTATATTCAAGCCTGGACCGTCTCCGAGGCTGATATCCTTACTAGGGGTATCAGGAGTTTGCACCGCGAGATCTTTGATGGGTTCAGGCTTGTCTATTTCCTCAATCACTTCCGATACAATCTCTGGCATTGTTGCATCAACTATTTTGATCACGCTTATGGATTGCTCCAATTGATCGCCGGTGCTAATTAAGGCCTGCATGAAGTAAAAAAGCCCGAGAGTAATGCTTGCGGCGAACGGCAAGGAGAATAACAGTCTGAGTGCTAGCATGGATCTCTACTCCAATCACATCACCGACTGAATTGCCCGCCACCCTCCATAGACCTGTTGAGCCAAGATGACCAGTTCGAGCGGTGTTTAAAGATTAAGTTCTGTTAATATATTCACAGTGTGCTATTTTATTAACATGGTGTTAATATATTCGCATAAAGGATTGAGTGTCAACTGAAGATTTTAAGAATAATCGGGATGATTTATTTTTTGATCCACGTCCGCTTTGGGTTGTGAGTTCAACTGGTCAACTCAACACAGGCATTAAGTTTATCAGCCTCTCTGAGTTAGCTTCCGGTCAATAGCGGTCTTTAATTGCCTACCAAGCTAAGGTTTGTCGTGTCAAAATCCCAGGTATGCGATAGTATTTCTAATCAGAATGATAACCGCACAAGGGTTTATGTCGTGAGAAGAGCAAGGACCACGCCAACACTGTTAATTTTGTTAACTCTAGTTTCAAATAGTTTACTTGGCCAAGAAACTGCGATCATTAGGCATCAGATATACGGCCATCGAGATGGGATGGCAATGTATTATGACGTTGAAGTGCCAGCTAATTCGAATGGTCTAGGTATCGTACTGGTTGTAAGTGGTGGTTACGTTTCTGGTGAAGACAATTTGACTATTAGCAAGCCCTTTTGGAATGTTCTACTTAGAAGTGGTTACACACTGTTCCAAATTTATCACCCTGCTCATCCTACCTATCGTATTCCCGATGCATTCAATGCACTCAAACTTGGATTTCAGCATATCAAGGAAAATAGCGAAAGCTTTGGCGTGGACAGTAAACGGCTTGGAATTTTTGGTGTCAGTACCGGAGGACATTTAGCATTACTGTTGAGTATGTCAGTAGAACCCGCTGATCGAACAGAGCGCGATTTCAAAGCCGTTGTGGCGATGATGGCTCCGGTAGACGTTCGCGACATTTCTCCTGACGCAGAATTATTCGGTGCACGCTTTCTTGATTTCGATCCAGCACTTATTCCTGTGGTTTCTCCAGTCGATTATGTGAGCGGTGATGATCCGCCTACGTTGCTAATCAATGGCACTCAAGATCAAACTATCAATTTTGAACAAAATGGCGTACGAATGCATTCCTTGCTAGACAAAGCTGGAGTCGAGAGCAGACTGTTAGCTGTAGATGCCGATCATGAGATTTACCCAGAACCGCTTTTGAGCGAAACCCATGTAGCAATCCTTGACTGGTACGAGAAGCATTTGTAAATGGGTTCGAATGTAATAGAGCATGCTCACATATCTAGTACAGAAAGCGTGCTCCCTACGTTAATGATAGGCAATTTTTCGAAAATCGAAGATGGGCTCAAAAACTCGAGAAAAAAAGGGAGAACAGCAATTAGTTCCCCCCTATTTTGTTAAAAACAATAGCAAGAAACCTTTAACGAATTATTTCGCCCGGCTTGCGCGTAATCAAATAAATCAGAGGGCCAATTGATCCCATAGTCAGGGTCACAACAATCCACGGCAGTGGATTACGCCCCATCTTCTTTGCATCCTGCCAAATCCATATAAGAACCAGTCCTAGAGCAATTACCAGATCGGCAAATACCTGCCCGCCCCCAAAACTCTGAAAATGCGGTTCTATTATTCCCCAATAACCATGTTGCCACAGTGCTGCAGCGGTTAGAGCCCCAAATAAAACCAGTATGATTACCAGTAAACCGCGGTACATATCATTACTCCTCATCTTGCTATCTGCGCGCAGCATAATGTGCTCAGAGTGCAAAAACCATTACCTTACAGGTAATAATTCAGCCTCTGCCAGGGTTGGTATAGTAGATAGGCGGAAGGATTTCCTAGGCAGTCTCTACAACCTAAGGTACTGGAGAAGTTCCCCTCTATTCTTTACCCTATCTTTCGAGTAGGTCTTCAAGCGCGGTTTTGTCAAAATACCTATTACCCAGAATAACGCCTTCGATGGATCGTAGCGCAGAAAGATTTGCTAACGGATTTTCCCGCAATAAAATCAGTTCAGCGCGCATACCAACCTTAATGACTCCGAATTCAGATTCGGCTGCGAGGTGCTTGGCTGCATTACTGGTCGCCATGCGCAGTATCGCTGAATTGGAAATACCAGCTCGTGAAAGTGCCTGCAATTCATGATGTAACGCAAACCCAGGCACTAGCAATGGATTGGGTGTATCAGTACCCGAGAGCAATAGAACACCCCCCTCGTGCAGTGCTCGCGTTAAAGTACGATAAAATCCAATCGAAGCACTTGTTCCGCCAGGGCTGCTGTCAGTCAGATCATTCCTGGCGGATTCAATAACTCGCATTGATTGCCACCAGTCGGCTACCGAATTCGGCGTGTAGCGCATTTCATCTCTTTCGAACAAGCTATCAAACCAACTGGTGCGTCGAGAATTTAGAATTTCCATTGCTGCGAGAGTTGGCGTAACCGCGCTAGTTCCGGCGCGGAGTTGAGAGACAATGTCGGGAATTTGAGATTCATCAAAATTATGGCCAACGGTAGACCTGGCTATTTGTTCTACGTGTTCTATGGATTTGAAGTTATCAGTTAGTGTTCTTTGAATATTTACGGAGGCAGGTATGTGGCCCAGTATAGGTATTTCAAATTCGTCAGCAGATTCAACCAACGAATTATAGGTTTCCAGAGAAAGTCCATCATAAACTTTTATAAAATCGTATCCCAGCTCACGGATTTGCAGCACAGCTTGCCTGGCTTGCTCAGGGTTCTCAATGAGCTGGAAACTAAAATTCTGAGTTGTGCCTGCCAACAACGGGCTCGCCATGTAAATTCTTGGACCAACTAATTCTCCCTTGGCAACTCGCGATCGAAATTCTAACTTCTCAGGCGAACCGTTCATTTCAATCACCGTCGTTACGCCATTTGCTATATACAGAGGCAGATCGGTTTCTTCTAGATGCACATGCGCGTCAATTAATCCGGGCGTGAGATAAAGACCGGTTCCATCTATAGATACCATCTCTGCTGGAATCGCGGTTTCACGGGCATCGGACACACTAACAATTCTACTGTCAGCAATAACTACTGTTCGGGACGTTAATATCTGCTCATTGACGACATCTACAACACTAACGTCTTCAATTACAAACATATTGGAGACATGGGTTTGCGCGACAAGTTGACTCAGCGGAGTAGTCGCAAACACAATTAAAGCGAAAATATGTAGGTATCTGACAGAACCAATAGATTGAGCACTTTTAAAAAATCGCATAGGGTTCAAGGCCTCGAATCTAATATCTATTGAAAAGGAAAAACCAGGGTTTCCAAATATGAAATTGAGTTGATCAATTAGACGACAGGTATTGCAGATTAGTTAAAGACTCCACGCAAATCATATTGACTGGATAAAGGACCAATCAAAGGAATGTGAATAATGCCACATTTTCGGGATTTCTATCTAATGCGTTTCGAACCGACTAGTACTTAACTAGCAGAACCACAGCCTTAGTTTCACGGGTCCGCTCAAGGTCGAGAACTAACTTTCAGTTTTCTGCCGATACTGTTGAAAAACTCCCGGAATTTCGTTGTTCATGAGATAATTGCCTGGTGTTTTCCCAATGAGGGTTAGCGTCTATGATGGGTGAATTACCTCCTGAACAAAACACTTTGTTCTACGACTTTTGTTTAGAGCAACACATTCCGAACAATCATCTTCTCCGAAAGATCAATCAGTTTCTTGATTTCTCTGAAATCAGGAAATACCTGCACTGCTATTATAGTCACACCGGGAGGCCATCGATTGATCCTGAATTGATGATTCGCATGCTGTTAATCGGTTACTGTTACGGCATTCGATCTGAGCGTCGTTTATGTGAAGAGATTACTTTTAATCTAGCCTATCGCTGCTTCTGCCGACTCGGGCTAGAAGATGCTGTACCGGATCATTCGACCTTCTCAAAAAATAGGCATGGGCGGTTTAGAGAATCTGATTTACTTCGCTTGGTCTTCGATACGGTAGTTACTCGATGTATTGAAGAAGGCTTGGTGAAAGGTGAGGGATTTGCTATTGATGCAAGTTTCATCAGGGCTGATGTCTCCAGGCAAACCTATGAGCACAGCCCGGTAGATTGGACACCTTCAAAAATACAAAGTCGTCCGGTAAAAGAGTACTTGGATAAGCTGGATCAGGTTGACTCATTAAATCGCGTTCAAAAGAGCGTTTCACTGACCGATCCCATGGCGCAATGGACAGGCGCCAAAGGGCCAGCGAACTTCTTCTACTCCACTAATTATCTTATCGATATAGATAATAATGTCATCATGGATGTAGAGGCATCTCCTAGTACTCATGCACTTGAAGTAGCTACTACAAGAACTATGGTGGAACGAGTTGAAGCGAATTATGGCATAGTCCCTCGTAAGTTAATGGGGGATACAGCTTATGGTGCGGCAGCGAATCTCGGTTTTCTGGTCGAAGAAAAACAGATTGAGCCCCATGTGCCTGTGTGGGAGAAATCCATAAGAAGAGATGGCACCTTCTCCTCAAGTGATTTCCATTGGGATGAGGCAAACGATGAATACCAATGCCCCGCTGATAAAAAAGTTCGGCGTCACAATCGGAACTACAAGATTCCGAGATCCGGAATCACGAAAGCAAACACGATTATTTATCATGCGAAAAAAGCTGACTGCGATCATTGTCCCTTAAAGGCACAGTGTTGCCCAAACACTCCGAGCAGAAAAATAACGCGAAGTGTTCATGAAAAGGCTCGGGATCTGGCTCGCGCTATCGTAGAGACCGATGAATATCAAAACCGAAGTGTAAAGGAACGCAAGAAAGTTGAAATGATGTTTGCACACATGAAACGTCACCTGGGCTTTGATCGGTTGAGGCTAAGAGGGATCGATAGTGCAAATGATGAGTTCTTATTGGTGGCCACCGCTCAGAATCTAAGAAGGCTCGCAACATTATGTGCTCAACCACCACCGCAACCAGGGTAACTCTGTCAGATAAACGCGTACAAAGCGAAAGAAGGCAGAAATAAGGAGACTAGATACACGGCTAACCGATCAAAAAGATCAATATGATGAAATTGAAACTGCAAAAGTTTCAAATAACAGTGTCGTGCTGCCTAAGAGCGAGTTTTTCAACAGTATCTGCCAGAAGCGGACCTGCAAAACTACTGTATTCTTACTCTGACCCTGAGATATCCCCACGAAATAATTAGCAAATACAAATAGTTAATCTAATAAAGTGCATACATGACACGATAAAACTCTCCAACAGGCCGCGAAACCTAAGGAGAGGTGCCATGTATGCACTGCCATTGTTACACAAAATTC
>JAJFKE010000033.1 GCA_021773355.1 Gammaproteobacteria bacterium | reverse complement strand
TCTCAGGGAAAAATCTAAACGCTTATAACTAAGGTAAAGAGAAACAGGGTCAGAATAACTTGGTTCGACAGCGATATGAGGAATGCTGAGCAGCTTATATGGACCACTTTGCGTATCGTGTCGAGTTTTCACACAGCCTGGACCCATAGGCAACCGTCGCAGAACTTGCATAGTAACGACCACTCGAGAGATTTTAAAGACAACTAACGTCTTTGATTTCTGCCGGCCAGCGCAATACATGTATTAAACTTGTCAGCCGGCGTTTCATATTTCTAAGCTTTTCACGGGCACCCCTCTAATCTTCTCCTACATTGAATTAGATGTGAGGAAGCATAGTTGACATATGCCAATTTATTGGCATACTGCTAATAAATTGGCACTTCGCTGTTTAATGAAACTACCCAGGCTCGGATCAATCAATGTCTAAAGTCACCCAGTTCAGCCGAAGAGAACGACAAATAATGGATGCCCTCTATCGCTTGGAGAACGCCAGTGTCAGAGAAGTTAGGGAAAACATCGCCGATGCGCCTAGCTACTCGGCCGTTAGGACTCTGATGCAGAAACTTGTAGACAAGGGCCATATAGCGCATCGCGACGAGGGTAAGAAGTATGTGTATTACCCTGTGCTAAACCACCAAAAAGCATCCGAATCTGCACTAACTCGAGTGGTGAATACTTTCTTTCGGGACTCAACATTTATGGCCATGAACTCGCTTCTTGACCTGTCTAGCAATAATCTATCAGATAAAGAGCTAGCAGAGTTAGAGAGACTCATTAAAGAAAAGAAGGTACAGGATAACTAGCAGAGCAGAAGGAGTTTAGATTCATGAGAAATGAATTGGGCAAACTATTTTTTGAAAACCCGATGCTGCTTACCGGGTCAGATTGGTTGATGAAATCGCTTGTGGTTCTCGTTCTCGCATTTTTTGTAAGCCATGCGACTAAAAAAACAAAACTTGGAAGCTCCGTTAGGCATTTGTTGTGGTTGTACTCAATAATTTGTTTAGGGCTAATTCCTTTTGCCTATGTCGCTTTGGATGCGGCCCCAACAACACCAGTATTTAGCGGAAATGTGTTTACACTAACGGCGATTGCCGAGTATACGGCAGAGCAAAGTATAGTTGCAGCTTCCAGATATTCCTTGGGCAATCTACTGCTGTATTTTTACCTACTAACAACGGGATTATTACTTCTTCGAATACTAGTTGGTATATCTGTAGTATTAAGAATAAGTAAGCGAGCAACTCGTATTTCCGACATTCGAATAAATGAAGTGTCAAACAAACTGACAGAAAATCTTAAACTGTCGCGACAGGTGACACTGAAGCAAAGTCGAGAAGTCACATCCCCATTCTCCTACGGTATTTTCTTTCCTGAAATTATCTTGCCAGAGCATGCAATAAACTGGTCTGAGTCCACGCTAGAGAGCGTTCTGACCCATGAGCTTATCCATATTAAGCGGCTGGACTGGATCACAATGTTGGCCTGCAATGTTGTCACTTGTGTGTACTGGATTAATCCTCTTTGCTGGTTCGCTCTTACGCGAGTAAATGAGGAGGCTGAGTTAAGTTGTGATTCGGCAGTATTGGCTCAGGGTCTAAACGCCAAATCGTATGCTGAAAGCTTGGTTTACGTTGCCAGGCAAAGCAGGGATGAACATAGGCTGTTAGTGCAGATGATGGCCGAAAGGCGTCAGTTGCCTAAACGCATCAATCAAATATTGGAGAACTCCGTACTTGACGCCTCCTTTACGAATAAATTTCACATTCCTTTATTCGCGCTGTGCTTTCTATTGATTTCTGCATTTAGTAATTTTCAAATCATCTTCGCGCAAACGGTGCCCGCGGGCACCTTCCTACAAGAGATGCCCGCGGGCATAACGTTTACTAGCGAAGATTATTTTGTGCCACTACAGGTAGCAGCACCGGAGTATCCGGCTCAAGCCTTACAAGACGGGATTAGCGGAAGCCAATATATTACTTTCAGCATTTCGAAGAATGGTACCGTTGATCCTGGGTCCATAGCTTTAATTAATACTGTTCCGCCAAATATATTTGATACAGCTTCGATACGCGCAATATCCCAATTTAAATTTGAGCCGCCTTATAGTAACGGCGTTAACATCGAAATACCGGTTGTACGTATTAATATACTGTACGATGGCACTGAAGGAAATGTGAGGGCGGGATTGGTAACTCCGCGGCTATTGAATCGAGAGTACATGCCTCTTAATTACATTACGCCTGCCTACCCTCCCAAAGCAATGAAAGAAAATATTGAAGGATACGTATTAGTCGAATTTACCGTTACAACTGAAGGTGAGGCGGCTGGCATCGTGATCCTGGATCGCCAGCCCTCCGATGTATTTAATGCATCGGCAATCGAAGCAATGGGAAGGTTTCGTTTTCGGCCCAGAGTTGTAGACGGAATTATAATGGAAGCATCTGGGGCGCAGTACACATTTAACTACGAGCTGAATGATGATTAATCTTATTCAGCAAAAGGGTACTGACAAGATACTTGGGCTCCATTATGTTTTGTGTAGGAACAAACATATTAGCTCACTTCTTCGGAAGTGAGGGGAGTCCAAGTATCTTGTCAATACCCAATCCCGGATGATGGATCAGACTTTCTTGACATGGTGCGTAATGTTCACGTACTTGAGGAAAAGCTTCATGAGAAGTTGGAGTTAGGATCAATTCAATCATTAGTTTTCAATGGAGAAATCCACGAATCGATTTTTCCCATAGCAATGAGCCACGGCTTGAGAATGTTCTTTAAATGAAATTTTCACTACTATTTTACATTTTTTTGCTAAGCGTGCCTGCGACGCTTTTCGCGCAAGAGTTCAATGCAATTCAAACAACCAAATATGATCTAGAGCTAGAGCCTAATCTCGAAGAAAGAAGCCTTGCTGGAACTGTTCGTATTTACGTATTGGGAAGTGGTTCTGCGCAGTCATCAATGACTTTGAACGTGGGTGACTTGGAAATTACTACTGTCTTACTTGAAGATGAGGAGCCGCAATTCAGTAGGCATGACGATAAGTTAGTCATAGAGCTACCAAAGGTCCACAGCAATAGAGAACAGGTAGTTCAAATTGATTACAATGGTACACCCAGATACGGAATGAAATTTTCTGAAGATGCAACCGAAGTTAGTACGGCATTTTCAACAAGCCAATGGATGCCCAGCATCGATTCTCCCTCAGAAAGAGCCAGCTATTCAATATCACTTATTGTTCCGGCCCATTTTAAAGTAGCGGCTCCTGGTCGCAATATTTCAACTCGCATTTTACCTAACGGTAAGCAAATCAGCACTTGGTCTGAGTTGGAACCAATGCCTGCCTACCTCTATGGGTTTGCTGCGGGTGAATTTATAGAGGTTATTGATAAGGCTGGAACCCCCACTCTTCGGTTTCTTGCTCCACCAAATATATCGGAAGAACAATTAGCTCGAATATTTCGAGACACTAGAAGCATGATTTCCTTTTTCGAAGAGAAATCTGGCGTCAGCTTTCCAAATGATACTTATAGCCAAGTCTTGCTAAGAAACGGTAGTGGTCAAGAATTGGATGATATGGCCGTAATGGGCGAAGGTTACGGCACAACTGTTCTTTCTGACGAAACTGCTATTTGGTTGGGGGCGCATGAAATTGCCCACCAATGGTGGGGCAATATGATTACGAACCAAGATTGGACACATTTCTGGCTAAATGAGGGTCTCGTAAACTTTATGACAGCTTCCTACCTGGGGCATAGATTTGGCCCGGAATTCTACGATGAGAATATCAGTGCTGCCCAAGAGCAATATCTAACCTTAGTTGAGTCAGGGAGAGACAAACCGCTTGTGTTTCCTGATTGGGATAATCCCTCTCGCGAGGATAGGTCGATTGTTTATGACAAGGGAGCTTATGTGATACACCTACTAAAAGAATTCGCAGGCGAAGAGTCGTTCTGGGAAGGGGTGAGATTCTATACTTCTAAGTTCTGGGGACAATCGGTGACTACACTCGATTTTCAAACGGCTATGGAACAAACGACCGGAAAGGATCTCGATGAATTTTTCGATTCTTGGGTATATTGACTGTAGGTCTGCTTCTGGCACAGACTGTGTGAAAACTCTGATCAAGGTATAATAAGCCTTTCCTAAAGGCTGTTATCTGATGAGCGGATTTATTCAGGGCGAAGCCCGACACCAGGCCACCTTATTTCCTGAAGCACTGGACGACTACATAGGCG
>JAJFKE010000032.1 GCA_021773355.1 Gammaproteobacteria bacterium | reverse complement strand
AATTCAGAGTTGAGTTTGCCTTCACGCTGTCTTTGTCTGTGGCGACATTTGCGAACTCGCTGACGAACTTGCTTCCAGCCCATAGTTTCAAACTCTTCGTTCAGAAGTTCGGCCTGCAACAGCGCCGGCACTTCAATGATTGGCACTGACAACTTAAATGCCGTTCTGCGACAATTTAACCCATGAACAAATCAAAAATGTACAAGCGTCACCGATTTCCTCCTGAAATCATTCAATATGCAGTTTGGCTCTATCACCGATTCAACTTGAGCCATCGAGATATCGAAGATTTGCTGGCCCAACAAGGGATTGTAGTGAGCTATGAAGCGATTCGATTATGGTGTAACAAGTTTGGAGCGAAATATGCTCAACGACTGAGGAGAGATCATCAAGGATATGGTGATACTTTCTTCATTGGTGAGGTATTTGTGAAGATTCAAGGAAAGCAGCATTACCTATGGAGGGCCGTTGACCAAGATGGAGAAGTCGTTGATATATTTCTCCAGCAAAGGCGTGACGGCATGGCCGCTAAGCGGTTGTTGAGGAAACATCAAGGAAAACCTAGAAAGATTGTGACCGATAAGTTGAGAAGTTGTGCATAGAGAAATTATGCCCGAGACAATTCACGATACTTCGCAATACACGAGCAACAAGGCAGAATTGTCGCATCAACCGACGCGAGTGAGAGAGCGGGGTATGCGTAAGTCTAAGTCGATAGAGCAAGCGCAGCGCTTTTTAGGTGCACATGCTGCCGTTTATTATTTGTTCAATTTAGGACGACATTTAGTATCGGCTGAAAACTATCGATATTTCCTAGTGTGTGCCTTTGCGATGTGTGGACTCTACCACCCTAACAAATTAGGGTGAAGTCTCTTCAAAAAACAACGGAGTCCATACAATGAAAAAGTTAAACGTGATTGCGATAGATTTAGCAAAAAATATTCTTCAGGTATGCAAGGTCAGTAAGCATGGCGAACTATTGCTCAATAAATCCATGCGTCCAATTAAGCTAAAAGAGTTTCTTGCCAAATCAACTCCTTCTATAGTTGCAATGGAGGGGTGTGGGAGTTGCCATTATTGGGGCCGATTCGCCAGAGAACACGGGCATGAAGTCAGAATCATTAGCCCAAAGAAAGTGAAAGCTTTTGTCCAGGGGCAGAAAACGGATGCTAATGACGCTTTGGGTATTGCCATCGCAGCGATACAAGTTGGAATGATCTATGGTTCACTCAAAGAAGAAGACCAACAAATATTACAAACTTTAGAAACAAGCCGTAAGTTTTTAGATAAAGAGCTGACTGCTTTAGGCAATCATATCCGTGCCTATTTGTTTGAATATGGCATTACAACTAACAAAGGACGAAAAAGCTTAATAGAAGCTGTGGCCATTGTCCTTGATGGAGTTGACACTCGATTACCCCAGTGTCTTAAAAATACTCTCTGTGAATTGACGGAGCGCTATAACGCCACCATCAAACAGCTAAAGAGCACAGAAAAGGAAAAAGCGGCCTTGGTCAAGCAGATAGAGCCTTGTCAGAGACTAATGGCTATAGAGGGGGTAGGAGAAGTTTGTGCCGCAATGCTTTATGCAAATATTGGTAATGGCAAAGAATTTAAAAATGGTCGTGATGCCTCTGTTTATATTGGATTAACCCCTAAGCAACATAGTTCTGGTGGTAAAACCACCATGATTGGGATTGGGAAACATAGTGGTAATAAAGAGTTAAAAGCTGCTTTGTATCAAGGCGCTCTGTCTGTTATTTCACGCTTGCCTGATGAGCCTAGGACAGCGAAGCAAAGCTGGCTAATCGCGCTGGTGAAGCGTGCAGGGATTAAACGCGCCTGTATTGCTTTAGCGAATAAATCAGTTAGAACTGCGTGGGCTATATTAGCCACAGGCAAACATTATGAGGCGGCCGCTTTTAATGGTTAATGAGCAGTAAGGAGAAGTTTGAAAATTTACAATGATAACGTTAGCTAAAGGGTAAGACCAACCTGCCAAGAACCTGTCCAAGACGCGAGTCATCAAAGACTGTTTTTGCGAAAAGGATGGTAGGTGCGCAAACATCAAAGGCTAGAGAGTAGCTCTCTCAATAACAAGCCGTATATACGTAAGCGGTTTACTTTTTAGGAAAACTTATAGTTGTAAAATAGGTGGAGTCCATATACGTCTTGGAAAAGTGCTGCAATTATGTAGATTGATTTTTTGAGGATTTTTCTCGGAACTGGGTCATCAACTCGTCAATTACAGATTTGCAACTGCGGTTCATCCTGCTGAATCAGACTCAGAATCTCCAAATTGATCGCATTAGTGAAGTAAGGCTCTGGGCAGACCGTGGGGTCGCCTCCGTCAGGAACAAACCTAAACAACCCGAAATGCACGTGCGCGCCCATGCCTGGTGCGCCAGCGGTGTACAATAATCCTATCTCGTCTCCCTGTGCCACGCTTTGGCCGGGCTGAACCGTGATGTTGTCCAGCTGTGTCTGCCCATCTGCCTGGCTCGCTGTAAACGGTTCAAAAGCATAGAATATGGTATAGGTCTCATCGAATTTTATGTCCACTTCTACCTGCCAGTTGCCCATACCTGCCAGTTGAACCAATTCAACTTTATCGACAATACCTGCGGCGGCGGCGCGGAATGGTTTTAGCTCTGCATTAGTGGCGAAATCCAGACCGCGATGTGACACAGCGTCATAGGCAAAGACTGATCGGATGTCATCGACATTAGTATAGGGGCTAATCATGGAAAACTCTGTGCTAGAAGACCCGGTGATGTTCACGGTCACTGCGCTATAAAAAAGGTCATTCAAATCTATCTCGCCATTGGCGAGCAAATCCACGCCGAAATAAAACGTAAAAGTCCCCGTAGGAAGCGGCGCCGAAAGATCGAGTATCTCTGCTTGCGCGAGGTCAGCCAGCGTGGCCTGCTGCGCCACAACGATGCCTTCTGCCCAGAGTGAAGTAGCAACGTCGTACGAAAAATAGATTTCCCCTGCATCGGCGATAATCCACCAGTCAGCGTTGATGCCAACGCTTGGCCCTGCTTCGAGCTCAATCTCAATGAACAATGAGTCCGAAGTAATCAGATTGGCTGTGCCCGACATCCCGTTTACAAATATTTCAGGTTCGGTAGTGGTTAGGCCTTGGGCGCGAACGATACTGGCACTGAGCGACAGAGCCATGAGCAAGATAAGCGGCAAGCTAGCGATAAGAGATTTTCTTGCATTAATCATGATAGGCACACGATCATTTAACCCATTACCAGCCCACTAGTCTATATGAACGTGCAAGCAGGGCAGCCTAAAAGTAGATCTATCTCAATCATTGCTTCGTTTTCTATGGCTCATTTTAGGAAAAATTGAAAAATTGGAATAAAAATGAAGTTAGACTAAAAATACGATGGTTTTTACAGGTTCCCTCTTGGCGCATCGCAGCCCCTTACGTCCCCCAATAATAATTAGATTTAGAGTTTTTATATCTTCTTCATTCATGCTGCTCATTCCACCGATTCTTCATTTCAACATAAACTTTGGCCTTAGGCAGGCCCAGGAAGGACGCTACCAGTTCTCGATGTTCTATCGCCATGATCGCCCCAACAGATTCCCACTTCGATAAAGTACAGAGATCGACTCCGAGGTTGTTGGCGGCTATTTTCTGGGTCCAGCCAAGTTTTCGCCGCCTGGCTTTTAGGTGCTCATAGATGGTGGTCGGATTTAGCAATTCTGGATCATAGTCAAGATATTTGATAAATGCTGGTATGTGGTGAATTCTTGGCTTGGTATGGCCTTTTTCAGTTACAAATGGTCTCTCGGCTGACTCTAAACAGTGCAGCGACTTCCTTTTGTTCAAGGCCTAGAAAGAGTCTGTGTTTTCTGATGTGCTCACCAAGATGTTGAGGCTTAAAATCATAAGGTTTAGGAATCAATGTGTTAAGGGGAAGTGCGGACAAATGGTAAAAAGGCAACGCGTCTCTGTCCCTGCGGCTATACCGGCGATCCTAACCACCTGTGTCGTTGTACTCAGGACAGAATAGATCGCTACCTTAATAGGCTTTCCGGCCCCCTGTTGGATAGGTTCGACCTAATCATTGAAGTGCCGGCGCTGTTGCAGGCCGAACTTCTGAACGAAGAGTTTGAAACTATGGGCTGGAAGCAAGTTCGTCAGCGAGTTCGCAAATGTCGCCACAGACAAAGACAGCGTGAAGGCAAACTCAACTCTGAATT
>JAJFKE010000031.1 GCA_021773355.1 Gammaproteobacteria bacterium | reverse complement strand
TTATTCAGCAATGGTTGGATAAGTACAATAACTACCGGCCACATGGTTCACTAAACGGCCTTACACCAAACATGTTCCTGAAACAGTGACGACAGGAACACAAGGATAAAAAAGCCGCTTAACCCAGAAAACCTAACTTTGAGATTGGTACACAAATATTGGGTTTGCCATCGGTAAATGCGATATGACGATAAAAATGCAACGGGCAACTACGTGCTTTTATCCGAAAAAGGTATTGAAATTCTTGCGACCTTCAATATTACAGTCACTGTGATGCAAAGACTATGGCGGCATGAAATGTATTGCCAGTCTTCATTACGGCGGAGCTTGCGGTCACCGTATATACCTTAAGAGCCCGAATATACTTCCTGAATTGCTTGGACTATATATGTTGCTCCAGCAAGAATATGGAATGAGTTTATCCGTATGTATTGCTTCGAGCATGTGATTGACCTGAGAAGTGGAGAACAAGAAATGGATAGAGTTATTATATTGGATTTAGTAATGCGGCACTCAACGAATGTGCTATCAGATATCTGTGAACGTGGTATCTTGCCCTCAGACTACTTTGTTGACTTGGGGCCAGTTCGATTGATCGTATTATAATCGTTGATGACACATTAACATCGCTTGCTGCTGATATACCGTTTGACAATTTGTTTGAGGCGCCAACTATTTCAGATCTTTCTGATTTGATATTCGAACGCCTGAGTCAATGATTATACTACTATAAATTCATCTAGTGAATGCTGCGTTTGTAAGGCATCATGCTTCGAATACAGACAGAAGTTAAATCTTTGAATGGAGTAAGTTAGATATTCTCGCCTAGGAGCTCTCAGTTCGTGGGGCTGACTCCAAAGGCTATGTATATTGGAATCCATTGAGCTAATTATCGTCGGGCTGGAAGCCATTTAACGCTACCGCTAGGTGTCAGCAAATAAGGTGTTTACTACACCAGCACATCAGGATAAATGATCGTGGCTCAATTGAGATCAGTGAACACTTTTTGTTGATGAATGGCAGACGCCAGTAAACAGCAGGCAGGTCGCTGTAAGGTTTTCACGCATATTGCCGTGAACGGAAACCGATATCCACTCGGTGGCTGAAACAGACAGGATTGCTATAGCTTGATTCAGTTAGTGCTGTCTGGGAAATACATAGGTAAATCCTGAGTCTCAATCCTCATGTTTATAGACATAATCGGGCCATAAGATCATTTAAAATGAAACAGGCAGTGTGTGTTAACAATACTGTAAAATCTCCGCGACAAGGGAAACTCACGGAGCTTCATCTTCTACAATGAATAGAAAAAATAGTTGTACATTGTGATTTCACTGCAATCGAACGATATACATCTGTGGCTAATTCGTGACGAGGAAATTGCCGATGAATTACTGTTGCTTCAATATCGGGGACTTTTGAGTTCAGAAGAGCGCGCTCAACAGGAAAGGTTCTACTTTGCCAAACACAGGCATCAATATTTGATAACACGCGCAGTTCTCAGAAATTTGTTGAGCCGCTATGAACCTTTGGTAACTCCTTTTGCTTGGCGTTTCGAAACCAACAAATATGGTAAACCGAGAATACACCACTCAATACACAGTCCTGTCCGCTTTAACATTTCTCATTGTGAAAAGTTAATTGCTATTGCCATCTGCAAGGTTGGAAATATTGGAGTCGATGTGGAATACGTGGATCGAGATGACAAGGTTCTGGACGTGGCGAAAAGCTATTTTTCACCCAAAGAAGTGAAATGCCTATCGAGGCTTCCCCGAAACAAAAAGGTTGAACGATTCTTCGACTTATGGACTTTGAAAGAAGCTTATATCAAGGCGTGTGGAATGGGGTTGTCTATCCCACTGGATCATTTTAGCTTTGATATCGATGGTAAGAATATCTCAATCGAATTTGTCCCGGAACGAAATGACAATCCCGGCTTATGGCAATTTTGGCAGGAGACACCCGGCACTCAACACAAACTGTCATTGGCAATAAAAAATGAAAGAGCAGAAGACCGCGCCTTTAAGATAACCATGCGCGACTATCATCCTTGTCAGTACCCTAATTCGACCTTGCTGGTTGACTAAATAGTTCACGCATTATTTAGCAATTGCCCGGCATCTCTGCGATCCAGCGCTTAATTAGATTTACGCCCTCTCGGTGAACCAGGGATCTACCCAGCTCTGGCATCATCTCATCCGGTTCAATTGACTGCATACGATAAAGCAATATGGACTGCTCTGGATGCCCCGGCACGATACCGTATTGAAGATCTCCAGCGCCACCACCGGCCGCAACTGGTGGCTTGCAAACTCCCATGCTTACCGCAGGAGCCTGAGAACCATCCAGGATTAAGCCGGAAGTATCAGCAGCTCCATTAGGATTGTGACAGTGGCCGCAGTGAATATTCAGGTAAGCCAGCGCACGCTGGTCGACAGCCGCCGACTGATTTTGCCACGACTCTGCGCTTTCCGTAGAGGCCACTGTTTCACTGAGCCAACCACGAGCTAGCATCCGATCGAGCTGAGACTCGCTTGCTATGTTGTTGGACGAGCCGCCGCTATGTAGTTGACTGAGAATTGCACCCAGAGGATGCATGTCACCATCGGGGTGCACAGTAGTGTGACAGCCTGAACACTGATTCTCGTTGGGCACGAAATAGGTGAAGTTGAGGGATTCATTGGCGCTAGAATCGAAATTCCCGGAAAGCGATATTGACTTGCTTGCTCCGGCCACTCGTAGAAAGGCTTCAGACTGCTGGTCGTTCCAAACATAGGGAAAGGCATCCCAACCTGTTTCTTTACGAACTAATAGCCTCGTTTCTATCAGCTGGTTTTCAGCCAGTAATATTTTATCCAGGCCGGCATCGCTGGAATTTAATAATTCAGTCGATGATGCCCGTGGGTAATAAAATGTTTTGCTAAGAATAGTGCCCACCGGGTAGTCAATTTCATCTTCTACTATCTTGGCTTGCGCGCCAGCAGGTAGCCAAAGTGTGCGTAACTTATGTGCGTAGTCAGTGAACAGTTGATTAGCGGGACGGAACACCAGGCTGGCTTGGCTGGGTACGAATTCGCCGTCTGTAATTGTAAACAGCTTCCAGTCAGAAAGCCGCAATGGTCTTTCTGTGTCGTGGAAAACAGGTGGAGATTCCGAGCAGGCGTAAACAATAGTGAAACAAGCGCCCATTATTAGCGAGCGCACTATGGCAGCTGTCATTTCACAGTAGTACTCAATGATACTTCTGAGAGCCGTGGTAAGTTACAAGCATGAGCCGAGGCTTCAAAAGAGGGTTGAGTGAAGCCATTGCTTGCATCTAAATTGACGAAGCTGGTGTTGCCAGTCTCGGAAAAGCACAGAGCGTCTTCGGCTACCTTGCCATCGGCCAGCATTCCATCCCATACGATATCTGGTATGGGCTGTCCGGTGGTGGATTGCAGCAATGCCAGGGGTTCCGAATCGGGTGTTTCTCCACCGCCTTCAAATTGGTTGTCGTGCAAATAAATGGCTTCGGGATAGGGGTCGTAATTCGGGTCATCCAGTGGAAGACCGTTTATTAGATAGCTCACAATAAGCACGTTTGCCGTATCGTTGTTGGTAAAGCTGTTCTGGAAAACTTCAATATTGTCATTGGCCATTATCATTAAGCCGGTACCCGCAGGTACACTGGCAACGATGTTGCCCTCGGGAGCAAAGTTGTCGGTGTTATTTTCAAATATTTGATTGTCGTATACTCGAGTATTACGACCGCCCTGAACAGGTAAGTTAGGTAAGTCGAATACAAGAATCCCTCCGGTGTTATTGGTCGCTATATTGTCGTGCACATCGGCAAAAGTGGAATTTTCGATTTCTATGCCCGCGACATTGAACTCGGCGCGCGAATTACGCACTACAATTTGAGAGGACTGGCCGACATAGATGCCGGCATCGGAAGCGCCAATTGCCACCGCTTCGTCAATCAAAACATTGTTGGATTGAACCGGATATATTCCATAGGCGCCGTTCGTACTCAGTGGTCCGCTAGTCCACTCCGTTCTAACGCGCAAAACCTGAACGTTATTGCTTTCATTTATTTTCAGCGCGTCACCAATAGTATCTTCAATGGCCAGATCTCGAATAATAAAGTCATTGGCAGTTACCAAGAATCCTTCAGCCCCCTGGATTTGATTTTTGAATGACAAAACCGACTGATCCATGCCTTCACCTGCTATTGTTACCCCGGATACATTCAGGGACAAGCTGCGGGTTATTTCATGAACTCCCGCGGGTATGTTGATGACATCACCCGCTTTGGCCATTATAAGTTTTTCTTGTAGAGCCTCTTCGAAACTTAGTTCGGGCATGGCCGGCTCATCGCTGCCACAACTGATGAGCAGCAGACTGCCGCTGACAAGAGCAGCGACTTTTAGATTTGTGTTAGTCATGTTAGTCCCATATCCCCCTATGGTGCTGAGATGTTTGATCTCAGTGGGGCAGTATATGACTCTTTCTCTTTCTGAGTAAACCACTGTGGTGACGGGCTAAGAGTCTGTTGCCGGGTGCAAGCAGATTTTAGTTGGCTTGAACTATGGGTTTTTTGCGCTCAGCAATATTTGCTATATTTCAGTCATGGATGTTGAAATTGGAAATCTCTTTGTGCGGCGCTGTACCCTGGTTCGTGCCCCTAATTTTGAAGTATGGAAACACTTCGAAACAGAGCAGGCGCTGCAAAAATGGTTCGGTTTGGGCCATCAAGTAGAGGCATATACGCCGGGGCATGAAGGGCATATCCAGCTCAGTGTCGAGGTGCAGGGCGCACGTAGAAGCTATGGTGGGAAGATTCTGAATTGGCAGGCTAACCGAGAGTTATCTTTTGACAATAACTGGGAAGACGTGGAAATGGCTTGGCCAGTTTCCACGCAGATTACCCTTAGACTAACCCAGGTAGGCGATGAAACTCTGGTGGAACTTTTTCATCATGGCTTCGAATTACTAGGCGAATCGGCATCGGCACAGCATGAAGCCTATGAGGCGGGGTGGAACAATCAGCATCTGTCGGCGCTAAAGAAATTAGTGGAATGTGAGTGATCAAGTTGTTGTGACCGGCCAGGCTGCAGAATGGGGTCCAGATGCGTATTTTAGGACGGGACACTCTAGACAAAAAAAGGGGAACTCGAAATTCGAGTCCCCCTTTTTTAATAGCTAGTTTTTGTAGATGGCAGATCAGGGGCGACGTGGAGTCGCGTTATATACTGAATCTGTTACTCCTTCCATCCAATTCACGTCGCCCTCATAGATAGTCAGCTGCAAAACGTCTTCATCCGGATGGGCGCCATGCCAATGTTCTCTGCCGGCAGGTGTCCACCAAGGCTCGCCGGGGTGCATTTCAAGCAGTGGGCCACCTCGGTCTTGGGTCAGGCCGCGACCTTCTTCAACCATTAGCAGTTGACCCCAGGAATGACTATGCCAGTTAGAACGAACACCGGCGGGAAAAATGAGACGCAAAGTGCTCACCGCGTCACTGTCGGCTATCCGCGGTGAACCGCCCATAAAATTGCTTTGCTGGGCAGAAGTTAAATTTGCTTGGGTTCCTAATACCAGCCAACCAAGAACCAGCGCTGCGCAAGCCGAAGTCACCAGCTGTAGGGTTGAAGATTTCTTCTGTTCATCGTTATTGTTACCCATCGTGTTCTCCGAGTTGTTATCTTTTGATTTGTTAGCGTAGGAATAAACCAATGATGAAACAATGTCAATAAAGCCTTAGATGGTTCGCCGGAAAGGAAGATGGTATTCTGCTGCAAACTCGTAAAATAAAAATAAACATAGAAACAAAAATGATGAGTTCACCTCCTGCCAGCGACAAACAGATGACATTTTTTCCGCTGCTAATTTTGTGCATAGTCTTAATTTCTGCATCCTCAGTGAATGCCCAGCAGACAAATCCGCTTGCCTCCGATCCCAGAGCTGCTAGAGCGGGAGGCGTAATCTTCAGGGCTCAGTGCGCCACCTGCCATGGTGCAGATGCGAAGGGCATTAACAGTATTGATGCCCCAGACCTGACTCTGCTTTGGACACAGGCAGGGGTTACCGAAAATCGAGTATTCGATCAAATAAAGCAGGGCGTGCCCGGCAGCATAATGCCTGCTCATGATTTTCCCGACACGGAAATTTGGATGTTGGTCAGCTATCTGCGAAGCGTCGCGGTTGCCGGCTCAACTCTGGCTTTCACAGGGAACAGAGAGAATGGCAGGACACTGTTTGTGAATAACTGTTCCGAATGTCATCGACTAGGCAATTCCGGCGGTAGTTTGGGACCCAATCTAAGTAACATAACATCGACTCGCTCGCAGGCAGCACTGAGAAATGCTGTACGCGAACCGAGTGATAGTCTGCGCAATGGTTATAAGCCGATTTCATTACGCACTAGTGATAACTCGAATGTACTTGGAATTATTAAGAGTGAAGATGCGTTCTCAATTCAAATAATGGACAACAAGCAAAGGCTGCGTGGATTCGTAAAATCTGAACTGATTTCCTCACGCCGTGATATAGCATCACTAATGCCTGAATTCTCTGCGCAGCAGTTAAGTGATGCACAACTAGACGATATTTTAAGTTTTCTGAACCAGTGGCGCTGAATCCAATGCGAATAACTATGCCTAGATCAAAAACCATGAAATGCCGAGCTGGGACAGGGTTGATGCATTTATTTGCGGCCTTGAGCCTACTTATTCCGACCCTGTCTGCAGTGGCACAAGACAGCTCCGGTCCAAGTTACGGAGATATTCTACAAGGATTTGCCGATTCTTCTCGCTGGCTAACCTACTCGGGTGATTACAGCGGCAAGAGGCATAGTCCACTTACCCAGATTAATCCCGAAAATGTTGCGACGCTGCGTCCAGTGTGGACCTTTCAGACCGGCACTACGACCCGAGGTCGCGGCTTTGAGACCACTCCGCTGATAGATGATGGTGTGCTTTATGTAACCGGTTCTAATAATTATGCCTGGGCTATTGATGCGCGAACCGGTCGCCGCTTCTGGCAGTATCGGCGCAATCTGCCAGACGATTTGACCTACGGCGCCAGCGCACCCGTGAATCGTGGCTTCGGCATGTTGGGCAATAGCCTGTTTATGGTGACTCTGGATGCTCATTTATTGGCCTTCGATCGACGCAATGGCGACATTCTTTGGGATGTTGAGTTGGCAGACTACAGGACTGGCTATGCCGCCACTGGAGCTCCTCTGGTCATCGACGGCAAGGTGATTACTGGAATATCTGGTGGTGAGTACGCCACCCGCGGGTTTATCGATGCCTATGATCCAGCCACTGGTAAGCGCTTATGGCGCTTTAATTCAATCCCAGGTCCAGGGGAAGCGGGCAGCGAAACCTGGCCGCAGGATGCCGAAATATTGGCCAGGGGCGGCGGTGGCACCTGGATGAACGGTAGCTACGATGCTGAACTCAATTTATTGTATTGGGGCGTGGGAAATCCGAATCCGGATTATTTCGGTGATAACCGGCCCGGCGACAATCTCTACTCTAATTCACTGGTGGCGCTGGACGCCGATACTGGCGAGTTGCAGTGGCACTATCAATTTACGCCCCATGATCTCAATGATTGGGATTCGAATCATATGCCTGTATTAGCTGATATCCAATGGCAGGGGCAGCCGCGAAAAGTTGTGATGGTAGGAAATCGAAATGGCTTTTTCTACGTACTGGACAGAGTTAGCGGTGAATTACTGTTAGGTAAGCCGTTTACAGCCACCAGCTGGGCGAGGGAAATAGGTGCCGACGGCAGACCCATCGTGCTTAACGACGGCAGTAAAGGTTGTGTGCCAGATCCCTGGGGCAGCACCAATTTCATGCCTCCATCCTACTATCCCGAGTTAGGACTGTTCTACTTAACAGCACGAGAGACCTGTGCCACCTTCGTTCCTGAGGAACCACAATTGGTCCCGGGACAAGCGTCTTTTGGTGGGGTGGTATTTATCGATGGTGAACAGGGTTCGGGAGCCTTGCGTGCTCTGGATGTGCAGACCGGCGAGCTACGTTGGGAGTTTACCTATCCCTCTCCTACCTTTGGAGGGGTGCTCACCACGGCGGCGGGACTCGTGTTCGCCGGTGATCATGAGGGTAATTTCATGGCCTTCGACGCGCGAAGCGGTGAAAATCTGTGGCACTACCAAACCGGTTCAAGAATATGGGGCGCCGCAGCCATGACCCATATGCTGGGAGGGCGGCAGTATGTACTGATTCCCTCAGGTACAACACTTACTGCGTTTGCTTTGCCAGAGCGATAATGGCAAGTAAAATCGGTCCTTTTCGCCATTTCTCAAGGCCATTTTCATGGACTTTTGCGGTCAGAGATTTTATTCTCACAGCCTTATCGAGTTGGCATCGCAACAGCCGAAAGGGTTGTGCCTTGCGCTAGTTCAATGATTCTTCACTAAGAATAAGCTTCCGGCCAATGCCAGGAGGCAATCCAGGGGAACCTGCTATGAATGCACGACATTTGCTTACACTCGCTTCATCTTTAATTGCTCTGATCTTCTCATCACTGGCACTAGCCCAGGCTCACGATGCTAGCGTTGCCAACCACCAGCCGCACTATTATGACGCGACTGACTTCGGCATTGATCCAACTTCTGTCACATTCGCCGATCATATAGCTCCGATCTTGCAGCGTAGTTGCCAGAGTTGTCATCGTCCGGGTGGGGGTGGACCCATGGTGCTGATGACCTATGAAGAAGTTCGTCCCTGGGCACCTGTTATCAAATATCGCACGGCGATACGCGATCGAATGGGAGCTATGCCTCCTTTTTTTGCAGAGAAACATATTGGCATTACCCGCTTTAAGGATGATTACTCCCTCTCTGATGAGGAATTGGCCATGATCCAGGCATGGGCAGACAATGGAGCGCCTAGAGGTAATCCTGATAACGAACCTCCGTTGCTAAACTTTGACAGTGGCAACCAGTGGTCTATCGGTGAGCCCGATTTAATATTACGTTCCAGAGATATTTCTCGTCCGGCAGTAGGCCCTGACTGGTGGGGTGATATTGGACTGGTACCCACCGGCCTAACTGAGGATCGCTATGTTTCAGCGATACAGGTTCGCGAAATCAATGACATTCCTGCAGATGCAGGCTCTGGCACGGTGGGTGGCCGTTATATTGTTCACCACCTGACCTACACCAGCGGTCAGTTGAGTGAAGACGGTTCTGAGGTAGTAGGTGATGTGGTTAGCTGGCCTATCCATGAAGTGGGCCGTAACGCCGACATCTTTCCGCAGAAAGCCGGGCGTCTGCTACCCGCCAATTCAGCCTTGCACCTGGGTGCCACTCATATGCACTCAAATGGCCGAGAGACCAGTGCCTATGTCGAGTTTGGCATAAAATTCTTTCCTGTTGGCTATGAGCCACAGTACAGTCGACGTGGTCCTCGCACCGGGAATGGAATAGACATAGACGTTGTTCCTAACAAGGCCAATCAGGAATTTCACAACTACGTTGTTCTGCAGGAACACACGAAAATTATCGCCTTCGAACCTCATTTGCACGCACCAGGTGTGCGTATGTGCATGGAAGCGATCTGGGGTCACAATCAATTTACCCTGAATTGTGTTGGTTATGATCATAACTGGGTGAAGCAATATGTGTACGAAGACGATGCCGCACCTTTACTTCCAAAAGGTACCATATTGCACACTATAGGGTTTCTGGATACCACTGCGGCTAATCCGAATCTGGCCGATCCGCGAAACTGGGCCGGTGGTGGCCGACGTTCTGTGTCGAATATGTTCATCGATCTCGGTTATTCAGTGTCTCTGACTGAAGAACAGTTTCAGGAAGAGATGGCGATAAGAAGAGCGAACATGAAAGATCGCAATGATTACGATGTAGGTTGTCCGCTTTGTTGGGCTCCTGAATCTATGGATCAATCATTGGCACAAGGGAATGATTAGTGATGAAGTCTGAATTTTTTCAATCAGTGTTCTCTGGTAGTGTAACAGTGTGTAAGTCGATGACCTTGCTCTTGCTTGCCGCGTTAGTTGTTGTTCAGTCTGCCAATGCGCAAACCAGATTCATGCAATTAAGAGGGCAGATAACCTCTCCGGCCTTCGAAGGCTGGTGGCCAAATGAGGATGGTAGCTTCAAATTATTCTTCGGCTATATGAACACCAATTGGGAGCAACATTTCGATATCGATATAGGCTCTGAAAATTATTTTACCGAGGTTGATCCGCGTGAACTAGACGATTTGAGTTTGGATAAATTTGATTTCGCCTCTGCTGACATGGGTCAGCCAACCCATTTTTACCCGCGGCGGAATCCCTTTTTATTCACCGTAGATGTGCCAGCAGATTTTGGAGAAAAAGAGCTGGTATGGACTCTGAAAACTCAGGGTCAGACGAATCGAGCCTATGGCACACTAAAGCCTGATTATCGAATTGACCCGCAAGTGATTTCAACCGAAGTAGGGGGTAATTTCGGCAGCCTCAGCGATTCGCTGCGAACAAATATTCCGCCCGAGCTTCGTGTGGAAGGGGAAAGTTTTCGAACTGTTCGCGTCGGTGAGCCTTTAAGCCTGGCAGTTAGAGCCAGCGATCCGGATAATCTTCCGGCCCGTAGAAACCGTCCCAGGGGTGGGGGCGGAGTCGATCAGCTATATCGACCACCATCGTCTATCGTAGCAATGAGCGGACCGGGGCTACGTTTTTCCTGGACTGTGTACCGTGGGCCAGAGTCTAAAACAACTTTTAAGCCAAGCCAATTCAAGACCTATACCGATACTCGCATGTACGCGAATTCACCCTGGTCTCCACCCTTTCAAATTCCCGAGCCGCCGGAAGACGGACGCTGGACTGCTGAGGTAGTGTTTGATGAGCCCGGAGAATATGTCTTGCGTGGCATAGCCAGTGATGGCTCTCTGTTCACGTATCAAAATATCAACGTCACAGTAACTCGATAACGCAGGTTCGTCTTCGAGCTCGACCTAAAGATAATTCTTTAGGATGTCGGTTTTTACCGTTCTCATTCGTCTACTAGATGACCTGCCGAATTATTCGGCAGGTTCTTCGTTCTGTTCACTGGCTTATTGAATTAGTAAAGGAGCAATCTTGAGAAAATCGACTGCAACTAATGCGGATGTAGGGCCATTCGATCTAAGCGTGACTCCAATCCATTTGGGTTCGGTCAATGATGCTGAGAATCCGGCAATAGCATTGGCAGATTTCGGATTCGATGGGCCATCTTTTGAGGCCTATATTCGCAATCACTGTGCTTCCGGACCGGGAAGACTGGTGATGGTTGAAGTAACAGGCAGCGATTGGTTGCATTGGGAGTGTCATACCCTGGGAGACGAGTTGGTAATCGTGTTGCAAGGCAAGGCGGATTTCATTCAAGAAGTTTCCGGCGAGAAGCGGGTGTTGCCAGTTGTTGCTGGCAGTACGATTATCAATCCCAGAGGTGTCTGGCACACGGCTGATGTGAGTGAAGCCTTAAAAGCAATATATATCACGCCCTGTAAAGGCACCGAACACCGGGCAAGATAGTTTGTCCCTGCATTTTACTAGCTAGATTACAGAGTAGGCGAAGGTCCCGATATCTAACTACGAAGGAGAAAAAACAATGCAATATCTATGTCTAATTTATGAAGCAGAATCTTCCATCCCCAGTCGGCCAGCAGAAGAGCAGGAGGCGATCATGGGTGAGTATTTTGCCTTTACCAATGACGTGAGAGAGCAAGGAAAGCTGGTGGCTGGCGATGCACTGATGCCCACCGAGACGGCAACTACCGTGCGCATACGCGATGGAAATACCGTAACAACAGATGGTCCCTTCGCGGAAACCAAAGAGCAACTGGGTGGCTACTATCTATTGGAATGTGAGGATCTCGATGAAGCGATCGCCTTGGCCAGTAAAATACCTTCGGCTCGTTGGGGTTCAATAGAAGTTAGACCTCTTATGGTTTTCGATCAAAGCTGAGCCTTGAGTGATGCAAGGCTCGGAGAATCCTTTGATGCGCGGTGAATTATTCGCTGAAAAATCGGCGATCAAAGCATCGAAGGATTCCATCTCTGCAACCATACAATCCTGTTACAGCGCTGCTCAGGCGGCGCTGCTGGTGCGCTTAAGATCTGTCGATCGTGCTGAAGATGCTATGCAGGATGCTGTTCTCAAGGCATTACAGCACTGGCAACACGGCGGCATTCCCATTCAGCCTGTAGCCTGGCTAGTTACCTCCGGACTGAACTCATTCCGCGATCACTACCGTAAAGATTCCCGGATGGATCCTTTAATGGAAACCACCGCAGATGGCCTCAATCTGGGCGATGGGATTGAACAGGTCTTATTGGCTGCAGAAAATAATCCCGATGATGATGTGTTGCGCCTAATATTTATGTGCTGTCATCCCAGCTTGGCGGTCCCGAATCAGTTGGTGCTATCATTGAAAATGTTAATGGGCTTTAGTTTGCAGGAGATAGCGAAGGCTCTATTGATTCCTGTCAAAACATTGGAGCAGCGCATAACCCGGGCCAAGCGAAAGATTTCGGTCAGTGGCATAAGCTTCGAGCTACCCACGACTAAACTATTGCCACTACGACTGGATTCGGTACGTCAAATCCTCTATCTAATTTTCAATGAAGGCTACCATAGCGTGGGAGAGGAACTGATCAACAGGCAGCTTTGCCGACAGGCAATTCTCCTTGCACGTTCGCTCTGTCGAGGCTTTCCCGAACCCGAAAATTTCGGGCTGTTAGCGTTGATGCTTTTCCACGATGCCAGAGCGAATGCCCGTGTTGACGATAGTGGTGAACTGATTACTTTAGATTCCCAGAATCGAATGTTATGGAAACGCAGTCAAATAAATGAGGCCGATGTGCTGTTGCAAAAAGCCCTACGAAATGGCCGTATCGGTAGTTATCAATTGCAGGCGGCGATAGCCGGCGTTCACAGTTTGGCTGCTTCGGCAGCTGAAACTGACTGGCATGAGATTGTTGGCTTGTACCGGCGTCTGCTGCAGCAGCAATCCGGACCAGTCATCGCGCTCAACTATGCGGTCGCTCTAATGATGGCTGAACGCTTGCAGGAGGCTGGTCGACTGCTGGATTCCTTGCAGCAAGATTTGCAGAATTACAGTCCTTACTATGCCGCCCTGGCGAAGTTTCATGTGTTGTCTGGCAAAGACGACAAGGCTGCGGCGGCATTGCAGAAGGCGGCGTCTGTAACGGGTTCGACACAGGAAAAACGGCACTATCAGCTACAACTAGCAGAGATTGAAAAAGGCAGTGGATAGTATTGAATTCAATCCGTCTGAGGATTCGCTCGATTGAGCCTGCGGCTCTGTAGCAAAGTCAAATAAGCTAGGTTATGCTCCTGAGCACGCGAATTCTGTAGAACATAATTATGTCGCCGCATGTATTCAATCTTCATATTCCTGCAACCGCTTCTCTAAAGCCAGGTTCTAAATTTGCCGTGTTGCTGTTTCTGGGCTTGCTTGGTAAATCACTCTGCGCCGCCGAAGGTATTGAGCTGCCAAAAACCATAGCCTGGTCCGCTTATCCAACCGGTACTGGTGGCTATAGTCAGGCGGTTGCGATTGGCAGCATTTTGCAGCGCCGATATAAAGTCAATCTGCGGGTAATACCTGGACGAAACGATGTCTCGCGGCTTGCCACACTGCGTGCGAACAGAGTGCATTTCTCGGCGGGAGGCTCCGAGGCAGTCTATGCTCAGGAAGGGATTCTAAATTTCGCATCAAAAATTTGGGGGCCACAGCCGATCAGGGCATTGATGTCGAATTATTCTGATAGCTGCTCGTTTACTTTTGCGACGGCGACCGATGCCAATATCAACAGTATTGCTGACGTGAAAGGTAAACGGGTTACCTTTGTACAGGGCGCGCCCTCACTAAATAATGCCACTGCTGCGTTGCTTTCCTACGCAAATCTTAGTTGGGATGATGTGACGCCGGTGGAAGTAGGGGGCTACAACGCCTCTATCGATGCCGTGCTCAATGATCGCGCCGATGTTGTAGGCGGTGCTTGCAATTCACCACCGTTCTTACGCATCGAAGCCTCTCCCAGAGGGCTCACCTTTCCGGCACTGCCTCACAATGATGCCGAGGCGGTGGCTAGAGTTCGTTCTCGATTACCCTGGTACGTTCCCCATATCGCGTTGGAAGGTCCAACACTGCCGCCTGAGGGGCTGGAAGTTTTTTCCTCTGCATACCCTCTACTGGTTGGCTTAGATAGCTCCGACGAGGCGATGGTATATAGCATGGTTAAAATAATGCACCAGCATTTTGATGAATACAAGAACAACGCACCAGGTGGCACTGGTTGGTTATTGGCCCGACAGAAATTCGACCAGGCTTTCATTCCCTTTCATCCCGGTGCAGTGCGTTATTATCGCGAGATAGGCGCCTGGGATGAGGCCGCAGAAACTCAAAATCAAAAAAACCTCAGAAGACAACAGGTGCTGACCCAGGCATGGGAGGCGTTTTTTCCCGGTGCCCCGGAGCAATACGTCGAGTTTGAGGAAGCCTGGTTGGTCGCTCGAAATCAAGCCTTGCAGGCAGAGGGTTTAATTACTCTCGGCGAAGGATTGTAAATAGTTTTATGAGCGAACAGACGGAAACTGAGGCAACACAGCGCGAAATAGCCGAAACTGAAGCAGCCAAGCTGCGTTATCGCGATCTGCCATTTCGCTGGCAGATGGTGATGGCGGCCATGACTAGTGTCTCGATTGCTCTTGCCATCAATCAGATTTTCAATCTTGGTTTTTTTGTTGGCTATGTAATGCTCGACAGCCGGTATATGTATTTAATTACCGGCATCATGTTGAGCATGGTTTTTATCACCTTTCCTGCCAATAGAAATAGCCCAAGCCATGTTCCCTGGTATGACATTCTGATCATGCTGACAATTGGCCTAATTTTTTCTTATTTCGCTTTTTATGCGGAACGCATTGTATTGGAGGCTTGGGAATACGACGCACCACAGCTTGGTGTATGGCTGGCACTTATTACCTGGGCTATTGTGCTGGAGGGAGGTCGTCGCGCCGGAGGATGGCCGGTATTCGTCATAGTTGTGCTGTTCTCATTCTATCCCACCGTTGCTGACAAGTTACCCGATGTAATAGCGGCCTTAAGTATTCCTGTGCAAGACGCGGCCATATTTCATGTGCTAGGAGAAGAGAGCCTGTTCGGAATTCCTATGCGTGTTTTTGCACAATTAGTGTTTGGATTTCTGGTATTTGGTATTTCATTGCAATACACCGGCGGAGGCCCATTTTTTATAAACCTGGCTTTTGCCCTATTGGGTAACAAACGCGGAGGCCCAGCCAAGGTATCTATATTCTCCAGTGGACTGATGGGATCAATGAGCGGCGGACCGATTAGCAATGTGTTAACGACTGGCCCCTTATCGATACCGGCAATGAGGCGAGTCGGATTCACCAAGGAATACGCAGCTGGAGTTGAAGCCTGTGCCTCTACCGGCGGGGTATTTATGCCGCCGATTATGGGTGCTACCGCATTTGTGATGGCGAGTTTTTTGAATATCAGTTATGTAACTGTGGCGATAGCCGCCATTGTCCCCTCGGTACTTTATTTCTTTGGTCTCTTTATGCAAATCGATGCCTATGCGGCACGTGAGAATTTGTCTGGACTACCTAAGGAAGAATTGCCCAAGATAGGCCAGGTATTTAAGGACGGTTGGTATTTCATAGCGGTGTTCGTTGCGCTGATCTGGATGCTGGTAGTGTTGCAGCGAGAAGCGGTAGCACCTTTTTACGCCACAGCTCTGTTGTTGCTGATTAACCAGTTTACCAAGCATAGGTTGTCCGTGGACAAATTTATGCAATTAGTGGCCACCATGGGCAAATTGTTGGCCGAGCTTGCTGGTATTCTGGCGGCTATCGGGCTAATCATTGGCGGCTTGGCGGTAACGGGAATTGCGGGAACTATTGCCAATGATCTTGTTTATCTGGCGGGAGATAATACGCTGGTTCTGCTTATTATGGGCGCGCTGACCAGTTTTATATTAGGCATTGGCATGACGGTCACCGCCGCCTATATTTTTCTGGCCATAGTGCTGGTGCCAGCATTGACTAATTCGGGACTAGACCCGCTTGCCAGTCATATGTTTGTGATGTACTGGGGTATGCTGAGTTTTATTACACCGCCGGTTGCTCTGGCTGCCTTTGCGGCAGCCTCGGTTGCCCATGTGTCACCTATGCGAGCCGGGATGGCGGCAATGCGCCTCGGTGCCATTATCTATTTTGTTCCCTTCTTTTTTGTATTCAATCCAGCACTGCTACTGCAAGGCAGTGTGTTTGAGAATCTTCAGGCGGTGTCAACAGCCTTGCTAGGGGTTGCCTTAGTCTCAGCGGCGTTGCAAGGCTATCTTATCGGTGTAGGTCATCTGGGTAGAGCTAAGGCTGGAATTTCGGTTCGAATACTGGTTGGGCTTTCCGGTCTAACCTTGGCGTTGCCTGCTGGCGGTATGTTTGGTTTTAGTCAGCTATTGTTGGTTACGCTTGCTATGGTTTTCATGCTCGCGGGACTGGCGGGGAGAAAATTCTTAGTCCAGGCGAGTTAATTTTACCTTTCTTTCACAGAGTCACCACAAAACAGCTAAACAACAGGCACCCCGTTGCAATAGCTACCTCACTGTTTTAATCTGTTTGTGCAAACGAATTCTGTCGCTATTGTTTCTATTGGCGAGCTGCCAATATAGTTTTCCCAGTCTCTGTTTTAGTCCAGGAGTTGATAATGATCACCGTGCATGGGCAAAAATATTTAGTCTCTTTAGGGCTCTGCGCTCTGCTACTGAGCGAGTCGCTGTCTGCACAACTGGAACCTATTAATCAGAGGCCTAATCCGTTTTCCAGTGTAGACAACTGGGCGCCTCTGCCCGATGGTCGCGAGTGGGGTTCCACAGCGGGCGTTGATATGGACCCCGATGGCCGCCACCTCTGGGCCATTGATAGATGTGGAGGCAACAGTTGCATAGGTTCGACCCTCGATCCCATCGTGAAGATTGATCCCAACGGCAATATTGTTGCCAGCATTGGTGGAGGCTTGATGTTATTCCCCCATGGTCTTCACGTAGATCGTGATGGCAATATTTGGGTTACCGACGGCCAGGGACCGCGTGCAGATAATCCTGCTACCGCTGGAATGGGACACGCGGTTTATAAATTAAGCCCGGAAGGAGAGGTACTGCTAACTCTAGGTCAGCCCGGCACCGCTGGAGACGGAACAGATGCACTGCTGGAAACCCCCTGTGACGTAGTGACAGATGCCGATGGAAATATTTATGTGGGAGATGGCCACAGCGGCCAGAATACTGACGCTACGGTGAACACCGTTGCGCGCATCGTGAAGTTCGACCGCAATGGCAATATGATTAAGTTTTGGGGTGGTTGGGGATCGAACGCTGGTCAGTTAAAGACCCCCCACGCCCTGGATATTGATTCCCGCAATCGATTGGTTGTGGGAGACCGCGGCAATAACCGCCTGCAAATTTTCGATCTGGATGGAAACTATATTGCTGAGTTTAAATCTTTTAGCCGGCCTAGTGGTATCTACATAACCGACGATGACACAATCTACGTGGCGGACTCGGAATCTGAATTCGATGACACGCGAAATCCAGGTTGGCATGCAGGCATTCGAGTGGGAAGTCTGTTAGATGGCATCGTAGATTATTTTATCGATGGAACGGTTGAGGATTACCCGGAAGGGTCGAACCCAGAAGGTGTGGCGGTCGATTCGGCAGGCAATGTTTTTGGCGCTGTTGTATCCGGCGGTGGAAGTTTAGTTAAGTCTTCGCGGCGTTAAATCAAGCTCTGCTATTGCTGTTTGAGTAACGGGTTAGTATTTCAGGGTCATTGTGTATGTGAGTCTCTATGACCTTTATCAGGTCGCTTTTGGATACCAGTCCAAAATTGGCGATTAGGTCTGAGCTGAATATTAGAGAGACAAATAAAAATATAAACAGCATCAAATATAGGAAAGGAAGTTCGACTCCTATTAGTCGCAGTGCGGCAGAAAATACCAGGCCAAAAATGAGAAATGAACGCAATGCCATTTCACGGTGAATTTGTCGTTTGGCGCGCATTACCAATTGAAAATCTCCTTCATTCATAATTGTCACACCTCTGCTTTCGCGGAAGTCCTCTCATCGCCAATACTCTGTAATCTTTTCATCGCCTCGGCTGCCATGGTATAGCCGCCTCCTGAGCTATCAACAAAGTGGTAATGTTGGCCAGCGCGATTATCCACCATGCAGGTTACCAGTGCAGCGTCGGAAACATGGATACCGTAGAAGCATTTTCCCTCTTTATATAAGCTAAGCAAATGATCTTCAAGTAGCTTTCTTTGTTTTCTGTTGCCTGATAGAACCTGTCTTAACACGCCATCAAATTTCTTAAAATCTGTATTTTGCACAAGTTCCTTCTTGTAGTTACCCCAGGATATTCCCGAAGTTTTCAGTTTTAAGCGCATTAGCACCCAGCCAATCAGATTTTTCTTCCTAAGCTGAGAAAGATAGCTGGCCTGCTGTTCTTGATTCAAGCCGGCTGCTCGTATTCTTACCTCGTAGTTTAATTTATCTTCATTGTAAGTTGGTTTAAGACCTCTTGAGTGAACTGGTCTACATTTTTCATCTTCACCATATACTGTGTCGATAAACGAGATGATGTCATTAAATACCTCCGCACTTTCGCTATCAGCTGTGCAGCGCGTTTTCACAATAAGTGCAATAGTTTCCCCGTGTTGACTGGGTACCTGATCCCAACGACATTCAAGACCCTCAAAATCTGCATCCTGTAGTGAGACATTGTCTGCGTTCTGAATTTGAGACTGGACGTCATTTTTCAGCAGTCGTTCCGCATATTCAATGCCTCCACCGCTAAATGCAGCCTGATGGTCGAATTCGGAGAGCTGGTGTTTGGCGACCAATACGTCGTGACCTGCCTGTCGTATGGCAGCGATAGCGAATATCCCGATTCGAAGTTGCAGGCGAAACTGTTGAAGTGCAAGCAGGCGTGTTGCCATCAGAGTCTGTCTTGCTTGCTCTTCGAATCTACCTGGAATGCACAGGCTGGCACCGTCTCCGCCGAAGATATAGGGTACTTCGATGGGTCTAACTGCGTTGCGAATCGCCGTGATTACGGCGACGCCGAGGATATTCACTGCCTTCATTTCGCCACGGCCTATAGCATCGGTGGAATTACTGATATCCGCGACTACAATCATCCAGTCATCCGGCAGAGTCAAGAACTTGTCCGGATTAGTGACATCGCTAAAGTTTGCAAATGAACTCATATTAGAATAGAAACTGGATGTATCCATTAGTCTTTCCAAGAAGGTGAAGGCCGAACTCAACACATGGTAGTAGATTTAGGCGAAAATCAACAAACTTCAAAACAAAAATCGAGGTGAGCCGTGAAAAATAGTTTACTAATTCTATTTGTAGTCCCACTTATTGCTTGTCAGATAGATGCGTCGAGAGAACTGACACAACTGTACGATCCCAATGATGAATATCCCTTCGGCAGAAAAAACCCGGCGGCTCCCGTGGAGTTGTCGCAATTTCACTTCATGGTAGGTCAGAACGATTGCGAAGAGCAGCGCCTGAATAATGTCAGCGGAGAGTGGGTAGCAGGTATTCGATCATGGGATGCCCACTATTATATGAACGGTTACGCGATAAGAGACGGTGGTGCATCGGCTACAAGCACGAACGGTAATATCCGCATATTTGACCCCTCCGAGAAGCAATGGAATGTAACTTTCTTCTCAATGCCCGCCTATAGCTCAGGTGTTTGGAAAGGCGTAAAAGAAGGAGGCAACATTGTACTCAAGCAAGCTCAGAAGGCCCCAGGCACGGATTTTGATGGTTTTTCTACCCTAACTTTCTCCAATATTTCTGCGGCTGGCTTCGATTGGTCAGGAGAATGGATCAGCGAAGATGGGTCAGTTGTCTTTCCGTTCTGGCGAGTGCAATGTCGAAAAGTTAATAGGTAAGCTTAGTTGTCTTGCACGCCGGAAACCGGTAACTTGCTGGAGATAAGCTGCTGTCCAGCTTAGATATAGTTTGCTTTTGGTGAGGGTGGCCTAAATAATATTTAAGGACGTGTCCATGCAATTAAGTAAAGGTTATAAGCAGCTAGTTGCTGAAGCAGAGCAACATATTCGCTCACTCAGTTCGGTTGAGCTCGAGAAGAAACTGGAAACTCAAAATGAGACTCTATTACTCATCGACTTAAGAGATGTTCGAGAAGTAAAAAAGGAAGGTAGGATTCCCGGTTCACTGCATATTCCTCGCGGTATGCTTGAGTTCTGGATAGATCCAGATAGCCCCTATTATCGTGCCGAGTTTGATAAGGCCGAGGAATTGATCTTGTACTGTAACAAAGGCTGGCGTTCGGCATTGGCCGTGCAATCCTTACAGACTATGGGTGTAGAAAATGTAAGCCATTTGCAGGGTGGTATGGAGCAGTGGCAGCAGGACAATGGTCGCGTAGAAATCAATTAAATTGCAGCTAAGGTAGACGCTAGTGCCGCTGTCTGGCTATGATGTCGCGACCCATTAAAGGCGTGAGGACAGCGGCGATGACCACGATTTTGACTGCAAACAGCGGATTGGCGAAGCTAAGCCGCCGAACTCTTCTTAAGGCTATTCCAGCACTAACTCTTAGTCCCACTTTGCTAGCCCAAGAGGCTGTGCAGCCGGTGGCTGTTCGCAAGCTACACAGCTTCGCCTTGCGCGTGGCGAACGTCGATAGATCGGTGAAGTTCTACCAAGATTTGTTCGGGGCACCTGTTCAATCACGTCAGGGTGACAGCGTCTGTTTGCGTATAGGAGACGGGCCCCGATTCTTTTCGCTATCACCAGTAGAGGCTGGGCAGCAACCAGGAATTAGTCGCATTGGCCTAAGTGTGGCCAACTTTGATCTGGAGGCGGTTCGTGACCAACTAGATGAATTTGGCATATCTCGACGTTCTGGGCCCACCCCTGCTCAAGCATCACTCAGCGTTGCCATGCAGTCCTGGGTCGAGACTCGTGGCCGTGAGAATGGGGGCTCCGCTACAGGTACTCAGGAATTATATTTTGCCGACCTGGAAGGGTTGATATATCAGTTGTCACCAGAAGATCACTGCGGCGGCAGCGGCGACTTCGGTACGATTTGTGAGCGTTTGGAAAATGCGCCTGCGGCGGGTCTGTTTACTTCTATCGATCTTAGCCATTTCACCAATTTTCTCGCTAATAGCCAACGTGGCAATGAATTTTATACGCGAATTTTTGGTCTCGGCTATCAGGCCTATCAAGGACCTACGTCTCCAATCGTTGGTGTTGGAGATGGATTTCAATTTCTCATGTACGTAGGGGGCGAGCAGGCTGGGCCACCAACTCAAGCAGGCCGGGTTGATCATGTCTGTCTAAGCGTTGAAGACTTTGACGTGGACAATATTATTGCCAAATTAGAAGACTACGGCTTTAGCGCCCGCGAGAGCGCGAGTAATACACCGCCCTTGGTGCATTGGATTAGTATGAGAATGCCAAACCGCGGTGGTGTTGAAGGAGGTACACCAGAAGTGTATTTTTCTGATCCAGACGGCATCCGCATACAGCTACAAGATGCCGTTTACTGCGGCGGTGGTGGATATCTGGGCGATGATTGCAGCGCCGAAGTCTAGCTATAACAGTTAACAAGAGCTTGAGGAAGTAGTATGGAATACCGTTACATTGGAAAGAGTGGGCTTCGAGTTAGCCCAATTTGCATGGGCACTATGAGTTTTGGTAGCTGGAGTGACAAGAAGGAATCCTTCAAAATACTGGAACAGTCTTATGAGCGTGGAATTAATTTTTACGACACTGCAGAGGTCTATCCAGTTCCTCCCTCGGCGGAAACTGCAGGTGTGACAGAACAAATCTTTGGCGAATGGATTAAGACCAAGCCAAGAGACTCACTAATTATTGCTACCAAAGTTGCTGGTGCCGCTGGGGGTTGGTTCGTACCTCCCATACGCCATGGCTTTACTGCGGTTGACAGGTTCCATATTGAATCTGCAGTGGAAGGCTCTCTACGCAGAATGCAGATCGACTATATAGACCTCTATCAAGTTCACTGGCCTGATCCCATAGTTCCTATGGATGAAACCATGGAGGCTCTTGATCGTCTGGTCCAATCCGGCAAGGTGCGCTATCTAGGCACTTCAAATGAGAGTGCCTATGGTCTAACTAAGTCCAACACCATTGCCGAGTACGAAGGACTGAGCAAATTCCAGTCGATTCAGAACAATTTCTCTCTACTAAACCGTCGATTTTTTGATGAGCTAGCTAATGTTTGTAGAAGGGAACAAGTGTCACTATTGCCGTATTCGCCTATCGGTGGTGGGGTTTTAAGCGGTAAGTACAATCAGGCAGAAATCCCAAAGAATTGCCGTTTTGGCGATTACAATAACGATAGCAATCCAAGGCAGAAAGCCATGTCGAGTCGATTCGTGAATGAAGGGACTCTCGCCTCTACTGCAAGGTATTTGGAAATTGCAAAACAAGTCGGGATGTCACCGGTTACGCTGGCCACCGCCTGGAGTATGAATTTTGATTTTGTGGCCTCTACTATTATTGGAGCACGCACGGCAGATCAGTTAGTAGATTCTTTAGCTGCCCTCGATGTTAAACTAAGCGATGAGACAATGAAGCAGTGCGATGAAGTACATAGTCAATTTCTTTATCCAATGGGCTAGCATTTTTTGCTTGTTATCCACCCCCATGGCCAGTGCACAAATCGTGCATATAGCACATTGCCTGGCCGGCTGTCCGCAATATTCCGACGCAACGGCTTCGCTCAACAATGAAGTAGTAGTGCGTCAGCTGTTTGCGGCGTCCATCAATAATGAGAACGGCTTGGCTGACTGGCTCGCGTATCGAGTTCTGGCTGATAGTGTTGGAGTCGCATCGCTATTGCCTAGAATTTGGTATAAAGATGAATTGCTGTCGCCTAATGCAGCGCTGACAGGATTAATAGACAACACATCCCAAATCATAGAGCCTGAATTACGTAATGCGGAAGAGGCTAGTTATCAAATTAGTGAAATAACCATACTTTCTGAAGATCAAGGCAGATTGGTGCCCATGAGTAGCTTCGCCGGAACGCCCTATTGGTCCGAGTTAAATTACTTAAGCAATATGGCACCCTTGCCCAGCGATCTGCGCGTAGGAAGCTGGTCACGCCTGGATCAGGCGGTAAATTCCTTAGTAGATAGAGTGGGTGAGGTATTCGTAATTAGCGGTCCGATCCATAGTCTACAGGGTGATTCGGCTGCCGAACTGCCGGCTAGCCCAGTGGCTTATTTTAAGATCGTAGCCACCGCCAGCAGTCATGCTGCATTTGTATTCGAAAAGGATTTGCCAGTGCATGCACGCTTCTGTGCACAATTAAGTAGCATTGCAACTATAGAAGAACAAACGGGGCTGAGTTTTTTTCCGCGGCAGCAAAATACAACAGCTTCTAATTTGCATGCCGAATTAGCCTGCGATCTTTGAGTAAAAATTTTACTTTGCTCCCACTACAATTTAATACCTAAGCTAATCAGGCTACTTATATCGAGAATAATTATTTATGGAATACGTAATACAACCGCAGGTAATGCCCAGTGTGCCGGTAAGGCTTGAGGCAGATGAAGAAATCAGTACACACAGTGCACAGTTCCCTATTCACCGAATATATTGCGTCGGCAGAAACTACAGCGAGCATGTAAAAGAAATGGGGGGCGATCCCAAACAAGAGCCGCCAATATTCTTCACTAAACCAGCAACTGCCTGTGTGGTTCTTAACGAAGATGTGACTTACCCGCAGGCAACCAATGACTTACATCACGAAGTGGAGTTGGTGGTTGCCTTGAGCTCTGGAGGTAAAAATTTGGCCGTAGAATCTGCTTTGGACTGCGTCTATGGCTATGCGGTTGGTATAGATTTTACCCGCCGCGATCTTCAGGCTGTGGCCAAGGAAAAGGGCAGACCCTGGGATGCGGCAAAGGGCTTCGATCAATCGGCGCCAATTTCAGCCATCGTAGCTAGGGAAGTTTTGGGTAAATTGACCGATGCGCAAATTTGCCTGCGGGTGAACGGTGAAATTAGACAGAATGCAAACATCAACCAAATGATCTGGTCAGTACCAGAAATAATTAGCGAACTTTCCAAGTTCTTCGAGCTCAAGGCCGGAGATCTGATTTACACTGGCACTCCATCCGGTGTCGCTGCAGTTGTGGCAGGTGATAGATTAAGCGCATCAATTGAAGGTATTGAGGTTTTGGAATTTGCAATTGTCTAATCCGGTGAAAGGATAATGAATACCGATCAGAGTATTCTTCTTCTAATACTATCGGCCTTGTTAGTGTTATTGGTTTGGGGTCGCTGGAGATACGATATTGTTGCTCTTGGGGCCTTGTTTACGGCGAGCCTATTTGGAATTATTCCGCAAACGGAATTATTCACAGGTTTCGGAAACCCCGCGACAATAACAGTCGTAATGGTGTTAATCGTCAGCTTCGGATTAACCAAGTCTGGAGCAGTTGAATTCATAACAGAAGCTATAGAGCCTATTTCCGGAACTCCTTACCTGCATATTGCAGTACTAACCTTTCTCGCGGCTTTTCTATCAATGTTTATGAATAATGTTGGGGCCCTTGCCTTACTGATGCCCATTGCCATTCAATCAACAAGCAAGGCGGGTCGCTCCCCTGCCACAGTATTAATGCCCTTGTCGTTTGGTTCCATTCTGGGTGGCTTGGTAACTCTGATAGGCACACCTCCAAATATCCTGATTGCCAGTTACCGACAGGAAATGACTGGTGAATCCTTTACTATGTTTGATTTTGCACCTGTTGGTGGTGGTATTGCGGTGTGCGGAATCTTGTTCATGTTGTTAATAGGCTGGAAGTTGGTGAAGGTGCGTAAACAAACAACTGGCTTAGAATTATTCAATGTAGAAAAGTATCTGTTCGAATTAAAAGTAACTGACGAATCTATATTCGCAGGCAAAAAAGCCGGAGTACTTCAGGACAGTTTAGCTGAACAAAAACTCGTTCTAATATCGATGGTCCACCGCAGGGAAAAAATACCGCTGGTGTATAGACGCCAATTAGTCGTCGCAAATGACCTGCTTATGGTGCAAGGTTCTCACGATGACGTTGAGCAGTTTGCAAATTTACATAAGCTGCAATTGGTGTCTGCAGAAAATGCGCAGCGAGGAATTTTGCATGACGAAGATTCGCGGGCGGCAGAGGTAGTGGTGACCCCTAACTCACCAATCGTAGGTCGGACCCCCAGCCAGATAAGATTTAATCGAAAGTATTCCGTCAATCTATTGGCCGCTTCCAGATCTGGAACTCCTCACCGCGAGCGGCTGCGCGATTTTAAGTTTCAGGTTGGTGATGTGTTGCTGCTTCATGGTCCTGAGGACGAGATTCAGGAAGCCATTATCAAGTTGAATTGTTATCCGCTTGCTAATCGTGTCTTAGGTTTGGGTAGAAATAAAAAGGCGGTGCCCGCCTTAGCGACTTTTATTCTGGCGATCACCGCAGCGGCAAGTGGGCTAATTAGTATTCAACTTGCTCTGGGAATGGCTACGGTAGTTATGGTATTGCTCAATATTGTGCCGGTCAGGGAGTTCTACGACGGCGTTGATTGGGCGGTTGTGGTATTGCTCGGAGCGATGATTCCTCTGGGAGGTGCCTTGGAGACGACCGGCACGACTACCTTGTTAGTGAGCGGCATTCTCTCCGTCGCAGGTGATATGTCACCAGTATTCCTAATCGCCATGATTTTAATAATTACCATGTCGGTTTCCGATGTTTTAAACAACGCGGCAACAGCTATCCTGATGGCCCCTATCGCTTTTAATATTGCAATTTCCTTGCAGCTAAACCCTGATGCCTTCCTGATGGCGGTTGCGGTGGGAGCATCATGCGCCTTTCTCACGCCTATAGGTCATCAGAACAACGCGCTGATAATGGGGCCAGGTGGATATAAATTCGGAGACTATTGGCGCATGGGACTTCCATTGGAAATTGTAATTGTTGCGGTGGCCTTGCCTTTATTGCTAATTGTTTGGCCACTATAGCTAAACTGTTCGATCTGCGCACCCTGAGTAGATTTGCTAGTAATTCCATTATGCTCTAACTTATGGGTTCAATTTTTTCGCACCACTACTGCTCGAGCGATTTGTATGCGCGTCAACTGGAAGACTTATAATTCTGGAGGTTTTTTCGATGAGATCATTAGCTCTCCAGGCTATGCCCGAAAGCCGGCACGCCGCTTAACCAGCTACCTACGTTCTCTTACTCATGATGAGTTGCAAGAGAAAAAAAGAGCAGCCGAACTTGCAATTAAGACCATGGGTATTTCGTTTACCGTGTACAGTGATGCGGGAAATATAGATAGGGAATGGCCATTCGACATCATTCCTCGCATTATTGCCGAGAAAGAATGGGATCACACCAGTTTAGGTTTGCAACAACGCCTTCGCGCACTGAATTGCTTTATTAACGATTGCTATAACGACCAGAAAATATTTAAAGATAAGTTGATCCCGAAAGAGTTGGTAGTCAACTCAACAAATTTTCGCAAACAATGCATGGGCATTAATCCTCGATTTGGTGTGTGGGCACATATTTGTGGCTCAGACTTGATCAAAGGTGGTGACGGGCAGTTTTATGTATTAGAAGATAATCTTCGAGTGCCTTCTGGTGTTTCATACATGTTGGAGAATCGCCGGGTTACAAAAAGAGTATTTCCCGAGCTTTTCCAAAATCACAAGATTCGTCCTATCACGGAATACCCAGCTCAATTGTTTGATACTCTCGCCGCTATCTCACCGCGGCGATCGGATTACCCTGAAGTGGTGGTGTTGACCCCTGGAGTTTATAACTCCGCTTATTTTGAACATTCTTTTCTTGCTCAGCGTATGGGTGCTGAGTTGGTGGAGGGCGGTGACCTCGTAGTTGAAAAAGATAAAGTCTTCATGCGCACCATCGATGGTTTGTCGCAGGTAGATGTGATTTATCGACGAATAGATGATTTGTTTCTGGATCCGGCAGTTTTTAGAAAAGATTCGACTCTGGGAGTGCCAGGTCTGTTTAAATCCTGGGTGAAGGGAAATGTGGCCTTGGCCAATGCGCCAGGCGCAGGTGTAGCTGACGATAAAATTATTTATACCTATGTTCCACAGATGATCAAATACTATCTGGGCGAAGATCCTCTCTTACCGAACGTGGAGAGTTTTCTCTGTATCGACAAAGTACAACGGCAGCATGTATTGCAGAACCTGGATAAGCTGGTGATTAAGCCTGCAAATGAATCCGGGGGCTACGGTATGTTAATCGGGCCACAGGCCAGCAAGCGCGAACTCGCGGATTTCGCCAACAGAATTAAATCTGATCCAAGAAATTATATGGCACAGCCTTTGATATCGCTCTCCACCGTACCTATTCTAGGTGACAGGATAGTGGAGCCGAGGCATGTTGATCTGCGTCCATTTATTTTGCAGGCCGATAAAACCTATGTAACGGCTGGTGGTCTCACGCGAGTGGCCATGGTGAAAGGGTCCTATATCGTTAATTCATCTCAGGGTGGCGGAAGTAAAGACACCTGGATAGTAGGAGATTAGTAAGAACCATGCTTTCACGGGTTGCTGAACGAATCTACTGGCAGGCACGATATCTGGAACGGGCAGAGAATACTGCGCGCCTGTTAAATGTGTTTTCAACGCTATTGCTGGATTTACCCTCAGGTACAAAACTCGGATGGAGGTCACTGGTAGAAATTACCGGCACCGATCAGGCATTCGACGCAAAATATAAACAGGCAAACGAGCGCAATGTAATGCGCTTCCTAATGCTCGATAACAATGGCAGTTCCTTATTGAATACTTTGGCGAGTACCAGAGAAAACGCCAGGACTACTCGAGAGATTATGCCCCTGGAAGCTTTTGAGCAGATAAATAATCTCTGTCACTACGCCGCCGACAATGCCGCGGCGGGGGTTTCTGGTGGACATCGTCACCGCTTTCTAGAAGAGATCATATCCAGTTGCCAGGAAATATCCGGTCTGATGGCGGGTAGCATGAGTCGTGGTGCAGCCTATAGTTTTGTGCGTATTGGCAGGTCGCTAGAACGGGCCGACATGGCGACTCGTATAATTGATGTGGGTTCTGGAAACTTGCTGCCCGATCTAAGCTCTGGAATGGATTTCCCCGAATCCAGAGAGCCTTACGAGAACACTCTCTGGATGAATATACTGCGATCCTTAACTGCCTATCAGATGTATAGGCAGCATGTTAAGCATAGAGTTAATGGCGAGGACGTTGTTAAGTTTTTACTTCAAGATGACGATTTTCCACGTGCAGCGACTCATGCACTTACCACAATTTCCCATGTGTTGAGGAAATTGCCTAAGAATACTCAAGTAGCGAAACAGGTAGATAAAACTCTGCGAATAATTCAGAAGGGCGATATTAGTAAGCTGCTTAACGATGGCTTGTTTCAATATCTGGACAATCTGCAAGTTGAAATAGCTTCTATCCACCATACTATCGCTGACACCTGGTTTCTTCCCCACAAGTAAATGAAAAACTTTAAATGCAATTGCGGTCAGGTACTCTTCTTTGAGAATACTAAGTGTTTGAGCTGCGGCTATTCTGTAGGCTTTGATCCAGGCACCATGAACATGGTTCAGCTGCAAGATGACGCTGATTCTAACGATGCACAAATCACGGCAAACAACATTTCCCTGAGGCGTTGTAAGAATGCGATTGAATACGATGTATGCAATTGGTTAGTCAGCAGTCCCTTGTCTGATTATTGTCTCTCTTGCGAGCTTAATCACACCATTCCTAATCTATTAGAGCCGACTCGAAGAGCCTGGTGGAAAAGTTTGGAGTATGCAAAGCGCAGGCTTATCTATTCCCTGCTTAGTCTCAACTTACCCGTGGTGGGGAAGCATATCGACCCCACGGGATTAGCGTTTAAGTTCATGGAAGACCGGCGTACCAATCCGGAGGTAATGGAGGAGCACGTATATACCGGCCATGACGACGGCATGATAACTATTAATATTGCTGAGGCGGATCGCGTAAAGCGAGAGATAGCCAGGCAATATACGAAGCAGCTTTATCGAACCTTGCTCGGGCATTTTCGCCATGAAAGTGGACATTATTACTTCTTCAAGTTAATCAATACCGAAGAACTAAGGCATCAATTTAGAGAATTGTTTGGTGACGAAACCGTTGACTACGGCACTGCATTAAAAGAATATTACAAGAATAATTTTGTAACGCCCCATGACCCAAATATGATTAGTCATTATGCGCAGTCTCATCCCTGGGAAGACTGGGCCGAAGTCTGGGCCCATTATCTGCATATGATTGATACTCTGGAGACGGCGAATCAATACAGGGTGCGGCAAAGCTCGGCGCAGTTCGACGATATCGATAAAACGCTGGTTAAGTGGTCGGAACTAAGTTTATTATTGAATTCTTTGAACAGGAGTATGGGTCTGGAAGATGCTTACCCATTTGTACTTTCTGACTTAACGCTTAAGAAGCTCCGCTTCGTTCACGGCTTGATCTATCCCAGTTAGTCGCCCAGGTTATCGGCGGCATTTGTAAGAACGCATTCTTCAATAGCTTGTCCCAAGATTTTTTTAAGTCTCGCAAGAAGTCGCTGTCTTCTTCGAATCTATGATAATTGATGGCTGTCAAAGTACCGGTGTTATAGATGAGTGTCTCAATCGGGGGGCCTACGCTGAGATTGCTGCGCAGGGTCGAATCCATGGACACCAGTGCACACATAGCACAGGTGTCGAGATCAAGACCCGGCGCAAGGATACGGTCCAATATAGGCTTGCCATACTTGCTCTCGCCAATCTGTAGATAAGGCGTATCCTTGGATGTGGTTATGTGATTGCCTTCAGGATAAACCAGGATTATCTCATGCTTGGCACTGCCGATCTGGCCGCCAATTATAAAACTGGCTTCAAATTTCTTTCCTTCTATGGTGCGCTTTTCTTGCTGCTCGCGTGAGATGTCGCCCAAATAGTCGGCGGCTTCCTCAACGCTGTCCATATTTAGTAGGTTAATTTCGGCTTGCTGTTTGATGTCGGTTTTGACCTTGGCAATAGTGGCTTGACTGGTGGCCAGATTGCCAGCGCTAAGAATGACAAACTGGCGTTCGTCGTCTATGCCAAAACGGAACATTTTACTGTAGGTGGATACTTGGTCGATGCCGGCATTGGTGAGAGAGTCGGAGCAAAACACCATGCCCGCGTCCACTGATACTGCTACACAATAGGTCATTTTTGGTTTTTCTAATCAGACAAGCGCTCAATCATACTAACTATGTCAGTCACTGGATAGAGCTTTTTTGAGGATATTACAGGACAGGAAATATCACGAAATATGTGATATGCATTGTCACTGCAAACGGTAATCGGCAGTAAAAAGCCACTTCAGACCAGACTGGAAGCGGTCCGCTGTACGGGAATTAGCTCATGCTATCGAGCAAGTCATCCAAGTCATCCAAGTCATCATAGTCGAATTCGTGCTCGATGCGCTTGCTGTCTATGCGTTCTTCGATACGTCGGCGCAGCTCCGTAATATGAGTCTTGGAGCAGGCTGCCTTTGTTGGCTCGTCCTCATCCTGACCCCCATCCTCAATATCTTCATCGGGTAAAATTATGCTTGCATCGAAGAACTCCTTGGAGTCTTCGACTGAGTCATCCCATTGTGTTTCTTTCATGGCGATTCTCACTGGGTCGAGTAAACATGGTCGTCTCTGTGAGCCAGAAGCTCATGTAAAACTTATCGTTAGTTCAGACGCGAATCTTCAATAAAATTACACAAAAAAGCAAAAAATATTTTCACAAATTGGGTAGGGCTAGACACCTTATTGGCAGCGCCTTTTGGAGAGCAGGGATAGGGGGGGAGGAGCTTATGCTTCTGTGGTCAATAATTCTATGGTTTTAAGGCGCAATTCCTTCTTCGCTATTTTGCCCGTCGCGATTCGGGGTAGTTGCACATATTGAAAGAATACTCGCTGTGGAATCTTGAATGCGGCTATACGAGAGCTAAGAAATTCACTGAGTTCATTGCTAGTTAACTTGGTTTCCGATTGCAGCATTATCGATGCGCAAAGCATCTCGCCCAGACGCTCGTCAGGTATGCCATAGACAGACACTTCACTTACCGCTGGGTGTTCACTAATCGCGTACTCCACTTCGGCACATCCAATGTTTTCGCCACCACGAATGACGATGTCCTTGGCCCGATCCAGAATTATCAAAAATCCCAATTCGTCTAACATGCCAATATCACCGCTGTGAAACCAGCCGTCCTTGATCACTTCGGCAGTGGCTTGCGGATTGTTCCAATAGCCCTTCATGATGGTAGCTCCCTTAATACAAATTTCTCCGACCTCACCGTTATCCAAGGTATTACCTTGTTCATCGACAATTTTAACGCTGGTGACCGGAGGAGTGGGTCTGCCCGTGCTGTTGGGCTTGCTCGCATAGAATTTGCCTGAGATTATGGCGCCAATTGCGTTAGTCTCGGTAAGGCCATAGCCCAGTCCAGGAATCGCCTTGCCTGGAAATTTTTGCATTATCATATGGAGGTGTTCTGGCGGCCGCGGGGCCCCACCGCTAGCGACTGTGCGCACGCTACTCAAGTCCGTGGTGTCAAAATTAGGAGACTGCATGATTTCCCAGGCCATGGTGGGCACACCATGGAAAACAGAAATCTTTTCCTGCTCGATCAGCTTTAATGCGACCTCCGCGTTCCATTTATACATCATCACAAACTTGCGTTGGTAGATGAAGCTAGCCAAAAACTGTGCATGGCTGCCGGTAACATGAAACAGGGGAACATTGGCGAGTAGGGCCGGTGGAAATTCTGAGTAATCGTCTACTAGTTCCGGTCTAAGTATTTCGTTGATCTCTTTGACGAATTTCCAGGTATAAAGTGCATTGATAATATTGCGGTGGGTCGAAAGCACTCCCTTGGGCATGCCTGTAGACCCCGAAGTATACATAATTGATGCATTGTCTTCCGGCAGCACCTGAATTTCATCCAGTTCTGCAGCTGTCAATGGCTCTGCCGACTTGGCGAGTTCATAGAATTCAGGGAAGTTCGATTCCGATTCCGGCTTGATTAGTACCAACTGCACATCCAGCTCGTTTATAAAAGGAAGTACCAGGTCCAGGCGAGCGGGGTCCAGAAAAATTAACTTGCTGTCACTATCACTAAGCCCGAATTTTAATTCTCGGCTTTTCCACCAAGAATTCATGGGTACGGCCACCGCCCCTACTAGCGTGGTAGCCATATAGGCGATGCACCACTGGGGAGAATTTCGTGCACAGATGGCCACGCGATCGCCCAGTTGGATATCGTAATTTTCCTTTAAAACTCTGGCCATGCGCAGCGCCAGACCCCAGGTCTCGGCGAAGCTGAATCGCTCATCCTGGTAGACTAAGAAAGTTTGTTCGCTTGCCTCAAGTCCAAGCTTATAAAGATCTCCCAGATTGCAGGGAACATGGCTGAAAACATCAAGCTGCAAACCATCGATGGTAACAGTTTCGGTTTCCAGAGCAGCGCCCGGTGCCTTGTGTGCGGCAGCAATGGTTTTGAGCTTCGCTAAATCTTCTCGTAGTTGTGCTTCCGTTAACATATTTTCAATTCTTCTTTGCAGATCACTGTTTACGGATTTCCAATGTAACCTTGCCCATCACTTTACGCTGGGTAAACACATTGAAGGCGTCGACAAAGTCAGTCATCGGAAACGATTCGGTGATTATCGGCTGCAGTTTTCCCTCATCGTACATCTGTAATAGTTCAGCAAAATTCTTCTCGTATTCATTGGGTTCTTCTTTTCTGAATCGACCTAAAAACACACCTACCATCGAGGAGCCTTTCAATAAGGCTAGATTTGCCTTGTATTCAGGTATGCGACCGCTAGTGAAGCCCACCACCAGAAGCCTTCCATTCCAGTTTATGCAGCGGCAGCTCTGATCGAATAAATCGCCGCCAACGGGATCATAGATAACATCGGCTCCCTTGCCATCGGTGAGTTCTTTAACCTTTTCTTTGAGGTCGCCATCACCGTAATTGAGTAGTGCATCGGGTTGTAGTCGGTTCACAAACTCAAGTTTTTCATCCGAGCTAGCAGCAGCTATTACTCTGGCTCCCATGAGTTTGCCTAGCTCAACCGCAGCCAGTCCTACACCACCACTGGCACCCAGAACTAATAAGGTTTCGCCCGGCTTCAATTGGGCACGCTGCTTCAATGCATAATAGGAGGTGGTGTAGATCATGGCGAAACCGGCGGCAGTTTTGAAATCCATGCTATCTGGAATCTTGCGCAGGCCATCGGATTTAACAACTACCTGTTCTGCCAATCCACCAATGCCCGGTGTAGCCATTACTCGATCGCCTACTGCAAAACCTTTTATGTTAGGGCCTACAGATTTAATAACCCCTCCAACTTCTGAGCCGGGAGTGAAGGGCATAGGCGGTTGGAATTGGTATTTTCCTTGAATTTGCAAGCCATCTGGAAAATTAAGTGACGCGGAATATACTTCAACAACAGCTTCATTTTCACCGGCAACAGGATCATCTATTTCTTCTAAAACCAGATTTTCTGGTGGGCCGTAGGACTGACAGACAATAGCTTTCATGGGACTACCTCCAGAGCAACGAAGGCGGATTCAATCACGAATAGGGTTCCACTTCAATTGCTATGCCGATTCTCGAATTTGGCTCAATATGAAATCAGTTTGTATTGTTGTGTCACTAGCAAGCTAGTATATTTGGCCATAGATTTTTTAGCTGTCAGCACATCACAATGAATGAACTCAAAAGACAAGCCTATCTGCAGGCGATGGATATCCAGACATATTTTCCCAGAATGAATCTGAAAGGGGCAAAGTCTTCGCCAGCTTATGATATTGCGGTGGAGAATAGCGCCAACCCCTTGCTGCAAGAAGCGACAACAAGAAGCAACACCTCGAAAGCAGTGAAATGGTCAAGATCACTCGCGGATTCCAATAGAACAGCGTCAGTTTCACCGATTCGACCAAACGAAGCTGCCACTGCTGCGAAAGTCGATTCTACGCCTGCGCAGTCTGTCGCAATATCGGGCGCTAGAGCTGATCCGACGGATTCAGTTGCAACGACACAGGCAATAGCCGCTGCCGATCTGCATACAGAGCTGCGATTCGATCTCCTGTATTTCAGGATTAACGAGAAACTTGCTGTTATTGATGAAGTGCCACATCAGGGATCGGATCAGTCGAAGAAGCAATCACTAGTACTTATGAAGGCGATTCTGAAGGCATTGGGTCAGGATGACGAAGCAACTAATTTACAAAGCGAGGTTTTTTCATGGCCACTGGCCACCGGTTATTCCATGAAGAATGCACCTGCCATTGAAGCAGGCAAGGCTCTGTCTGGTTTTCTACAGATGCGTCATGAAACAGACGGCTTCTCCAATTTATTGGTGTTTGCAGGGCAGATAGAGAATCTTTTGCTGACGCAAGATCATCTCGAACCACATCGAGACTTCGAAAGTGACAAAGGTTATTTCGTTACAGTGACGCGTAGTTTGCATTCAATTTTGGCAGTTCCCACACTGAAAAGAGAGGTATGGCAGCAGTTGCAAGCACTTAGAAAACGAATCGCCATATTGAATTAGGGTTCAGAGGCTCCCTAACCTAAATAGCTTATCTATGCTGATAGAAACTCATCCAAATATTAACTTTTTTGCGCGAACTATGCGTTCCAGTGATATCGAACTGGTCGCACAGAACGAGGCCGCGGCCTATGTTCATCCTTGGACCAAACGTATTTTCGTTGATTGTTTACGGGCCGGATACCAATGTTGGGTTCTGGCGAATAAACAGAAAATTGTTGCTCATGGAGTGATGTCTGTGGCCATCGGTGAATGCCATCTGTTGACCTTGTGTGTAAGGCCTGAGTACCAACGACATGGCTACGGCAGGAAACTATTTAAGATATTACTCGATCGGGCCTTTAAACAAGATGCTGAAATTTGTTTTTTGGAGGTACGCCAATCGAACCAGGGAGCAATACTGTTATATCGGTCTATGGGATTTGTACAGATAGGTGAACGGAAGAACTACTATCCCGGGACAGGTGGTCGGGAAGACGCACTTATAATGTCACGAGAGTTACCCCTGCCATGATCTGCCAGATTATTAGGGACCCTCTGATTAACTCTAAATGCCAGAGGCAGTTTGGAGTTAATCAGAGGGTCCCTAGTTCTCGGGTCCACTAAGGCGCTGTAATAACTTTCTCAAGACGGTGAAAAGCACAACCAGAAATAGAGCAGCTAACATGATGCCGCCTAAGAATAAAATGCTGCCCAGAAGTATATTCAACAAGTCTGACGCTGACAGATTTTGCCAGGAAGCTACTGCCCATACACAGGCCATACCGACGGCAATACCGACTAATACGGCGCCAGTGTTCTTACGTATCTTTAGTAGTGAAAAGATCAAAATATTGGCCTATTGTTCTTATCTCGATAACTGGCTGTGCAGCTGGGATATTCACTACAACCCCAGAATACGCCGTTCTTACCGTTGCGTTTTACTAGCAAGTGCTTACATTTTTGGCACTGATAGGCAGCCTCAGGCACCCCATCAATGTCTGCTAGCGTCACTTTACAACCCTTTGAGTAGCCGCTGCAAAACCAATAATCTCCTTTTTCTTTATCAGCTCTTACCAGGCGCCGCGTACACAGTGGACAGCGATAATGTTCGTCAACATCCCCCGAGGGTTTGCCCCCCACATCGTTGAAAGATGTTCTGCACTCAGGAAAGCCCGTGCAGCCCCAAAAAGGTCCCATTTTCCCCTCTATTCGCCGCAAGGTTTTTTTGCATCTAGGGCAATAATGGATTCGTTGACTAGTCGCGTTCCGATTGGTTTCTGGCATGATGAGTGCCTCTTGATATGCAGATTCTAGAGTAACTCTGTACGCCGATGGACTCCAGCACGCTAGTGGAAGAATTACTGCAGAGGGTTTCTGGCTGTATATTTATGAGCAATTACTGACCAAGAATATCTCTAATCGCAGCGATGAGCACTGAATTCTCTGACTCTGTACCTATCGATATACGTAGCTTGTCTCGAAGTCTGTCCTGATCGAAATAACGGACCAGAATATTTCGTTGTTTGAGCTGCTGATACAGCTTTGTTGCGTCGATTGATTCAGGGACTCCGCATAATAGAAAATTGCTTTGACTAGGCGCTGGCGAAAAACCTAACTCGCTAAGTTGCTTGGCTAACACTTCTCTGTCTTTTCGAATCCGCGCACAAGTTTGTTCAGCATATTGAAAAGAATTCAATGCGGCGGTCGCGAGAATTTGTGAGATTTGATCGGTGTTGTAACTGTCTCTTGTCTTGAACATCATAGGGTCTATCAATGCTCTGGCGGCAATGCCATAGCCGAAGCGCAGTCCTGCCAACGAGTAGGCCTTACTCAATGTTCGTAGAATAATAATATTTTCATGAGATTTGAGTAGGGGAATAGAATTGTATTCAAGTTCTGGGTCGACAAAATCGACATACGCCTCATCAATCAGGATCAGACCAGAAAATTTTCCAGCGATCTCTGCGAGGTAAGCGGTGGAGAGTAGTCCGCCCGTTGGAGCTTGTGGGTTCACAAGCATCAGTAATTTTGCGGCCGATTTTTGCAGTTGTTCGGAAAAGTCCTCTGGCATCGTCCAATCGTCATTCAACAAGATTTCAGCGAGTTGGCATCCTTGGATCTCTGCCAAAACAGGGTAGAGTGAATAACTAGGTTTACAGACGGCAATGGTATCGCTGGGCTCAACAAATGTAGTAAGAACCAGGCGCAACAATTCGTCACTGCCATTAGTCGGTATAATTTGATCCGCGGAAATATTGTGCAGCCGACTGGCTGCTTGTCGGAACGAATCCGCCATTGGTGATGGATAACGACGCAGTGAGCCGATGTCTATGGATTGCAGAGCATTGGCAACCTCTGGACTAGGCGGATAGGGATTCTCATTGGTATTGAGTTTAATGGTAGCCGCTGAGCCGGTTTGTTCGCCGGGAGCATAGCCCTGCATCTTCTCAATGTTTTGACGTTCAAAAGACATATTTGTTTTTCGTTAGTTAGCAGAATAGATACTGAGAGTTGAATGAACGGATGCCTTGTTCAATAGGAATACAGTAGATGGCAAAGGGTAAAGCTTTCAGCGTCTTTAGTCTAGGGACCCTCTGCTTAACTCCAAATCACCTCTGTGTGACCTGAAGCGTACAGATTCTAGACGCCGTTTGCCGCTAATAGTCACTTCCTTAGCAAGAGCGGCAACGACGAAGATGGGCGCTTCAGGCCGCGTCCTTCGGAGCACCGGCTTGCCCCGATCTTTTTGTTGTCTGTTCTCGACAGGCCGACGCATGCCTTCAAAAAGACGCCTCAACCTCGGAACAAGCCAAAAGCCAGAGGCAGTTTGGAGTTAAGCAGAGGGTCCCTAGTAATAAGCGACGTCAGATTTATGCGATCAAGGTCTTGGAATATAACTTTGTAGCCTATTTTGCCAGCCAATTATCCAGCGTTCTTCACGCCGATGGGGCGGGGCGTTGGCAACTCGTCGCTGCAGTACGGTGGTGGCAGCGGCAACAAAGTTTGTTAATTCGGATTCGCTGTGCTGAAGTTCAAGAAGCACCTGTAGCAAGCCCCAACCTTGCCCCTGGTAGCGCTCCGAAGGGACTGTTCCGGTTCCTTTGAAATGCACATAATCTATGAGTGCATACACTCCATAGGGTATCTGTGTATTTGCAATCTTGTAGAAGCTGGATTCCACCGCTGTTCTAGTTTCTTTGTCTAACTGGTTGAACATGGTTTCGGTGGATTGACTTAAACGCTTAGCAATAAACTCAATTTGCAGCTCCGTCGTGGAGGCCAAGAATTGCCGTAGTTCTTGCATTCTTGGGCTATTATTTTCTGCCATAAAATGTTCTCGATTTAGCCATGGTGAGTCTGGGCTTTCCATGTTGCCCAACCACCGGGGTAAGCTATAAGCAGACTCGCGGTAGTGTTCGAGCAAGGCAGGAAAGGTCTCCTCAAATGGTTCAATCTGCCCCTGCCTAAACCAAATGAAATGCCCTATGCCTAATGATGGAAAGTCTTCGCCTGAGTTCCAGCTGGTGAGGCATTCAAATTTTTGCTTGCACTCATTTTCAAAGACGCGCTCACCTAGCCACCTCATCTGATCTGGACTAAGCTGCGGCAGTTGGCTGAAAGCTGCCGGAATTACTGACATCTGGACCAGCAATAAGAGAAGAAATCTGTTGAAACTGATTGAAATTGCTGGCATTTTGAAGTGTTTTCGAATTTTGGCCAAATAAAGGAGCATGATATCCTCCTTTTATCGGCCAATACCGCGTATTACGCGGGTTTGAATAGGAAATATTGCAAAATCTGAGTTAATTAGATAACTAGCGGACTAAGACCGGTCCAGGTAGTTTCGCTGAACAGATCGCTAAATCGCAGCTGAGTAACAAAACAACTGAAAACCAATGACAGAGACAGCCAGTACAGACGTGGAAATTGAAACACCCCCCACTCCGGTAGTGGAGCAGCAGGACGAATTTGTCACCAGTTTGTCAAAGATTTACCAGCGCCTCAAATACAGCAAGAAACTAAAATCTGCGATGAAGGAAGTCGAGCAAGACTTGCTTAGCTTGCTGGGTGTAAAACTCTTCACTATTTACCAGAGTGTGGACAACGGTAAGGAAATTTTAGCCAGTTTCAAGGGCGGAGATCCGGATGATGATGATTCTATCGAGATTAGGGTGCCTTTTAGCCCTACATCTCTTGCCGGCTATGTCGCTCTTAGCCAAAGAGCATTGGTTATAAAAAATGTATTGAATAGCGAAGAACTAATCGACATCCACCCGAGACTACAATTCGATAAACGATTTAGCGAAGCTAAGGGTTGGAATGTTAAATCCATGATCATCGTGCCTATAAAAGATGAAATCTTGCTGGGTGTAATGCAGTTAATAAACTTTGAAGGCGATAGGGAATTCACTAAAGCGGATTTGAAACACGCCATGATGGTTAGTCAGATGTTGGCTAAACAGTTCCGCTCCTCATTACAAAGTACTCAAGGCCCTTACGATTACCTGGTTCAGAAAAGCAAAATAACCGGAGTAGAACTTGCTGAATTACAGAACAACGTCTCACTTTACGGAGGTTCTGTCACCCGTAGCCTGATGGAAGAATTCAATATAGAAGCGGATAGCATCGGTAAGTCCCTGGAGCATTATTATCGCGTTCCTTATATGAAATATGACTCTGAGCATGAGTTGCCGGTTGATTTACTGGAAAATATCGGCGTCAGTTATTTACGCAGCAATCTTTGGTTACCGGTAGCTGGAAACAAAGAAGAAGCCGTAATTCTCATTGATGATCCTTCTGACTATCAACGCATCATGGAAATTCAGGGTGTAGTGAATGCCAGGAACTATGTATTCCGCGTAGGCTTGCCTGAACATATTTTGCAGTTTTTGCGTGGCGATGCAGATGCAGACATGGAAGCAGGCTTCGATGATGTATTCGATACATTGGGTGACCAGGCTGGTGTAGAAATAGATGGTGGCGATGAAGACGATGAAGACGAAGGTCTTGCAGCTACATCGGGAATTATTCAATTGGTTAACCGAATCATTACAGAATCTGATCGATTGGGTGCCTCCGATATTCACATCGAGCCAGGCAAAGACGACTCTCCAGGCGGCGTAAGAATTCGCGTCGACGGCATATGCCGTGAATTATTGAGAGTACCCAAGGAGCATTGCGCAGCACTTATAGCGCGTATCAAAGTAATCTCTCGGCTTAATATAGCTGAACGGCGCTTACCGCAAGATGGAAAGTGTAAGCTCAAAATTCGTGGTAAGCGGCTTGAATTGCGTGTGGCTACGGTGCCAACGGTGCAAGGCGAGAGTGCTGTGCTGCGTATCCTTGCAGCTGGCAGCGCGATGCCACTGGACAAATTAAACCTGAGTAAGAAAAACCACGAAAAGATAATTGAAATATCTACCCATCCACATGGCTTGTTCCTGGTGGTGGGTCCAACCGGTTCTGGTAAAACTACGACCTTGCACGCCGTTTTAGGGCATATTAATAAACCTGATCGTAAAATTTGGACTGCGGAAGACCCTGTGGAGATCACGCAACCTGGTTTGCAGCAGGTGCAAATGCTGCCAAAAATTGACTTTACTTTTGCTACGGCAATGCGGGCATTCCTGCGTGCTGATCCAGATGTGATTCTGATTGGTGAGATGCGTGACCATGAAACCGCCAGTATCGGTGTTGAAGCCTCTTTAACGGGTCACTTGGTATTATCAACTTTGCACACCAACTCGGCACCTGAAACTATTACTCGACTTCTCGATCTGGGATTAGATCCGGTTAACTTCTCTGACGCATTATTGGGTGTGCTGGCGCAACGCTTGATGCGTACCTTATGTGGAAAGTGCAAACAACCTTACAAGCCCGATAGGAAGGAGCTCGATCACTTAATTGACGCCTATGGTCGCGAGGACTTCCAGGAGTTGGAATACGATATGGATAATATTGAGTTACAAGGCCCCATAGGTTGTGATGATTGTGGGGGCACCGGTTATAAGGGAAGAACCGGTATTCATGAATTATTGCTGGGTACCAATGAATTGCAGGCCATGATCTACAAGAAGGCTGAACTCGACACCATACGTGCACAAGCCGCTAAAGATGGCATGCAAACCATGAAGCAAGACGGCATCGAAAAGATATTTATGGGTCTAAGTGATTACCAGCAATTGCTGCGCGTGGTTGGTGAGTAAGTATTGTTGCAGGTTCCAAGCCTCCCTCATTAGTGTGAACCCCTTGGCAATTAGTTAGCTTGATAAAACCCGTGAAAATAATGGGATATTACTGATTTATTGTCCTGCCATTTGCGGTAATTATAATTGCTAAGAATAAAGTGATGCTTGGCGCACATCTTGGATATGAACCAGTTCATACTCCTTATCTTTACTCACCCCGTATGACCTCTGTTGATCTATAGTGATTCCTAAGCCCACTGAAAGTTAGTGGCTTTAGAGGTGTTACTATGGAACGACAAAAGCAGTTAATTAAGCCGCTTGTTTATTGTGCAGTAGTTTTCATTACCTTGGGAATAGCGATATCGAATGCGATCCTGACTCGTTTAGGCTTGGAGAATAACTACATTGTAGTCTTCTCAATTGCATTCTTGGTAGCCGCAGTTCTACTAAGTAAAAATGTGCTGATGTTGGTGCTGGTTTTGGCAGGAGTATTTGCCATCAATTTGCCTGACGCAACATTGATTCAATACCATCTGGACCGAGATGTTCTGCTGGCATTGGTTTGCGCGACCATCCTGGTACCTTCGGTGTATCGACTGTGCGTTAATTAGCAACTAGCAATCAATTAGCGAGCAAGTCCGAGAATAGGTCGAAATTGGTGATTAGCCATCTATTGTCTTCGAACACCATTTCGATCTGCAGCAGTGCATCGTCGTTGCTGAAACTGAGATCTATCTCATAGCTCGCAGCAGCAGCTTGGCTAAGAGGTATGAGCGGGATGTTTGATGATCCTCGAATTGCCGTCAGGGAATTGAGTGGCCCCATAATGCGTTGTACCGTGCCCAGGTAGCGAATTAGATATTCGCTGGGATATCTGTCTCTATAGCTTTGGTGAGAACTCTCTATTAGCACCCTCGGGTAATCGGAGGAAAAAGCGGTTTCAGCGGCGGAAATCGCCAGTTCCTGGCTTGCACTATCGAGCTGATTTACGCGAGCGATTCTCCAGCTTAGTATGACTATTGTCGCGGTCAAGATAAGACTACTAAGTAGCAGCAAGCTAGTTCGATTCTTTATTATCATTGTTATTCGGTTACGTAAATATGCTTTGTGAACGAATGGTATTATAGGTTAAAAAACTTCAATAAAAACAGTGATAAAGAATTATTGAAAAATAGAAAAATGCGTTTAGTTCGATAATTTATGCACAAAAATGAAGCTCTTCTCACAAAACGCTAAAAATAAGCAGGTTTTATTTTAGATCGTCGCTTCCAAAACTCATAAGTCATTGATATTTATAAGTTTAACTCATTGGCTAAAAATTGATCAATTTGTGTCATATGGGCGTAATTTCGAGCCTTGCGGCAATTTTGCAGGAATTATGCACTGACTTATCCACAGATTCTGTGGAAAAAGTTATTACAGTTAATTATTCGGATTTTCCAACTCACTCAATGGCTTAAGCAAGCTTATTGGAGATTATTTCAGCAGTGTGCGCTAAGTGTCTATTTCAGAGTAGGGCGAACTCAGTGCCTGTTAGTTTGCCGAAGATGTTCAACATTGAGATGATGCCGAACAATGGAATGTGCTATGTTTGCATCATTACCAGTAATACAGCCCGTAGGATATGATTGAGCTAACCGCTGAAATACCGTTTTTGTGGCGTTTGAGTGCCGAGAGTAGTGAGGGTTACTGCTCTGTCTCCATGGTAGTTCCCTGTCCTCCAGAAGCGGAAATCAAAGACTTAACCATCGAAACAAGTGTTCTAAGTCTGTCTTCCGATAGTACCCGCTCAGAAAAGGAAGAGACTCTGGAGTGGAATCAGGAGGATATAAACCTGTTCCTGAAGCTGGTGAATCAGAAGCAGCTTTCAAATAAGAAGATGATTTCAGAAACTGTTCGAATAGATCTCACCGATCCGGATATCATCGATATTATCCATATTGTTGCGGCTGCTGGATTTGGCGTGGCATTTACCTCTTATGGTTTACTCAAAGACTCAGATGGTTTCTATCCAGTACACAGCTGCGAGATCGGCGCTTCGGCGTCGCTTAATACCATCATCGGCTTCAAGCCTTGCATAGTGGTAGATATCGAAGATGACGATGTTGTATGTGTGCTATTGGATGATATTGACGTCTGCACCACAGATGAATACGACCGCCTAAGTCGTCATGATTTATTGTTGGCCAAACGTGGCGACATATTGCATCCTGAGTTTGCCGAAGACAAGGCTAAACCAAACGGTGCCATACTGCATTAGCGGTTACACCGTCTTTAATTAAAAGCACATTACATCGTATGACTACTATTTGGCGCGTTGATTAAATCGCCTGCCCACCAGTGAGGCCGCAATATTGACCTTTTGGATATCTATGGCGCCACCGGCAATGCCCCAACCCCAAGCGTCTCTTAATTTCTGTTCCAGAGGGAACTCCTTCGAATAACCGTAGCCTCCCATCAATTGCATTGCCTTGCCAGTTACCTCTCTGGCAGCCTCGTTGGCGAAACATTTGGCTACTGAGCTTTCGGCTATTGATGGAAGACCTTTCTCTGCATTTACCACCGCGCGATAGAGCAATAGTCTCGATGCCTCTAATTTCATTTTCATCTCGGCAATCTGTAGTTGAACAGCCTGGAAATCAATCAGAGATTTGCCGAACTGTTGCCGCACTTGGCAGTACTCCAATACATAGTCGAATGCCGATTGCGCCACGGCTAAGGACATGGTTGTGTTGCCACATCGCTCCAGGTCAAAAGCGTCCATGAGTTTGCCAAAGCCACCGGCCGCAACCAGGACATTCTGTAGAGGTACTTCCACGTTATCGAAATACATATCGGCGCTAGCTACGCCTCGAAAGCCCATATGGTGATCGCGTTTTCCAAAACTAAAACCAGCGCTGTCTTTATCAACCAGAACGGCTCCAATGCCTTTGGCGCCCGGAATATCATCCATACGACAATACACGATATAGGCTTCCGAATGACCAGCTCCTGAGCACCAACGTTTGCTGCCATTCAGTACCACACGATTGGATTCTACTCTTGCCTGCGTGCTTAGATCGGTCAGGGCAGAACCCGCGTTCGGTTCTGACATGGACACGGCAACCACAATCTCGCCTGCGCAGACTCTTGGTAGGATTCTGCTGCGCATTTCATCGCTACCGAAATGAGCGATTGCCAGTGAGGGGCCAAAGCAAGATTCAAAAACAGGGAAAGCCACGGCAATAGAAATCTTGGCGATTTCCTCCAGTACAATGACGGCATCCAGATGACTCATGCCGGCTCCGCCATATTGCTCATCGAGATTCACCCCCAAATAGCCTAATTCACCGAATCGCCGGCGTAGCTCAATACTTGCAGGTTCGTCACTCTCTTCGATTTGTCGAGCAATGTCAGGTAATTCCTGCTGCGCAAACTTTCGCACTGATTGCTGCAAGGCTAGCTGCTCGTCGGATAGGGTGAAATCCATATCTGTTATTCCGTTTATCTATTTTTATCTGAGTATCTACTGCGTATTGTAGAGTAATCGACTGCTTTGCCCTAGGGGCCCTAGACTAAATCTTCTTGGTTTTACTAGGCTGCAGCTTCGTGCTGGACTGTCGGCAGCAGTTTCCCAGGCCATGGTTTCCCTACCATTGTCTGCTACTGCTATAATCGCGCCGGTTTTCACAAGTCACTCAATGTTTCTGCAATCAGCCGCAGAGTAGGGCGAAGTCCTTCTTGCGCGGTCTCAATACGGCAATCACCAGCATGGGTATAGATTCACTTAACGACGAAATAGGGCGCCGCCGCGTTATGGCTATTATTTCGCATCCAGATGCGGGCAAGACGACTATCACGGAGAAGTTGTTGCTGTTCGGAAATCTGATTCAAATTGCAGGATCGGTGAAGGGCAAGAAATCCGACCGCCATGCCACTTCGGACTGGATGACTATGGAGCAACAACGGGGTATCTCGGTGACTTCGTCGGTGATGCAGTTTCCCTATAAAGGACGAATCGTGAATCTCTTGGATACGCCTGGCCACGAAGATTTTTCCGAAGACACTTATAGGGTGCTGACAGCAGTTGACTCTGCCCTCATGGTTGTCGATGGCGGCAAAGGTGTGGAGGAAAGAACCATCAAATTGATGGATGTTTGCCGTCTACGTGATACGCCTATTTTTACCTTTGTGAATAAATTAGACAGAGATATTCGCGACCCCATCGATATTCTCGATGAAATAGAAACTGTTTTGAGAATCAAGTGTGCCCCAATCAATTGGCCGCTGGGCATGGGAAAGGAATTCAAAGGTGTTTACAAGCTGTATGAAGATAAAATTCATGTCTATCAACAAGGTCAGGGTAATCAAATTCCCGATGAAGTCAGTATAGATGGTTTGGATAGTCAGCAGACCAGCGACCTTTTGGGTAGTTACGCACAAGATTATAGAGACGAGATAGAGTTGGTGCGCGGAGCCAGCCACAAGTTTGACCAAGAAGCGTATTTAAAAGGCGAATTAACCCCTGTCTATTTTGGCACCGCGTTGGGGAATTTTGGTGTGAAGGAAATGTTGGAAGACTTTGTAGAGTGGGCTCCGCCACCAAAGAGCAGAGAAACAGAAAGCAGGGTAGTTGAAGCGCGTGAAAAAGATTTCAGCGGATTCATATTTAAGATTCAGGCCAATATGGACCCTAAACATCGTGACCGTATTGCCTTCATGAGAATATGCTCCGGAGAGTACACAAAAGGAATGAAGATGCGTCACACCCGCATTGGCAAAGACGTGAAAGTGGCCGATGCAGTTACCTTCCTCGCCGGCGATCGGGAACAAGCTGAATCCGCCGTGTCCGGAGATATTATAGGCTTGCATAATCATGGCACTATTCAGATTGGTGATACTTTTACCACAGGTGAGGAACTGAAGTTCCGTGGCATTCCCCATTTTGCCCCAGAGTTGTTCAGGCGCATTCGATTGCAAGACCCGTTGAAGTTGAAACAGTTGCAAAAAGGGCTAACGCAATTATCTGAAGAAGGCTCCACTCAGGTTTTCATGCCACTGAGAAATAACGATTTGATCGTGGGCGCCGTGGGGATATTACAGTTTGAAGTGGTGGCCTTTCGTTTGCAAGATGAATATAAAGTGGACTGCAGCTATGAACCGGTTACCGTGCATGTAGCTAGATGGGTAGGTTCAGATAATAAAACCAAGCTAGAAGAATTTCGTAAGAAGGCTCATGAACATTTGGCCATCGATGGCGGTGGCTATCTTACTTATCTTGCCCCCACACGGGTAAACCTCAATCTGATGGAAGAGCGCTGGCCTGAGGTGGAGTTTCGGGCTACACGAGAGCACTAATTTACAGCGGATGAGCGACTTTCATAACCATGTCTAACTGCCACATGCAATTTAAAATTAGCGCCATCGATGGCAAGGCGCGCACAGGAGCTATGCAGTTTCCACGTGGTGAAGTGGCAACGCCAGCATTCATGCCAGTAGGAACCTATGGCAGCGTAAAGGGATTAAATCCGCAACAAATTAGAGACACCGGTGCAGACATTATCCTGGGCAATACCTTCCACCTGATGCTGCGTCCTGGCACCGAGGTGATTATGAACCATGGCGACCTGCATGATTTTACTGCCTGGCAGAGACCGATCCTCACCGATTCCGGTGGCTTTCAAGTTTTCAGTCTTGGTGAGATGCGTAAAATTTCGGAACAGGGTGTTAAGTTTAAATCTCCCATAGATGGTGCGGAAATATTTCTCGGACCGGAAAATGCTATCGAGATTCAGCATCAGTTAGGCGCGGATATCATCATGGTGTTTGATGAGTGCACAGCCTATCCAGCTACAGAACTTGAGGCAGATAATTCCATGCAGTTGTCTCTGCGCTGGGCCGCTAGGTGCAAACAATCTCACGGCGAAAACAAGGCGGCGTTGTTTGGCATAGTACAGGGAGGTATGTTTACACATCTAAGAGAACAGTCTTTAGCTGGTTTGCTGGAGTTGGATTTTGATGGCTATGCGCTGGGGGGCTTATCCGTAGGTGAGCCTAAGGCCGAAATGAAGTCCATTGTAGAGCATTGTGGCGAGAGGCTACCTCAGAACAGGCCGCGCTACCTGATGGGAGTGGGTACACCACAGGATATAGTTCACGCTGTGCTTCAGGGTATAGATATGTTTGACTGTGTCATGCCCACACGCAATGCCCGTAATGCACATCTGTTTACCTCACAAGGACTGCTGCGCTTGCGTAATAGTCGCTATAGAAATGACACCGGGCCACTGGATGAGAATTGTGATTGCTATACCTGCCAGAACTTTAGTCGTGGCTATTTGCATCATTTAGATAAGTGCAAGGAAATGCTGGGGGCCCAGCTTAATACCATTCACAATTTGCATTATTACCAACAGCTAATGGCGAGTTTGCGTGGGGCAATAGAACAAGGTAGATTGGGCGCCTTTGTCAGTCAATTTGCGACCGATCAGCAAAATCTGCAATGAATATTGACCCTAGGCACTTGAAACTACAGCAATAATCCCAACTAACAGTGGAATCGGATATGCGGCTTGAAAATACGGATATTGTTGGTTTTTATAAAATAATCAATCCTTCATTGCGGCGAATTCAATAATCGATATAGAAGCGCATCGAAGCAGGGTACAATTCCCGACTTTTCTGCCCAATTTGCGCGACTCAAACTTCTCTGAGAGTATTTTTCATGAACTTACTATTTCCAACAGCCTACGCACAAGAAGCCGGGCAAACGTCAATGACTTACAACCTGATTCTATTTGGCGGCATGTTTGTGCTGTTCTATTTAATACTCTGGCGTCCTCAGTCCAAACGAGCCAAAGAACATAAAAACCTGATCAGTAGCATCTCCAAGGGAGACGAGGTAATGACCTCCGGCGGCCTTATGGGGAAAGTCACCAAAGTTAACGATGACTATATTGCCGTAGAGGTTGCAGAGAAGGTTGAACTGAAACTGCAGAAATCATCTGTCGCCGCTGTCCTGCCTAAGGGAACCATAAATCAGATCTAGGTTTTGTCAGTCCATGCTCGCAAGAGTTACTGAAAAAAATGAAATAGCTGGTAAATAATCTTATGTTGAACAAATACCCGGCCTGGAAAAATATTCTCATTCTGATCGTAGTCCTGTTAGGTCTGCTGTACTCCCTGCCAAATCTTTATCCAGATGATCCCGCTCTGCAGATATCTCATGAGCTCGATGAGCTGAGCACAGGCGAATTGCCAATTATTACCACGGCTCTTGAAGCGGCTGAAGTTGATTTCTTCGGCGAGGAAATTGATGCAGAGAGTATGCGCGTACGATTTAATACACTAGATGATCAGTTGCGTGCAAAGACAGCCATTGAAGATGCCCTCGGTGATGATTACGTTGTCGCTCTCAATCTAGCCCCCACTACTCCGGCCTGGATGCAAGCCATAGGCGCGGGGAAAATGAACCTGGGTCTGGATCTTCAGGGTGGTGTTCATTTCCTCATGGAAGTCGATATGGACGCGGCGCTCACGCGGCGCATGGAAGACAATTTAAGCAATGTCAGGACCATACTCAGAGAACAAAGAATTCGAAGCCGTGGTCTAAATTTAATCTCAAATTCTCATCTTGAAGTACGCTTTGCCAACACCGATGACCGCAGTCAAGCCAGGTCTGAACTTGTAGATAATTTCCCTGAGCTGCAATTTCAGACTCGAGAGGCAGAGGGAGTTTTCATTCTCGATATGCGAATGACGCCAGCCACAGCATTGCAGATACAGAACGACACACTGCAGGCAAATCGCACAACTCTATTAAATCGTGTTGATAGCCTGGGTGTGTCGGAGCCCACTGTTCAGCAACAGGGTTCTGATAGAATCGTAGTGGAATTACCCGGCATGCAGGATCCTGCACAGGCTATTCGAATCCTGCAGCGTATCGCCACCCTCGAATTTCATTTGGAAGCAGAAATAGGTGCCCCCAGCCTATCTTATGAGACCTATATATACGATGGCATCCCACGCAATGTCGACAACGATGTAATTATGCAGGGCGATCGTGTCAGCAATGCAGTTTACTCTCTTGATCAGAATAGCCAGCCCCAGGTTCAATTAAGTCTCGATGCCCAAGGTGGCAATCAAATGAATCGAGCTACCCGGGACAATGTAAACCGCAACATGAGTGTTCTTTTGATTGAAACCAAGTCTCGCAACGTCATAAGCGTTAACGAACTTGGTGAGGAAGTCGAGGAAATTGAATTTTACGAAGATAAAGAGCTGATATCACATGCCAGGATTATACAAGCTCTGGGTCGGCAATTTGTCATAACCGGTTTAACCCCGCGAGAGGCGAGCGACCTCGCACCACTAATCCGTTCTGGCTCATTGGCTGCACCTATGACGATTGTGGAGCAATCTGTCATCGGGCCATCAATGGGTCAGGAAAATCTCGATCAGGGCCTATTGGGTGTGCAGGTAGCTGCCGCTCTGGTGGTGGTTTTCATGTTTCTGTATTACCGGGTATTCGGTTTGGCAGCGAACGCCGCGCTGATCATGAACATTCTGATGATAGTGGCCGTCATGTCTTCAATTATTCCCGCGACTCTAACCTTGCCCGGCATTGTAGGTATCGTGCTGACGGTGGGTATGGCGGTAGATGCAAACGTATTAATTTTTACGCGTATTCGCGAAGAATTGGGGAACGGAGCGCTTCCTCAACAGGCGATTGACGCCGGTTACAATAGGGCTTTCAGTACCATTCTCGATGCCAATCTCACCACTTTTCTGGTGGCGGCTGTGCTGTACACCATCGGCACAGGTCCGGTGCGAGGTTTTGCTATTACCCTGATGATCGGAATTATGACCTCAATGTTTACTGCCATCGTCGGTACCAGGGCAATCGTCAATTTTATCTACGGTGGAAAGTCCGTAAAAGCTCTGTCCATAGGTTCATATAGGAAAACAGCTAAGACAGAAGCCTAATTCTGTCACTGGGAATCTAGAAATATATGTTATTTGAAAAACAAATCGATTTTATGGGTGTGCGCAAAATTGCGGGATTCATTTCCGCAACATTAGTGTTGGCCTCTATAATTTCACTGGCGGTAAATTCTTTGGAATTTGGCCTGGATTTTACCTCGGGAACTTCTGTTCGTTTAAATTATTCAGATGCTGTCGTCATCGACGAAGTAAATCAAACGCTACGGGATAATGGCTATGAAGACGCTGTGGTAGTCACCTTCGGTTCTGACCGAGAAATTAGAGTTTTGTTGCCGGTGGATGAAAGTATCGCCGTGGGGGATCAGGCGGCACAAGCTGTAGTAGTTGGAGAAACGATTACGGCATTGCTTCAGGCAAGTAGCGGTAGTGAAATTACCTTGCTTGGCTCTGATTATGTCAGCGCCAAAGTAGGCGCGGAGTTGGTAGAGTCCGGCGGCATAGGAATGCTGGTGGCTCTGGGCATTATCATGGTTTACATTTCCATGAGATTTCAATTTAAGTTTTCGGTTGGCGCAGTGGTAGCGCTAGCTCACGATTTGATTATCACTCTGGGTATTTTTTCAATATTTAGAATCGAATTTAACTTGAACACGCTGGCCGCGCTATTGGCCATCATTGGTTATTCGCTGAACGACACGATAGTGGTCTCCGACCGCATTCGAGAAAATTTCAGGCGCATGCGCAAGGGCTCACCGCTGGAAATGGTAAACGTCTCTCTAAATCAGACTCTATCCCGAACTATAATTACCTCTCTAACCACCTTACTGGTGCTGTTCTCGATTCTGTTTATAGGAGGGGAGTCAACCCAGGGCTTCGCCGTCGCCTTGATAATTGGTGTGGTTATCGGTACCTATTCTTCGATATTCATAGCCTCGAATGTAATCCTGTATATGAATGTCACACGCGAAGACTTGATGCTGCCCGTGAAGGAAGGTGCCGAGCTCGACAACATTCCCTAGTAATACCCCGTGATACCACTACTCCCAGTCTTCCGTTTTGCTTCCTTTTGGCTTCGGCTGGAGATTTTTCCAAGTCCCAGACCTGCTACTGCTGTTATACACAGAATCAATTAGGACTTGGCGATGAACCTCATTATTGCTATGTTCTAGCCCGTCATGATTGATTGTTCAATGAGGCTGGCACAGATTGATTTATCCAGGGCAAAACAGTAATCGGCGAAAACAAGTGATCTCGGCCTTGTTAGGTTCAGCGCCTGCTCTGAGCTTGCTTATTAGCATGCTGGTATGGCCTGTTTACTCTTCCGCGCAAGACCCGGCATTGTTTCCACGACCGCCAGAATTGGAACCGGCTATAAATTTTTGGGTAAGAGTGTATACCGAAGTCGATACCCGCAGTGGCTTCCTTCATGATTCGCAGCATCTCAATGTTATCTACAGCGAGCTAAGTCTGAATCGTGGCGAGATTGAATCTCGCAGAACTCAAATTCAGGAAGATCTGCGTGTATTAGCCAGCGGCAAACGCGATCAACTTACAATTTCGCAACGAGAAATACTGGCACTTTGGCCCGCGGATGTCAGTAATCAAACGTTGCGCACAGCAGCGTCGAATGTGCGCTGGCAGCTGGGTCAGTCCGATCGATTCCTGAGTGGCTTGCAGCGATCTGGCGCATATAGGCAGCACATAAACAACGTTGTGCGAGTAAAGGAATTGCCTATAGAGTTGGGGGTTCTACCCCACGTCGAATCTTCCTTTAATCCCGGTGCCTTTTCCAGCGCTTCGGCCGCTGGTATGTGGCAATTTGGCAGGGCTACCGGACAACGTTTTATGCGTATCGATCATATAGTGGATGAGCGCATGGACCCGTATACAGCCACTAACGCCGCAATGAGCTTGCTGGAGTACAATTACAGCGTACTTGGTACCTGGCCTCTTGCCTTGACTGCCTACAATCACGGAGCTGGCGGTATAGCCAGAGCGGTACGGGATACTGGCACTACCGATATCGAAAAGATTATTGCCAATTACCGAGGACGATCATTTGGTTTTGCATCGCGAAATTTTTACGCGCAGTTCCTGGCGGTTCTGCAGGTGGAGAATGATGCGAGACGTTACTTTGGCGACGTGAGATTGAACCCGGCTCCTGTCTTTCGAGAGGTTGAAACAGATGCCTTTATCGATGCAGAGGTATTTGCCAGATCGGTAGGCATCAGTCTAGAGCAACTGCGCGACGACAATCGTGCATTGCGACCAGTTGTATGGGAAGGAAATAAGAGAATACCCGCGGGCTACGTAGTTAAAGTACGTGAAGAAGTGGCCCCTGCTGGTGATTTACTGGTCATGATCCCCGACGATTTCAAATTTCCTGTTCAAACACCCGATATCGCCTATGTAGTAGAACGCGGCGATAGTCTGTCAGTCATCGCCCGACGATTTAATACCAGCGTCGCTAGATTGGCAGCATTGAATCAGTTGCCCAGTCGAAACAGAATACAAATAGGCCAACGCTTACTATTACCACAAGACAACAGTAGTGTTACGCGGCTTGCAACTGCCGTAGCTACAGATGGTTCTTACACAGTGCGCAGAGGAGACACGGTTTCGCTGATAGCGGCTCGTTACGGACTGACTGAGCAAGCACTATTAGGCGTAAATGGCATACAGGATCCCCATCGTATATACCCGGGGCAGCAGCTGAGACTGCCTGGATTTGGTGACGACAATGTGCAGATTGCAGCGATTGAAGCTAGCTCGGTACCCACGCCGCCGGTACAGATTCAGTTCGCCGATGAGATTGAACAAGCTCGCGAGCAACCCAGAAGTCAGGCGAATAGGCTAGAACCCGCTGAGGAAGTAGCGCAGGTGGCCGCTCAGTTGCCACCGGCAGCAGTACTGCCTGACAATCAGGAGCTGGATACGCCAGTTACTGACGAGGAAAGCCTGGCAGAAGCGCTGGACCCGGTGCTCGATCTCAGTGAGAGTAATGAACAGCTGGTGGAAAATCTATCTGCAGACCCTTCAGATTATACGGTTGCCCGTAATAACACGGTTGAAGTGCAAGCATCAGAAACTCTCGGTCATTTCGCCGATTGGTTGGGCATCCGCGCATGGGATGTTAGAAGGCTGAACGATATGGCCTATCGGGATCCAGTGATCGTGGGCAAACGACTCAGTCTGGACTTTTCCAAGATAAACATTGCCGAGTTCGAGCGAAAGCGGCGCGAGTTTCATTCGAATTTGCAACAGGAATTTTTCAGTAATTACAGAATTCAAAACGTTGAACAGTATCAAATAAAACGCAACGACAATATCGGTGCCATTGCCAGAAATCGCTATTCCACGCCGATCTGGTTATTGCGGCAGTACAACCCGGAATTGGATTTCAACCGTATTCAAATCGGTCAGCAGATAGTGTTTCCCTTATTGGAACGTGTAGAGTAATTATTTAGGTCTCGTTCTGATTTTCTAACAAGCCTCTGAAAACTTCCTCATATTTGGGTTTCAGGTTTTGAGCTGAAAACTGCTGAAGCCGATTTTGTGGAAGTAATTGATTTTTACTCTTTAACTTTAACCACTGCTGTAATTTGAAAATAATTTCATTACAAGCTAACAGGCCATCCTCGGTTTGATCGCTACGATACAGAAATTTCGCCTCCAGGTACTCTGGATACGCCAGGCTGTCCGGCGCCAACGGCGTGCAGCCCAGGGCGCAAGCTTCCTGAATCGCCAGACCCTGAAAATCATGTAAGGCGGTAGACAGCACCACATCACAGCTTTGCAGTAGGTCGAGATACTTCTGTCTACTTTCAACGAATCCAAATTCTCCGATATCGAAATTGAGTGCGCTGGCATGTTGCTCAGATAATTGTCTTATTTTCTCGAATTCGACGGGTGTTTCTCTGAACTGCTGTCCTACAATATGCAATCTAATCGGAAGTTTTTGTTCCATGATTTGTTGTTGCAGCTGCAGTAATAATTTTGGTCCCTTGTCGTACTCCCAGCGGTGATTCCAAACCACATCTAAAATAGATTTCGAGCGCCGTTCTACGAAAGAGTTTTTTGCTTGCGCCAGTGGCACCGGAATGACTTCGCTGGAATTCAACTTCTGCATTAGTTCTGGGGACAGCCGATCCGGCAGTTTTTCCAGTAGTGACGCAGCTCCCTGCAAGAAGCTATCGCGATTGTAATTGCTGTTAAAGACGATGGCATCGGCACAGTAGGCTGAATACAATGGAACCAGTTGTGGTTCAATATTGCTGTGCCGTTGTTGACTTCCCAAGGGATACGCAAATTGATTCTCGTGAAAATAGACGAGGCTGGGTAAGCGTCCCAGTGCGCGAACAAAACCGCGTAGACTGGAAAGGTCCACCATTGATGTGGCGATGAGAAAATCATAATCCCGATTGAGGGTTTCCCTTTCCTGTAGAGCCCATTGCAGGCTATTTCCGCGTATTCGCCAGTTAAAATTACGTGGCGGAAGAACCAGCTGCGTCCATTCAAATTCCGGAAACATGCTCAGCAAGCGATTACGCCAGGTCTTATAGCTGATGGCGTCATAGGCTGACAACAATAGAATCTTGTAGCTCACGCTGTTTCTCTATGAGTGTGTTGGAGATAGTAATCGCTCAAGTTTTGCATATTGTTGGGCAAAAGGTTAGCTTGCGCATTCGATTAAATCAGCAGTTAACACAACTAACTGCATAACAATCTGTCACAGGAAGTGGCAGTGGGGGAACATTACAATGAGCATAAAACTGTATGGCATGACCTATAGTAATTACTACAATATGGTTAAGGCGGTATTGATAGAGAAGGGCATGGAATTTGAAGAAATTCATTTGCTACCAAATCAAGAGCCAGAATTTCTACAGAAGAGTCCCATGGGCAAGGTGCCTTGTTTGGAAACGGAGCAGGGGTTTCTAACTGAAACGGGAGTAATGATCGACTATATCGATAGCCTGGGTGAAGGGCCATCACTGTATCCAAAAGATTTATTCGAGCGCGCCAAAGTGCAGGAACTGATGCGACATTTGGAACTGTATATCGAGCTACCGGCACGCAAGCTTTATGGAGATGTGTTTTTTGCCAAGCCTGCCAGCGATGAGCTAAAGGCGCAGGTTAAGGAACAGCTGCAGAAGGGCTTTGCTTCGCTTGCACAATTGGCCAAATTTCAGCCCTACCTGGCTGGTGAAGTGCTCTCTTATGCTGATTTCTACTACCGTTTTAGCGTAGGCGTTGCCACCATCGTATGCAAGAAGGCATTGCATTGGGATGCGCTGAACGAATTACCGAATGTGAAAGCCCTGTTGGAGCTAATGGATCAGCGACCTTCCGTACAACAGGTGTTGTCAGATCAAGCAAGAGATGCCTGATCTGACAAAGGTTTTTCCCGCCGGACAGTCAGACTAGCGATGTGGGGTTCTTTCCAGAATCCCGGCATTGCTGCTCATGTCCAGAATGGTGTCTATATTTTTTTCGATATCCTCAACACTGGCGTCCAAACCCAGATCGACGCCGACATTTTCTCTAATGTCAGCCGAGTAGTAGCGACCCCCAGCTGCCTGAATGATGCGACCATTAGGTGCTTTGTCAGAGCAAAGGAAAACTACAGCGGGGGTTACCAACTCTGGAGCGAGACGTTCAGCGCTGTCTTCAAAGCCAGGAAGTTCCACAGTCATACGAGTTGCTGCTATTGGCGCAATTGCGTTGGTGAAAACATTATATTTTGCGCCCTCAAACCGCAGTGTGTTCATAAATCCAACCAGACCTAATTTTGCGGCGCCATAATTACTTTGCCCAAAATTTCCAAACAGCCCGGAAGTAGATGTAGTCATAACAATGCGTCCGTATTTTTGCTCGACCATGATTGGCCAAACACATTTTGTGGCATTCAGGCTTCCAGTCAAATGCACGTCTAGTACTGCATGCCAATTTTCCAATTCCAGTTTCGAAAATGTTTTATCTCTTAATATTCCAGCATTGTTAACCAATACGTCGATACGCCCCCAATTGGCGACAGTCTCGTCAACCATGGCCTGAACCGCCTCGAAATCAGTAACTGAAGCATCATTGGCAACTGCTGTGCCGCCATTATCGCAGATTTCCTGAGCTACCAGTTCGGCAGCCGATGCTGAGCCACCGCTTCCATCCAATGCACCGCCCAGATCATTAACCACAACCTTGGCGCCACGTCGGCCTAATTCCAGTGCGTGCTGCTTACCCAAGCCGCCACCGGCTCCAGTCACTATCGCCACTTGACCTTCAAAACTGATATTCATACTGATTCTCCCAATAATTCCAAATCCACCTGTATGGCTTATGCTGCTTGATTGCGCCGGCAGGCATTAAAAAACTGGCGGGATTCTATGCCGATGAAGGTCCAGCTGCAATGGAAGTCGCCTTCAAACAACGAAATAGCGAAGTAAATCAATGGCAGGGCGATCGAAATGATGGGCTGCTCCTGAAAATTCGGTATGATCAGCTGTTAACACAGAATGACTGTGCAGATGAGAGCACTTATGACAGAGATTGAACCAGTACCCGCAGCAACCGTGGTGATAGTGAGGGAAACTGACGATAACATGGATATTGAGGTGTTATTGCTGCGTCGCAACTCGAAATTGGTTTTTCATGGGGGTCATTGGGTATTTCCAGGAGGTCGCATTGATGAGCTTGATTTCGAATCAGAAGACGCGGGTTTGGAGTACCGAGCAGCACTGCGAGCTGCTGTGAGAGAAACAAAAGAAGAGGCAGGTATTGAGATTGAAATTGAGCAGCTAATCCATACTGCTCATTGGACTACACCTCCGCGGCTGCCGCGACGATTTTGCACCTGGTTTTTCCTCTGCCCCTTGTCTAAACCCGTATCAGTGGTGGTAGATAACCATGAAATTCTCGAACATCGTTGGATTTCTCCGCGTCAAGCCATAGCGGAAGCGGAAGCTCAGACATGGGTATTGCCAAGGCCTACTCTGGTGACACTTAAGGATATTCAGGATCATCGAAACCTCGATGAATTGTTGCAAGATACTTTCCAGCGCGATATTCGAGTATTTCCCAAGGATTCTGCCTACTATCGCCCTGAGGAAATGGGCTGTTAGAAGCAATCCCATTCGTCTTCATGTTCCCGAGTTTATGCCTGCAGAGCGCCCAAAATCGGGCTTTTTGCGGTCGGATTCGGTCATTTCTCGGATTGACTGATTTAGCCGGTTTTTTGTCCGGTTTCCGGCCCATAAGCCCTTGCAATTCTGGGCTGGTTAATGGGATAGTTAAGCCGTACGACTGAAACATTCTGTCAGTGCTTGCGGTCAGTAGAAGTGATGCTAATTGCTATCTCGCCTCATTAAATATTGGTGACCGAGTCGCTTTAGTACGTTGTAAAGCGAGGAGCAACAAGCACTAACGAATCTTTATTCACAGCAGCCAGAAGAGCCTCTATGTCGTCTCCCACATTCGATAGTCTTCGAGAAACCCTGAAGAATCTTCGTCGTCGTCGCAGCAATCTGTTTATTCTGAAACAGGTAAGCTTTTTTGTCATCGTATTCTCGATTTTGATTTTGTTACTTAGTGCAATTTCAATCTGGATTGAGCCCGATAAAACTGGCAGCACAGTGTTATTCGGCTTCTCTGTGAGTTGCATGGCCTTGCTAGTCTGGCGTTTGATTCATGTGCTGGGACGACAGAATACAGATGATCGTAGACTCGCTCACTACGTTGAGGACCACATTCCTGATCTCGAACAAAGACTGTTAACTTCTTTAGAATTTACGGAAGAAGATTTAGCTAATGGAAGACGTGGGGTATCACAACAATTTATCCAGCAGCTCTGGCAAGACGCACAAGAGCATGTGCAGATTCAACAGCAGCAAGTTGAGTCTGTAGCACCCGCTAAAACCTCCCTGATCTCATTGGCTTCGGCGGCGGCGGTGGCGGCTATTGTGTTGAGTCTGTTCCTTAGTTCGGATGTTCTCTATAGAGCTGGTAGTCGTATTGCTTGGCCATTCGCTATTAGTGAACCGGTTACAGTTGTCGAAGTCCTTCCAGATATCGAAATTAGCGTAGAGCCCGGAGACCTGGAGATGCAGCGGGGCGATAGTGTGACTATCGTAGCAAGGGTGAGAAACGCCATCCCCGGATCGATAAATTTACGCATGCAGGATGACAACGTGAATTGGCGTAATGCATCCATGAATCGTGATGGAAGTGGAAGTGATAGTGCAAGCTACAGCTATTTCATTCCGTCATTGCAAGAGGATACTACCTACTATGTAAGCTTCGACGAACGCGGCGAACAAAGTTCCCCGCAGTATCGTATTAACTTGTTTGATCTACCTCAGATAGAGCAGATCGACCTTGCTCTTGATTATCCCGCCTATACAGCAATAGAAGATGTCAGCGAAGAAGATAGTGGAGACATGGTCGTACCTGACGGAACTGAAGTAGAACTTATCGTTACCTTTAACAAGAATATTGCAAGCGCGCTGGTTGAGTTCGATGAGAGCTATAGTGCAAATGATGACGAGGAGAATCCTAATCCACCCTATGCAGATCTGAATCTGGTAATGGATGGTAATGTAGGGCGAGCTAAATTCACTGTAAATCAGGATGGAGTTTACCGTATATCAGCAACAGACTTCTCCAATCTTCAGAGTAAAAACCCTCTTGATTATTTTATTCGTGCCATCGAAGACACTCCACCAGAGTTGGAGTTGAAGAGACCGGGCCGGGACCAAGAGGTTATGCCCTTGGAAGAGGTGGTACTCGAAATCGATGCAACTGATGACTATGGTCTGAGTAGATTTACTCTTAACTACAGCGTGGTCGGCACTGATGAAGTGGAGGTAGATTTCCTGCCAGAACAAAATTTACGCGAAGTATCTGGTGACGAGCTAATATATCTCGAAGATTTGAATGTGGAGCCAGGTGATTTTGTAAGCTATTTCCTGACGCTAGCGGACAATAACGGCCTCGATGGACCAGCCGAGGTAATCTCCGACATATATTTTCTACAGGTAATACCAACAGACCAGGAATTCCGCAGATCTGGTGGGGGCGGCGGTGGCCAGGGAGCTGGCGGTGGGCAAGGCGATGGCGCTGACAGTAGTGCCTTGGTGCAGATACAGAAAGATATTATTGCCGCAACCTGGAAACTTAAGAACCGACAGAGCAAGGTGTCGCCGCAAGAATTCGCGTCCGATGCGGAAATAATCTCTGAGTCACAACGAGAGGCAACGGAGCGCACACGGAGATCCATTGACCGTCTGGCGGAGCGATTAAGTTTTTCCGATGCGAGCTACGACGCCGCAGTAGAAAACATGTCACTTGCAATAGAGCAGATGATCATCGCGGCGGAGGAACTAGGCAAAGAACAAATAACCAGCGCATTGCGGCCTGAACAGCTAGCCTTACAATTTGTGTTGAAGGCAGAGGCTAATATAAATCGCACTAACATCAGTATGCAGCAAGGCGGTGGTGGCGGTGGCGGTGCTGCGCAACAGGAACGAGAAGACTTGCGCGAACTGTTTGAGATGGAGTTGGGGCAGCTGGAAAACCGCTATGAAACACCCAATAGCGCTGGCGGTGGCGGCTCGCAACAACAGGCAGAAGAAGCGAACAAGCTGGAAGAATTGGCTAGACGGCAGGAAGGTTTAACCAGGGCACAACGTAATCTGGCGCGACGTGAAGAGCAAATGACCGAGGAACAGAAACGTCGCGAACTAGAGAAATTGATGCGACAACAGGAGCAGCTCAGCCGTGAAGTTGAGCAATTAGCACAGCAATTATCCCGTGGTCAACAAAACTCGCAATCACAATCGCAGAATCAACAGGCTTCTCAATCTCAAAGCCAAAGCCAATCTCAATCAAGCAGTAGCTCACCCTCCAGCGGCAGTTCAAGTGGCGGCCAGCAACCGCAGCAACCGCAAACAGCCTTGCAGAGAGCGGCTCAGCAAATGCAGGAGGCTTCACAAAGTGAAACCGCAGCAATTGCCGCGGCGAGATCGCAGAAGGCTCTGGAAAATCTACGAGAGCAGCAACGTGAGTTGAATCAGCAATCAGAGCGCTCTGTGAACCAGCTAGCCCAAAACCTGGGGCAGCGCGGGCAGCAATTACTGCAACAGCAAAGACAATTGCAGGAAGACTTGCAGGAAACTACCCGGCAGCAGGGACTGGGGCAAACGCGCCAATCAATTCGTGATGATGCCGATATGCAGGATCTGATTGAAGCGCAACAGCAGCAGCAGCGAGACTTAAAAGAAATAGAAGATATGCTGAGAGCAATCATTGCTCGCGGTGACAATGAAGACCAACGATTGATGTCACAGGCACAGGCAGCAAGCAGGGAATTGCGGCCGATACGAGAAGAAATGCAAACATCTAACCGGGTCTTGCGTAATGGCATGGTTAATCTCTCTGTTGATATTGAGCAAGAACTTGAAGGGCAGATTGAAGAATTTGTCCAGAGCCTGGCGGCCTTAAATCCATCTCGTGGAGATTCGGCCTCCGATCAGGTGCAGCAGGCAGCTAGTGACGCCTCACAGTTACGTCAGCAGGTCGAGGACTTGGAAGCGCAGGCCTTGGCATTTAATGAGGCTGGGCAAGAACCCGGTAGTGGAACACCATCGCTGCGAGAGATGCGCGATCAACTGCAACAGACACAGCAGCTAGCTCAGCAGTTGACGCAACAGCTGCAACAGCAGGCACAGGCCGGTGGCAATCAACCCGGTCAACTTGGCCAACAAGGCCAACAAGGCCAACAAGGCCAACAGGGTCAGCAAGGACAACAGGGTCAACAGGGCGGGGGTCAGGCTGGAGGTCGTCAGCAGGCTGGTACGGGCGGTCGTGTAGGTGCGCAGGGCAGCCCCTCCAATCTTGGTAACGCCAGGTCGATTCGTCAGCAATTGACACAGCAAGATATCGAAGATTTTCTCAATCAACCTGAACTATTTAGACAACTACTCCAACCTATTACGGAACTCGAAGGAGCTTTGCGAGCGCAGGCAGAGCTGGATAATATCAACAATAAACTTTACGCCACGGTTGATGAGGATATCCCTGATGAGTATCGAGACTTGGTGGAAGAATACTATCGTGTATTGTCTGAGAACCAGGGATCAGCGAATACAGATCAGTAGCAATGCCATACTCACAACCTAACTTCTTAGCGGCACTCGAAGACGGCACATTCACTTTTGCCTACGGCATTAGCCCATTTCTGTTCGGCTTGTTAGTGCTGCTCATTATTGGTGGAGTTTGGTTTACCTATCGCTCCACTACCAGACAACTCAGCAGTGGCTGGAAAACATTTTTCATCGCTCTACGCTCCAGCGTGTTAGTACTACTTCTATTCTGCCTGTTAAGGCCGGTGGTCACGACTTTGCAGGTATCTCCGCAAGAGACCTATCTTGCCGTGCTCATCGATGATTCACAGAGCATGTCTATTACCGATATTCCCGAGGGACTATCCCGCCAGGCAGCCGTGCAGGCCCAGCTATATGATGACGGTTTGTTAGATGAATTGTCAGAGTCGTTTCAAATTCGTAGTTTCCGATTCGACAAAGAAACACAGCGAATTGCAGGCATTGAAGAATTAAGTGAAGCAGGTACGGCCTCATCCATTGATCAGGCTCTGGCCTATGTAGACGATCAGCTTAACGGCCTGCCACTGGGTGGCATTGTGTTGGTAAGTGACGGAGCCGACAACAGCGATTCTGACCCTCTGTCAAAAGCCAGAGAGTTCGGTGCAAGGCAGATTCCCATATTTAGCATTGGGGTTGGGCAAGAAGATATTCCGCAAGACATTGGCATAGTGGACGTTAGTGCGGCTAAAACTGTTCTGGAAGGTTCTGTTTTTAGTGTCCAGGTAGCGGTAAATCATCAGGGATATGAAGGCCAGGAAGTTGAACTTGCCATTATGGATGGAGATACCCAGGTGGTATCTGATGTTGTTACTTTAGGCGCTGAAGGTGTGACCCGGCGCTATGATCTAGAACTAACTCCGGAGCGCCCCGAATTAATTGTCTATGATTTAAATGTAGAACTTCAGAGCGGAGAGATCATCGAGAATAATAATAGTTACAGCTTTCTGGTAGATAACACAGAAAAGGATGCTCTGGATATTCTCTACATTGAAGGTCACCCGCGCAACGAATATAAATTTATCCGACGCGCAGTATCTGGCGATAGTTCACTGCGCTTAGCTACTTATCTGCAAACCGGTCCGGAGAAATACTATAGACAGGGAATCGAATCAGCCACGGAACTAAGCAGCGGGTTTCCCGAAGATCGAGAGGAGCTCTACCAGTATGAGGCTATAATTTTAGGTGATATCGAATTTGATTTTTTTAACGCAGATCAATTGCAAATGATAGAAGACTTTGTCGCAGAGCGTGGTGGTGGTTTTCTAATGAGTGGCATGGTTGATGAAGAATTTATTGGTACACCAATAGCGGACATACTACCAATCACACTGGTAGAAGAAAATTTTCTACCGAGTCATTTGCGCGGCGGTATTCGTCGTGGTGAACACCCAACCGGTGAACTATTTTTCCCGCGACTAACCAATAATGGTGAGTTCTCTCCACTGTTGCGTCTGGCTACCGATGATTCGGAAAACATCGCCATGTGGCGGCAATTTCCAGAGTTGCAGGGAGTCTATGTAACTGGCAGGATCAAGCCTGGTGCAGAGGTGTTAATTGAACACCCTCTGCTACAGTACCAAAATCAAGCATTGCCGTTGCTAGCATCGCAGCGCTATGGCTCAGGACGCAGTATGTCGTTAACCACGGCCAGTACCTGGCGTTGGCAAATGATGTTGCCTTCCGCGGACCAATCACATGAAACCTTGTGGCGACAATTATTACGCTGGTTGGCAGTTTCAGCGCCGGAACGCATTACTATCGAGTTCGATAGGGAGTTCTACAATGTGGGTGATCCGGTAAACGTAAAAGCCACGGTTTTAAATAACGAATATGAAGCAGACAACGACGCAACACTGTGGATGCAAACCTCAAATCCCTTGGAGGAATTTCTGGATGTACCAATGGAATGGGATATTGAGGAAGATGGGGTTTATAGAGCGAGTTTTGTCGCTGAGGAAGAAGGTGTTTACAGTCTATTGGTAGACGTGGCTAGTGCCGCCGGAGAGGCTAGTGATTCTAGCGCCGAAAAACGTGCTGCCTTTGTGGTCACCCCTTCGCTTAGAGAATACACCAATGCTGAGCTTGATAGTGGCCTGCTCAGCCGAATCTCAGAAGCCAGCGGTGGTAGCTATTTTAATTTGGCGGCCGCGGCCGCCTTGGCAGATACAATCGAATTCACACCGAACGCTTATTCACGAGAAGTAGAGATCGATCTTTGGGACCGCCCCTGGTTGTTAGGTCTGCTTATCTTATTGTTGTGTGCCGATTGGATTAGCAGACGAATGAAAGGATTATCGTAATTTGTTTTATGCGCTTATGAAAAAACTATTTTTTTACAGAAGTACAGTATTCTTTGGTTTGACTCTGCTAGTTGCAAGTTCTGCTGTGGCTCAAATTAATGGCCGCTCTGCCAGCAATGAATTTTTCCTTGACAGGCCAGAGTCGACTAAATATGCGGTAATCCTAGCAGGTCCAACGGTAGGTGATGAGAATAAGTCTCGATTTAAGCAATGGGCCTTTTCCTTGCACGACATACTGGCCAGAGACTACGGCTATAGCGCAGATACCATTTCTCTACTATTTGATAATGGAGAGGCTGAAGCTGTTGGCGCGGAGCGAATTGATGCTGCCTGTGACCTAAATGGAATAGAGCAAGAGTTTGCAAGGCTGGAGTCAATAGTAGAAACAGGTGATCAGATTACTATCTATTTGATTGGTCATGGTAGTGGTACGGAAGATGAGTCCAAGTTCAATATCGTTGGACCGGATATTACCGGCGTTCAATTTTCGCAAATGCTCGATGTATTTGATCAACAAGACATGGTGATTGTTAACACTACCTCAGCCAGTTATGGATTCTCTGCGTCTTTGTCAAGTGAGGGCAGGGTGGTTATTTCTTCTACTCGATCCTCTTCCGAAAAATATGATCCAGTATTCTCGAACTACTTTATTCAGGCTCTGGATAATCGAAATGGGGATAGGGACAAGAATAATCGAGTGTCCATGTTGGAAGCCTTTAACTATGCAAAGAGCAACGTGGAAGAATTTTACGAAGAGCAGGGAAGGTTGGCTTCCGAGCATGCAGGACTGGATGACAACGGCGATGCACTGTTTAGCTTAAACCCTACTGTCGCAGAGATTGACGGTAGGCTGGCTGAGATTGCCTATATTGATAATCTAGTTGATGAAACAATTGGTTTGTCAGAAGAGGCAATTCGTTTGAAGAGCCGCATGCAAGACCTGGAACGTTCTGTTTTTATTCTACGCGGTCGCAGGGCAGAATTTTTGGAAGCGGACTACTGGCAGCAGATGGAAGTATTGTTAATCGATTTGGCTAGGGCCACAGGACAATTCAATGATCAAGTTAATGGTGTTGAGCAGTAGAGCTATGGCAAATAAATATTCACTGGCTGCTGCATTATTGCTAACGATTGCATTTAATGCGGCCGCTCAAAATGCAGGACAGACCAATACCGGAGACTCGCCTCTGTTTCGTGGCGAGCAGTTATTAATGACGGGTTCCTATGCGGCCGCTAGCGATATTTTCCAGATGGCTGACGGGCTGGATAGAAATGAAGGTTTAGTTGGTGCAAGCAAAGCTTTCGCGATGATGGGCAACTATCAGGAAGCGATGAGCGTTGTTGAAGATGCGATCGAAGACGATGACTATGCACGATTCCCGTTGCTTAGCACACAGCTGGCGGAAATAAAGCGCTCAGTTGGGGAATCAAGGCAGGCCTTGGCGATACTGGAGGCGGCGGTGTCCGGTTTAGCGGATCCACCGGTTCGTACTCTGGTTCAATACGGTAGCCTGTTGCGTTTCGTCGGTGAAAAACAAATCGCAGCTCAGATACTGGAGCGGGCGGTACAGCGCTACAACAACGGTTTGGTTTTCAGCTCGGAAGATGTTGCCATGGTAGCTCTGGCAAGTTGGCTTCTGGGAAACTTCCATGATGCGAACAGCCTGTTTAATGAGGCGACCAGAGCAAATCCTAACAATCTTGAAGCGCATGCTCTTTGGGGTGATCTGTTCTTGGAAAAATACAATGCCTCCGATGCCGAGCGTTCCTATCAAGAGGCGTTGGATATAAATAGCCGTTTCACCCCTGCTCTGGTAGGCATAGCAAATGTTGTTGGTGACGAGCGCGCGCTGCAGAGAGCCCTGGCTATCAATCCGAACTCGATTCCGGCAATGGAAACCTACGGCCAATTATTATTAGTGAATGGTCGAGAAGATGAGGCACAGGATTACTTTGAACGCGTGTTAGCCCTGAACCCCGAATCATTAAAAACTCTGTCTGTGTTGGCTTCCAGGGCGGCACTGGAGGAACGAACCGACGAGTATGAGCGCTACCTTGCTCAGGTTGAGTCATTTAGTCCGGGTAATGCAGAATTTTTAGGTAATATTGCGGACGCTTTCGGTAATAACTATTTGTTTGATCAGGCGGTCGAATTTGCCAGGGCAGCGATAGCGGCAGATCCTCAATATTGGCAGGGATATACATTACTGGGCAGTAATTTGATTCGTCTCGGTGAAGAAGTGGAGGGTAAGAGGAATCTGGAAATTGGTTATGAGAATGACCCATTCAATGTAATGACATCCAATATGCTGAAGGTGTTCGATACGCTGGAGACATACACGACTCAAGAGAGTGAGCACTTCAAGGTTCACATGAGCCAGAACGATGCGGATATTCTTTGGCCCTATCTTGAGCCCCTCTTGGAAGAAGGATGGGATACCCTTACCGCTAAATATGACTACGAGCCAGAAGGACCGATTCTGATTGAAGTCTTCGAAAAATCCGAAGACTTTGCCGTACGCTCGGTCGGTTTGCCTGATATTGGCCCTTTGGTCGGCATCTGTTTTGGTAAGGTGATAACGTTAATTTCGCCAGACACTCTCTCGGCCAACTGGCAAGAGATCGTATGGCACGAGTTCATGCATGTAATAACACTGCAGATGACAGGAAACCGCATGCCTCGATGGTTGTCTGAAGGCATATCTGTATGGGAAGAACGAGAGGGTCGACCTTACTGGGGGCGTAGTCAAGGACTGGACCTGGTTAGAGCGGCTGAGCAAGATAAATTGCTGAATATTGCTGATCTGAATTCCGGATTTTCTGGTGCACGTAATAGTGCAGATCTTGGTTTTGCCTATTTCCAGGCGTATTTGGTGGTTGACTACATTACTGATGAATATGGTTTCGAAAAGCTGGTGGAGTTGGTTGATCAATATGCTTACATAAAAGAAGACGATCAGCGCTTCGATGAGGTATTTGATGTGAGCCTGGCACAGTTTGATGAAGGATTCACGAGCTGGATCGATGGTCGGGTTGCCGAGATAAACGTCTATGTTCACACTGAGGATGTTCCCGACGAAGGTGATGGTCACGGCCATGGCGTACGGGAAAATTCCAGCGCGATATTGGCAGAGCTCTACAATAACGCTTCACTGAAGCAGCATATGCGAGCACGCATAGAAGAAAACGATAGAGACTTTCAAGCTTACCTACAGTTAGGCATCGTATTATTTAAGGAAGAGAGTTTCCTTGAAGCTAAGGATTACTTAAACAAAGCCTATGAATTGCTACCTTCCTACACTGGATATCCCAGTCCTCCTCTAGTGCTTTCTCAGATCTATGAGAAGGAAGGTAATCGCGAAGCGCAATTACAGCAGTTGGAGTTGTTGTTGGAAAATCTGCAACATGATTATGCTTCTGCAATAATTCTGGCAGAGGCAGCGCTGCAAGGCGGCGATTACCAGCGCGCAGAATACTATATAGACAGAGCAATCCAGGTGGACCCCTATCGCAATGATGTCCATCAATTAAAAGCCGACTATGCGGACAGTATAGGAGACAGTGCCTTGGCAGTCACAGAATATGAGGTACTGCTTAAACTGGAGATAAATGATCCGGCTGAAGCGCAAACGAATTTGGCTGAAGCCTATTTGAAGAACGGACAAGCTTTACAAGCAAAGGAAAATATATTGCGAGCTCTGGAAACAGCGCCCAGCTACCAGCGAGCTCAGAGAATACTGTTACAGTCTGTAGATGGAGATTCGGATTAAATTGAGAATCTTGAATAAATTAGTATTGCTGTTTTCCCTGTGTTTGCTGTTAGGTAATTCAGCAGCCCTCGCCCAGGTATTGCAGTTCGGAAACAACGAAGATTTGTCTATCTACGGCAATGAGATTACGGACTTTCAGTGGGTGCGAGGGCAGTACACCAACCATGCTGGCGGAGGCCGGGGCGGATATGGAATGCGCCGCCGCGGCGGCTGGTGGGATACCGACTATCCGGATTCCGATGAGAATTTTTTGCGTGGCGTTCAACGCTACACCAATGTCGATACCAATCCTCGCAATTATGAGTATATCGAGATTACAGACCCACGGCTTTTCGAGAACATATTTCTTTATATGAATTGGAAGCGGGTGCCGATTGGTTCCTCCTACAGCGGCCCGAATTTCTCTCCGCAGGAGATAGAATCTCTACGTGAATTTATGCTCCGTGGCGGCTTTGTTATGGTTGATGATTTTTGGGGTCAGCCGCACCTTGATGACATGTTCATGGAAATGGGGAAAATATTTCCCGATCGAGAAATAATTAAATTAGATACCACTCATGAAATATTTCATGTGTTCTTCGATATAGATGAAGTGGCTCAGGTTCCAGGCCGAATGGTTACCTGGGACTATGGTGGATTCATGAAATTGGATGACCCCAGTTATCCGCCGGAAATTTACGCGGTGTTGGATGATGATGGTCGAGTAATGATGGTGGCAAATTACAACACTGATTTGGGTGACGGTTGGGAGCATACTTTCTATAAAGGCTATCCCACCAAGTACACCAACGAAGCTTACAAAATAGGAATAAATTACTTGATATACGCTTTCAGTCATTGATTGAACTGACGTTTTACTAAAGCCACCTGAAACCAAACTAGAAAAATTGGAATAATCGAGAGACAGGAATTAGACATGACAGATATAGAACAAGTAGTAGACGCAGAAGAAGTGGCAGAGATTGACAGTTCTGATGATCTTTCGCTGGTTAAGAAGATGCAGGAAGGCAGAGATCAGATCATCGCTGAGATAAGAAAGGTTATTATTGGTCAGGAAGATATTATCGATGAATTACTAATTGCGCTGTTTGCCGGTGGTCACTGTCTGGTTACCGGTGTTCCAGGGCTAGCGAAGACACTCTTGATTAAAACTGTGGCAGATATCTTGAAAGTTGATTTTAGTCGAATTCAGTTCACGCCGGACCTAATGCCAGCTGATGTGGTAGGTGCGGAAATTGTTGAAGAATCTGATGGAAAACGTGTTCTAAAATTTATTAAAGGGCCAATTTTCACTAATATATTATTAGCAGATGAAATTAACAGAACACCCCCGAAGACACAGTCTTCTTTGTTAGAGGCAATGGAAGAGCGCCAAGTGACTGCCGCTGGCGTTACCTATCCTATGTCAGCACCCTTCTTTGTACTTGCTACCCAGAACCCCATCGAATTGGAAGGCACCTATCCCTTACCGGAAGCCCAGCTTGACCGCTTTATGTTTAAGATAGAGTTAGGCTACTTAAGTGAAGAAGATGAAGTCAAGGTGGTCAGCACCACGACACAGACGAATGACACCGTGCTATCGCACCCATTGAGTGGGGAAGACATTCTCGAATTTCAACGAATTGCCAGACAGGTACCAGCAGCGGAAGCTGTTATTCAGTATGCCGTTAGGTTGGTTCATGCCTCCAGGCCGCAGACAGAAAACAGGCCACAATTTATAAAGGATTGGGTGAGTTGGGGCGCCGGTATTCGTGCTTCTCAGAATTTGATTCTTGCGGGCAAGGTAAGAGCCCTGCTTTTAGGCCGTTACAATGTTTCCTACGGCGATGTAAGAGCCCTGGCGCCGTCAGTGATGCGACATAGGATCATATTGAATTTTCATGCTGAAGCTGAGCGAATTACAACCGATGATGTTATTCAACGACTGCTAGATGAAGTGCCGCAACCGGTTTCTGACCTTTAGTTGAGCTAGCGTGAAAATACTTTTGTAACTAACAAAAAAGGTCGTAATGTCAGATTCTCCTAATTTTCTTGATCCAACTGTGCTCGCTGGGCTGGACAATCTTGAGCTGAGAGCGAGGGTTGTGGTTGAAGGTTTTTTGTCTGGATTACACAAGAGCCCACATCGAGGGTTTAGTGTTGAATTTAATGATTATCGTCATTACTACCGTGGCGACGATATGCGTCACGTCGATTGGAAATTATACGCGCGAAGCGAAAAACTTTATATTAAGCAGTATGAAGACGAGACAAATGTTCGCTGTGTCATAGTATTGGACACCAGCGCTTCGATGACCTATACATCCGCAGGTAACAGCAAATTAGAGTATGGGATTACCCTAGCTTCCGCCTTAGCTTATTTTATCAACAGGCAGCGTGATGCTGTTGGTCTAATTACATTCGATGACAAGGTGAATAACTATATTCCAGCAAAGTGTCGTCAGCCACATCTGATGCAGATACTGAGAACTTTAGCTCAGTTAAAACCTGGCGCCAGAACAGATACAGTTAAACCGCTGACCGACCTTGCCGCCTCACTCAACAAGAAAAGCATGGTGGTGCTAATAACCGACATGCTCGATGACGAAGAACGGGTAATAAGTACTCTACAAAACCTGCGTGCTATGGGTAACGACGTCATTGTGTTTCATGTCATGGATGATGCCGAATTAAATTTTCCTTTTAATGAAGCTTCCGAGTTTATTGACATGGAAAACAACGAGTCCTATATCACTACTCCCGCAACGATTCGAAAGGCCTATCTGCAAAACCTGAACGAATTCCTGTCGTATTGTAAGAAACAATGTCAGACTAGTGGCGTTGACTATTGTCTTATGAATACAGCTAAGCCGCTGGACCAGGCTCTGTCCTCCTACATGAGCAAGCGGGCGAAGAGTTTTTAGATGGTTTTCCTTACCCCACTATTTTTGCTTGGCCTTCTGGCAGCGCTTATCCCGATTGCGATACATCTTATTCGCAAGGAAAAGCCGCCAAAGTTGATGTTTAGTACCATTCGCTTCCTCAAGAAAACCTCCAAGAAGTTGATTTTGTTTCAACATATTCAACAGTGGTTGCTGCTGCTGCTTCGATCTGCCGTTATAGCCTTATTGGTGTTTGCCTTCGCCAGACCGCTGTTTGACCAGACAGTTGCCAGGTTATTGGATGCCGACCCGATGTCCGCCGTGATTATGCTCGATCTTTCCATGAGCATGCGCTACGCGGACAATTTTGATCGAGCGAAGCAGGAAGCTCTCGACATTCTGGATGATATGACCTCTGGCGACGAGGTGGCACTAATTGGTTTTTCTAGTTCTGCCGATGTGGTGCGTGAACTGAGTACAGATATCGATGCTATACGTGGTGTTATTAATGGCTTAAGCGAGCCCGGTTATGGAACGACACGATATATGCCAAACCTGCGACTGGCGGATCAATTATTGGAAACCTCACGTTACGAAAACCGCGGCGTCTATCTGATTTCGGATTTCCAAGACCTTGCATTGAGTGACACTGAGGATGCTTGGAAACTTGCTCCTGGAACTGCTTTTGCGGGGATCGATGTCGGTTCTGCCGAGAGTAGTAACCTGGCTCTCACTGACGTGAGGTCTCCAGACCAGTTGCTAGAGGACGCCGCCGATCAACAGATACTGGCTAGAGTTCGCTCAACAGGTACTTTATATTTGCAGCAGGGGGACGTGAGCCTGTTTGTCGATGGGGAGTTTATCGAACGCTCTGCCATCGATTTAGCTGACCGTTCCGAACAAGTGGTTACATTTACTACCAGCTTCGATGCACAGGGTACTCACAATGGCGAGGTGAGGGTAAGTGGGGATAATTTCAGTGTCGATAATTCCTATTTTTTTACTGTCGATGTATTACCCAAAATTAGAGTGTTATTGGTCAACGGTGAGGCTTCTGATGATTGGTTTGATGATGAGGGTCATTGGTTTGGACTTGCAGTGAGCAGCGCTGCTCAGTCCCCATTTGTTCTACAGACGATTGAGCCGGCGGAACTGAGTGCTGCATCTTTGCGACAGAATGATGTTGCTGTGTTGCTGAATGTTGGAGATTTGAGCACCAGTCAGGCTGCAGTGATCGTAAACTATGTGCGCTCTGGAGGCAGTTTGTTACTTGCCCCCGGTGACCGCGTAAGCCCAGAAGTATTTAACAGACAATTTGCCGATATTGCCCCTGCACTTATTCAAAACAGGGGACAGCTTGGCCTGGATGATTATCTGGTTATTGCCGATTTTGATCGCCGTCACCCAATTCTAAGCCCTTTGAGCAGCGATTGGTCGGCAAGATTTCAGAGTCATTGGTCCTTATTGGCCGATGCAGAAGCGGATGTGCTCATGCAATTTGATAATACCGAGCCAGCTTTGTTGGAACGCAATATAGGCCAAGGCAATGTGATCCTGTTTGCTTCTGCTCTCGACCTCGAATGGAATAATTTGGCCTTGCAGGGATTGTTCCTTCCCTTTGTCCATGAAACCTTAAGATACCTGGTGCAACAAAATCCTAAGCAACGCGCCTACCAGGTCGGCGATACTCTTAATCTCGATCCTGCTGGAACGGCACAATCAATAGAGGCAGCGGATGCTAGAGGTAATGCCATTGAATTCGGCAGTGAGAATTTCATCATTTCCGCAGATTCTCCAGGCATGATTAGCGCGAGGGTCGACGGTAACCCAGTAAACTATGCGGTGAATATTATTCCCGAGGAATCGAATTTCAGCAGAACTGCCGTGGCTAATTTGTACGACCAGATTATTAATCCAGATACGGAATCAAATCAATCCAGAGAGGTGAGGACAGCACAATTAATCGAAGAATTGGAGCGGCCGCAGCGTGTATGGTGGTGGATTCTCTGTCTGGTAATTCTGTTAATACTCGCTGAAGCTATGATTGCTAATCGAACTTATAGGTAGTGCCTTCGTCCTATGAATAAGGGGGGCATAAATTTAACTTATTGATACTTATAAAAAAATAATTTCAAATTGTCACAAAACTTTCATACTACTGTAAAATTAGTTCTGAATATTATTGAATAATGTAGTTTTTTGCGCCATAGTAAAACGCATTACTGGCGCAGCACTATGAAGAAATTAGAACAGTTAGTAGCAGAGTCTCATCTATCACTACCAACCCCATCTGCGAATCTTCTCGCAACGCTAGCCTTTGTCCTGATCTCTGGCCCGGTATATAGCCAGAACCTTTCCCTTAATATCACTGATGATCTTGCGCCCGCTATAGTTCAGTCTTCTCGCGAAGTTGTGTTGCCGGAGGGTGATTATAGTGCTTATGACCAGCGGCAAATTGAACCTCTGGGAGATTTGGGTCGTCAAAATCAGCGCAGTGGAGAACACAGACAGGCACTTATACTTTTTAAACAAGCGCTGCATGTCGCACGTATTAATAATGGCCTCTATCATGAATCTCAGATTCCAATTATTGACAATATTATTGCTGCTGAAATTTCACTGCGGAATTGGGAAGGGGTTAATAATTACTACGCCTATCAGGAGCATTTGTACCGTCGATTGTACGAAATGGATGACCCTCGTCTCGAGCTTGGTTTGCAAAAAGTTAGTGCTTGGCATATCAATGCCCTAAACGTGAATATTGACGGTAGACGCATAGAGCACTTGCGTACCGCCAACAAATTGTTCAAGTTGAGAATGCAAATCGCGGAACACACACTGTCTCTCGACCATCCCAAGTTTGCCATACTGGCTGAGAATATTGAGATCTGCGAAAGAGAGCTTTTTCTCGCCTCAGATTTGAACCGTGAAATGATGCTTAGGAAAAAAAAGGATTCTCAGACCAGAAGAAAGCCGCAGCGCAGAAGTGATAGCAGATTGATAGTAACGCGAGACTGACAAGCTTGCGCCCTTAATTTTGCTTAGCGCAAATAGCTTGATTCAAAAAACCTTCAAAAGCGCTAATTTGGTAGCTCTCGCCCTATCCTGCCTGTCCAAAAAATATCCAAAAACCATTAGAACAAATTACCTTACGGCAGCTTTGTCGGCGGAGATTTTCGAAAGTTGTTAGAAGTTTGAGAAAGGAATTAAGGCGCTAAAGTGGAAACTTGAAAGCAACTCAATGCTATAAGAAAAGGGGGGAACAAAGAAAAACTCCCAAGCTCCAAGCTTTAGCTCTCTACAGGTTTTGCGATATATCCTTTATAGCGCTCAATCGTAAAGTGGAAAAATATTAGCATAGTAAATTCCATAGAAACCGTAGGGTTACAATTTGTCACAATCCACGGAGAGTGGTCTTAAAAGGGGATAATTAGTCTGGTTTCCTTTCTCAATTTTTCTGCATTCTCGAAAAACCGAACGAGCGCTTGGTAGCAAATTGTCAAGTCCTGTCAAAATCCTAACTCTTGGTATAGATAGAGATAAGACGCGAAGTTGGGTTGAATAAATCCCAACTATTCCATGTGGCTGACAAGGTATGAATACTAAACGAGGCTGATTAGATTAAATGCAGCAGAGCGAGCGCGGTGGGGTAAGCTGTAGAAGTTTTGCTTCTACCCTAATTGTCATCATCAGCCGGTAATAGACCAATTTTCCGGGCTCTTATTTCCCAGTTCTTTCTCGCCAAGGCTCTCATGTCTTCGTCATTGTCCATTTCGTCAACTATTTCGATACCCAATAGAGTCTCAATAATGTCTTCCATGGTTACTATGCCTTCGGTGCCTCCGTATTCATCAACTACCAATGCGATGTGCTCATTCTCTGCGATAAATTTATCGAGTAAGTCAGGAATCGGTGTCGAACTATGGGAAATTATAATGTCACGACGAAGCGAGTTAAGGCGTTCTTTTCCTCTGCCTTCGACTAAATTCAGTAGCAACTCATCCTTTAAGATATAACCTGTTACTTTGTCATTGATGTCATGAAAGACAGGTATTCTCGAAAAGGGGAGTTCTGAATTACTATCATGAAATTCCTGAATGGTAGTGCCTCCATCTTCTGCTACTACAACTATTCTAGGAGTCATAACATCTTTCACGAGTATGCGATTAAACCGTAGCAAGTTCTTTATTATTTTTTGTTCGCTTTCTTTTAGAATACCAATTTCCTTGCCCAGGTCTGTCATGAGTAAGAAGTCGCTCCTGCTCAGCACCGGTTTGTCCTTGTCTTTTTTTAAGTTTTTCGTGATTAGTTGACTCATCCAGATCATGGGGGCAAGTATGAACATGAGTAAGTTGATGAGCCGTATGGAGATGGGAGCTAGCGATTGCCAATTATTTGCGCCCAGGGTCTTTGGAATTACTTCTGAAAAAATTAGAATGGCCAGAGTCATTGCCCCGGCAATAATCCCTTCCCAACTCACAATTGATAGACCGAGAATTTGAACACTGGACTCACCGAAAAGAAGTGCAGCTTGAGCGCCAACACCGATTGCACCGACTGTATGAGCAATTGTGTTCAAAGTGAGAATTGCCGCCAGAGGGCGATCTATGTCTTCTTTGAATCGCGAGAGGTTTCGGGATATTGAAGTCTGGTCTCTATCCTGGCTCGCCACATAGGCTGGCGTGATGCTGAGAAGCACTGCTTCCAATATTGAACAGAGAAAAGAAAAGAAAATACTGGCAAGGAAAAATGTGACTAAAAGTCCCATCAATTAACCATTTGCATAAAAACAAGCGCATATTCTCACACGAACTCTAATCTAGGCACAATGAATTTCGTCGGTTCAAAATAACTATCCACGGTGCAGGCCAGATAAGAGTGACCATGGCTGAGTTTGGCTGACCTAAGCGAGTCAGTGGCTAAGCAGGCTCTGGTTGCTCTTGAAACTTAGGCGCTCTTCTTAGCAGTTTGCGCAGGCGGTCCGGTAGAGCAAGCATTGCCGGTGTGACCACCAGAGTCAGGATTGTTCCAAAGGACAGGCCAAACACGATCGCTGAAGCCAAGCTGACCCACTGTGAGGTGATTGGGCCGCCGACTTCAATTTCAGCGCCAATCAAATCCACCGAGACATGCATTGCCAAAGGTAACAAGCCGAAGCCGGTGGTGAAAGTCGTTAGAAATACCGGTCGTAATCTCTGTACTCCCGTGTGTACGATGATTTGATTCAATGACCAGTCCTTATGCTGCTCCCGCAAATGATTGAAGGTATCAATTAACACGATATTGTTGTTTACGATAATTCCCGCGAGAGCAACAATACCGATGCCGGTCAAAATTACACTGAAAGTTTGTCCTGTGATGAGCAGCCCCAACAGCACACCTGCTGTAGAAAGCAAAACCGAAGACAGAATTAACAGAGCCTGATAATAGCTATTAAATTGAGTTACCAGAAGAATGGCCATCAATGCCATTGCTAAGGTGAATGCCTGCGATAGAAAGGCTGCGGAGTCTGCCTGCTCTTCGTTCGCACCACGAAACTGATAAACCACACCGGGAGCTGGAGGGTTTTCTTCCATGTACAGCTGCAGTTCTTGTACTTTGTTGTCCGCTACTACGCCGGGCACCGGGTTAGCTCGTACATAAACGACCCGCTCTCCATCAACTCGCTGAATCGAGCTTACGGCTGGTTTAGCTACTCGGGTTACAAAGCTGCTTATCGGCACCAGATCGCCGCTGGCTGTATTAATTCGTATAGTATCCATTTGTTCCAGGCCACGATATTCGGCAGGATAGCGAACACGAATATCAACTTCTTCTTCGCTATCGGTGGGGCGGTAATCTCCCATGAAAACGCCGTTTGTCATAAGTTGAATAGCTGTGCCAATCTCTGCCATATTGGCCCCAAACATAGCGGCTCTGGCGCGATCAACGACGATTTCCCATTCGATGCCAGGAACTGGAGCTGTATCGTCAACGTCTATCAGGTCGGTCATGCCGTTTTCCATATGGTCACGGATACGAGCGGTCTCGGCGAATAATATTTCTAGATTGTCTCCAGATAGTTCCAGCTGAATCTCTTTGCCCACCGGCGGACCTTGCTCTATCGTTACCACTTCGGCTCTGGCGCCGGGCAAATTGGAGACAGCTTCCCGATATCTGTTTTCGACTTCGAAGCCATCAATATCTCTGTCGCGTCTGTCTGTCATTTCCAGGAAAATGGTGCCGATTAGGTCGGGAGCCGATTGCTGACCACCACCTAAGCCTTGGCCAGCACCTGATTGAGTGACGATGCCTTTGAAGTGACCAACTTCGCGAATACGCGCTTCTGCATCGAGCATCACGTCGCGTAATTCAGCCGGTGAAGAATTGCCTCTGGCGAATACTTGAATTTGGGTCTGGCTAGGCTCAACTCCGGTAAAGAACTCAACCCCTTTCCCGTACTGACCATAGGCCATGATAATGACGACCAGGGTAACAATACTGGTCAGAAACACCGAAATTGGAGCACGCACTGCGAATGTTAAAACCTTTGCATAAAGCGCCGTAATGCCCCCGGTTTTAAGTGGATCGCCGTCTTCGAGATTACGCAGGTAGGCCTGATCGGCGGCGCTTGATTTGCCTATTAGCGCGCCTATGGTGGGGGCAAATAATAGCGCATAGAAGAGGGAGCCTGTGAGAACCGCAAATACGGTGATAGGTAGATAGCTCATGAACTGCCCAGCGACTCCTGGCCAGAACATGATTGGTAGGAATGCTGCAAGTGTAGTTGCCGTAGACGCCAGTATGGGCCAATACATACGATCTACGGCAGCGCGATAGGCGTCTAGGGCACTTAGGCCCTCGGCCATCTTGCGGTCGGCGTATTCAACCATCACTATGGCGCCGTCGATGAGCATGCCGAGACCCAGAAGCAAGCCAAACATCACCATGAAATTATAGGTAAAACCCAGCATGCGAATAATTATGAAGGCAAAGAAAAATGAAAAAGGAACGGCGAGGGTTACCAGCAAACCGGAACGAACCCCAACCGATGCGATAACAACAATCAAAACTAATACCATGGCCGTGGCCATATTTCCCTGCAGACCCATATTTTGTTCTATTACTAAAGGAGCAGTGTTGTTTATATAAGACAAACTAACAGCCGGAGGCAAGCTGGGACGAATATCTTCGACCACCGCATCTATCTGTTCCATGGCCTGAGTCACGCTAGTCCCTTTTCGTTTCATCACATTCAATGAAATCGAAGCGGTGCCGTTGGCATAGGAATAACGCGTGGCATCTTTGAAGGTGCGTCGCACGTCGGCAATGTCAGAGATCGTTAGAACACCAAGGTCGTTGGAGGCAATCGGAAGGTTAAATAGATCGTCAGCGTCTTCGATAAGCCCGGGTACCTTGATAGCGAAACTACCTTGTCCCGTATCCACCTGTCCCGCGGGAATTAACCGATTATTGCCGGTAACAGCCTGAATTATAGCCGTATTGGAAATTCCATAAGTTTCGAGTTTGGCTGGGTCGATAACCGCTTCCAGCAGTTGCTCTCTATTGCCAACCATTTCAGCTTCAAGAATTGTGGGTAGGATTTCGATTTCACGCTGCAATTCTTCTGCGATTTGTAGCAGAACTCTTTCCGGGACGCCATCGCCGCCTACTGCAATTTGTACCACCGGTAATGTTGCCGCCGACACTTCCTGGATTAGAGGCTCTTCCGTATCAGCAGGAAAGCGAGCCTTGGCTCTATTAATAGCTTCCCGAACTTCGCTGAGCGCGAACTGAGATTCGAAGTCGATGTCGAACTCTGTTACTAGCGTAGCTGCGTTCTCGCTTGAGAAAGAGGTAATCTCGGTAATGCCATCTACTGACTTCAGCTCTAGCTCGGCAGGTTTTGCTAGTAGCCTTTCCGCATCCTCAGGCGAAATCCCTTCATGGATTATGGTAGTGATAATTATCGGTACTTCGACGTCCGGATTAAGTTCAGCCGGAATTGCCAAGTAGGAAACAAATCCGGTAAGCATGATGGCGACAAACACACTCAAGGTTGTTCGTGACCTCGAGATTGCAGCATCAATATAATTTTTCATGAAGGTTCTCTCTTCGGTGAAGCCAATTAATGAGTAAGACTAACGAGACCAGTCGAAATTACTTTCCACCTGTTGCCCGGGAAATACAACTTCCTGTCCCAGGGTGACAAGATTCACAGTACCGTTTAAGCCGGTAACCCAAACTCCAGGATTAAGTGCATTAGTGTTATCGCCAATTATGTTTACATTATGAAACTCAATTATATTGCCAGGACCAATTGTCTTGACACCAATTAGTCCACTGTCATCAAGAGTCAATGCTGAGGAAGGAATCATATGCGCCACAATATCGGCGGAGTTCACCATTATTTCTGCAGTTATTCCCTCCCTAATATTCTCGAATGAGGGATCTACCTCTACTTCAATTCGATAACTTCGGGAAACGGCATCAGCTGCTCGGGATAGATAGCTAACGACTCCGCTTACTAGCTCCCCACTGAGTAATTCGGCGGAGACTTCGGCACCCACGCTTAGGCTTCCAATATCATGTTCAGGTACCAAGCCTACTAACAGCATAGGGCTATCATCCAACACGGATGCGCAAACGGCACCAACATTTAGCAGGTCGCCAATCTCCACATCGCGGGTTTCGACTATGCCATCGAAGGGAGCAACAATTTTTATTTTTTCCAGAGCCAATTCAGCACGAGAAACCGCGGCCTTCGATGATGCGAGTGCAGCTTTTAGTTGAGCGACTACGACATCCGATTGTAAGCCCCGATCTTGAAGGTCCACTGACGCAGCGTATTCAAATTCTGCTTGTTCTTGTCGGCTGAGTGCTTCTTGCAGATTTGATTGCCGATTGTCTACAGCAAGCTCGCACAGCAAGTCGCCTTCGTTGACTCTTGCTCCGCGTTGAATAGGGTCACCCACTACTCTACCCCCTTCCTCGGCGCGGACTTGCACGTGGCGATAGGCCTGAGTGCGGCCTCGAACACGAATTTTTTGGCCATAGATTTCGGAGCTGATTCTTGCGGCGCGCACTATGAATGTGCCTGGGTTTTCACCAGGAGATTGGCCTTCAGGCACTACCATAACTGTGCTGGCTGATACAGTGGTATCGTCGGCAGGCACCTCGGCACTCTGTGGAACTACCATCCATAAAACAACTGCGATCAAAATTACTGCTGACACGATATGTTGGTTCTTCACTGCAATCTCCGCCGATAAGATCTCTGAATATTCTGTGTTACTTTATTGTCAGACTAAGCATTAGCCCGCTTGTCTTAGTTTTAGATGAAACTATCGCGCCCGCTGGAAAGGCTGCTTTGTTCAATTTCTAGGGTAGATCATCTTTATTGTTTGAGAAGCTCTCTTTAAAGGAGCTTTTTGATGCGCTCCAGGTTTTGCCGCGATATCTCTGTGCAAAAGTGTTACGTATTGTAACCCTTAGAAATGCAATTGCAACGCCTTTATCCCTAATTTCAGTGACTCTGCCTTATTCTGTCTTGAGGTTTTGAATTGCTGGAATCGGACCAAATCTGTGCTAGTTTCCCCTGTGACAAATAATTCTCAATTTGAGGGATGCAAGCATTGAAAGATTTAAACAAGAGAGCCGCCATAGTTACCGGATCGAGTAGTGGAGTGGGGGCAGCGACGGCTAAATTACTGGCCTCTCAAGGCTGCAATCTAGTCATAAACTACAATTCCAATGCGGATGGCGCCAATGCCGTAGCGCAGCAGTGCACGGAGCTGGGAGTCGAGTGTGTGGTTGTTGGTGGCGATGTTGCGGAGGACTCAAATTGTATAGCCATGGCTGCCGCAGCGATCGAAAGATGGGGTCGTATCGACATTCTGGTCAATAATGCCGGAACCACCAAGTTTGTCGACCACGCCAACCTTCACGGTCTGAACAGTGATGATTTTCATCATATTTATGGAGTCAATGTTGTTGGGAGCTATCAAATGATTCGGGCGGTGAGTGAACAGATGCAGAGCCAGAACGAGGGCGGAGCGGTGGTAAATGTAGCCTCCACTGCCGCCATTACCGGAATAGGTAGCTCAGTAGCCTATGCGGCCTCAAAGGGGGCCCTGGTAACCATGACTCTTTCATTGGCTCGCTCATTGGGCCCCAAACTCAGGATCAACGCTGTGTGCCCAGGGTTCATCGAAGGCGATTGGCTGCGAGAAGGTTTTGGTGACAAAAAATATGAAGAGCTGATGGCATTTCATCGCGAAAATTCTCCGCTGGGAGTTACCGCCACGCCCGAGACTGTGGCCGATGCTATTTTACACTTTATTAGCGGGCCGCAGGTGGTGACAGGGGAAACCCTTATCGTGGACGGTGGTAGACATTTGACTATGACGCCGCTCACCCGACGCTAACAAGAAGCCACTGCCTGTGGAGTTATTTTGCGACTGGTTTCTTCTGCAATTTCCGTTGCAGAGTTCGACGATGCATTTTAAGTTGTCTGGCTGTTTCGGAAATATTGCCATTATTTTCATTTAGTACTTTTTGGATATGTTCCCATTCCAGTCTGCGTACGGACATTGGCTCCATCATAGCCGCTTCACCTTCGATGGCAGGACCCGGGTGCTCACCTTCAAGCAGAGCACTTAATATTTCATCAGCATCTGCGGGTTTGGCGAGATAGTTATCTGCACCTAGTTTGATAGCCTCAACAGCCGTGGTGATACTTGCATAACCGGTGAGGATCAGAATGCGTATATTGGGGTTACTTCGCTTCAGTGGAACGATTAAATTCAGCGAGGTGTGGCCGCCAAGATTTAGATCCAGAATCGCGTAATTAAATTGCCGGCCGTTGATCAAATTCAATGCTTGTTCTTCATTCGAGGCCTGTGACACTGTGTAATTGCGATGCGATAAAGCACGGCTCATTACTCGCGAAAAAACTTCGTCGTCTTCGACTAATAATATATGTTCCTGATTCATGTTTCGATCCCTGATTATGGCCGGTACATAGGCTACCAAATTATTGGCTGCGGAAGCCGAATCACACTTAATGCACCGCCGGTTTTTAAATTCAACATCTCAATTGATCCACCCAATCTTTCGATGGCTGCATTGGCTAGAAAAATCCCTAACCCCATACTGTCCTTGCCTCTGGATATAAAGGGCTCACCGAGTTTATTCATCACCTCGCTTGGTATGCCCGGCCCATCGTCATTAATTGAAATTTCGAATTTTGCAGGGTCTCCGTCTACGATGCTAAAGCCTACATCAACATGATTTCGAGCGGCTTTTATCGCGTTCTCGATTATGTTTATAACCGCATGTTTAACACTTAAATTTGAAGTAACAATCGTATCGGCATTGTCGTCGATATGAAAATCTATGGACACGGTTGGATGAATATTCACTATATAGTCCTGAATGTCAGCCGCGAAAGTTTCCAGAGAAAGTTTCTCGTCCTCCTCGGGGTTATCTTTGTTGTAGTAGCGAATGAGCTGAGTTAAAGAATTCTTGCAGCGTGTAACCTGTTGTCTCAATAGTGTGATATCACCCTTAATGTCACTCTTTTTTAATTCTTCGGCATCTAACTTGTCCAATTCAGTAAGTAGTACAGCCATGGTAGAGAGAGGCGTTCCCAGCGCATGGGCTGTTCCCGCCGAGAGAGTGCCAATTGCCACTAATTGTTCATTGCGCAGCTCATTCTCTCGGGCTTGCGCAAGGTTTAGCTCACGTACTTTTATGGCACTAGCCATTCTTGTAATTAAGACTGATATTAGGATGGCGCTAACCAGGAAAATTACCCACATACCGACCAGATGAAGCTGGAAGGTCATTTCCTCATTCTCGGCTGACATCGCCATTTCATGGTCAGTAGTGAGATCAAGCAGAAGAAATGACGTATAAATAAGAATGCTTCCCACAGAAAAAATATTGACGTAGCGTTGTGGCAGTAGAGTGGCGGTCAGAGCTAAAAGCACTAGCAAGTAGGAAATCAGAGGATTACTGGCTCCACCGGTATTTAGCAGTAAAATTATCAAAAAGAAGACATCGACCAGGATATGGCAGAACAATTCAAAATTGCTAACCAATGGAGATACAGCCAGACGCCAGTATCCGAACGTCACCGATACCAATATTGCTGCAATCAGATAGATAATGAATGTGACTGGTATATCCAAAGAGGAAAAAGCCTGCAAAACTATCAAGGCGATGACACTGCTTACTGTAACGAAGGTGCGCAGCAGCAACAGTCTTTGCAGGCCCTGTCTTCCCAGGCTACTCCCATCAATAGAAACGGGGATAAGAAAGCTTAGAAATTCGGAGAACTTCGATTGATTAATCATTTATCTATATTACCTCAAAGTTGGCGAGACGGAAGCTAGCCGGACGAACAGGGACAATTTGCCGCAGTCATGGGCAGTTGCCGGCGTCAGACTTTGCAAAGGCGTAGCGGCAGGTTATATTGCTTCGCCGCCCGACATTTTCACAGAGTTATAGAGACAAAGAGCAGATATCTAGCAAACGCCCGATGACAGCTACCAAGAAAATATCAACTATCGAATTACTAAGTAGAATACTCGAATTGGAATTCGGTAATTCTCGCTTACAGCACTACGGCCTGTTCGATGAAGATTCATGGCTAGGTAAAGACGAGGGGAACTTGGTAGCGGATGGTAGCGCCACCACCGATGAACTACTCTTAGCACAGTATAGGTTCAAGCTTCACCTGCTGGAAACAATAAAACAGCGTATAGAAGGCGATGCTTCAATCCTGATAGTTGGGGATACGCTTCTACCGCTGGCACAGGAGACGGCTGCAACTGGAATATCTACACTGTGGTTGGGCTCGGGAAATCTGGTAGATGAGAAGTCATCGTCACTTCGGCATTTCCGGAGTTACCAGGGCGACCTGCCGGGTTTTACAGAACAATTGAAGCTTGATCTCGTGGTGTTACAGGGATCTTTTCACTATCTCGATCAGATGGCTCTGCTGAGTAAATGTCGAGACTTGCTCGCAGCTGATGCCCAACTTTTGCTGTTCGGTGAATTTCTTGATGACGATTCTCAAATTGAATATTCCTCGCTACCTAATCTCAGTTCATTTAAGCAACTTTCAAGGCGTTTGGGATTTAGACTACTTGAGGAGTTTGATGCAACAGCGAGTGCCAGTAGAACACTGGAATTAGTGCGACCCATACTAGAAAGAAATATTCCCCAGCTGCTAAATGATAAAATTGCTGATGCCGCGATAATTGGGGAATTGCAGCTTGAGTTTTCACGTATGCAGCAGGAGTTTATGTCAGGCAGACGTTGTTTTCGTGTTTTCATGCTGGATCTGGAACCTGAAGTAGGCAACGAATGGTCGAATGCCGAATTCGGTGATATACATTCCTTTCATCCGCATGAAATTGCACAGCTATTTGAGAAAAGCTTCAACGCAAGTTTCAATGAAGATTTGTGGAATTGGAAGTATAGACTGGGTAATGGTAAATGTGTGACCGCGAGATTAAGCAAGAGTGGTGAGATAGTTGCCCACTACGGTGGTGCGCCTAGAAATATTATGTACTTTGGTGTTCCGTCAATGGCCATTCAACCTTGTGACGTAATGGTGCTTCCAGATATTCGTAAACAATATGGCAAGGGAAGCCTTTTCTTCGAGGTGGCGGCCACATTTTTGGAACGTGAGATTGGAAACACGGTTAACCATCTACTAGGTTTTGGATTTCCGAACCAAAAGACTATGAATATGTCTAAGCGCTTGGGTCTTTATGAAAAAACGGACGATTTTATTGAGATTGAATATGCTCCTGTAGTAAGCGCGCCCTTGCTGCAGGAGTTGAAATGCGAATCTTATCTACACTCAAACGATACTCACAACGGGGAACTGGATGCACTCTGGTTGCAGATGAGTGAAGCTTACCAAGACGGCATTATTGGTGTGCGAAATTCTGACTACATAAAGTATCGGTATATCACTCATCCTTTCGCTCGCGCTAATCTGTATCAGTGTCTTATCATCAGGGAGGCGGATTCCGGAAAGGCGACTGCAATTGCGGTACTTAAGGATCATTCTGGTGGCAAATTACTGATGGATTTGATCTGTCCTACAATAGCGATAAAACCAGTTATAGCACAGCTAATTCAAGAGCTTAGCTCTTCAGGGGAGGCTACATCACTGAAATTTTGGGTCACAAAGTCGGCCTTGGGAAAGGTTCTTCTGGATGACGCGATTGTGAATGAATTAGGTATTGAGATACCCTGTAACAGCTGGAATCCGGGTCCGAGTTCCGAGATTTTAGTGGGTGCCTGGTGGTTAACTGCAGGCGACATGGATTTCGTCTAATTGATTCTCGCTGTGGTGGGAAAGTGATTAGCTAATTGAAATTTAAATAATATAAGATGAACAATAAATAGGAATACTTGCAGCTATGAGCAGTAATAATATTTACGAAAAAGACCTGGATCAAAACCAGGCAAATTTCGCGCATTTAACCCCGCTTAGCTTCATTGAACGATGTGCTAGTGTCTACCCCGAGAAGATATCGTTGATTCATGGTGACACGAGCTATACCTGGTCTCAGACTTACAAGCGTTGCTGTCTTCTCGCATCCGCTCTAATCAAGATAGGAATAGGCAAGGGCGATACGGTGGCATTTATGGGCGCCAATACCCCAGAAACCTTTGAGGGGCATTTCGGCGTGCCAATGACTGGTGCTGTTTTGAACGCGTTGAACGTAAGGCTGGATGCCAAGGCTATCGCCTTCATATTGGAACATGCCGAGGCCAAGGTTTTATTTACCGACCGGGAATACAGCGAAACGATTAAATCTGCTCTGAAAATTTTGCCACGAGATATCATCGTAATTGACATCGATGATCCCTCCTTTAGTGGTGGTGAGCTTTTAGGCCAGCATAGCTATGAAGAATTTATAACTCAGGGTGATCCTGACTATAGCTGTTTCCAAATTGGGGACGAGTGGCAAGCCATCTCGCTTAACTACACTTCCGGTACAACTGGTGATCCTAAGGGTGTTGTATTTCACCACCGTGGTGCCTACCTTAATGCTATATCAAACGTTATGTGTTGGAACATGACGGCACATCCTGTTTATCTATGGACGCTGCCAATGTTTCACTGTAATGGTTGGTGTTTTCCCTGGAGCCTGGCAGCGGTAGCTGGAACCAGCGTCTGCCTTCGCCATGTTCGCGATGCAGCAATTTTTGAAGCGATTAGAATCCACAAAGTCACGCATTTTTGCGGGGCACCGGTGGTACTGAATACAATAATTAATGCAGAGGAGAGCCTAAAGCAGGGCGTTGAGAAGGGCATAAATGCTATGACGGCGGGCGCTGCGCCCCCGGCGGCAGTTATCGCGGGAATGGAGAGCATGGGCTTCAATGTCACTCATGTGTATGGTCTCACCGAAACTTATGGACCCTGTGTTGTCTGTGCCCCGCAAGACGACTGGGCGCAACTAAGCATTGATGACAGGGCTGAATTACTGGCCAGGCAAGGGGTTCGAGCACCTCTGCAAGACGAGCTCATGGTGGCAGATCCAGAAACCTTAATACCCGTCCCCAAAGATGGAAAAACCATGGGGGAAATTTTCATGCGTGGAAATTTGGTGATGAAGGGTTACCTAAAAAACCCAAAGACTACACAGGAATCATTTAAGGGTGGTTGGTTTCACTCCGGTGACCTTGCTGTTTGGTATGAAGATGGCTACACCCAGATTAAGGATAGATCGAAGGACATAATAATTTCCGGGGGGGAGAATATTTCATCCTTGGAAATCGAGTCGGTGCTGTTCAAACATCCTAAAATTATGGAAGCGGCTGTGGTGGCTAGCAATGATGAGAAATGGGGTGAAGTTCCCTGCGCATTCGTATGCCTGAAGTCGGGCCAGGAATTAGAAGCGGAGGAGTTGATAGCTTATTGCCGCGAGGAACTAGCCGGCTTTAAAATTCCAAAGAAAGTCGTGTTTGGTCCAATAGATAAAACGTCAACAGGAAAGGTTCAGAAATATTTGCTTAGAGAGAAGGCAGAGCAGGTGGGCTACGCTATTTCCAAGTGATTACTCTGGAGTTCGCTTAAGTTTCTCTTGCTTAAAGATGAAAGGTAAAAAACGGGTCTGTCGACCCGTTTTTTGTGTAGGGTGAGAATCATACTAGTCGATGAAGTGACTGCCACATGCAGGCGCTATTGCCAGCACTAATTAGTAGTGCTCTATGATGTCGCCAACCTGAGCACCGTCCTCAATATCAAGATGAACTTTTCGATACAGGTGGATATCTCCCTGCACTGAGGAATCGGCATCGATAGTAATGCTCGACGGCCTGTGGTTGAAATTGAACCAGCGACTTATCCATGATCGTCTTCCTTTAACTACGATATCTCCTTCGACTACGCTGCCATCTGTAAGCAGAATATCACCGTTGCTGGTTTGCACATTTTCTCCAACATGCGTATCGCGAAGTGTTATTTTTCCGTTAACAGTGCGAACGTGGTTTTCTATTACCGTACCTGCACCGGTACGTATGCCTCCATTAACAGTGGAGAGCGATCCGTTCACCCTTACATCCCGATTAACTCGTATTCCGCCGTTAACCGTTTCTGCGCGGGTAATTACCACCTGATCGTCCAAATCGATGCCGCCGTTGACGGTGTCCAAGCGGTCGGCTTGTGAGCCGCGTGCTAAATCGATACCTCCGTTTACAGAAGATATATTACCCACTTGCTCTTCTACAGAAACGCGAATACCACCGTTGACCTTGGAAATATTTCGCATGTCAGCGGCTTCCGCAGACGAGGAGTAGAGATAGCTGCCCAGTAACATGGCCAACATGGTCGCGCCAGTTAATTTCAGTGTATGGCTAACTTCTTTCATGGTTTGTCCCCTTAAATCTTTTATCTTGTATTTGGTCGGCGTGCTTGCCATGCTCACAGTAGTAGCAATAAGCTTGCCAATTTAATTAACTCTTTAAAAACAGTGACTTAAGTCTGATTAAGAAATTCAATAACTCGTTGCAGTAGTCAATTTCGCCAATTTTTGTGAAGGGAAATGCCGGTTTCCCATTTCTTTACAGCATTGAGGCTATGCGCTAATGTGCAAAAGCCAATACAGCACCAGTCAGCGGTTAATAAAATCTTAGACGAGCCAAATTATGTTTAGGTTACAAAATTTTTACCAACTTACCAGTACTCTACTTTTACTAAGCTCAGCTGCGGGCGCTAGATTAGGTGATTCATAAGTCATTCGCGGCACTGACGCGAGCACGGCACTATGTTTATAAGGTTTATCTGCTAGAGGCTTATCAGGATTCCAGGCTTCGTTATTTATGCCGCTGTTTTTTCCAGGCTTTGCGCGCGCATCAAAGGGAACACGGGGAATGCGAATATTCGACGGCGACCATTGCTGCCTGGGGTGTCACGGTGGGCAAGGCGATGGAGTACATGACTGGCTATCCTTCGACAGCACATTAATTTTTACTGATTAGGAATAAATAGGGCTATTACTATGAACAAAAAAATAATAAACACAGTTTTTTCTCTGTTTCTCATGCTGCCAATTCTGGCTTCGGCACAAGGCCGCGTGCTTGAATCTGATAGTCATCGCTTCGAGGAGGTGGCAAACGGAGTATGGCTGGCTACCGGCACGGGCAGTGTTTTTACCATGAGTAACGCAATGGTGTTGGTGGGTGAGTTCGACACCCTGGTTGTGGATTCCCATGTGACTCCCGCAGCCGCTCGTTCTTTGTTGGCTTCGATTTCAGTAATCACCGACAAGCCCATCCGTTATTTGGTCAACAGCCATTATCATTTCGACCATGCGCATGGAAATCAGGCATTTCCTGAGGGCATTGAAATTATCGGCCATGAATTTACCCGCAAAAAATTAAATGGCGAGATTGGGAATGTGTTGGAAGAGTCTACGTTTCACAGTTTTTCCGATCCGGTGCCAGCGCTTGTTGCCAATCTGCAGCGCCAGGCTGCAGCAGAATCAGACCCGGCTCGAAAAGCGCAATTGCTGGAGAGGCATAGGGTACAAAGTGAATACATGAATGCCATCGGCGAAGTTCAGCCAACCCCGCCCAATATTACGCTGGAATCGAAAATGACTCTGTTCCAGGTGGTAGCAAATGGCAGCCGGGAAATTCAACTTCATCACTTCGGTCGCGCTCATACGGGTGGCGACGTAGTAATCTTCTTACCGCAGGATAGAGTAGTTTTTACCGGGGATATGATGTTGCCCGGCCTCGCCTATATGGGAGATGGTCATGTGGATGAATGGCCTGCAACTCTGGACGGTTTAATGACGCTGGATTTTGACACCTGGCTGCCTGGTCACGGTCCAGTCATGCGCAGCAAGGAGCCCATAGGCAATTTCCAGGTTTATCTGCGTGATCTTTGGAGCAAGACTTCGCAGATGCATAGTCGTGGCATAGCCGTCGATCAAGCTGCGCAACAGATCGATATGACGAACCATAGCGATAATTTTGCCCAGATTCGAGGTCCGGGTGTTGATCCCCGTGCGATTCGTCGAATCTATGAGTTACTCGATTAGTAAACTAATTGGAAAAAAGGTGAGCAAAGGGGTTTACGAACCCCTTTTTTGTTCCCATCGAAAATTATTCTCGTGCCCCCTGGGCGGTAACGGAAATGAGGATTACCGTTCTAGCCTTTGATGATGGACCCCATTTTCGTGATAGTAGGGCTTTGCCCTAATAAATGGCGCAAATCTTTGATCCCTCAGCCAGCCGCTATTGGGGTCCGCAGTAGCATCATAAGTAGTCGGTAATAAGGGCTGCGAGCAAATTTGACCAGCGCTCTGTTTTGCTTCATTCTCAGCCACTTTTGCAGATTCAGGGTATTCCCTGCACGCAGCTACAACAATTCGATGTAAGGACGTGTCATGACGGAAGAAGTAGATTCCAGCCGACCGATTTTTCTAAAGCCCGGACATAATGCCGGTGATTTGCTTGAATCCAGTAAGTGGAAAATCCTGCGAGAAGAACCAGGTCTGGTTGAAGTTGACGTGCACCTGCCCGATCATCTTTTGAACCCGCGAAATCAACTCTTCGGTGGATTCACAGGCACATACGTAGACATGATTTCTATTTATACCGTGCGTACATTATTTAAGACACAAGAGGACTTTAAGTGGTCAGCTACGGTCAATATGCGTATCGACTATTTCGCTCCGGTTCTCGGTCCGAGATTCATCTTAAAAGGTGAGTTGATCAAGGACGGTCGAAGCACCTGTCTAGTGGCGACCCATTTTACCGACGTGGAAGGGAATAAGCTGGTTTATGCCATTACTACTCTACGTAAGAGTCAGTGAACAGGCAAAAAGTCGAAGTGGGTTGTGGAGCTTTTGAACGGGCACATTTTTTCTAATCAAAGATTTACAGCCCAGGTCAACAGGTCTAGTGAGTCAAAGTGAGCGTGAATGGCTATAAATGAGAGTTTTTTGCACTAAACTTCTGTCACTACTTTACACTAGCCGTAACTTTCTACCGTTTTGAGTCATTCGTTACGCAATGCAATACCAGGTTCCAAGGCAATTAATTTGCGAGCGGGATTGTAGGACGCTACGAATATCAACATGCCGAGCCCTAGACTCACAGCAATGAATACTCCCGGCAGCCAGTTTTCTAAGCCAACAAAAATGCTGGCCATAGCATTAGAGGCTAGTACAGCACCGCCTCCCCCTATCACTAGTCCGATGAACAGATAATTGAGACCTTGTCTGATAAACACCCAAAGTACTTTACCGTTGCTTGATCCCAGCGCACGGCGAATACCTATTTCCCTAGTCCGCTGCCGTACCGATCTCGAAACAATGGCATAGATGCCAGTCACGGCCAGAACCAGTGCAACAAATGAAATATTGGAAAACATTTGGGTTAAAAATCCCATTGCTGCTCCTGCTGCGGTCAGCACATCTGTCAAATTAGAAATATTACTAATAGGTATATCGCGGTCCACGCGTACCGCCGCCAGCTGTAGAGCTTGACGGTAAGATTCTGGAATGCCATCCACTTTAAGAACAATGGAAAAAGAAGTGCCAGTGGTCTGAGCGGGCGAGTTCTGTGAAATTGGTCGGTATATACTTGGCAGGTTGACTCTGCCATCTTGCGGGTTTGATTGAACAATATGGGTGGTCACGCCCACAATAGTTAACCATTCAGCAGTGGCGAACTGGGGATTAATTTGTATTCGTTGACCTAATGAAGCCTGTTCAGGATTCGATTGATCGCCCCACATTTGTGTTGCAAACGCAGCATTGATGATCGCAACTTGCTGAGAATCACCTGTATCCGTGACGTTGAATGCTCGGCCAGCAAGCAATGGGACTGCCATGACTTCGAAATAGTCCGGTGTTACCTGAATAATTCCCTGGTTAGGGTACTGACCATCGACAAACAAATCACGGTCTTCGAGAGTGTAGCTAGTCTCGATTCCGTATTGGCTAGGCAACGCTGTTACGAAGCTCACGGCCTCAATTCCTGTTTGCTTCAATAATTCCTGTTGCAAGCTTTGTCTGTAGAGTTCCTGTGAGTTACTGTCTGGGTAGGCCGATGCTGGTAAGCTGACCCTACCCGTTAAATAGCCTTCAGTGGCGGTGCCATAATTCACATTGGTTCGATCTGTTGTGGTTCCAATAAGAACACCGCAGAGAACCAGTAGAAAAAAGGAAAAGATTGTTTCAAAGCTCACCAAAATGGCGCTGCCAATCATCTTGCCTTTGGCCGCTGATTTGCCACTACTGCTCTCTAAAACAATGTTGATATCCTGACGAAATACTTGCCATGCCGCCAAGCCCCCGGAAAACAGCCAAATTATCAAAGTAATCAAAATGGCCGTAAAAGCGGTGCTTAAATCCCAATCGAATACCATCCAAAACGGTAAAGAAGATCTTGAAACCGAAACAGCTTCTAGCACGATGGAGTGAATGAATTGCATGCCCATATCCGCAAGGACAATGCCGAATAGTGAGCTCAGCAGACAAATCAATAGTGAATCCAGCAGAACTGCCTGAATTATCCACCAGCGTGTGGCTCCCAGTGCACTACGAATAGCCAATTCCTCTACTCGCTCATTAGTACGTACCACTAACAAGTTAGTTACATTAAGGCACACTAGCAGCAACATAATGACTGTCATGGCTGTTAGCATATGAAAAGTCATCATGAGCCCCACTTGAGCTCTGGTGTAGGGCAGCACCGCAGCACCATTACTACTGCTGTAATACTCCGGTAAACGCTCGCTTAGTTGTAACATCAGGGAATTCGCCTCGACAGCAGCAGATTCTAAACTGGCGTCGTTTGCGAGTATTCCTAAGAGTTCGACGTTCCTTCCGGCAGTCGGCTCGGCATTGCTTGGCGCTTGCAGAGGCAGCCAGAGTTGGTGAGATGTAGGATAAGTAAAACCTTGCGGCATCACTCCCACAATCGTGTAAGGCCTGCCGTCAATGCGACTAGTGAGACCTACAATATCTACTCTACCAGCATAGTAATTTTGCCACACTTCGTAGGAGATTAAGGCAGCCAACTCGGCACCCGGCTGGTCATCACTTGCTAATAAGCCACGCCCTAACAAGGGTTCGACGGCGGTGACTTGTAAAAGACTAGGGCTGATGTTGGCGGCATAGAATTGTTCGGCAATTTCTCCGTCGCTAAGTGTCACATTCGAATTTGCGACACCACCAAAGGTTTTGAAATTCTGCAGCTCAGTCTGCAGGAAGTATTGATAGGTATAGTTATCAAAGCCTGAGTAATCTAGGAAGCCGGTATCCCGATCAAGCTTGTGAAGAGCAACATATTTATCGCCATCAGGATAGGGCAGTGCCTGATAGGCAACAGTAGTTATAGTCGAATACATGGTAATCGACAGAGCTATGCCCAACGCCATCACCAACACACAAACAGCAACAAAACTCAGGTTCTTGCGCAGTAAGCGCAGGTTATAGGTTAAATTCCACATGGGCTTATTGCTTTCCCTAATTTGAGGTTGAGGAAGTGTCCTGAAGCCAGCTTTTATTTCGTTGCTAGGGTAATCAACAAGTATGTAGACGCAATTACTATGCCACAAGATAAGGCTTTGTTTTAATTGAAGTTAAAAAATCGGTGATTGAGCAAATGATTCAATATTTACGTAATTGGGACACTAGGTGTCCTAATAATGGAACAGATGGAAAATGGCAATGCTATTGATTAAGCAATTGCACGTGGCGGGTAGACAGTAATAGCGACCTGCTTCCGAACCCGCCTAATTACACGATTACGACTAAGAGTAATAGTCAGCAGGGCACAAAAAAGCCGGCAGTAGATCGCTCCATACCGGCTTCTTATTCGTAGGCTCTACTGCTTACATAGCATAGCCCTTTTCATCATGATCTGTGATATCCAGTCCCACCTGTTCTTGTTCCTGCGTGACCCGAATACCTGAGGTTACAAAGCCTACTATTTTCAACAGTATGAACGTAAGTATGGCGGTATAGCCTGCAACGGACAAAATGCCTATGATTTGCACCGTGACCTGGGAGCCCATGCTAGTGCCTTCGGCGAAACCGTTGCCACTGAAGATGCCTAAATTTCCCGATACTAAAATTCCTGCGAGTAAGGTGCCCACCATGCCACCAACGCCGTGTACGGGAAACACGTCTAAAGAGTCGTCGATCCTAACTTTCTGTTTTAAGTAGGTCGTGGCGAAATAACAAATGACGCCGCCACAAAGTCCAACTATCAAGCCTCCCGCTGGGCCCACGGAGCCGGAAGCCGGGGTGATTGTCGCCAGACCCGCGACCATACCGGTGATGGCGCCGAGACCGCTTGGTTTACCATATTTAATCCATTCTATGACCATCCAGGTCAAGGCACCGGTTGCTGCCGAAATATGGGTGACGAACATAGCCATACCAGCACTGCCATCGGCGGCCAGAGCACTGCCTGCATTGAATCCAAACCAGCCCACCCAGAGCATAGCGGCTCCGGTGAAACTCATGGTCAGGTTATGGGGCATCATTGGTGTGTCTGGAAAACCTTCACGTTGACCGATGACCAATGCGGTAACCAGGGCGCCGACACCGGCGGTAACGTGAACTACTGTTCCGCCAGCAAAATCTATCAGACCCATCTGACCCAACCAGCCGCCGCCCCATACCCAGTTTGCCACCGGGAAATAGACAAACAATGTCCACAGCACTGAAAACAGTAACATCGCAGAAAATTTAATTCTTTCGGCAAAAGCACCCACGATTAAGGCAGGAGTAATAATGGCAAAGGTCATCTGAAATGAAGCAAATACAGTTTCCGGTATATCACCGGCTACCGAATCCACTACCACACCGCTAAACATGGCTTTGCTCAGTCCTCCCCAATAAGCAGATTCAGATGGACCGAAGGCGATACTGTATCCAACAAGTAGCCACAAAATCGAAATAACCACAGCGATGGCGAAGCATTGCATCAGAACCGAAAGCACGTTTCGTGTTCTGACTAGACCACCATAGAACAAAGCCAAGCCCGGCAGTGTCATAAACAGCACCAGGGCAGTGGACGTTAAAATCCAGGCGGTATTGGCGCCATCGATGGCTCCATCTTGGGCTGAAGCCACGCTTGGAATTAGGCACAGAAATGCCAACACTAAAGTTTTGCGATTGAATATTTTATTTGTCATTTTATTGGTTTCCTTACAGAGCGTCGTTGCCAGTTTCCCCGGTTCTAATTCGAATTGTCTGCTCCAAATTGCTGACAAATATTTTTCCGTCACCAATTTGTCCACTATTTGCAGCTTTGCAGATTGCTTCTATTACCTGTTCTGCCAATTCGTCAGATACTGCCACCTCTAATTTCGCCTTGGGTAGGAAATCGATTACATACTCCGCCCCACGATAAAGTTCTGTATGACCTTTCTGACGACCAAAGCCCTTCACTTCGGTCAAGGTCATGCCGCTCACGCCTAATTCGGACAATGCTTCGCGCACATCATCTGATTTAAACGGTTTAATTATGGCGGTGATAAGTTTCATTATTATTCTCCTGCATTATTTTGGATCGCTTCCGTAAATTGGGAGAGCGAAGTTGTGCAAATTTGGTGCTTCTTAATGCTGCCAGGTATTGATGTTGAATTCTCACGCCGAAAAAAACCGATGTCGAATGTTTGCTCCCCAACAACGCTCTGGAGCTCATTCTGCTTGATAAAAGAGCCCTACAGGGTCATAAAACTTTACCATGTCATTTGCCAAAGCACCAATTCGATGCGGCGATTTCATCGATGTAATTCCTGGCGCAGATAAGTTGGTGCATGAGGGATAGTTTGGGCATAACTATTGCTAAAAATGACCCTTAATAGTGCATTTTTGTAAAGAGGCGAGGTGGAAGTATAAAAAAATGGGGGTAATCACTCACGGGGGGGGGGGATTTGTGAGCGATTACCCCCTAGCGGGGGGAGGATCTATGCAGCTACTTGCTGCGGAATTGCTCTAACTGACTTAATCAGCGGAACCATCACCAAGACGAATAGCAGAATTGATGACAATCCAAGCAGCTTCAATGTGGTCTCCAATCCTTTGGCTTCGGCCAGATAACCAACCACCGGACCGGTGGTGATAAATGCAAGCCGAAACAGAAAACTGCTAAACGAGTTTGCTGTTGCCCGAAATTCACTAGGTACACGGCGGTTCATGGCATTTACCAGAATGACCTGGTTCATACCACGGCAGGCAAACAGTAGTAAGCCAATCAGAATGCCTGGCCAGCCCTGCACCCAGGCCATGCCAAAATGTCCTGCAATCGGTAGTACTCCCATTAAGACCAATGAAAATACGGCTCCCTGCCTGCGTTCGATTACGAAACTAAACCTTGCTGCCGCTGCAACCACCAGGCTCTGGGAAAACCAGAGCAAACCAAACATAGCCAGAGAAATTCCTTGTGCCTCCCAATAGGGTTGCATTAACCAGGCAACATGAAATGTCGCCAGGCTGTACAGAGGAATCGCAATTACCACGTTTCTTAGAACAGGATCACTGGTAAACAGATGTCGTAATATTTCAGTGATCTGAATTCGATTGGCTTCAGCTTCCGATTTCTTGTACGGAGGTTCAATTACAAACAATGCCAGGAGCAAGCACATCCATGCCGCTGCAGATTGAACAATCACCATTAGTTCGAACGACCAAAGTACCAAGGCGCCACCCAGCAACGCACCTAAACCTTCAGCACTGCTTTTGAAAAATCCTAAGTGTGCAATTGCTTTGCTGTGCTCGTTTTCAGCTGCACTATTTGTAGCTTTTTGAGTGTCATATAGCAGCGCCAGATCTGCTCCTGAAATTAGACTGGCAGCAATTCCGACAATGACCTCAAACACGATCAGGCTAGTTAGATCGTCCGCGAAATTCAAAATCAAATATCCGAGACCATGGATAACACTACCGATCAACAGAGCAGTCTTGCGACCAAATACGTCGGCGAAGTAACCAGATGGCGCTTCAAACACTACGACAGCCGTAGCGAACACTGCCTGCAGGTAAAAAATGTCCGCAAGGCTGAGGCCTTTCGATATGAAGAAAGGCACAATAACTGGAACGATGACCAAGAAGCTGTGAAAAAAAGCCAGGCCATAGATTATGTTAATATTTTTGTGCAGTTTTCTACGCACAATAGTTCCCCAGTACCCACACGAGTGAGAGTATTCAAAAAAAGTTTAAGCAAAAAAAAAGACCTCTAGGTTCTAAAACTTAGAGGTCTTTTCTTTAATTCGATTGCTAATCGATTATTTGTCAGAAATTCACTCCAAGCAGGTCCCCCAATTCTTCACCACACGCGAACAGAACTGATGACCGAGAATGGTCATAGCCGCTGGCATCGTGTTGAGAATCGTTTGAATGTTCATTGTCTTCACAAATAGTAATTAATTTTTGATGCGCGAATTTTAATCTTCTCAGAAAATATGTCAAGCGTGACAATTAATTATTTAATGGATAGCTCAAAAATATGCGCTAATCTTGTCGTAGGCCGTAAATCAGGATGAATGCTTGAGTCACGGAGTTAGTCGCTTTGCTTCCTCATCGCGTAAAATATATTCGAGCGAGGTCCTGTTTCGACCCCAAATGGATGCTAATAGGGAGCCGCTAATATTGTGCCACACACTAAATAGTGCGCCAGGAAGAGCCGCAGTCGCTGAGAAAAACTGCGTAGCCAGGGCGACAGCCAAACCGGAATTCTGCATACCAACTTCTATCGCTATAGTCTGGCTTTGCCGCAAATCCAGACCAAACAAGCGACTCACATAAAAGCCGCCCGTGAAACCGGATAAATTGTGCAATACCACCGCGACCAATGTAACCAGGCCTACATCTAATAGTCGGCCGGCATTTAGAACAACTACGATGCTTATGATTAATAGAATTATCAGTACGGATACCGTGGGGATCAGATTTTCAACTCTCTGTACTTGCTTGCTGAAAAATTTTTTCCAGCGAATCCGAGCAAAACAGGAATAAAAACTATCTGTAGAATGCTATGGAGCCTCTGAACAAGTCTATGGCCCCTCTGGGCGGGGCCTAAGCAGGCGCCGTACTGCTGCGTTGTTGCACTTGGCAATGGAATAACCATTACCTGCGCACGACGCCTTGCTTCAGCGCGCGCCAGACACCCGCAGAGTGGCCATAGACTTGTTCAGAGGCTCCATAAGTAACATAGCCCAGGTATCAACTGTGATTGTTTCTGCTAAATAAAAGGAGCACAGCAGAGGGGTTGCAAATACGCCTATTGCGTTGAAGTCATAGTCATGCTGATAGAAAGTGCCACATCTCCCTTGGCCAAATAACAGACTACATTGGAAGCAGTGCCGCCTGCACAACTACCAACCAGAACCATGCCAATGGTTAATTGATTAGATAGTTGCAGCATATTAGAAAAAGTTAGTGCTAGAACAGGCATCAACAGGAATTGTAGAATAACCCCCACAAACACTGGCTTGGGATTCTGTGCGATGCGCTGAAAGTCTGACTTATGTAAGGTCATGCCCATTAAAAACATGACGGCGGCCAGTAGCGGTACTATGGCAGCGTTTAGAGCGACGAAGGGCGCGTCATAGAAAAATGCAATAGTTGATATCACAAGTGCCCATAGGGGAAACAAACTATTGAAATTGGCTAACATCTTGGGATTCTCAGGGCTCTCTTCACTTGTTATGGGCGATATTAGTCAGCTCATGGAGATGAGTCGAACAGTTGTTGCCAATTCTTTAATGTTTAAATAGATTCTGCTCAGATGGTAGCAATTATTGGCCCGCAAAGGTCCTGTTCAGCTTAGATTCAGGCAAGGGTATTAATATGGCAAAGTCCGTTGTTGTAACTTTATCCGTGCTGTAACGTCTAATGGGAAGTAAGCTCAAGGACGCAGGCTTTAGAGTGTCCAAGCTTCAAAGCTGGCTTGTTTTTCCGAAAAGAAGTGTAGGGCGTAATGTGATAGTTGTTCATGTGCTTATGCAGGGTCGGCCTTAGCAAAATAATTTAAATTTAAACGGGGAATGCTAAATGATTAAGAAAACTCTATTACTAGTTATGAGCGTTGTGTTGACTGGATGTTTGGTCACTGTCGATTCGGATTCACGTCCATTGCAAACTGTGTGGAATGAAGCCGATGTTTCAAGGCTGCAGCTCGGTGTAAGTAATCAGGATTGGGTTAATACCTCTTTTGGTGACCCCATAACAAAGCTGAATTACGCCGATGGCACAGAAATCTGGAAGTATAGGAATCGATCAGAGAAAGATACTGAGGTTGGGTTATTCCTGGTATTCTCGGTGGATATCGAAGAAGAGCGTACGGAAACGCTTTCTATAGAGTTTACCGATGGTTTGGTAACGAATTACTGGATAGAAGAAGATCGCTTCTAAAGCCTCCTAAAATCGCCATGAAGTAGCCTGGCTGATACTATGGTCAGGGCTACTTCAACTTGTCTAGCCAAGCTTCAAGGCTATCCCAGTCGATTCTAAACACATGGTGTGCATCCTTTACGATAGCAGAATCTACTTCAGCACCCGCTACGCGAAGTCTCTCCACCATCGGTTCTAACATACGATTCCAGCGGAAGTCATCTCTCTCTCCCACCCTAATGTAGACAGGAAGTCCCTCTAAGGCATTTACAGTAGTGTCTGTTTTTAATCTGCCCGGTGTAGCTACAACGCCCTTGTATTTCTTCGGATTCAAAGCAGCTATGGCCATGGCTTCACTGCCGCCACTGGATATACCTACCAGCAGCGGTTTTGAATCTTGTAGAGCATGCGAGGCATGCAGGATCTCCACAATTTCCGGAATGACGCTGCTTTGCTCTCTGGAAAATTGTCTTCCATCAGGGGATATGGGTACGGCTATAGCCCAGCCGCGCTCTACAAATTGCTTTCCTAGCCAAAACTGCGCCTTGGCCATAAATTGATTGTTCGATCCACCGGCAATCAAAATTGCCAAGGGTGGGGGGCTCGCGCTGACACTTGGCTGGAAAACCAGCAGTTTTATGCTGGCACCATCCCTAAGCTCTACGGTTTGTTCGGCCGCGACCAGCAATCCAGTGGATAGGCAGGCTAGCAGGCTGAAAAATAGTGGTCGCAGCAAAGCCATGGCAGGGCCGTTTTTGTGATTATTAGCAGTGTTGAAGTATAGCAACGATTGAAATTTAGACGCAGGAAGATGAGACAGAACCCCTATTTAAGCCGTTGATTTTCCTTCAAAGAAGACTTCTACCTGAGGGTTAATTACACTGTTGTAACCTTTTTTCTCACATTGCGTCTTTATCAACAAATGAGAGCACTTTACCAGCAGGCGATTGATCGGCATCGGCAGAGGATTTTTTCCTTTGCCCATTACAGCCTGCGCGTCAGGGAAGATGCCGAAGATGTAACGCAGGAAGTTTTCATAAAGCTCTGGCAGCACTGGCAAAAGATTGATCACAACAAGCTCGGGGCTTGGTTAATGCGGGTAGCGCACAATGCGGTTATCGACCATGTGCGAAAACAGCGCCCGCAACAGGCCAATCTGGATCAATTTGCCGAAGTGGATGAGCAGGTCGGCGCGAGAAATGAAGAAGCGAAACTGGATCAGGATTTATTTAAACAGCAATTACGGCTGGCTATTAAGTCCTTGGACGACCCCTTTCGTAGCATCGTCATCATGCGCGATATTCAGGGAATGAGCTATGGAGAGATACAGGGTAGTCTCGATATGAGTGCTAGTCAGGTCAAAGTGTATCTGCATCGTGGCAGAAGGAAATTGAGAGAGAACATCGAATTGCGTCAACTATTTAATGAACAAAACGATGGTGTTTCAGGAATTAAGCAATCGGTTGTCCAAGCAGCAACCAATGACAAAGGTAATGGTCATGTCCAATAACAGCGATTCCCAATGTTATTTCGTTCAATTGCAGATAGATGGCTATCTCGATGGTGATTTGAGCGAGGCGCAGCAAACTGTATTTATGTCTCATGTACAAGACTGTGCTGCCTGCGCCAAGGAGTTTCATTACGCCCAAGTAGTGCAGGATGCGGTATTGGAACTCCCCCAGATCGACTGTGGTGATATGGTGTTAGAACCCATCTATCGGCTCACAGATGATACAGGCTCGCAGAGATTAGCAGCAGAGAAACAGCACTCGATTGCATCGCGTTTGGCAGACCTGCTGAATGCGATTCCTGGTTTTTACCGTTACGGGTTGTCGGCTGCTTTGGTCGCAGTGATAGCAGTCGCCGTCAGCTTTAATGTGCCGACTCCATCTGAGGACAATCTGAATAGTGAGCAGTTGATTGCAAGTGAGAATGAGCAGCAGTACAGCCCGGAAGAAATTGCTCAAGCATTGAATGATTTAAATCTGGCTATTGAATATCTAAATCAAGTTAGTCAGCGCACTGAAGTGATGATAGCTGATCGTTTCTTAGTAACACCTATTCAGGATTCTATTAATGCCTCATTTCAGAGGGCAAGAATACGAGAGAGTGACCCATTGCAGAACGGGCCAATCTAGATGTTACGTCAGTAATCAGAATGTTTATGAGTTTATGAAGTTAATTTGCGAGGTAGAATTATGCGAGTTTTAAAAAGATTATTTGTACCCTTAATTTTTCTAAGTGTTATTCCTGTCGTTTTAGCGGCGGATAATAATGTAGAAAATCATCCCGGTTTCGTAGATTTTTCCACTTTGACTGCGATAGCAGCCACGGAGCCTAGTGTAGAGATCAGCCTTAAAGCGCCCTTGTTGAATATGATCACTAATCTGATTCGTAATGAAGATGAAGAGGCTGCTGATTTTATTTCCAAATTGTTGCGAGTAACGGTCAATGTGTTTAAAAGCGACGCCATTGATGTGGACGAAATAGCAGCTTCCATGTCAACCATGGCTGATGAGCTCGATGCCGAGGGTTGGGAACGTGTCGTTCGAGTGCGCGAAGACAGTGATCATGTCGATATATACTTCAAGCTCGCCGAGGCTGCCGATGTAATCCATGGTATTGCCATTATGGTAGCTGGGTCCGGAGAAACCGTTCTGGTTAATATAGTCGGAGATATTAGTACCGATGATATTAGTGCTCTGGGTCGCCGCTTTGAACTCGATGAGTTGATCGATATTGAAATAGCCGACAATTAGGCTTTATTTAGTGATGGTAGTAAATGAGACTTCAACCATGAAAAAACTAATTTTGTCACTACTACTGCTACAACTTACCGCATGTATGTCATTCAACGATAGGTCGTTTCGATCGACACGAAATTCCATTGTCGAACAGATGCCGGAAATTACATTGAAGAAGGAGTTTGCGGTATCTCTAGGTGGTGGCTTGCTTAACTTTTTGAACATCATTACTTTGGATGAGGCTAATATTTCTGACCTGGATCACGTGCAAGTGGCCGTCTACAATGTTGATTCGGGTGGTATGGAAATTGATTTTGATGACTTAAATTTCGCCGCAACTTTGCATCAAAGAAACAAGCGCTTACATTGGGAAACTATCGTTAAAGTACGTGAAGAGGGCGAGCAGGTATGGGTGCTGGTGGGTATGGATCTACAGCGCAATAGCCTGAACGCGGTTTCTGTATTCGTACTGCAGCATGACGAGTTGGTACTAATAAATGTAGACGGCGAACTGGATAAAATGATTGAATTTGCCTTGCAACCAGCATCCGATCACAGAAATTCCCGCAAGGCTGGATGATCAGGCTTGCGCTCCACTAGAATTACAAGCCCCGGGATTTATGAATTTCCACCGCTATTGATTTGAAAGAAGGTGTGCGGCTGCGGGCATCGACTGCTTGCGAGACAAGCACATTAGCTTCCGGAAAGTAGCACATGACATTACCCGGTTTAATATCGTAAACAGCGATACTCAGATTATTCATGGTTCCGGTTTCGTTGATCACATCGACCTTGTCCTCTTCGTTTAAACCCAATCTCTCTACATCTGCCGCGCTGATAAACAATACCTGGCGTTGGCTTTGTTTGCGATAAATGTCCTCTTCACTGTAAATTATTGTATTGAATTGCCCCTCACTACGTACCGAGGTTAGGGTGAACTTTTCATTCTCGGCTGCGCTTTGCGCTGACTTATTCTGCCAACTCGTTTGGGTTGGAACACAAAAGCTAGCCCTGCCCGATGCCGTAGCAAACAGCGGTGTAGCTAAATGACGTCCCTTAATATGGAATTCTGTCTTGGTTTCATCGATTTGAGCCAGTTCGGAAAAACCCGGAATAAGTTTTGCTATGGCTTTGCGGATAGACTCATGTCGTTTGAATTCCCTGAAGTCAAAACTGTTTCTGTCGATCACGCCGCTGGCGATAGAACTGATAATATCTACTTCCGAACAAAGAGATTCTATTCTTTCGAAGCCGCCATCGCTCATGCGTAGATAATTGAACATGGACTCTTGAGTAGTGGCTTGGGTTTCTTCATCTCTTACTCGAATTGGCAGGATAATGTTTTCTCCGTCAACACCATTGATATGAGTTTGATTAAGAGTTGAATTCACCATCACTTTAAACGGAATCCGATTCAGCGCTTTCTCCGAGAAAGCGGTGTCAGGGTTGGCAGAAAATAAATTGCCTCCCAGGAGAAATGCAAAATCGATATTGCCCTCGGCAGCAGCTTGAACGCAGGCCAGGGTATCCATGCCTGGATAACGTGGAAGATCTATATTGTATGCGGATTCTATGGCCCTAAATACCTCAGTTTTAAGTGTTGGTGTAACACCCATAGAACCAACGCCCTGTACATTGCTGTGACCACGCAAAGGCAATAAGCCTTTGCCTTCCCCTCCAATCATCCCTCGCAAAAGAGCCAGTGCAGCGATGGCTTCGATATTATCGGTGCCATTGCGATGATGGGTTAAGCCCATTCCCCAGGAAAAAACCGTTTTCTCGCTTTGATAATATAGTTTGGCAAGTGACTGAATTTGTTCTTTCTCAATTCCAGATTCGCGTTCGATTACTGACCACTCTAGCTCGCCAATGAATTTCTCGTAGGCTTCATAATGTTCGCAATATCTCTCTATATAGGCTTCATCTATCAGGCCCATTTCGATTAGATGTTTAGCTATGCCGCTGATTAAGGCGACGTCGCCACCCACATGGGGCTGTAGGTAGTGCGAGGCAACCTCACCACCGCCGCTAATCATTGACTTAAAATTGCTGGGCGAAGCGAAGCGTACTAGCCCAGCCTCGCGCGCTGGGTTCACTATGACTACCTGCCCACCTCGTTGCCGGCATTCTAATAGGACTTTTACGAAGCGGGGATGATTCGATGCTGGGTTGGCGCCAAATACAAATATTAGATCAGCCTTATGCAGGTCTGAATATTGAATGGTGGCTGTACCACTGCCGATGCTGTTATTCAGACCTACGCCCGAGGCCTGATGGCAATAGTAGGAGCAATTATTAATATGGTTACAGCCGTACATGCGCGCAAATAATTGCAAGATGAATGCGGCTTCGTTAGATGATCTGCCGGAGGCATAGAAGAAACTCCGGCTTGCTTCACTGTCGCGTAGACGGTCTGTTATCAGGGAAAAGGCCTGATCATAGCTAATGCTTCGATAAGAATCTGAACCAGCCGCTTTATGCAAAGGAGTTGATAAGCGACCTAAATCTTCGAGCTGCTTAGCACTTAACTCTCGCAATTCATCGATGGAATTCTGTTCAAAAATCTGTCGGGGGATAGGGTCACGTATATCACTTAGCTGAGCTTGGATATTTTTATTGCATATTTCAATGCGATTGCTGTATTCATTGTGTAGTCCACCTCGCTGTCCTCCGGTTCCGAAGGCACAGGCTTTGCAGGTGTTCTTGGATTTTACTGCTGCGGCTAATTTCCTCGTTCCAACTTTTTGTGCACAGGACATTACGTACTGCATGGCCTTGAAGCCACCTCCGATAACCGCCTTGTCACTATTCTTGCTGATTACTTGTTCTCCTTCAGGGCGGCTACTACTGTAACCCCTCGACTTCCATACGCTCGCTGCTGGCTACTGTGACCAAAATACCATCGAGGGTGGTAAATGATCGATCTTGTAGTTGGTATTTATAAACCTGGTACTCGATGGCTTCGGACTGGCTGTCGCTGTGCAGGCGTACTGTAAGAATAGAGTGATCGTCTTGCCACTGGAAATAATACAGTGCAAGACCCAGACCCGTTATCAATACAAGAAACATATAAGCGCCTAGCCTTAGATCGGCTGACAGGCTATTGTCGGCGGAACTGGCGGCGATGGGCGGGCTGCCAGTTGGCTGCGACGTCTGCGAAGATATCGACTTTTCCTTCATGTCGCGCTGACGAACGAAGAGAAAGGCGATAAATATGACCGCAATTGTTAGTAATATTTTTCCCAGCATGGTCTAAGGCAATCCAAGGTAGTCGTGAATGGATAATAGCAGTGGCTTTGCTAGCTTATCCACCGTAATACTTAGCAGGAATATCGGCTAGCGTCTGTTATTATTTTGAGTATTACAGCACAGCCCTGTTAACAAGCCTGAAAAGCCTTGATTGAGGCTTCTAGGCTGCGGTGCGATAATCTGCGTCGAATTGCCGGTCACTGGTATTGGTATGCTGCTGCTATTGCCCAGATAAATAAGAAACAAATTCGTATCTGTCCGGTCTGCTTGCCGAGGTTTGAAGGAATCCATTGCATATATCAGAGAAAACTAAGGCAGATGCCAAATCCTATGTTCCTGCCGGGATGCCGCCATTGGAGGACTCGGGACGAGCCACTTCGTTCTTTGAATTTTGGCCTATCTGGTTAATGTATGTGCCGGTTGCCATTCAGTGGTTATTTCTCTCCGTTAGGTATCGTAGTCTGAGCCTGCCGCTATTAGCTAATCCCGGGATTCCGTTGTCGGGCATGGTGGGAGTGCCTAAGTCGGCTGTGTTTGATTTAGCCGGTGATTATGCACGTCAATGGATATTGCCCTGGACTTTATTCGAAGTGGATGCAGAGCCGATTGAACAACAGTGCAGTCGCGCACTGGCAGCCATCGCAGCAGCAAAGTTGGAATTTCCGGTGGTGGCTAAGCCGAATATGGGTTGTCGCGGTGTAGGGGTTCGCCTACTGCAAAATGAAAGTGAATTGACTGAGTATTTGCAAAGTTTTCCAGTCGGTGGCTGCATTCAGTTTCAGCAACTTAGTCAATGGGATGCGGAGGCGGGTGTTTTCTATGTAGGTGGACCAGACAAGAGAGCCGGCAAACTTACATCGCTCACCTTGAAATATACGCCTTATGTTGTAGGTGATGGCAGGCGTAGCCTTGCAGAGCTGATCGCTGCCGATCCTCGAGCAGGTGAATTGCTACATTTATATCGCGATCGGCATGAGCATAATTGGAGCAATATCATAGCGAGAGGAGAGCCCTATCGTCTGATCTTTGCAGCCAGTCACTCCAGGGGTGCTGTGTTTCGAGATGCCGGAGATCAAATCACCCAAGTTTTGTCACAATCTCTTGATAAAATATTTGCCGATATACCTGGTTTTCACTACGGACGCCTGGATGTGAAGTTCAAAGATTTAGAAAGTCTGCGCGCGGGAGAACATTTCAATATAATTGAGATTAATGGTGCAAGTTCGGAATCCATCAATATTTGGGATAGGAATGCGGGACTGTGGACGGCGGTAAAAACCCTGTTGCAGCAATACAATACCCTGTTTAAACTTGGAAATCATAGCAGAACACAGGGCCATAAGACTCCGGGGATGATGGCTCTTTATAGAGCTTGGCGTTACGAAAATAAACTAGTGAAGCAGTACCCTAAAAATGACTAATCCTTGTCGGCTACCATTTAAACCCCGAATTATTTCCGCTGTTCTGGAAAAAGTCCTAGGACTTGATAAATTGGGTGCCATTTACGACGCGCGCCCTGAGGGCTGCACTCCTCATGAATTTCTGCAGTATACGCTTGATGCGCTTGGCGTAAGTCTGGAATTGATTAATGAGTCCAATCTGGACGAAATCCCCGCCAGCGGGCCTGTTCTAATTGTAGCCAACCATCCCCTGGGTGGTCTCGAAGGCGTCGCAATAGCTAAAGTAATTTCGGATATTCGACCAGATCTCAAGGTGTTAACTAACGAACTACTGCGCCGTATTCCAGAGCTAGCCGACATTTTCATTGGTGTAGATGTGCTATCAACTGACACCGCTGCTGGCAACGTCGGCAGTATCAAACAAGTGCATAAACATCTAAAGAATGATGGCGCAGTGCTAATATTCCCTGCGGGTATGGTTTCTACCTATGAGCATGACCAGCGCCGAATTCAAGATCGATCCTGGAATCGTCTTGTGGGTCAGTTGCTCAAACGTTATCAATGTACTTGCATACCGGTGCATGTAGGCGGTGGCAACAGTCGATATTTTTATGCTGCCGGCATGCTTCATCCTAGATTAAGAACAGCACTATTGCCGCGACAGCTAGCGAACAAGCAAGGTTTTCGTTTGCCATTACGTATTGGTCGCCCAATACTGGCGCAGGAGTTGCGTTTGTTGCAGAGTCCAAAGGCAATTACCGATTATCTTCGAGTTAGCACTGATGCGCTTCTGCGAGAACCGGTTCAGGGTCAGCTCACGGCTTCTCAGAGGGTCGTAGATTGCAGTCCTTCAGCAAGTCCTGCTGAATTAATATCGACCATAGAGAGCTTGCGAGAATACAGGCTAATCGAGCATGACGAATTTGATGTGTATTGCGCGCCTTTTACCAGCCTCGGTCCCATCATGGAGCAGATTGCTATTGCGCGGGAAGTTACCTTTCGTTCCGTCGGTGAGGGAACCGGGCTTTCTAAGGATTCCGATCAGTTCGATCCGCATTATCTGCACCTTTTCCTTTGGGATAAGTCGAAACTACGCATAGCCGGTGCCTATCGAGTCGGCTTAGTGGATGAAATCGTGGCTAAACATGGGGTTAAGGGCCTCTATAGCCGCTCGCTTTACACATATGATGAGGCTTTTATAAATAGGCTGGGAACTGCTATCGAAATGGGCCGCAGCTTTATTCATCCCGATTATCAGAGAAAACCAGTATCTCTCAATTTATTGTGGCGGGGAATTGGTAGAATTTTAGTGGAAAGACCCAGGTATCACACTTTATTTGGTTCGGTAAGTATATCCCGTGAGTACAGCGATCTTGCTCGGGCTCTGATTGCTGATACCTTGCTCACAAATTTTAAGGCTAATGAATTCGATCAATTAGTTAAACCGATCACGCCCCATAAAATCATGAATCGTGTTTGGACTAGTGAAATGTTGGCAGAGCTAGCCAATGTGAAGATGCTGGGTAAGTTAATAGGTCGTTGTGACCCGGGCAAAGCTCTACCGGTACTTCTGCGTCATTATCTATCGGTAAATGGCAAAATGGTGTGTTTTAATATACATCCAAATTTTAATGACTCTCTAGAGGGGTTGATCATCGTCGATGCTCGAAAAACTGATACCAAAACGCTAAGACGATTTTTGGGTGAGGATGGCTACGAACATTTTATTTCATTTCACAGACTGCAAGACATTGCCTAAATATGAGTAAATTCATTGCCCTTGTTCAAGTGCTTATTTCATTAGTAGCAGCTCTGGCTGCTGCCGCTACCCTTGTTAACCTGATATTCATTTCCACCCGACCAGAAACGATATCGGTAGTGAACACACTGATTGGCCAAGGCGTCCTGATAATCTGCCTATTGGTCATGGCCCGGGTCCTGCTAAAAAGAGGCTTGGCTGGCCTGAGGCAGCCGAAAACCGCTGCTAACGCCGACACCGCCACCTGAGCACAGCCCGGTTAAGCCTATCAGGCGAGAGCAGGGCTGAAATCTAAATCGCAAAATCGCGGTTTTACCCACGAAACCTGCACAGTCAGGGTATAAAAGAGTATAATTCCGCGCTTTTCCGAGTCGCAGTACCTGGCAATGATTATCTTCGAAGACACTAACCGCTTTTCTCAGCTGCAACAGAGTTGCGTTGCCACCATTGGTAAATTTGACGGCGTACATCTGGGTCACCAATTAATTCTGGATCAACTAAAGCAAAAAGCCGAGCAATTTAACTTGCCGTCTCTGGTTATCCTGATTGAGCCGCATCCGGAAGAGTTCTTCGCCGATAATGCCGATAATTCTCCGGCCAGGTTGACCATCTTGCGGGAGAAGCTGGAGCTGCTGGAAAGCTTCGGCATAGATTTCGTATTCCAGCTGAAATTCGATAAAGCGCTAAGTGAGTTAAGCGCGGAAGACTATATTAAAGAAATCTTGATTGAGGGGCTCGGCATCGCCAGCTTCATAGTGGGTAATGATTTTCGATTTGGACATAAGCGCGCGGGTGACTTTTCGCTGTTACAACACTCTGGTGAGCTGTTTGGTTTTGAGGTGATAGAAACAGCAGCTTATGAGCGCAATGGTCAACGAATTAGCAGTACTTTTATTAGGGAACAACTCGCAAACTCGGATTTCTCCTTAGTGGAACAGTTGTTAGGGCGGCCTTATTCCATAAAGGGCGAAGTGGTTAGAGGGAAGCAACTAGGAACCGATCTTGGATTTCCAACCTGCAATATCAATCCGCAACGACTTCGAATTCCCTTGCATGGGGTTTACGCCTGTGAGGTTAGGCTAGGCGATCTCTATAGGCCAGCAGCGGTTAATATAGGCTACCGCCCCACTGTGACTGAATCCGGAGATGCCTTACTAGAGGCTCACATTCTCGATTTCAACGAGGATCTTTACGGCAAGACAATAGAAGTAATATTTAGACAAAAGATTCGCGAGGAAATTAGATTCTCGGGCCTGGACGAGTTAAAACGACAAATTAGTGCCGATGTAGAGAAAGTAAGAGAGTTATTTGGCGTTAACTAGCTAAGAATTCTTAGCCAATAACAGATACATTGTAGAAGACAACAACAAGTAGTAGCCGTAACCATGAGTGATTATAAAGATACATTAAATTTACCGCATACCGAGTTTCCAATGAAAGCCAATCTGGCGCAACGGGAACCTTCCATCTTGCAACAGTGGCAGAAACTCGATCTGTACCGGCGCATCGCAGAGAAAAATAGCGGCAAACCAAAATTCATTCTGCACGACGGCCCTCCCTATGCCAATGGTGAGTTACATCTTGGTCACGCGATTAACAAATCATTGAAAGACTTTGTTGTTAAGGCTAAGTCGTTGAATGGTTTTGATGCACCCTATATACCTGGTTGGGATTGTCATGGGTTACCGATAGAGCACAATGTAGAAAAGAAAAAAGGTAAAGCTGGTCAGAAAATTACCCATGCAGAATTCCGTCAAGCCTGCCGCGAATACGTGACAAAACAGGTAGATATCCAAAGGGCCGGCTTTATTCGATTGGGTGTATTGGCGGATTGGGGAAATCCCTATCTGACCATGAACTTCACTACCGAAGCCGACATCGTTCGTGCGCTAGGGAAAATCGCCGCAAACGGACACCTGGTTAAAGGATACAAGCCTGTCTACTGGTCTGTCGTAGGTGCTTCCGCCCTGGCGGAAGCTGAAGTTGAGTATCAGGACAAAACTTCCTTTGCTATTGATGTCCGATTCGCAGTTGCTAATAGAGATTCTTTTCTATCAACATTCGGCAGTACATCGAATCTGGATTCCGGCGAGCAAGTCTCTGTTGTAATCTGGACTACGACGCCTTGGACCTTGCCATCTAATCAAGCGGTGTGTCTGCATGCCGAGTTGCGTTATGCGCTGGTCCGCTGTGAATTAGATCAAGGCAGTGAATTAGTGGTTGTGGCCAAAGACATGGTGCCGCAGATAATGAGCCGATATCAATGCGAAACATATGAAATTCTTGGACAGGCCAGCGGCGCAGAATTGGAAAATCAAATTTTGCTGCATCCTTTTGTCGATAGAACGGTGCCGCTGATCCTGGGTGAACATGTAACAACTGAGGCCGGTACCGGAGCTGTGCACACGGCACCGGATCATGGCGTTGACGATTTTAATGTAGGTGCGAGCTACGGTATAGGCACCTTGAATTTAGTTGACGAGAATGGTGTGTTTACCGCTGCAGCGGGTGAGTTTGCCGGCGCCCACGTGTATAAGGTCGACGAAGACATTGTTGCGAAACTTCGTGAACAGCATGCCTTGGTGGCCTTGGATAAAATAACTCATAGTTATGCCCATTGCTGGCGTACAAAAACGCCGTTGATCTATCGCGCCACGCCGCAATGGTTTATCAGCATGAGTGAAAAAGACCTGCTTGGATCGTCACTGCGGGCGGTGGATCAAGTCAAGTGGATACCAGATTGGGGCAAGGCTCGAATTGAATTGATGCTGAAAGGCAGCCCTGACTGGTGTATATCTCGCCAGCGTACATGGGGTGTGCCTATCACCTTATTTGTTAATAAGGAAACTCAAGTTCTGCATCCGAATACTGCCGAGTTAATTGAGCAGGTCGCAAAGCGTATTGAGAAAGAGGGCATAGAGGCCTGGTTTCAATTGGAAACGGCGGAGCTACTCGGTGATGAGGCGTCGGACTATGAAAAGGTAACAGACACGCTCGATGTATGGTTTGATTCCGGCGTTAGTCATTTTTCAGTAATGCAAAAGCGCGAAGAGCTGGCATATCCCGCCGATCTTTATCTTGAAGGTTCTGATCAGCATCGTGGTTGGTTTCAATCCTCGCTGAAGACTGCGGTCGCGATGAATGGCACAGCCCCTTATAAAGAAGTGCTGACTCACGGTTTCTTCGTGGATTCAGAAGGTAAGAAGATGTCCAAGTCTCTGGGCAATACGGTGGCTCCAGACTTAATATTTAAGCAATACGGCGCGGATATTCTGCGTTTGTGGGTCGCGGCTACAGATTATCGTGGTGAGATGACTGTATCCGATGAAATATTTAAGCGTGTGGCTGATTCCTATCGCAGAATTAGAAATACGGCTAGATTCATGTTGTCTAATTTGAGCGGCTTTGACCCAGAGAAAGATCAGGTCGCCTCCAGTGAAATGATCGCAGTCGACTATTGGATTACCCGTCAATGCCAGTTATTGCAGAAACAAGTAATCGATCATTACGACAATTATAATTTTTTAAATATCTATCAGAAAATTCATAATTTTTGCGTCATCGAGTTGGGTGGCTTTTATTTAGATGTGATAAAGGATCGTCAGTACACCACGAAAGCCGATAGTGTAGCGAGAAGGTCAACACAGACTGCGATGTACCATATACTCGAAATGCTGAGCCGACTTGTCGCTCCCATACTGAGCTTTACCGCCGACGAAATTTGGCAGAATATCCCTGGACCACGGGCGGAATCGGTATTTCTCTCCAATTTTTCTGACGCTGTTACTGAGTATTCTGAGCTAAAGGAATTTCCAGATGATTTCTGGCAGCAGCTGCTGTCGGTGAAGACCGCGGTAAATAAGGAACTGGAAGCCAAGCGCGCAGCCCAGCAGGTGGGTGCAAGTTTGAGTGCTGAAGTTGATATCTACTGTGATAAAGCCTTGGCAGATACATTAGATAGCCTGGGTTCAGAACTTCGCTTTGCTCTAATAGTAAGTAGAGCTCATGTGCACCCATTGACAGAGGCTGGCGATAACGCCAGCGAAACCGACCTGGACAATGTAAAGTTGGCTGTGACTGCGTCTACTTATGATAAATGCGAGCGTTGCTGGCATCATACCGGCGACATCGGGCTGAATTCCGAGCACCCCTCACTGTGCCAACGCTGCGTCGAAAATATCGCTGGCGAAGGTGAGACCAGATATTTTGTTTAATCTGGTTGTAGCCGCCAAGAGAGGATAGTGCAATGGCGAGTGCCGCCAGTCTGACTATTGAAGCTGGTTCTCATATTAGTCTTCATTTTTCGCTCGCCCTGGCAAACGGTGAGTTAATAGACAGTAACTTCGATCAAGCTCCTGCCTGTTTCAGACTGGGAGATGGCAGTATGTTACCGGGATTCGAGCAACAGCTATTGGGCCTGAAGGCGGGTGATGAAATAGAATCTCTGCTGCCCGCCCAGCAGGCATTTGGAGAAGTAAATCCTGCTAACAAACACCGATTCCCCATTGCCAAGTTCAAGGATTTGCTGGAAGATGATCTGATTCCTACTCGGGTGGGGTCAGTAGTATCGTTTAAAGACGCTGGTGGTTTCGACCTTCCTGGTGTTGTTGAAGAAATTTATGAATCTACTGTGGTAGTTGATTTCAATCATCCGTTGGCGGGCAAAGAAATAGTATTTAAGGCCTGTATCGAATCAGTAATCGCCGCAGATGTAGAAACCGTAGAAATTAAGGTATGACCCAGCTTGTATCGAGGCCATTGTGAATATTCAAGCTCCTACAAAATCCATTACTACCACTTCCATTCGTCTGGCCAATCCCAGAGGTTTCTGTGCAGGTGTCGATAGAGCCATTGATATCGTAAATCGTGCTCTTGATATTTTTGGTGCTCCCATCTATGTGCGGCATGAAGTGGTTCACAACAAATTTGTTGTTGATACCTTACGCAAACGCGGAGCAATCTTCGTGGATGAGTTAGAAGACATACCGCTTAAGGATGAAAGAAACAGGTCTTCCATTGTGATTTTCAGTGCTCACGGAGTTTCACTGGCCGTTAAAGAAGAGGCTGGAGAAAAAGGATTTAAGGTATTCGACGCTACCTGTCCTCTGGTAACCAAAGTGCATTTGGAAGTCACCAAATTTAGCCAAGAAGGACGAGAGTGCGTTCTTATAGGGCACCAGTTTCACCCGGAAGTAGAAGGCACTATGGGGCAATATGACGAGTCCGCCGGCGGCCAAATATATTTGGTGGAATCGGTTGACGATGCCAACAAGCTGAAGGTGAATAATCCCAAGAATCTTAGCTACGTCACGCAGACTACTTTATCAATGGACGACACATCCAAAGTAATTGATGCGCTCAGAGAAAGATTCCCTTCTATTAAAGGTCCCAGGAAGAATGATATCTGCTATGCAACTCAAAATCGCCAGGACGCAGTAAAGCAACTGGCATTGGAATGTGAATTACTGTTAGTCGTGGGCTCTCCTAATAGCTCCAATTCCAATCGCTTGAAAGAATTAGCTGAACGACTCGGTTGTGAATCTTATTTGATCGATAGTGTTGAAGACATAGAACCAGAATGGTTTGATGGGAAATCAAAATTCGGCATTACCGCTGGAGCCTCGGCTCCCGAAGTATTGGTGCAACAGGTTGTCGAACGCCTCAGAGAAATCTGTCACCAAGAACCGGAAGAGCTAATGGGTGTAGAAGAGAATATCGTCTTCAGTATGCCGCGAGATTTGCGCGGTTAGCTGACAAACTCTGTAGTAATCCGAGCTTCAAACATTAGGCTTCGCTGTTCCAGGCCTTATAGATACTACATCTGCAACAGTTGCGAAAGTTTTTCCCGATAGGCGGCTAAGGCAGCGGACATTTGCTCTGCCTTACCATGCTCTTTTTCGACTACGGCTTCAGGGGCGTTGTCCATAAACTTCTTGTTATCCAGTTTTGCAGAAACGACCTTCATACCCGATTCGAGTTTCGCTATTTCTTTTTCAAGCCGTGCACGTTCCGCATCGACATCAATGAGGCCCGCCATGGGTACAAGAATCTCGATATCACCATGTAACTGTGTGGCCGCTGCGGGCACTTCTGCACTGCTGTCCAGCCACTCAATACTTTCCAGTTTCGCCAATTTTTGCAGATAAGGTCGGTATTCTTCTAATCTCGCTTTATCGTTGTCCGAGCCTTTATGCAGGAATGCGGGAATGGCCTTGGCAGGGGAGATATCCATTTCGCCGCGAATATTTCGAATTGCGACAATCACTCCTTTTATCCATTCGATATGTTCCTCAGCATTGTGATCTATATTAGCGTCGTTAGGCTGGGGATAGGGTTGCAGCATGATACTTTCGCCCTTGATATTGAGCAATGGCGCCATGCGCTGCCAAATTTCCTCGGTAATAAAAGGCATGAACGGGTGCAGTAAGCGCAGACTTTTTTCCATGATGTTTAGCAGCATCCAGCGAGTCGCTTGCGCTTGTTCGGGATTATTTTCTTCGTCCCACAGCACTGGCTTGGATAATTCGACATACCAATCACAGTATTCGTTCCAGATAAATTCATGCAATGATTGAGAGGCAATATCGAAGCGGTAGTTCGCTATCGATTCCTCAATGCTTTTCGCAGTTTGCTCGAATCGGCTGCTAATCCACTTGTCGGCGATAGAGAAATGTTCAGTCTTGATCTTGCTGCTTTCTATGACAATTTTTTCTTCGCAATTCATCAGCACATAGCGAGCGGCGTTCCAAATTTTATTGCAGAAATTCCTATAGCCTTCGGTTCGGCCTAGATCGAATTTAATGTCGCGGCCAGTTGAGGCTAGTGAATAGAAGGTAAAACGCAATGCATCGGTGCCGTAGCCGGTAATGCCATCGGGAAATGCCTGTCGCGTGTGTTTCTCGATTTTCTGCTTAAGCTGCGGCTGCATCATGTCCGCAGTTCGCTTGCTGACTAAATCCTCAAGTTCGATGCCATCAATTAGATCTATTGGGTCAAGAATGTTGCCCTTCGACTTGGACATTTTCTGTCCCTGTTCATCTCTAACCAGGCCAGTTATATAGACTGTCTTGAACGGAATTTCGTCGGTAAATTTCAGGGTCATCATGATCATACGGGCGACCCAGAAGAATATAATATCGAAACCGGTTACCAAGACATCGGTGGGGTGAAAGCGATCGAAATATTCACGATCATCGGGCCAGCCTAGCGTGGAAAATGTCCAAAGAGCCGATGAGAACCAGGTGTCCAGTACATCTTCGTCTTGGCGTAAGCTAATTTCATTGCCTAGATTGTGTTTATTACGTACAGCCTCTTCGGTGCTGCCTACATAGACCTTTCCATCTCCGTCATACCAGGCAGGTATGCGGTGCCCCCACCAGAGTTGCCGGCTGATACACCAGTCCTGAATATTGCGCATCCAGGCAAAATAGGTGTTCTCCCAATTTTTCGGTACAAATTCGATATCACCGTCCTCAACCGCCTTGATTGCCGGGTCGGCAAGGGATTGCACAGCAACATACCATTGATGGGTGAGATAGGGTTCAATTACTACACCGCTGCGATCACCGCGGGGAACCTTGAGTTTATGTGGCTCAATCTTGTCGACCAGGCCTAGGGCTTCCATGTCTTCGACGATTCTTTTGCGTGCCTTAAAACGATCTAGCCCTTGATAAACTTCTGGAGCATTCTCGTTTATACGCGCCTCGTCGGTAAGAATGTTGATAATTTCCAGATTATTGCGTTTGCCGACTTCGTAGTCATTGAAATCATGTGCTGGGGTGATTTTTACGCAGCCGGTGCCAAATTCCGGGTCTGCATAATCATCTGCGATTATGGGTATTTGTCGGTTGCATAAAGGCAGTTCGACAAATTTTCCAACTAAATCTTTATAACGTTCATCATCTGGATGAACGGCTATGGCACTGTCTCCTAACATGGTTTCGGGTCGGGTAGTGGCTATGGTGACGTGGCGGCTTGCATCCTTCGCCAAGGGGTAACGAAAATGCCAGAGCGAGCCCGTCTCTTCTTCGGAAATTACTTCCAGATCAGACACGGCAGTGAGCAACTGAGGATCCCAATTTACCAGCCGATTACCGCGATAGATTAGCCCCTCGTCATAAAGGTCGATAAATACTTTTTCGACCACCGATGAAAGTTGCTCATCCATGGTAAAGCGCTCACGGGTCCAGTCTAGTGAAGAGCCTAATCGACGAATCTGCTCGGTGATTATCCCTCCGGATTCTTGTTTCCAGTCCCATACTTTTTTTACAAACTGCTCGCGACCAATTTCCTGCCGAGAGCTGCCGGCGGTATTTAGTTGTCGCTCAACCACCATTTGCGTAGCAATACCCGCATGGTCGGTTCCTACCTGCCACAGGGTGGCCCGTCCCAACATACGGTGGTAGCGAATAAGGGCATCCATAATGGCATTTTGAAAGCCATGACCCATGTGCAGCCTACCGGTGACATTGGGGGGCGGAATTACGATGCAGTAAGGTTCGCCGCCGTCTTGCGGGGCAAAATAGCCACGTTCTTCCCAAGTCTTATACCACTGATCTTCTAATTGCTGCGGTTGGTAGGTTTTATCCATATCAATGATGATTTGCTGCGGTTTAAAAAGGCGCAAGTATACATGAAGCCAAATTGATTTGCCGGATTTACAGGCTTTCTACGACCATCTCGAAGTTCAGATTTTGAAGGTTTCTACTTGATAACCTTTTTCTTGATAAAAACGATAACGGCTGCGACCTTGTATTAGACTTTTCTCATCTGCAATTATGACTTCGTTGATGCGGGAAAACTGAGCATCTGCCTGGCAGGCTTGGGTGGCAAGATTGATTAACACGTCACCCTGTTGTCCAGCTAGTAACTCTGTTCCCATGGATACGCCCTCGTCGTTATCCGGCCCTGAATCGGAATTTCGATGGGGTATAAAGCTTGTGGTACTGTATTGCCAGAGTAGGTCATCAAGTAGCTTGGTTTGTTGTTGCGAATCGGTGTGAATATGAATTTTATGGCCTAGAGAGTAGGCTTTTTCCGTCAGTCGACAAACAAATTGTAGGCGTGCTCCAATTGCGCTGCTTAGCAGAGTGTAAAAATTAACCTGCGTCATGGCACCCCTGACCACTTCAGACTTTTTGCTGACTCAGGTATTCAACCAATAGCGCTACCGGTCGACCCGTTGCTCCCTTCTGTGCGCCTGAGTCCCAGGCACTGCCTGCAATATCAAGATGTGCCCATTTAAATTTTTCGGTAAAACGCGAAAGGAAACAGGCTGCAGTTATGGTCCCTGCACGGGGACCTCCAAGATTGGCAATATCGGCGAAGTTGCTATTCAGCAGCGATTGATATTCTTCCCATAATGGCAACTGCCAAACGCGGTCCAGACTATTCTCACCGCATTCAATCAATGACCCTGCCAGTGCGTCGTTGTTACTCAGTAGAGCGTTTACATGGGAGCCAAAGGTCGCTACAGCGGCACCGGTAAGTGTGGCAATATCAATGACACTACGCGGCTTGTACCGTTCAGCGTAGGTGAGCACGTCACATAATACCAATCGTCCTTCGGCATCGGTATTGAGAACCTCAATAGTTTGACCTGACATGCTGGTTACGATGTCGCCGGGCTTGGTAGCAGTGCTACTGGGCATGTTTTCAACGGCGCCGACCAAGCCAACTATGTTGATCGGTAGCTTGAGCTGGGCAACCGTGGCCATGGTTCCAATTACACTTGCTGCGCCACACATATCAAATTTCATCTCATCCATGGCGGCGCCGGCCTTCAGGCTTATGCCCCCGGTGTCGAAGGTAACCCCTTTGCCGACCAGCACATGTGGTTTGCTGTCCGACTTTGCTCCTTTGTATTCCATTATGATGAGCTTTGCCTCTTCGGCGGAACCCGCTGATACCGACAGTAACGACCCCATGTTAAGCCGAGACATTTGTTTCTCACTGAGTATTTTGACTGTTAGCGAGTTGTATTTATCGCCTAATTCCTTCGCTTCACTTGCGAGGTAGCTAGGAGTGCATATATTGCCGGGAAGATTGCCTAAATGGCGTGCTCGGTTAATTCCAGAGCCGATGGCAGCACCCTGCTTGAGGGCAAGTTCAATGGATTTTCGGCGCGTACCGCTGGCGGGGAAAATGCTAATCAGCTTGGTGGCAACCGCCTTAGCCTTCTTGCTCTTGGTCTCGTTATAACGGTAGCTTGCTGTCTCAGTTTCTTGCGCCAGACGCTTACAGATCCAGATAGAGTTCTGACTTTTTACTTCGATGCTAGCCAGGCAGAAATGCACACTGCCGGCATTCAGTTTATTCGCGGCATCCAGGCCGGCTTTAAGCATTTTTGCAGCGTTCTTGCTGTTCAACTTTTTGTCGTCGCCGCCGCCAAGTAGCAGCAAACGCTTGGTCTTCAATCCAGCTGGGTTGTAGATAGTAAGTGTCTCGCCCAGTTTGCCAGTGAAATCCTCTGTGCGCACAATCTTGCTCAAGCTTTTGTCGCTTAGTTTGTCTGCGAGCTTCGCTTCCTCGCTCAATTCGCCTTTGTTCCAGACCACTACCACGATGCAATCTGTAATAATATTGTTTACTGCACCGGTCTTAATTGAATACTTCATGCTTGGATAATGACTCCTGCTGATGCCGCGAATTCGGCTAAACCAATGTCAATCGATAATCCTAAAGATATTCAGACACTTAAGCAACCATGGTGTTTTTTGCATTACCCGCTGCTATTAAAAGCTAAGAAATATTTCACTTTTTGCAAAAAAATTGACTAAAATCTTGAACCAATAGGATGTTCGCCTGTCACAGTATTGATTGATGCCATAATGATTTTTAAGGAGTAATTATGCCTCGAGTAAGGGTTACACCACCTGATCAATTTTTGTTCAGCATGAAACGCAGTGTTGGCATCAGTGACATCAACTATGCCAAGCACCTTGATAGTATTGCGATGGTGAATATACTGCATGAGGCACGTCTACAATTCCTTGCCAGTTTGGGCTTTACCGAAGGCAATATATTTGGATTGGGCATGGTGGTCACCGATCTGGCAGTAGAATATCGATCTGAATCCTTTGCCAATGACATATTAATTATTGATGTCGGAGTTAGTGGCTTCAACCGCTATGGCTTCGATATTGGCCTACAGGTTACCAACAGCGCCCTGGAAACAGTGGTCTGTAACGCCAAGATGGGTGTTGTGTTCTTCGATTTCGACAAGCACCAGATTATCGGAGTTCCACCCGCGTTCAAAGCGATTCTAGGCCAGCCTGAATCACGGGTCGCCTAGGGGCTTCTGATTAACTCCACGCTGCCTCTGGCTTTTGGCTTGCCCCGAAGGACGCGGCCTGAAGTGCCTATCTTCGTCGTTGCCGTCCTTGCTAAGGGAGTGGCCATTTGCAGCAAACGGCGTCTAGAATCTGTACGCCTCAGATCACGCAGAGGTGTTGGAGTTAATCAGACGGTCCCTATCTGACGTTCCTGCTGTTTTTCAAGTAAACTACGGGCTCACCTTTCAATGGATGTGGCCCCGGTTTGATCATCTTCCGCTACCTCAGTAAGCAAATTCTGCAAATAATGGCGGCGGTCACTCTAATACTCCTGGTGGTGGCGCTTACCAGTCGCTTTATCCAGTATTTGTCCCAGGCTGTGGCTGGGGAGCTGGCCTCCGATGTGCTTTTCCTGTTGATCTTGTATCGACTGCCAGATTTCCTATTGGTGATTTTGCCGTTGGCCTTGTTTTTGGGAATTTTACTGGCCTATGGACGCATGTATGCCGAAAATGAAATGGTCATTCTTATCGGCAGCGGGTTCAGTCAGGGGCGCTTAGTACTATTAACACTTGGTACTTCGTCCTTGGTGTTGGCTGTTGTGGCCGTCCTCAGTCTGCAACTTGCACCTTGGGGAGTTCGCAATACAGAACAACTGAAGCAAAACCAGGATCAGCTGACCGAGCTGGATCTGATTGTCGCGGGACAGTTTCAGAGTTTTGGTGGGGGCAACCGTGTTACCTATGCAGAGCGCATCGATTCGTCTCTAGCTGGAGAGCGTCAATTACAGAATGTGTTTGTTGCCGTTCGTGGAGAAGTCGACGAATCGGGACAGAGTAGCCCGCGGATTATAGTGGCAGAATCGGCGCGTCCGGAGATAGATGCAGATACCGGAGCCCGGTTTATGCGCTTGGAAAATGTCTTGCAATATGATGGGGCACCTGGCGCTTTAGAATTCAGTATCGGGCAATTTGATGTGCAAGCTATTGTGCTGCCTGAAGCAACTAGTTTCGATCCTATTCTGGAGGAAGAAACTCTTGCTACTTCCGATTTGATTGGTTCTTCATTGCCAGAGCATCAGGCAGAGTTACAGTGGCGTATTTCAACTCTACTGTTGATACCGATAATTACCTTAATTGCCGTGCCGCTGAGTAAAGTTGATCCGCGTCAGGGCCGTTATAGCAAGTTGGTGCCAGCAGCGATGCTATATGCCACCTATTTTGTGCTACTCCAATTTTCGAAAGACATGCTGGCTGATGAAAATCTGCCAGCCGCGGTCGGCTTATGGTGGGTACATTTGCTGTTTATGGGTATTGCCTTCGTTTGTTATCGATTTCCGCAATTTGGAAGGTTTATTGCTTTAGGAGCATCTCGTTAATCAGAGGGTCCCTAGAACGTGGATAAGATAGATAAACATATTCGCAATACGGTACTGCTCGCGATGCTGGTGGTAGTTTCACTGATTGTATCTGTGGATTTAGTATTCGCGCTTGCCGAAGAAATAGCAGATACAGATGAAAACTACTCTCTGTTAAACGCACTTAGTTTTATCTTGTTTACTTTACCCACGAGCATTTACGAATTACTGCCATTTATAGCCTTGGGCGGAGCCTTAATTGGCTTGGGTATTTTAGCTTCGAATAACGAGTTAGTGATCATGCAATCGGCGGGTGTCACAGTATGGCGAATTGTCTGGTCCGTCCTAAAACCGACGCTGCTTATTATGCTGTTGAGTTTATTGCTCGGTGAGTTTATAGCGCCCCCTTTGGAGCAAATGGCTCAGAGCAACAAGGCCGTCCAGCAAAGTGGTAATACCTCTATTGGTTCCGAACAGGGCACCTGGCGGAGGGTAGGCAATGAATATATTCATATCAATGCCATCGCACCGGGTGGTGAACGACTCTTCGGTATTACACGCTACGAAGTTGGTAGTGGACGCAATATAGTTTCAAGCAGTTTTGCTGAGTCTGGTAATTATGTGGAGCAGGGAGAGTCCAGTTACTGGCAGTTACACCAGATACGAGCGAGTCAATTTTCTAGCGGTTCAATTTCTTCTCAACAGTACTTGCAGGAAGATTGGCAGGTTGATCTGTCTCCCGAGTTGTTATCGGTTCTATTGGTGGAGCCGGATCGGCAGTCAATCTCAGGCTTGTATCGCCTTGCACAGTTTTTTGAATCAGAGGGTTTGGACTCTGCCACCTATTTTTTAGCATTTTGGAAAAAGCTATTACAACCTCTGGCCACTTTAGTTTTGGTGATACTGGCTATTTCGTTCGTATTCGGGCCATTGCGGGAATCGACTATGGGATATCGGGTATTCGTGGCCCTTGGAATCGGATTGGTTTTTACGATTATGCAGAGAGTCATGGAACCTGCGAGCCTGCTCTACGGATTTAGTCCTCTGTTGGCTGTATTGATTCCCATTTTTCTTTGTGCGGCCCTGGGTCTGCAATTGATGCGCCGAGTTCGTTAATCAGTGGGTCCCTAGACATCACAATTCACGATATGGGCAATTTCGCTGAATAGTTAAAAAAGATTCCAGCTGTAATCGCTAAGCATTCAGGCAGCTATGTAGTACAGGGACAGATCTCAACGGTTCTGGAAGGGGATTGTAACCCGGAAAGATTGGTGCTTATTGAATTTCCCTCAACAGGGCAGGCGCAAGCGTTCCTTAGTGATACAGAGGCCCAGGCGCTATTAGTTTTTCGGCACAATTCTACTACCAGTAAATTATTGCTGGCTGACGGCTGTCGATCTTGACTTTGAGCAAGTAAGTGGACTGAAGCACGGCTTAGAATGGAAAAATGAAGCCAGTGAATCTGTGCTAAAAATGAGAACTTGCTATTTGATGTCGCGCATAGGAGAGAAAATGATGACTGAAACGAAAACAGGAACCGGCACTTGTTTGTGCGGGGCTATAAGTTTTACCGCCCAAAACATGAAAAATAGGATAGGTGCCTGCCATTGTAATATGTGTAGAAAATGGGGCGGAAGTGCCTTCATGGAAGTGGATTGCGGGCCAGACGTGAAATTCGAAGGAGAAGAGAAACTATCGGTTTTCAATTCATCGGAATGGGCTGAGCGTTGTTTTTGTGCAGTATGTGGCAGCCATCTGTTTTATAGATTAAAAGAAAGTCAGGATCACATGATCCCGGTTGGCTTGTTTGATGAAGACCATGATCTAGTCTTCGATCATCAAGTGTTTGTCGATGAAAAGCCCGATTACTATCAATTTGCAAATAAAACTGAAGATTTGACCGGCGCAGAACTGTTTGCGAAATTTGCCCCACCGGAATAATGAATTGAACAAGCATGGCCCGAGTTAAGTTAAGCATGAAGCTTGTTTGACTGGAAGGCTATGGCTCGGCTGGCTTAGTCAAACGGGCGATGAGACTTTGGCAGCAACACAACTTTGCTGCGCGATAATTTGTCATGAACAGCGTCGCCATGTCTGTCTAGATAGAGCCAGAGATAACCCAGGCCCAGCAGGAAAAACGCCGGCCAGGCGGCAGCATAGCGTATCGCTCCTTGGCGAAAGTCGATCGGGCCGCCATGCAAAGATTCTACCTTGATGCGCCAGGCAATCATGCCGAGTGTCTGCCCACTATGTGTCCAGAACCAAATATAAAAACCGCTGCTGCTGATAACCATCAGTAGAAACAGGATTGTATCTAATAGGGGATCTGTCTGAACGACACCGTCTACCAGTTGATTGGTATCTGGGCCGACGAAAATCTGCAGAATAAATCCAAGAACCATCCAGATAGCGGCCACCAAAAAGCCGTCATAGAGCAAGGCTCCAAGTCTTCGCAATAGGCCTGCTCTTGGGAAGTCCCCTTGCGATCCGCCCGATACCTGTTCTGAGTCAGTCAAGGAAATAGTTTCTTTATAGTTCTTTAACTGCCTGAATTAATTCGCTGACCGCCTTCTGGCCGTCGCCGAATAACATTTTCGTATTGTCAGCAAAGAATAAAGGATTCTCGACACCAGAAAATCCAGCGCCACGTCCGCGTTTAATCACAATCACGTTGTCTGCATTGATGGCATCCAGAATAGGCATACCGTAAAGCGGGCTGCTGGTGTCATTCTTGGCGGAAGGGTTTACTACGTCGTTTGCGCCTATCACCAGTGCTACGGTTGTATTCTTGAAATCGGCGTTGATGTCTTCCATGTCATAGATCATGTCATAGGGTACTCCAGCCTCCGCTAACAAGACATTCATGTGTCCTGGCATGCGACCAGCAACGGGGTGGATGGCAAACTTAACCGATACTCCTTTCTCGGTCAGGATTTGGCTAAGTTCCCATATCTTGTGTTGCGCCTGGGCTACTGCCATGCCATAGCCGGGAATAATGACAACCTGACTCGCGAAAGACATAAGAATGCCCGCGTCCTGCGCCTGTATTTCCTTCATTACTCCTTCACTGCCATCGCCGGCGACCGCCCCAGAATCGGTACCAACTCCCGCGAAGAAAACATTGGCCACCGAGCGATTCATGGCTTTCGCCATAAGCTGGGTCAGCAGTGAGCCAGCCGAACCCACTACGATGCCAGCAATAATCATGGCAGCGTTGCCAAGCACATAGCCCTCAAAGCCAACAGCGAGACCAGTAAGTGCATTAAACAGGGAGATAATAACCGGCATGTCAGCGCCACCCACTGGTACCGTAATGAAGATTCCCAATACCAGCGCAAGCAGGTAGAAGATAACGATGGGGTCAATGCTATTGGTGAAATATATTGCCGCGGCGAAGCCCAGCGTAACCAGTGCCAGCAGGGCATTAATCACGTGTTGCATCGGCAGTAATTTGCTGCGGTTCAGGCGGCCATCCAGTTTGGCCCAGGCGATTATGCTGCCACTAAATGAAATGGTGCCGATGATTGCCCCAAGAATACCTAGCACGGCAACGTCGGCACCCAATATATCGGCAACTGTGGCTGTGCCACTTAGATCATGAGCGGCTTCGTTGCTGGCCTTCAGAAGTTCAACTGCGGCGATCGCGGCCGCGGCTCCACCACCCATGCCGTTGTACATGGCAATCATCTGCGGCATGTCTGTCATGGCCACTTTCTTGCCGCTATACCAGGCATAGCCACCACCTAGGGTGATGGCAACGATGATCAATAGAATATTTGTGCTAACTTGATCGCTATCCAGTATCTGTGGCGACATAAAAGTAACTAGTGTTGCTAACACCATGCCGGCACCAGCCCACAGAATGCCGCGGCGGGCCGTAACTGGAGAACTCATCTGTTTGAGCCCTAGAATGAATAGCGCTGCGGCTACCAGGTAGGATACTTGGATTAATGTTTCCATCTAAGAACCCTCACCTTTGGATTGCTTATCACTGGGTTTAAACATTTCCAGCATGCGTTCCGTTACTACATAGCCACCAACTGCATTTCCAGCCCCCAACAATACCGCAATAAAACCGATTATTTGTTCTGTGCCAGTTTCGGCTATGCCCAGCGCAACCATGGCGCCTACCAAAACGATGCCATGGACAAAATTGGAGCCCGACATCAACGGTGTGTGCAGGATGACAGGCACTTTGCTAATTATTTCGTAGCCGGTAAAGCCGGCTAACATGAAGATGTAGATTGCCGCTAGACCTTCTATCATGAGGACGCTCCTGCTGGTTTTCCTTCTAGCTGTTGTTTGATTCCGGCATGATGAATTTCTCCACCATGGGTGATAAGACTGTCGCGAAGAATTTCGTCTTCCAGATCGATATGAATAGCACCTTCGGAAATCAATAGTTCCAAGAAGTTCAAAAGGTTTTTTGCATACAGTTCACTGGCATGATTGCCTACCATGCTGGGCACATTCACCGGGCCGACTATCTTCACGCCATGGTGCAGAACGGTTTCATCGATCTTGGTCAGTTCACAATTGCCTCCGCCTTCTGCGGCCAGATCTACAATGACAGAACCACCGCGCATGCCCTCTACCATGGCAGCGCTTATTATCCGTGGAGACGGGCGTCCTGGTATGGCGGCAGTACTGACGACTACATCTGCTGCTGCAACATGCTTGGCGAGAATAGCTTGCTGCTGCTGACGTTCTTCCTCAGTCAATTCTCTCGCATAGCCACCGCTGCCTTCGGCCTTAATTTCTATATCAACAAATTTTGCTCCAAGCGATTCAACCTGTTCCTTCACGGCTGCTCTTACATCGTAAGCTTCTACTATTGCGCCCAATCGTCTGGCGGTCGCAATGGCTTGCAGTCCTGCTACTCCGGCGCCAATTACCAATACCTTGGAAGGGCGTATGGTGCCGGCGGCTGTGGTAAGCATTGGAAAGAATTTGCCAAGCAGGTTGGCAGCCAGTAGCACGGCCTTGTAACCCGCTATAGACGCTTGCGAAGATAGTGCATCCATAGCCTGAGCTCGTGAAATCCGTGGAATTAACTCCATGGAAAATGCGCTAATGTTCTTCTGCTTAAGCTTCTGAAAACGATCGAGATCCGAGTATGGATTAAGATAACCAATCAGGATCGATCCATCCCGTAGTTGATCGATCTGCTCATTGGTGGCCGGATTCACCGTAAGACAGATGTCAGCCTTTGCCAGCAACTCGGCGGCGGAAGGTGCAATACTGGCGTTCTCGTAGTCGCTATCGGTATAACCTGCCAGCTCACCCGCTCCAGATTCCAGGTTAATCTGGAGATTCTGTTTGGCCAGTCGATTTACGATATCTGGCACCAGCGCGACTCGCTGCTCGTCTTTGCGAAGCTCTTTGGGAACACAGATTTGTATCGTCATACGGAACCTCAAAAACTCAATTTCTCGTGAAGGGCGCAGTATATAACGATCACCATCAAGTGCAAGTTAGCCTAATTAATCGGTTTTCGGCTTATCTGGGGCGGGATATTTTGCTAGAATCCGAGCCCCGCCAGAATCTATGGCCCACTCTAAACATGTTCTTGGACGTGTCGTTAGAAATTAGCATCGGGAATACAGTATGACTGCTCAGCAGCAAACCCGTCATATCAGTTTGCTAGACACAACACTGCGTGACGGCGAACAAACCCAGGGAGTTTCTTTTTCGGTAAACGAGAAGGTAAATATTGCCCGTGCACTTCTGCAATCTCTAAAAGTGGATCGCATCGAGGTGGCATCCGCCTGTGTTTCCGATGGTGAAAAAATTGCTGTATCGCAAATTACCGAATGGGCTGCCAGTGTGGGCATGGTTGATCGAGTTGAGGTGTTGGGCTTTGTAGATCATAAGCGCAGCGTGAACTGGGTTGTAAGTGCCGGAGCCAAGGTAATAAACCTGTTGGCAAAAGGCAGTGAAAAACACTGCCGTGAACAATTAGGCAAAACACTGGAGCAACATTTAGTCGATATCGAAAAGACTACGAGCTATGCGCAGGAACAAGGCCTTCGTGTAAATATGTATCTGGAAGATTGGTCGAATGGCTATAGCAACAGCAAAGACTATGTGATGGGTTTAGTTGAAGGCACCAAGAATTTCGGTATAGGACACTATCTATTACCAGATACTCTCGGTTTGCTGTCTCCCGATGAAGTGGGTGCATCGCTAACGGATATGATGCAGAGTTTTCCGGAGTTGGAGTTCGACTTTCATCCGCATAATGACTACGGATTGGCTACTGCCAATGTGATGGCAGCGGTAAATTCTGGCATCAATACTATTCATTGCACTATTAATTGCCTGGGCGAACGCGCTGGCAATGCATCACTTGCCGAAGTGGCCGTGGCCTTAAAAGATAAGATGGGTATGCAACTCTCCATCGATGAGACCCGCATCGGCCTGCTTAGCCGCATGGTGGAAAATTTTTCCGGTAAATGGATTGCTGCCAATACTCCGGTAGTAGGTGCCGATGTGTTTACTCAAACTGCTGGCATCCATGCCGACGGTGATTTAAAAGGCGATCTGTATGTTACTGAACTTAGCCCCGAACGTTTCGCGCGAAAGCGTGTCTACGCACTGGGCAAGATGAGCGGCAAAGCATCATTGATAAATAATCTTGATGAGCTGGGTATCAGCCTGTCTAAAGGTGACCAGGTCAAAGTGTTGGAGAGAATTGTCAAGCTAGGCGATTCGAAACACATTATTACTTCCGAAGACCTGCCTTTCATCATCGCCGATGTAATGGAGAGCAGGGACTTTCATCATATTACACTGCTCAATTGCTATATCAATAGTGGTTTGAATGTGGAAAGCACTGCCAGTATTCGAGTTTCTATGGATAACAAAGAACTGCAAGGATCGGGTTCAGGCAATGGAGGTTTTGCGGCATTTTTCGACGCCATCGAAAAATTATTGCAAGAAAGAAAATTCGAAATGCCAGCGCTACTCGATTATGAAGTACATATCCCCCGCGGTGGCAATATTGATGCGCTTACTGAATGTATCATTACCTGGGAATGGCAGGAGCAGGAATTCAAAACCCGCGGTGTGGATTCCAATCAGGTATTAGCCGGCGTAAAGGCTGCAATGCGCATGATCAACTTGCGCATGCAGGCAGACAGCCAGTAACTGAAATTTATATCAGGCAGCAGTAGGGGTCTTGTCTAACTCTTCGGCCACCAAATCCCCAAAAGCTTGGGTGCTAATCATTTTAACATCGGCTCCCGGCTTGGATAGGTCGGGAGTTGAATTTCCTTGCGCAAACACACTCTGCATGGCGTGCCATACATTGCGCGCCTCAGCTTCCATACCAAAACTCATTTCCAGCATCATGGCCACAGAGCCAATCATCGAATAAGGGTTTGCAATATTCTGGCCGGCTATATCTGGGGCAGATCCATGGGATGGTTCGTAGTAGGCCTTATCGGGTCCCAGGCAGGCTGAAGGCATGAGTCCCAGCGACCCCAGAATGCCGCCCCCCTGGTCGCTCAATATATCGCCGAACATATTTTCCATAACCATCACGTCAAACTGGCCTGGGTTTAAACAAAGATAGGTTGCAGCAGCATCAACCAGGATATGCTTTACCTCGACTTCTGGGAAATCCTGTCCAACTTCTTCCATTACTTCGTTCCAGAGTACGCTGGATTTCAGCACATTCGATTTATGAATATTGTGTAAAACCTTCTTGCGCTTCATGGATGTTTCAAAGGCCACCTTGGCAATATTTGCTATTTGATCTTCGTCATACTCCAGTGATTCATTTACAAAGCGTTTCCCCTGGTCGTTTATTCCGCTTTCCTTTTTTCCGAAATATAGGCCGCCTACCAATTCACGGATGATAATAAAGTCAATTCCCTCACCGATGATTTCTGGTTTTAGCGGAGAGAAGTGAGCCAAACTTTTTGGTAGGAACACTGGCCTGATATTGGCATAGGTATTGTAGCGGCGCCGGAGAGGAAGTAGCGCTCCGCGTTCAGGTTGCATATCGATGGGTATCTTTTTGGACTCCTCATGGCTGAGTCCAATCGGTCCCTTCAATATTGCGTCTGATACATCACATAAATGCTTGGTAGACTCCGGGAATGAGTGACCATGATCGAAATAAGCGTTCGCGCCGAAGGCGCCGTGCTCTAAGTCAAAATCAATATTGTTGCGACTGGCGACGAGATTTAAAATTTTAATCGCCTCAAGCATGATCTCTGGTCCGATTCCATCTCCATCTAGCAGTGCGATCTTATATGCGGTCATGTTCTGTCCTTACTTATGCTATGGCTAAGCAGTTGAGCTAACTGCGAATCATCTCGAAAAACGCAGATACTTTGAAATTAAAATAGATTATGTCTCAGGCGGTTCCTGTTAGCAGCCGCGTAATTTACCACGTGGCCCTTTTATGGGACAAGCCATTAAGTTGCGGATGGAAGGTTAACGCAGAAGCAGAAGTTCTTGGTGCGAGGAACTAAATTTTAGTCGAGGTATTTCAGTATTAATTCAGCGCCGCTATTACAATATATACTTGACGGATAAATATCAGGGTGAGGATTATCACTACGGTATAAACCACGCCGTCACCTAGCTCCAGACCGAAAAAAGTCTTTGGTTTCTCTTCCTCGGTGTCATTGTTCTCTTCGTCGAAACTCATTACTTTTCCCCTGTTCGAAAAGGACTGTTGTAGACCTCTCCTTCTATCACTCTTGTTACCTTGCGTGTTAGAGCTTTCAACTTCCTTGCTGAGTACCTTAGTGCGCATCGTACCAGCATCTAAGCTTGTATATCGGCAATATCAACCCGGACTTCAAAATATTACCCTGGGTAACAAGCATCGATTGGTACCAGTGGGCGGACTTGAACCGCCACTCCCGTGAAGGAACCGGATTTTGAATCCGGCGTGTCTACCAATTTCACCACACTGGCAATAATCGATTACTGCATAGCACTAGCTACGAGGGTCTGGAAGCTTGGTGTTCTAAGCAAATCGGCCTCGTAGCCAGACCAGCCGGGCATTATACCAATTGAGCCTGATCCTGCAATTGCTCTATGACCCCTGGTTGAGCAAGGGTATTGTGGAATTGCCACTCTTCATCTGGCCTATCTTCCACAATCGTGAAATATTATATACGCTTGCCTACCTTGCAGAATGATCTAGGTCAGTTCGGACTAATCTATGCTAATCAGTGATTTTCACTACGACCTCCCCGCGGAGCTGATCGCCAATTATCCAACGCAGCGGCGTAGTCAGAGTCGATTACTGAGCCTTGATGGGTCTACAGGAAAAATCCTTCATCGAAAATTTGATCAACTGTTGGAATTCATTTGTGCTGAAGACCTGCTGGTTTTTAATAACACTCGGGTCATCCCTGCACGGCTATACGGGCATAAGGAGTCTGGCGGCAAGGTGGAAATTCTGATTGAGCGTGTTCTCGATGACAATCGAGTTCTCGCGCAACTTCGGTCTAGTAAAACGCCCAAGCCAAATAGCAGACTGGTTTTTCCTTCAATATCCGGATCCCATGACGAGGCAGTGCCCATGGCTACCATAGCAGGGCGAGAGAATGACTTCTTTATTCTGGACTTTGACCAGGAAGTGGATCTGCCGGCATTACTGCTGCGCCATGGCCACATGCCTTTGCCTCCCTATATAAAACGAGATGATCAGGAGATCGATGCCGAACGCTACCAAACCATCTATGCGGAGAAAGATGGAGCTGTAGCCGCGCCCACTGCGGGACTGCATTTTGACGAGCAGCTGTTCTCGGCTATACGCGGCAAGGGTGTGGATATGGCCTATTTGACATTGCATGTAGGGGCGGGAACGTTTCAGCCTATCAGGGTGGATAATCTTCTGCAGCACCAGATGCATAAAGAACTGGTGCACGTGGATGAGCAGGTTTGTCGGCAGGTGGCCGCTTGCCAGGATAGGGGCGGACGAGTGATTGCCATAGGTACTACCAGCGTTCGGAGTTTGGAAAGCGCCGCCAAGAACAACAAACTAGAGCCGTTTCACGGTGAAACTGACATTTTTATTTATCCCGGTTACCAATTTCAAATCGTCGATGCCATGATCACTAACTTCCATTTATCTGAATCCACTCTGCTAATGTTGGTTAGCGCATTTACTGACAAAGATATGCTACTTGGCGCTTATGCCGAGGCTATTCAACAGAAGTACCGATTCTATAGCTATGGGGATGCAATGTTCATTCATCATTCTATCGATAAGCCGTAAATTAGTACCAACTGCCATGGGCGCTGTCCCAATAGGCGTGAATATCTGGTTTCCAGCTGCTTCGATTTGTACAGCTATGGGGCGTCCCGCTCTCACCTGTTAGCATATTCTGGTATACTGCGCGGCCCACTAATTAGCAATAGGGCCCATAAAAACGGTCACTAATGTTCCTCAAACTAGAAGGATTGGATCAAAAAATGAAAGCACCAGTGCGAGTTGCTGTCACAGGAGCAGCAGGACAAATCAGTTATTCTCTATTATTCAGGATAGCTGCCGGAGAAATGTTGGGCACAGACCAGCCCGTCATTCTGCAGCTACTTGAAATCACGCCTGCTTTAGAGGCTCTGGCTGGAACCGTAATGGAAATCGAGGACTGTGCTTTCCCGTTGGTTGCGGGAATTGTGCAATCAGATGATCCCAATGTTGCCTTCAAAGACGCAGATTACTGTCTCTTGGTTGGTGCCAGACCACGTGGACCTGGTATGGAGAGGAAAGACCTGCTGGAAGCTAATGCCCAGATTTTCTCGGTTCAAGGCAAAGCCATCAATGATAACGCCAGTTCATCCGTAAAGGTGCTCGTTGTGGGAAATCCGGCGAATACCAACGCATTGATTGCCTATCGCAATGCGCCAGATTTACAGCCTGGGCAATTCACGGCTATGACGCGGCTTGATCATAATCGCGCTATCGCTCAGTTAGCTAATAAAACAGGTAGGCACAATACTGAGGTAGATGGTCTGATCATTTGGGGAAATCACTCAGCCACGCAGTATCCCGATATCAACCATGCCTCAGTAGCGGGCACCCCAGCCACCGAGTTAATTGACGAGGCTTGGACAGTTGACGAATTTATTCCAACCGTACAACAACGGGGCGCGGCAATTATTAAGGCTAGAGGCCTTTCCAGTGCTGCCTCCGCTGCAAATGCGGCAATCGAACATATGCGTGACTGGGCCTTGGGTACAGCTGGCAAGACTGTCAGCATGGGTATTCACAGCGATGGCAGTTACGGTGTTGAACAGGGGCTTATCTATTCTTTTCCGGTTAGCTGTGATGGTGGCGAATATTCGATCGTGCAAGGGCTGGACATCAGTGAGCTTAGTCAGTCTCTGATGGATAAGTCTGAAGCCGAGCTGAAAGAGGAGCGTGATGGCGTAGCCAGCTTGCTTCCCTAACATTCAATGCTTCGCTCACGACGAAGCGCCTGCAATATTCGGCGGCTACCTCAGCACACCTGCCTGCTTGGCATATACTGAGCAGCTTGAACACTCAGAGGCAGAGCTAACTCGTCTAGTTGGCTCTGCCTCTGATTACGGTTCAGGCAGCTAAATTCCAAAGGTTGGTTCCGCGCCATGAATACAAACACCCTGGACCTAATTAGAAGCAAGCAATTCTGGATATTTCAGCTGCTTGGATGGTCCGTTTGGGTGTTGATGTTGGTGCTGCGGGACCTGATTTTCGTGCCACCAGAGTACATATTTTCCCGCGCCTTAATTTTCAGCTTAAGTGCCATTTCCGCCATGGTTTTAACAGCAGGTTTACGTTCACTTTATAAGCTGGTCTGGGAGCGAGGATTCGTGGTGCGATTCCTGGTAACCTGGTTCGGATCCTTCGTCGCAGCAATGATCTGGCAGCCCTTTCAGAACTACATCTCTTTATTACCATTTGGTGAAGTCATCAATCTGCGTGATGCGAATGCAGAAGATTTGTTCGACGGACTCTTTAGTAGGTCCTACCCCCTGCTGTTACTTTGGAGCGGCCTGTATTACATCATCAAGTATTACCAATTGTTTCAAGCAGAGAAAGAAAAAAGCTTGCGCTCAGAATCTCTTGCCCATGAGGCCCAGCTATTGATGCTGCGCTATCAGCTTAATCCACATTTTCTGTTTAATACCTTAAACGCAATCTCGACATTGGTGCTGTCCTCGGCTAATGATAGAGCCAACGAGATGCTAACCAAGCTGAGTAAGTTTTTACGCTATTCTCTTGATCATTCTCCACTGGATAAAGTCAGTCTTGCGCATGAGCTTGAGACTTCTAAACTATATTTAGATATAGAGAAAGCCCGATTCGCTGAGCGTTTACGTTTAGAGATCGATATAGAGCCAGAGGCTGAATTAGCGCTGGTTCCGACCATGTTATTGCAACCGCTTATCGAGAATTCGATTAAATATGCCATCTCTCAATCGGAGACGGGTGGAACAATTCGGATCACCGCCAAGGTAAGGAATTCGGTGCTAATACTGCAGGTATCAGACGATGGGCCAGGATTGCTAGAGCTAGATGGCGAAAGTGATGGCTCCGCGTTTTCCCAGGGCGTGGGTATTAGTAATATTCGAAATCGCTTACAACAAATTTATGCAGACGCCCATAAAATAAGCTTTTACAATGCCGAATCTGGCGGTCTAACTGTAACGGTTGAAATTCCCTATGAAAGACAATGATTCCCAACTACTAAGAGCCATAATTGTCGACGATGAAGAATTAGCGCGTCAGGGATTGGAAATGCGCTTACAAAATTTCGAGCGCGTGCAGGTCGTGCAAAGTTGTGCTAACGCCAAACAGGCACTTGCAGCTATCGCGGAGTTAGAGCCAGATTTAGTGTTTCTGGATATTCAAATGCCGGGTAAGACTGGTCTCGAGATGATTCGAGAAATCCAGGCAGATATTTTGCCCATGATAATTTTTGTTACCGCCTATGATTCATTCGCAGTTGACGCGTTTAAGATACACGCTATAGATTACCTGTTGAAGCCAGTAGAAAATGAACGACTTGCAGAGGCTATAGAGAAAGCACTGCAGCACAAATCTCAGCTAGGCGCGGTCAATGAGAAACAACGACTACTAAATCTATTGGTCAGTCTAACCGGCAAATCACCTGCGGCTATCGGCGAATTGATGGATGCCCAAGGCGAGTCATCCGAGCATGCCGATCGCTTGGCAATCAAGGATGGTTCCTCGATAACCTTTGTGCCCATAAAAGATATCGATTGGGTGGATGCCGCTGGGGACTATATGTGTGTGCATGTCGCTGGTACTACTCACATCATGCGCACGACCATGAAGGAGTTGGAGTCAAAATTGGACCCCTCAATATTTCAGCGTGTGCACCGCTCTACTATCGTAAATTTACGCAGAGTAGAGAAGGTTTCGTCTCATATCAATGGTGAGTTTCACCTAACACTTAGTTGTGGGTCATCTCTTAAAATGAGCCGTTCTTATAAGGAAAAAGTAAAACACTTTTTCTAAGTTGGCATTTCATATTACATTGACAGAAATTCTTGACGCATACTATTGCCAGTGATAAATCTCCTAAACTGGAGTAATGGGTTGGGAATATTTTTGTGAAATCCTATGTTACAACTACAGAGCCATTGGAGAATCGCACTACATGTCTTATCAAACTCTGAAGTATTCTGTGGCAGATTCTATCGCAAATATAATTCTAAACCGGCCCCCGCTGAACCTTATCGATAGAGAGCTAACGGAAGAATATCATGCAGCCCTGGCTAGGGCGGATGCTGACCCGATGGTTAAGGTCATTGTGCTTTCAGGCGAGGGTAAAGGGCTCTCGGCAGGTGTGGATTTAAACTATCTGGAATCATTTGATTCGATCCAGATGAAAGAATTCCTGCGCTTGTTTTATGTTGATACGCTGAACATAGTGCGGAGCTTGAGTAAGCCAATAATTGCAGCTGTTCACGGCTATGCACGAGAAGGTGCCTGTACCCTGGCCATGGCCTGCGACATGATCGTGGCCGCAGATACTGCCGATTTCGCTTATCCAGGTGTGCCCAATCTTGCGGCTCCTCCCGGCATGCATGTCTGGTTCTTGCAGCGGCTTATTGGGCGAATGCGAGCTGCAGAGCTGATTTTCACCGGTCAGCCCATCACAGCTGTGGAAGCAGAGCGACTCGGCTTGATCACCAAGGTTGTTTCCGCAGACAGCTTGAAGGAAGCATCGAAAGCGTTAGCACTCAGGGTTGCCGAAATGTCACCTCTAGCTTTAAAAAGTACTAGAGATCTGCTCTACAAAATGGAAGACATGGACTTTAGTGATGTTCCAGAGACTGCTTTAGCGGCACTTTCTTCAGCCTTCGATAGTGATGACAGCGTGGAGGCGCGCAGGGCTTTTCTGGAAAAGAGAGAGCCGGTTTGGCGCGGGAGCTAAGCTAGCAGGTTTCATTTTTGCAGCTCACGATCCAGAAATTCCAGCCTGTCTTGGCCCCAAAATATTTCTTCATTTACCCTGTAGCTGGGAGCACCGAATATACCATGCCTGACAGCGGATTGGCTGTCGCTAAGGATGACTTCCAGGCAGTGTTCACCGTTCTCAAGTAATTTCTCTGCGTCTAATTTGTTTTCCTGGGCAATCTGAATGAGAGTATCTTTATTACTGATATCGCGATCTTCTTCCCAGCAAGCTTGTAAGCAGGCGCCGGCAAATACCAGTGCTGCATCGTTGTCTTGATCGCGAAGATTAACAAGCATTGTGGCCGCGAGTTTGTCGCTAACCGGGAAATATTTGGGTTCGATTGTTAGAGAGATATCCAAGTAATCACTCCAACGACGTAACTCCTGAAAACGGTATGCTTTTCTTTCGGCAGAGCGTTTAGGTAGAGGGGTTCCACCAGTACTAGGGAAGACGATGGAAAAATCCAGAGGCCAGATTCGAATATCTGCGTTATTTCTATTAGCGATATCCAATAAGCGTTGGTGCCCCAGGTGCGACCAAGGAGATATTAACGACAGGTAGTAATCGATTGTTTTGTTCAAGCTTATTCTCCAATTCTTTGAAATCGGTTAACCCTTATCAGAGGGTCCCTAGGTTTTTATATGGTTGAGGGGTAACTCGGTTGTGTTGCGTACTTCGCGTAGCATGAAGCTGGAATGTACATCAGTTACCCCTTCTATTCGGGTAATTTTATTAAGAAGAAATTCCTGGTAATACTCCATATCGGGAACTACTACCTTCAGTTGATAGTCTGCTGACTGGCCGGTGATAAGCAAGCACTCAATGACTTCCGGGAAGCCCTTCACTTTCTGTTCGAAAATCTCGAAGCGATCTGCTGTGTGTCTGTCCATGCTGATTTGTATAAGCGCGGTAAGTTTAAGTTCAAGTTTGGAGGCATTCAACAGCGTCACCTGTTTTTCAATAATGCCAGCTTCTTCCAGTTGCTTAACTCGCCGTGCGCAGGGGGAGGGAGATAGACCAATAGTATCCGCCAATTCAAGATTGCTAATAGCGCCGTTTTTCTGCAGCTCCTGCAGAATACGTTTGTCTAGTTTGTCCAATTGCATAGTGACAGGGCTCCAATTTTATAGCGCTCGAGCGGTTTCGCAGAAGCGAACTAAGTTAATGATATCTACATAATTGGAATAAATACACATTAAAAACATAAAAAATAGCTAATAACGCTAAAATTGATCAAATATGGGGTAAATTAAGTGTAGAAACACCTCTGCGATTCCCCTATGCTAGCTGTTCTCGCACTAAGGGCTAATTGTTAAACAGACAAACAGTCAGTTGAGTGTCTCAAAAGGACAAGAAACCAAGTAAGAGCGAGAATTTGAGAGTGAAATGCGCAGCGGATGGAATAGAGAAATGTTTGACCATACTAAGTACAAGCCTGCTCCAACAATAGATATACAGGACAGAACCTGGCCTAATCAGGTGATCACCGAAGCTCCCATCTGGTGTAGCGTCGATCTCCGAGATGGTAATCAGGCTTTGATTGAGCCTATGTCGGTTTCTCAAAAGAAGAAAATGTTCGATTTACTGATCGAGGTTGGCTTCAAGGAGATTGAAGTGGGTTTCCCAGCTGCTTCACAACCTGATTTTGATTTCGTTCGCAGTTTAATCGAAGAGAATAAAGTGCCCGATGATGTCACCATTCAGGTGCTGACTCAGGCAAGACCGGAGCTAATTCAACGTACTTTTGCATCTCTAAAGGGTGCGAGGAAAGCAATTTTGCATGTCTACAATTCAACCTCTGTGGTGCAGCGGGAAAAAGTATTCAAGACCGACAAAGCCGGAATTATAAAAATAGCCGTGGAAGGCGCGGAAGAAGTTAAGCGCTGCGCTGCGCTGGCTCCGGAAACTGAATGGACGTTTCAATACTCTCCAGAAAGTTTCACCGGTACCGAGATTGAATTTTCAGTTGAAGTTTGTGACGCGGTGACCGCTGTTTGGAATCCAAGCCCGGAAAATCCTGTTATCTATAACTTGCCATCAACCGTGGAAATGGCAACGCCAAATATCTATGCGGACCAAATAGAGTGGTTCTGTCGAAACATTCAAAAACGAAATTCGGTTATCGTAAGTCTGCACACACACAACGACCGCGGTTGTGCCGTGGCTGCGGCTGAACTAGCGGTAATGGGTGGGGCGCAACGTGTAGAGGGAACTTTATTGGGTAACGGTGAGCGAACCGGAAACATGGATATAGTGGTGATGGCGATGAATCTCTACAGTCAGGGGATTGATCCCTGTCTGGACCTGCGCGATATGGACAGGATCGTATCGGTGGTTAGAGAATGTACGCAGATTGATGTACACCCCAGGCAGCCATATTCCGGTGATCTGGTGTTCACGGCGTTTTCAGGATCGCATCAAGATGCTATCAAAAAGTGTTTGGATATTTATGAAGAAGGAACGCCCTGGGAGATTGCCTATCTTCCGATTGATCCGCGAGATTTGGGTCGTACCTATCAAGACGTTATTCGCGTAAACAGTCAGTCCGGGAAGGGCGGCATTGCCTATGTGCTAGCCAACAAATTCGGTTTCGAATTACCGCGTTGGTTGCAAATTGAATTTAGCCGCGTGGTACAACGAGTCACGGAGCTTAGTGGTCAGGAAATTCACCCTGACGAAATTTGGAACCTGTTTAACCAACACTATCTTAATAGTGACAAAGTTATCAGCCTGGAAAATTTTAGTATCGAGAAAGCTGAGGGTCGTGAGACTTTCAATGCCAAGATCGATTATTTTGGTGATGAATTAGCCATCAGTGGCGAAGGAGACGGAGTGCTTGACGCTTTCGTAGTTGGGCTGAAGCAGGCCATACAGATCGATTTTGAAATCATGGAATATGGCGAACATGCTCTAGGCCAAGGTGCTGATGCCGAGGCCGTAACCTACATTCAGTTGAAGTGTGATGGGCGCCGCTATAGCGGCGTGGCAATTAGCAAAGACATCATCGCCTCTTCACTCAACGCATTTATGGGCGCAGCCAGTCAACTGCTCAGCGAGCAACGAGCTGCCGCCTAAACTCTAACGCAGATCAAGCAGCCAACTGGCCTGGTTTGGATACATTGCTCACGAGGCAATTCCTTCCTGGGGGGAGGTCTGGTTAGACCAATTGGCTGCCTGCGTTTCAATTCTCAACTTCCTTGTTCGTTGCTTCTGCTGTTCTCTGCCATAGGTTCTCTGCCGGTATTTGATACGACTCGAGACAAATAACCCCCATCCAACTACGTCCAGGTTCATCCCGAATTATCCAGTTATCTCAATATTTGGGGTTCATTTATCTTGGGTCGTCACCGGTATTCTGTTAACAACAATTTTTTTGTTAATCTAAATGATAATGATTTGCATTAAGATAAAGTCTGTTGTAAGCTCTCCTGCCATGACAACGACAACTGCGGTAGCAGTAAAACCAGGAGTAAGGAAGCAAGGATGAAAAGGGCAATTACAACAGTTATGGGGTCAATCTGTATATTTGGCAGTATGGCCGGTTTGGCGGCTGACGACACACCAACAGTGGAGGAACTCTGGACTATCGTTCAGGACCAACAGGCAGAGCTTGCACAGCTGAAACAGGAACTGGAATCCAGTCGCAGGCAATCTAGAACGGTCGAAGTTCAGATGCTGGAAAACAGGCAGCGCATCGAAGCGGTAGGTGAGGTAGTCGATCAACCTGGTGGATTTGGAGGTGGCAGTTGGACTAATCAGACAACCATCGGTGGCTATGGAGAAATGTTGTACAACGACGAAACCAGCAGCTCATCCAGCAAGGAGCTCGATGTGCAGCGATTTGTGTTATTCGCCAGTCATGAATTTAATGACAATTTGCGCTTCTTCTCCGAGTTAGAAATTGAGCACTCGTTTATTGGTGACGATGCCCGATCACCGGGGGCGGTTGAGCTAGAGCAGGCTTATATCGAATGGGACTATGCGCGCAATCATAGCGTGCTGGCAGGGATGCATTTAGTCCCCATGGGGATTATTAACGAGACCCATGAGCCTAACACTTTTTACGGGGTTGAAAGAAACCGCATCGAATCCAGAATCATTCCTTCAACATATCGTGTCAACGGGATTAAGTTTGCCGGTCAGTTAGCATCGGGATTCAGTTACGACCTGGGTATTCATGAAGGACTTTTCTTCGAGAGTGGTAATGGAGGCGAGCTGGCAATTCGTGACTCACGGCAAAGCGGTGCACGAGCCGAGATGGACAATCCAGCGTATACCGGAAGATTGCGCTATACCGGCGTTCCGGGACTGGAGCTTGGTGTCTCCATGCAATACCAGACAGATATGACACAGAATGGAAGTACCCGTGGGAATATCGGCAGGGACGGCGTCATCGATGTTATGGGTAATCCCGTCGATGGTCTAAGTGGTTTGCTTAGTGAAGCTCATGTTGTTTATAGAACTGGCGCCTGGGGTTTCACTGCGCTGTATGCTGAATGGGATATAGATGGCAAGATCGAAAATGTGGCCAACAGTGACCTGTCAAACAATGGATTGGGCCGCGACCGCCAATATGGTTACTATCTACAGCCTTCTTATCAGGTTAACTCAAAGTTGGGCACCTTCTTGCGCTATGAACGCACCGATGAGCGAGCTGGCAGTAATAGTGGGGCCGCCAAAGACTCCGCTACTAACCGCACAATCGCGGGGGTGAATTATTGGCTAGCCGACAATGTAGTGTTGAAGTTTGATTACCAATTTGAAGACGACGACGCACGCCGTGATCTCGATGGCTTTAATCTTGGTGTGGGCTGGCAGTTTTAGTGGCGCAAGCAAGTAAATTTACAGTAATCAGTATGTTTATAGGCCTGTCGAAAACAAATCTACTGGTAAGAAATATGAAGATGAAGATTATCACTCGATTAAGGTTCCTGCTGCTATTACTGGCTGCAGGAATTTTGCCTATGGTGCTGGCAGGCGATGAGCATATTAGTCCAGAAGAATTTTTAGCGAAGGTTTTCGTGGGCGACCTGCCCAGCAGCAATACAGTTTGGCTAACCGGCAACAGAAAGGAAGTTGTCGAGAATATTCTAGGACATAAACCAGGTTTTCTTAGAGTCCGCTACTGGGGAGATACAGCCCGATCCGCCTGGATTGTCGATGAAATTGGGAAAACGGAACCAATCACGATCGGTATAGTACTGAGCAACAGCGAGATAGAAGAAATTAGGGTATTGGCATTTCGCGAATCCCGGGGCTGGGAAATAAAGCATGATTTCTTTACCAGGCAGTTTCAGGGTGCAGCCATGGAAGAAAATACCAGGCTAGATCGATCTATAGACGGAATAAGTGGGGCCACACTTTCGGTAAAGGCCATGACTAATGTTTCGCGCTTGGTTCTGTATCTGTCACAATTCGTTTCTACCTAAGGTTTGACCTAGACTCTCCTATTTATTGGCCAAGCAAATCGTAAACAACGAAGTTCCAGCGGTATCTGTAAAACTTCGATCTCTATTGAGCCTCCATCGCCGAATGGGGATCGTTAGTGCCTTGTTTGTAATTCTCCTGTCAGTGTCGGGGTTTGTCGTCCACCACAGCGCAGAACTAAATCTAGGTCAGCGATTCACTGACTCACCGGCTCTGCTTGCCTGGTACGCCATAGAAGCTCCGGAAGTTTCTGTCAGCTACAAATCTGAAGGGCATACATTGGCCTTACTAGCCGATGCAATTTATTTCGATTCGCTAAGACTGCCGGGGAGTTTTAGCAGTCTGGTGGGCTTGCTTACTGTGGATTTTGGCTTCGTTGCGGCGATGAATAATCAATTACTATTATTGACTGCCGACGGCGAGTTGATTGAAATCTTGAGCGGCGTGAACGGTGTGCCTCCAGGAATAGAGGCAATAGGTAGCAATAGCAATGGCAATGTCTATTTAAGAGTAGGGCGTGAAGATGGAGTCATCCTTGCGGACCTGAATACACTGGAATGGACGATTGTGCCGGAGACTTTGGCGAGCGATGTTGTTCAGTGGAGTGAACAGACGAAATTATCGGAAGATCAAGCAGGGCAGATTCAGTCCCACTATGTCAGTACACTGTTAAATTGGGATAGGGTGATTCTGGATATTCACAGCGGCCGCTTTCTGGGTGGTTTGGGTGTGCTGCTGGTTGATATAATGGCGCTTCTATTTGTACTCATGGCAATAAGTGGTGTATGGATTTGGTCGCGACGCCGGTCTTAGAAGGCAAGCACAACTGATCGGTAAAAGCTGGACCTTCACTTTGGGATAGTAAAAATGGTTAATTTTCTGATATCTGCGTCTATTTCTTCAGCCTTCTTTGGATTGTTTGGTGTAAATTGGGAATCCGTGGATGAGAAAATAGAGCGAGAATTTCCAGGCGTTGAATATGTATCCACAGATGAATTGTTGGGTCGCTATGGTGGATCCGACACCGGCTTGCCAATCATAATAGACGTGAGGGAAGTCGAAGAGTTTCAAATCAGTCATTTGCAAAACGCCATAAATTTAGAAACCGGAGATTCAGTTTCCCGGCTAGTGGAAAATAGCGGCCTTAATAAAGATACTCCCATCATTGTTTACTGTTCGGTTGGTTACAGATCTGCCGCAGTCGCGTCTGAATTAGAGCAGCTCGGTTATACTCAAGTGTTAAATTTAAGACATTCAATTTTTGAATGGGCGAATAAAGGCTACCCCATGATTAACACAGTAGGTGATACTGACAAGGTACACCCCTTCAATAAGGCCTGGAGTGTTCTAGTGGACGAATCCCTGCATGCCTATCCTGCCAAGTAATCGGTGCACATAGCAAACTATTCTCCCACCGCTTGCGACTTACTCTCTAAAACCAGTATCCTGCCCTTACTGACAAGCTTCTGCTTTACGCTGGCGGGGTGGGGATTGCATGAGTCTGATTGACGAAGACGAAGCACTAATAGCCGCGGCTCTTAATGGGTCGGCCTATGCCTGGGAAAAACTGGTCAAGCGCTATGAAACCAGAATCTATAATCATGGTTTGCGCTTGACGGGTAATCCCAGCGACGCGATGGATCTTATGCAGGAAGTGTTTCTCGGGGTTTATAGAAATCTGCATCGATTTCGAGGCGATGCAAAATTTAGTAGCTGGATCTTCCGCATCGCCCATAACAAGGCGGTGGATATGAATCGTCGTAAGCGGCTAATGTCGACGTCCACAAAATATGCAAACGAAGATGAGGGTGATGCTCTGGATAAATTTCCAGGGAAAACTGATTTCGAGCCAGACAACAGGCTGGGCGAGCAAGAGCAAAACACGCGAATATTGAAGATGTTAAATGAACTCGGTTTGGAACAGCGTTCGATTGTGGAGCTGAAAGTATTTCAGTCGCTCACCTTTGATGAAATTGCTGAACTGCAAGATATCTCTGCTAACACTGCCAAAACACGTTTCTACAGTGCGTTGAAAAAATTGAAAGTAGTATCGGAGGAACAAAATGTCCTGTCCTAAAACACAACATCTAATGCAAGAATATTTTTCTGAGGAGCTTTCTCCTCTAACTCGAGACGAATTAGATAAGCATTTGTCCGATTGCATGGACTGCAATGCCGAGTTGGAATCGCTGCTGCTGGCGACGGAAAGTTTGCAGCAGTGGCAACAGCAAAGAGTGCCGCATTGGGACCGAGGGCTTAATTTATTTCGGCAAGAACATCGTGCAGCCAGGCCAGTATCCAGGTTGTGGCTAGGTTGGCAATGGTTACCAACAGCAGCATCACTGGCGATGCTCTGTATACTGATCTTCAATGTAAGCATTGAAAGCGATGACAGTGGCTTCTCTCTTTCCTTTTCTGGGTCGGCTCCATCTAGTGCTGAACTTCAGGCCCAGTTATCAGATTTTCAACAAACCCAACGTGATGAGATGCAGCAACTACTATTTAGAGTAGAAAGCCGTCAAGACAGCAATAATGTTCAGTTGCTGCAAGCCGTGATGGAGCAGGCGCAACAGTCTACTGCAGAAAGTTTTGATCAGATATATGCCTATTTTGAGCAGCAACGGCTACTGGATTTACAAGATATGCGCGCTGGCTATGAACAGTTGGTGGATAGCGATTACGAAACAATACGATCTTTGCAACAGTTGGTAAATTTCGTGGGCTATCAAGGCGATATTAGATAGGAGGACTGAATTATGTTGAAAACTGTCAGGTTGAATTTATTTATAGCTATCTCCGCTGTGTTCACATTGTCCGCTAGCGCTCAAGAGATACAGCTGTCGAGCTTGCAGAGGAATATCGATATATTTTCCGGTGTACTGGAGGAGGCATTGGATTTTGCCGAAGCCAAGGGGTTATTTGGTTTGAGTCTTGGTGGAATCGATAGTACATATCTAGTTGGGCAGGGAGTTGTGCTTGAGGTGCGCACGCCTTTGGCAAATAGCCGTAATAGAATGAACCTAGCCTCGCTTAATACAGCCATGCAATCGCTACAGCTAAGAGGCAATCCGTTTGAGTCAATCGCCCTGTCACAATCGACCTCGGCGCAGTCCTCGCCGCCGCGAATGGCATTGAATGCGGAATCTGTTGAGTCATCCAGCTATTACTCCGACATGATGGAGAAGATAGCCAACATCGACTATTCCTTGATTGTAAACAATGCAATTCAACAGGCCTCGGAATCGGCTCGCTCATTACGCTCGCTGGGTTCGGTTGATGACAGTGATTATGAGCAGCTGCGTGCAGACATTGAAACTCTGCGTACAGACATGCAGGAGAATATGCAAGACCTTCGCCAGGTCGAGTCACAACTACGTGACTCGGCAGCAGTGGCGGTGTCTGGTACCAATATTGAAGCGGAAATAAACAGCAAGCTTGAAGCATTGATGTCCAAGATAGAGCCGCTGCGAGAACAAGCTATTGCCAAAGCAAGAGAACTCAAACAAAGAAGTGAAGCAGCGGAACAAGCCTATTCACAACAATGGCAGCAAGATGTAATAGATTTCGAAAGTAAACTTTATCAGGCAATGTGTGATTACGGCTCAACACTGCGTGAGTTGCCGGTGCAGGAGAGCGTCTCGGTTATCCTTACGGGGCTTGGAGAACAAGCCGAAGACCAACGCCGCACAGATAAGATTCATGTTTTCAGCAAAGCAGATCTTCTTCTGTGTCAATCTGGTGATATTACAGTTGCCGCCTTACAACAACGTTCCAGTCAGTACAGCTACTAGGGTCCCTAGATTAACTCCAGCATTCAGCACGATGCTGCAAGCTCTCGGCAGTGTTAAACGTCGATTAATTCGGCGTCCCTAAAAAGGTGCTCCGGTGATATTAACGTCTGCCGGTGCAAATTGTTTGGCGGAGTCTGAGGCTTGATACAGTCGCGTTATTAGTAGTAGCACTCCGGGAACATCCAACAGATCAATATCATCGAATATCAGCTTTCGACGAATTCGCTCTCTAGCGGTGAATAAACTGCCGTCCTCGCGAAAGTTCAGAAAGGTAAAATCCTCGTCTTCGACACCCCAATTGCTTGAGATAACCTCCTGACCAATGCCACCATCCAGACGTTGAAAGGGGTAGAACCAGCGACCTCCGGCATATCCCGCCTCATAGGTAATGATATTGCCATCCGGGTAGTACCAGGTCTCATCAAATGCACGGAAATAATTTGTCGCCAGGCTGCCATTTGGCCAAAACAAGGCTTGATCACCATGCATCCAGTGATAGGCCATAATTCTTCCGTTTGGGTAATAGATGGTGGTGTCCAATCCCGGCTCTGCCATGAAAAGTTGCCCATTAGGGAAATACCAGGCCTGATGGTAGAGATCGGTAGAAATAAGCGTGCCATTCGCGTAATAGCTATTTCCACGGTTGAATCCTGTCAGTATAACCGGTTGGCAGCTTAGCTGATTCAATTCGGCGAGGTAGTCTGTCATGACGCTCATCTCAGCAACGTCATCAAAATCTGCAGGCAACATGGTGTTCAGAGCCATCATTTTGCCCATAAATTCCAGAGTTGCACAGGCACTGCTTACATTCGCAGAGCCTTCCCGCGCCAACATGGTGGGAGAAAAGCTCAATAGCAGCATTAAGGCTAGAATTCGAGCATGTCTCATGGTCTATCTCCTATTGTGTTCTTTGATGTGCACTTTCGCGGTCAACTTGTTTCGAAAGTTCTCAAATAATACCTTTCCAAATGTGAACGCCGACTTAATGCTAGCGAAGCCGCAGGGAATCACGTCAAAACAGAATTTTGGCTTGGTCTGAGCTGAAAATTCCTTATAATATGCGCTCTCTACGGAAGTGTTGGTTGGCGACTGCCAATATGACTTAGTGAATCAATTTGGTATTAAGTCCCAAATAATAAGAAGCCGTATTTGAGGAGAACAAGATGGACTGTCCGAAGTGCAATTCCGAGATGCAGGAACTCAAAATTGAGACGCTGCATGGTCAGGTAATAATTGATAAATGTAATAGCTGCAAAGGCCTGTGGTTTGACAATGGAGAAGCTGAGGCGTTGAAGGGTGACTGGATGGCGGACTTTGCTGACAGTGGCGATCCAGAAGTCGGAAAGACGTACAATACAGTCCGGGATATTCAATGTCCTCGCTGCGGCAAGACAATGACCAAGCTTAACGATTCGAAGCAATCTCATCTAGAATATGAAGCTTGTGAAGAGCACGGAATGTTTATGGATGCTGGTGAGTTTACCGATTATAAACATGAAACATTACTCGATATTTTTCGAGATGCTATCGCCAAGATCAAGAGAAAGTAGAAGCAGGCTGCTTCTTTAATCCAGTTTTAAGTTATAGGAAAATGCCATTTAGGATGTAGCCAAATGGCATTTTTTTTTCCCTGTTGATCCAGTGACGGAAATCTTCCGATGTTGGTCCATGATGCTAAAGGGTCGTGAAAGTCTGAGCCGACGGACAGATAGAGAGACTTCTCTACGGCCAGCTCACTTAAATAGGCTTTAGTTGTCGCGTCGATGTTGGAATAGCTCCCCTCTAAGGCTTCACCACCACAATCTTTAAAATCTTCTAATAGAAGATTCAGCTTTGTCTTGCTTAGCGAATATCTGCCTGGATGTGCGAGCACGGCAATGCCTCTAGCAGCCAGAATCCCATTTATACCCTCGGCCAGGTTACAGCACCTTGCTGCGGCATAAATCTTTCCTCGTCTACCCAGGTGGGTTTTAAATGCTTTCTGCCGATTCTTGCAGAGATTTTCTTGTACTAGAAAATCGGCTATATGACTGCGGGTAACGGCTGTGCATGGTAGGGAATTCAGGTAGGGCATCAATCCCTCAACGCCCAACTTCCTAAGTTTCTCATCGATCGCTCGAGCTCGTAGCTCACGTTGCATCTGTTGTGAAGCTAACAATTCTCTTATGCCTTTATTTTCAATGTCGATTAATAGCCCAACAACATGAACTTCCAGATTATTCCAAAGACAAGATAGTTCTACGCCATTGATGATTGTGATTTCATTTGTCCCATTATCCAGATTTAACAGACCATCGACGCAGTCATGATCAGTAATTGCGAGATGGGTAACCTGATTTTCAATGGCACGCTGCATCAGAAATTCCGGTGATTGCTTTCCGTCTGAATAATGGCTGTGACAGTGCAAATCTACTTTCATAAAAATCTCGATGTTAGGCTTGCGCCAGAGTTGTGATGCTTTTTGGCCGAAGATATTGTGACATACTGAGGTTTTTCCCGATTGAACCGATAAAGATGCAATGACTTTGCAATAAAATTGCTCCCTGTATGGTCTTAGGGTTTGTTAATGCAGGTTCTACGCTTTCATTAATAGAATTGATTCGTGGTTTTCGGATTTAATGCAGCCAGCGTTTCGGCTGGCTATATAGTAGCTGGTAGGCTGCTATGTTATATTCACTAAGCAACCTGACTCGACAGTTTGGAGATTCAGGTTTGATCAGCAGTTCCTAAAGCAGCGGTAATAATAAACTAATGACACACAGCAAAATAGAGCATCGGGCAGCTAATGTAGAAGAGGGAAATACTAAATCCTTGTTGGTCGCGGGATGCGTTAACTGCATAGATCAATGCGATCAACTCCTAAATATCATATCTCAGTCTGTTTATGTAGACGCTTCGAAAGGCGGCTCTTCCATAGGGGCCCATGTTCGACACATTCTCGATAGATTCCACTGCTTCTTCACTGGCTTAAAAATGTCATCCATAGACTATGACGCCCGTAAGCGAGATAAAGAGATAGAACACAATCTTGAGGCGGCAACTTTTGCCTTAGCTACGGTTGCGAGAAGAATTGATCAGCTCAATCAAATGCAGTTCCCAACCGAGCTGATTCGTGTAAGAGAATCTGTTCATCCTTCCAACCCTGCAGTAGAGATTTCATCCACCGCCGAGCGAGAGATGATGGGTCTAATTACCCATAGCATTCATCATCTAGCAATAATCGCCCTGATTGCCAAATCCTTTGGCTATCAAATGGGGACAGATTTCGGCAAAGCTCCCTCAACCATAGTTTACGAACGCGCCTGAGCTAACCAGGACTGCGCCTGTTTTCCCTGCACGGTATACTTGACTATTTTACTTAGGTATTCAATAATCAGCGCTGTTTATCAGGCATCGAGAAGGTTTTCCCATGCGTTTAACAACCAAGGGTAGATATGCAGTAACAGCAATGTTGGACTTGGCTCTACATAAGAATCAGGGGCCAGTGAGTCTGGCCGATATCTCTCGACGTCAAGCCATATCACTGTCCTATTTGGAGCAATTATTTGCCAAATTACGGCGTGGCTCCTTGGTATGCAGCGTGCGTGGGCCCGGCGGCGGTTACGAATTGCAGCGTGGGACGGAGGCCATATTCATTGCCGAGATAGTCGATGCGGTTAACGAGTCGGTTGATACCACTAAATGCAGAGGGGCGGGAGATTGCCAGGGTGGCGAGACCTGTTTAACCCACTATTTGTGGGAAGATTTAAGCGAGCAGATTCATGCGTTTCTGGAAAGTATCAGCCTTGCAGATTTAGTCGCCAAGAATGAAGTAAAACGAATTTCAAAGCAGCAGGACCGAAAGCACCTTATCGTCAGCGAGAATATAGACGACATCCGGGTTCTGGTACCAAGCCTGTAGACCATTATTAGCGGTGGAGTAAATAATGCAATTTCCAATTTATTTAGATTATTCAGCAACTACCCCAGTAGATCCCCGGGTAGCAGCAAAAATGTCGGAGTGTCTAACACTTGAGTCAAATTTTGGCAATCCGGCTTCCCGTTCCCATATGTTTGGCTGGAAAGCGGAAGAAGCTGTTGAAAATGCACGTCGTCAAGTTGCAGATTTACTTAACTGCGATCCGCGAGAGATTGTTTGGACCTCTGGAGCGACTGAAGCCGATAACCTCGCTATTAAGGGAGCAGCGCATTTCTATGTCAAAAAGGGTAAACACATCATCACGTCCAAAATTGAACATAAGGCAGTGCTGGACAGTTGTCGTCAATTAGAGCGTGAGGGCTATGAAGTTACCTATCTCGACCCGGCAGAGTCTGGCCTGGTTTCGCCAGAATCTGTAGCAGCAGCTATCCGCCCAGATACTACGCTTGTGTCATTGATGCACGTGAATAACGAAATCGGTGTAATTAATGATATTGCGGCTATTGGCAAAATTACCCGAGAGCACAATGTCATATTTCATGTGGATGCCGCGCAGAGTGCCGGCAAGATTGATATCGACATGGAAACCATGCAGGTTGATCTGATGTCTCTCACTGCGCACAAAATATACGGACCAAAAGGTATTGGTGCTCTGTATGTTCGTCGTAAACCACGAGTTCGTATTGAACCGCAAATTCATGGCGGTGGTCATGAACGCGGCATGAGATCGGGTACTTTGGCGACTCACCAAATAGTTGGAATGGGTGAGGCCTTTCGCATCGCGAAAGAAGAGATGCACTCAGAAAATGCCCGTGTGCTTGCGCTTCGAAACCGCTTACTGGATGGCTTTAAAGATATGGAAGAGGTGTTCGTGAATGGCGATGTTGATCATCGTGTTGCCGGCAATTTGAACATCAGTTTTAATTTCGTTGAAGGTGAATCTTTGATGATGGCATTGCGAGATCTCGCAGTTTCTTCTGGTTCAGCCTGTACGTCGGCAAGTCTGGAACCCTCTTATGTGCTGCGTGCGATTGGTTTAAATGATGAATTGGCACATAGCTCACTACGAATTTCTATAGGCCGATTCACTACTGAAGAAGAGATAGACTTCTCGATTGGAAAAATACGTGAAGCCGTTGCAAAGCTAAGAGAATTATCGCCGTTATGGGACATGTACCAAGACGGTGTCGACCTAAATCAAGTTAAATGGGCGGCTCACTAACTAGTGTCGCAGGAGAAACAAGAATGGCGTATTCAGATAAAGTATTAGATCACTACGAAAACCCGCGTAACGTGGGCAAGATGGATGATGACGATGTCAATGTAGGTACTGGCATGGTAGGAGCTCCAGCCTGTGGTGACGTAATGCGTCTTCAAATTAGAGTGAATGACAATGGCATTATCGAAGATGCGAAATTTAAGACTTATGGCTGTGGCTCGGCTATAGCTTCAAGTTCGCTTCTGACGGAATGGGTCAAAGGTCGTTCTCTGGACGAAGCCACGCTAATTAAGAATAAGGATATTGCAGATGAGCTGGGCCTGCCGCCGGTAAAAATTCATTGCTCAGTACTCGCTGAAGACGCAATTAAGGCAGCGATTGAAGACGTTAAGCAGAAAAGAAAAGGCTAGAGAAGAGGCAGTTTCCGATGGCAATTTCAATTTCACAAACAGCCGCGCAGCATGTAGCCGATCAATTGGCTGATCGTGGTCACGGTATAGGCATAAGAGTGGGGGTTAAAACAACTGGATGCTCTGGCATGGCCTATGTACTGGAGTTTGTAGACAAGCTCGAAGTCGGGGACCAGATCTTCGAAGAGCAGGGTGTAAAAATAATCGTCGACCCTAAAAGCCTGGTTTATATCGATGGCACCGAGATGGATTTCGTAAAGCAAGGTGTCAATGAAGGTTTTGAATTTAGAAATCCCAATGCCAAAGGCGAATGTGGCTGCGGCGAAAGCTTCAGTATCTAGATATTGATCTGCTTTTGTCGGCAATGTCTATAAAACTAAACCACTATAAATTAACTATCCGACTCGTTCCGTTTTAACTACACCTAGCCGAATCGATACAGATAACTAATTCCGAAAGTGCAGTCTATCAATAGCAATTACTTCCAAATTTTTAATATTCCCGAATCTTGTGAACTCGACTTAGAGTCACTGGCGGAGGAATATCGTAAACAGCAAAGCGAGGTACATCCGGACCGATTTGCGAATGCCGATGAGTCCGCGAAGCTAAGAGCTGTTCAGATGAGCAGCTATTTAAATGAGGCCTATGAAACCCTGAAGTCTCCATTGAAACGAGCGGCATATCTATTGACTCTCCACGGTACCGATGTAGAGCGAGTCAGGCAAAGCGACCTCAGTATGGACTTATTAATGGAACAGATTAAACTTCGAGAAAAACTGGATGAGATGCCGAAGGATGAGTCCGTTTTAGCGGACTTGGAAAACCTTAGGACAGAAGTGCAATCAAAATTGAATCGGCAACTGCAACAGTTTTCAGAAAAATTTGAGCTTGAAGAATTCGATGCGGCAAAGAGAATTTATCATGAAATGCAATTCCTCTATAAATTGCTAACAGAGATAGATGCGGGCGAAGAGCTACGGCTAGGCTATTAAGCACGAGCAAGCGTAGAAATTTTCTTCACTACCAAATTAAGTACAAATTTATATGGCTTTACTCCAAATACAGGAACCCGGTGGCAAGATAGCAAAGCCTTTGCATCGGCTTGCAGTGGGAATTGATTTAGGTACGACGAATTCCCTGGTTTCAGCAAGCTGCGGTGGTGGCGTTGAGACAATACCCGATAATGGAGGTGAACATTTGCTGCCGTCAGTAGTTTACTACCAAAAAGACCAGCCGGCCTTGGTGGGTAGCGAAGCGAAGGCATTGCTGGTAGAAGACTCGATGAATACAGTTGCTTCAATAAAGCGCTTCCTGGGCAAGAGCCAATCCGAGTTGCAAGCAGAGCATGCTTATTTGCCCTTCGAATTTGACCCAAGCCGAAGTGATAGCTCACCGGCTATTATGACTGCAGACGGAAGCAAGGACGCGGTTCAAGTTTCAGCCGATATATTGAGCGAATTGGTACAGCGTGCAGAAACTTGTTTGAAAGGCCCATTAGAAGGTGCGGTTGTTACAGTGCCTGCCTATTTCAATGACGCGCAGCGTCAACAGACCAAAGATGCGGCGCAGTTGGCGGGACTAAAAGTTTTGCGTCTGCTGAATGAGCCTACGGCGGCTGCGGTAGCCTATGGTCTGGACAGCGAAGATCAGGGCAATGTGGTTGTATTCGATTTGGGCGGTGGGACTTTTGATGTATCACTACTCAGTTTAAAGAAGGGTGTGTTTGAGGTTCTAGCCACTGCTGGTGACACCAGCCTTGGTGGTGATGACATCGATCATATTATTGCAGACTGGCTTGCTGCTCAAATGCATGAAGCTGGTCAATCCGAGACTCTGCCTAAAGCTCGATTATTACAACTTGCCAATTCGGCGAAGCACCAACTCAGCACCCAAGATACGGTGCAGATTGCTGCAGCTGGGTGGACCACGGAGTTAGATAACAAAAAGCTGAAACAACTTACAAGTGAATTAGTTCGAAGGACAATAAATACCTGTAGGCGGGTTTTGCGTGACGCTTCGCTGGCTATCGAAGATATCGATAATGTGATTATGGTAGGTGGTTCAACGCGAATGCCCATAGTACGTGATGCAGTGGCTGAATTTTTTGGCAAACCTCCCTTGACCAATATTGACCCTGATAAAGTTGTGGCAGTAGGTGCTGGAATTCAGGCTGACGTATTAATAGGTAACAAGTCCGCGAATAGTTTTCTATTATTGGACGTGAATCCACTCTCGCTAGGTATAGAAACCATGGGGGAGTTGGTAGAAAAAATCATTCCACGTAACACCAGTATCCCGGTTGCGAAGGCACAGGAATTCACCACCTTTAAGGACGGTCAGACTGTAATGTCTCTGCATGTCGTTCAAGGTGAAAGAGAGTTAGTTGCCGATTGCCGTTCGCTCGCAAGGTTTGAACTGCGTGAAATACCGGCAATGGTGGCTGGTGCTGCGAAGGTGCGAGTCACTTTTCAGGTAGATGCAGATGGATTGTTAAGTGTAACCGCAGAAGAAACAAGCAGCGGTAAAAAGGCCGAGATTCAGGTAAAGCCTAGTTATGGTCTCGAATCCAGTGTGATTGAGGAGATGCTGCAGGCTTCTCATGAAAATGCACAGGCGGATATGGAAACCCGTTCGATAAAAGAAGCGCAATTGGATGCGAGACAATTACTTGATGCGATCGCTAATGCCATTGCTATCGATGGTGAATTGTTATCAGAAATTGAAGTGCAAAAACTGAAGGGTGCGATCACTGCTTTAGAGAATATTATGATTTCTGGCAGTAGTGTTGAAATAAATGCGGCTACCGAAGCGTTAAATTTAGTCAGCAGTGATTTTGCCGCGAAAAGAATGGACTTACATATTGCGAATGCTTTACGCGGAGAGTCCATCGATGCTGTTGAGAAACAGACAGACTAAAGCAAAAATCTTTTAGGCGGGGCAATCACTTGCAAAACTTGTTACAGGAAACCACAAACAGAAATGCCTAAATTAACTTTTCTTCCTCATGAAGCGATTTGTCCAGATGGACTAAGCATAGAAGCTGATAAAGATGAGAGTATTCTTGATGCCGCTCTTAGAAATAAGATTTCAATAGAGCATGCTTGTGAGAAGTCCTGCGCCTGCACCACTTGCCACGTGATTGTCCGTGAGGGCTTCGATTCACTGGCTGAGGCCGAAGAAAACGAAGAAGACTATCTCGACAAGGCCTGGGGATTGGAGCCGGAATCCAGATTGAGCTGTCAAGCCCTGGTAGGAGATGCCGACCTAACCATTGAAATACCCAAGTACACTATCAATATGGTTTCCGAAGAACATTAAACAGAGTTGCGGCTATGAAATGGACAGATGTATTCGAGATCGCCATACAATTGGCCGATCAATACCCCGATACAGACCCTCAATATGTACGCTTTGTTGATTTGCGCCAATGGGTGATATCTCTGGAAGAATTCGACGACGACCCCGATCGTTGTGGGGAGAAAATCCTGGAAGCCATTCAGGCAGCCTGGATGGAAGAGGCGGCCGATTAAGCTCCTGAAAAATAGCGTTTTTCTAGGGAGCCTCTGATTTAGTATTCAAATTCTCTGGCCTTCAGAGCAATCGCCGATCAAGGCGGCTTTCTGCAGTAATGTTTGCTACCTTACAAAGGCAGGCAATGCGGAGCGGCGGTTGCTCGGAAGGCCCCTGCGGGCGCGGCCTGAAGCGTGCTTCTGCATCGTTGCAAGCCTTGTTAAGGACTAGGGCCATTAACGGCGGATTGCGCCTAGTAGAAGCACGCTTCAGGTCACGCAGAGACATTCAATACTTAATCAGAGGCTCCCTCGCCAAAAGCGTACAAAATCCCAAATTTACCACGTATAATGCGCGATCTTTTACGAATACACTATCTGGGAGTTAAGATGGCGATCGAACGTACACTATCTATTATTAAACCTGATGCCGTAGCTAAGAACGTCATTGGTGAAATTTATGCACGCTTTGAAAAAGCTGGACTGAAGATTGTTGCGGCCAAGATGCTGCAATTGGATGATGAATCTGCCGGTGGTTTCTATGCCGAGCACAAGGAAAGACCTTTTTATAAAGACTTAATCGAGTTCATGACTTCTGGTCCTGTGATGGTTCAAGTGCTGGAAGGCGAAGCTGCGGTTATGTTAAATCGTGACTTAATGGGTGCTACTAACCCTGCAGAAGCCGACGCTGGAACTATTCGCGCCGATTTTGCCGTTTCAATAGATGCAAACGCAGTACACGGCTCAGATTCGCTAAATTCGGCGCAACGCGAAATCAGCTATTTCTTCAACGCCAGCGAAATCTGTTCCTGAAGCAAAACTCCTGTAGAGGTAAGTTGAGCATGACGGCGACACGCAAACCAAATTTGGCTGGTCTTAGTCTGGCAAAACTTCGGGCGCTGTTTGCCGAAGCCGGAGAGAAACCTTTTCGTGCTGAGCAAATTTTGAAATGGATACATCAGCGTGGTGTGCTGGATATCGATTTAATGACCGATATCAGCAAAGATTTGCGTGAGAAGCTCAAGCTAAGCACCGAAATTTCTCTCCCCAAAATCCTGGAAGACTATGAGTCAGAAGACGGCAGCCACAAATGGATAGTGGAGGTGGCCAGCGGTAGTCGGGTAGAGATGGTATTCATACCTGAATCCGGCCGTGGCACGCTCTGCATTTCTTCTCAGGCAGGATGCTCCCTGGACTGTTCCTTTTGCGCAACTGGCAAACAAGGTTTTAACAGCAATCTTACTGTCGCTGAGATTGTGGGCCAACTTTGGTGGGCGAATTCTCAACTAGGTGGTTTTCATGGAAAAACTGAACGCCCAGTTAGTAATGTAGTAATGATGGGGATGGGCGAACCATTATTGAATTTTGATAATGTAATGGATGCGTTGAGCATCATGATGGATGATTGTGCTTATGGATTATCAAAACGCAAAGTTACCATAAGTACCTCTGGCGTAGTTCCGGCAATCGATCGTTTGAAGGATTTCACCGATGCTTCACTGGCGATCTCCTTGCATGCGCCGAATGATGAATTGCGCAGCAAGATAATGCCTATCAATAATAAGTACCCTATCAAGGAACTGCTGCGCTCGGTTCAGTCCTATATGGACAGCCTGCCGGACAAACGTGTTCCAGTAATCGAATATACTCTGATAGCTGGTGTAAACGATCATCGTCAACACGCCCGAGACCTGGCGGTGTTGCTAGAGCAGCTTCCCTGCAAGATAAACTTAATACCTTTCAATCCGTTTTCACTTAGTGATTATCGACGGCCTAGTTCCTCCTCTATATCTAATTTCAGGCAGATATTGCAGAAGGCAGGCTATACGGTCACGGTCCGTACAACCAGAGCCGACGATATAGGGGCGGCCTGTGGGCAACTGGTAGGAGATGTGGATGACCAAACTCGCCGCAGCGACCGACACAAACGCCGTCATGCGCAGAGTGAATCAGCCAGAAAAGATGGCGTAAAAGTGTTCGACAGTACTGATAATCTGGCGGTTGCGGCCGACAGACTATAAAGCCCTGAAAAAATAGCTTAACGGTAGAAAATCATGTCATTTCCCGAGTTTGGATTTGAAAAATTACTGATCAGAAAGTCTATTTCTGTGGTTGCTGCGTTGCTGATGTTATCTATATTGGTTTCCTGTGTGACCACTACAACCGGTGGCTTTCTTGCCGATGCTTCTGATGACCAGGCCAGTGCAGATTATGTTCAACTTGCTTTAGCCTATTTCGATGAAAATGATATGGCGGGGGCCAGGCGTCATGTCGGTAATGCGTTGGATATTAATGATCGTTTCACTGATGCTTATATGGTGTTGGCGATGATTTTTGAACGCGAAGGTGATCTTGATTTGGCAGACGCCAATTTCCGCAGAGCCATAAGTCTTGATCGTGGCAATTCCAGAGCGCGCAATAATTACGCAGCCATGCTTTTTTCGCAGGAGCGCTATAGAGAATCCTTCGAACAACTAGAATTGGTAGCAAATGATACTAACTACGAAGGTCGAGCTCTCGCCTTCGAAGGTCTGGGCAGAAGTGCTCTTCGAATCGATCGACAAGATGATGCGCGTAACTCCTTCGTGCGTGCATTGCAGTTAAACAGTAATCTATATATCTCAGCATTGGAATTGGCAATAATCTATTTCGATCAGCGGGACTATCAACTGGCTCGTCAAACCTATCAAAATTATCTCACCATCGTTGAATTCGCTAATCTACCTCATACGCCGCGTGCATTATTGGCCGGTATTCAAATTGAGAGGTATTTTCAGAACGAACAGTTGGTGGAAAATTTCTCTCTCATTCTGTCTACTCTTTTTCCTGATTCACCGGAGTATCAAATTTATCAAAGGCTAAGTGATGCCAACTGAGTCTCACGCAGAAGGTATACCAAGTAACGACGGAGCTGAAGATTCGATATCAGCGGGCGATGTGTTGCTGCAAGAAAGGCTGCGCAGGGGGCTTACCGAGAAACAGGTTGCGGATAAGCTTCATATTACAATGCACTATGTCAAGGCATTGGAAACCAATCAATATGAAAAGCTACCTGGCGCCGTGTTCGCCAAGGGCTATATAAAAAGTTATGCCCTTCTATTGGGCTTGGAAGCAGATGATCTACTTAGTCGTTACGATGAATTCAATACCCAGCGACAAGCAGGCATCGCAGAAGCTAGTCGGCTGAAAGCGCGTAGAAAGAAAAATCGCAATAAGCCTTTTGTAATAATGTCGTTACTGGTATTTATCGCTGGCTTTATTGGGCTATGGTTGGCTAATAGCTATTTTGGTGAAGGCTCCACTACAGAGTCTCCCGCCAACGTAGGAACTGATGCTGACGACGCCGATTCTCTGAGACCGGCATTAGGTCGAGAGGTGGAGGCAGCGGCTACCGAGGCTCAGCTAAGTCTACATAGCGAGCCTGATGAGACTATTGAGTCCGTGGATGAGCCGATTGCCAGCACGGCAGCCAGCATCGAGTCTGTCCAGACACCGATAGATGGCATAGCTGCGGAGGTTCCGGCAACTAGTCAATCAGGTACAGAGTTTAACAACAGCAGAGAATCAGAAACATCGGCACTTGATGAAACTGCGATACTGCTATCGAATAGCCAGAATGAGTTCGCGAATACCGCGGAAACAGAATATGAAAGCCCGGTAGCCAGCGCAGAAATGTCTCAAGTCATTGAAGTAGGCGTAGCGGGCAGTGATGTATTGCGCATTAGTTTCAGCGGAGAAAGCTGGGTCGAAGTAAATGACAGTGATGCGCAGCAGATCTATCGGGATATAAGGGTAGCTGGTGATGTGCTGGAAATTACCGGTAGTGCGCCATTTAGTATATTACTGGGGGATGCACCATTCACCAGAATGAGTCTTAACGGTAATGAAATTGACCTGTCTGGCAATATTAGAATCGACAACTCTGCTCGCCTCACTGTAGGCTTATAAGTCATGAAGTCCAACCCCTTCAATGTCCGTCGAAAGACCCGCCAGATAATGGTCGGGAATGTTGCTGTGGGCGGTGATGCACCTATTTCCGTACAGAGCATGACCAACACTGAAACCTGTGACGTGGATGCGACATTGGGCCAAATAGCTCGCATGGTAAATGCTGGTGTAGACATCGTTCGTGTCTCCGTTCCTAGTATGGATGCAGCGGAAGCCTTTAAATCGATACGTTCACAAGTAGATGTCCCGCTGGTGGCAGATATTCATTTTGACTATCGCATTGCCCTGAAAGTGCTGGACTATGGTGTAGATTGCTTGCGAATTAATCCAGGTAACATCGGTAGCGAGCAGCGTATTCGTGCTGTTGTGGATAGTGCCAAGGACAAAAATATTCCGCTAAGAATTGGCGTGAATGCCGGCTCCTTAGGCAAAAATTTGTTGCGTAAGTATAAAGAACCCAATGCCGATGCAATGGTCGAATCAGCACTCAATCAGATTGATATATTGGATAAGCTGAACTTTCATGATTTTAAGATCAGTCTTAAAGCCTCTGAAATATATATGACCCTTACGGCTTATCGCAGTTTAGCTAGTCAAATTGATCAGCCTTTTCACCTCGGTATTACCGAGGCCGGCGGATTGCGTTCCGGCACGGTTAAATCAGCCATCGGCTTGGGTTCCTTATTGATGGAAGGAATTGGCGACACTATTCGAATCTCTCTTGCGGCCGACCCGGTGGAAGAGGTCAAGGTAGGTTTCGATATATTAAAAAGTCTTGGTTTGCGACATAAGGGCGTTAACCTTGTAGCCTGCCCTAGTTGTTCCAGGCAAAACTTCGATGTTATTGCCGTGGTTAATGAATTGGAATCTCGATTGGAAGACATCACTACACCAATCGATGTGGCTGTTATTGGCTGCATCGTGAATGGACCTGGCGAAGCCAAGGTTGCTGAAATCGGTTTGACTGGAGCCAGTCCCAACAATCTTGTCTATAAAGATGGCGTCCCCGATCACAAGATCAACAACGAAAATCTCGTTGATGAACTAGAGGCAATGGTCCGGCAACAGGTTGCCGACAAACAGCAGTTGGAAAGGAACCTAATCGCTTCCAGCTAGCGGTCAGTCGAAAAATATGGCGAAACTACAAGCAATTCGAGGTATGAATGACATACTTCCCGATCAGACTCCCAATTGGCAATACCTTGAAAAATGTTTTCAAGAAGTAGTGCATCGCTATGGCTACCGGGAAATTCGCTTTCCTGTTCTAGAACAAACCCAGCTGTTCAAGCGGTCTATTGGTGAAGTAACCGACATCGTCGAAAAAGAAATGTACAGTTTTGATGATCGTAACGGCGACAACCTCAGTCTTCGACCGGAAGGCACGGCTGGCTGTGTCAGAGCTGCCGATCAGCATGGGCTGTTATTTAATCAGCAGCAGAGACTTTGGTATCAAGGGCCCATGTTTCGTCATGAACGCCCGCAGAAAGGTCGTTATCGCCAATTTCAACAATTTGGAGTCGAAGCCTTTGGCATGGCGGGACCCGACATCGACGCTGAAATCATTCAATTGTCGGCCAGTCTTTGGAATGATCTGCAGCTAAGCGACTATTTAACTTTAGAAATTAACAATATCGGAGCAGCAGAAGACAGGAAACGTTATGCGGCGGCATTGACGGCATTCTTGTTTTCCCATGCCGATGAATTGGATGACGATGCGCGCAATCGAATGCATAGCAATCCAATGCGAGTCCTGGATAGTAAGAATCCCGATGTACAAGTGCTATTGAAGAATGCCCCGGCTTTGCTGGACTATGTCAGCGAAGACAGTACTGAGCATTATTCAACATTGAAGGCTTTGTTAGAACAGGTCGGCATTAGCTTCATTGAAAACCCTCGCTTGGTAAGGGGGCTGGACTACTACAATAACTGTGTCTTCGAATGGACCACAGATTCCCTGGGCGCTCAGGGCACAGTCTGCGGTGGGGGTCGCTATGATGGTTTGGTGGAACAGCTAGGCGGTAAACCTACAGTGGCGGCCGGATTTGCAATGGGGGTGGAGCGGCTGGTGTTAATGCTGGATTCTCTTGGCAAGATACCCCCATCTACAGCACAAGTGATCGATGTTTATATGCTGGTGGTCGGGAAGGAACTCACGGCTGCCAGTCAGCTGCTTGCGAAACAGCTTCGCGAGCGATTTCCAGCGCTGCGACTGGTCGCTCATTGTGGTGGTGGTAAATACAATAATCAGTTGAAGCGGGCGTACAATAGCGGCGCCGAGGTTGCCATTGTGCTGGAAAGTGAGCCGGGCGAAGTTCTGGAAACAGTCAAAATACGCCGCTTAGATGACTCCGCTGAGTTTGTCAGTGTGGAACTGGCAAAAACCGCTGATAAACTTGGCGAAATTCTTAGTATTTCATAGTGATAGAAGCATTGAACCGTGTCAGGCCTGCCTTAAACAGGTAGAATTGCCGATTGATTAGGGATAGTTTGCAAGAAGCAGTTGTCTGATAGTTCGGATATTTGCATGCCGTCAAAGAAATTTGAATGAGAGGAGTTAGTCGTGGCGATAAACGCGGCCGAAGAAGAAACAGTAGAGTCACTTAAAAAGTGGTGGGAAGAGAACGGCAAACAGCTAGTGTTAACGGCTGTTGTCGGCTTGGCTGCCTTCACAGCCTGGCTATTGTGGACGAATGCCAGAACCGCCGATATCGACAGGGCATCTGATTTGTACGAGGAGATACTTACTCTGGCTATTAGCGAGAATGGCGAGCCAGGTCTGCTGCTGGATGAGGAAGATTCTGCGCGAATTATCGAGATAGCGGCGCAGTTACGTAGTGATTATGCTAGTTTCACCTATGCGCAGCTAGGATCTCTGTTTTCGGCACAACAGTCTGTACGCAACAGTGATTTGGATGCTGCCGAAGAGGCTCTGCAATGGATTTTGGAGAATGAGAAGGGTGGTTTATTTAGCGATATCGATGAAGGTCTGATTCTAACTACTAATCTTCGTTTAGGTCGGGTTATTCTGGCGAAGGGAGACGCCGAGCGGGCTTTGGCCTTGGTCAATAATCTCGATCCGCAATCATTCGAGGCAGGTTATTCCGAATTGCGAGGTGATATATACATGGCCATGGGGCGGGAAGTGGATGCTCGTGATGCCTATATCGCCGCTCAACAAGCAGGCTCTAACAGCGATGGTCTGCGCATGAAACTTGATGACCTTTCCTCTGAGAGTTAGGGAGCCTTTGAACAAGTCTATGACCTCTCTGGCCTACAGCCAATTCTGCTATCAAGACGCACTTTCGTCGGGCCTGTCAAGAAAGTGCAACGCAGAGAGCGCACTCGGTGTAAACCCCCGACCGGCGGGTCCTAAGCAGGCGCCGTACTGCGGCGTTGTCGCGCTTGGCAATGGAATAACCATTACCTGCGCACGACGCCTTGCTTCAGCGCGCACCAGACTCCCGCAGAGTGGCCATAGACTTGTTCAGAGGCTCCCTAGTTTAAAACAAGCAAAGCAAATTATGAGTTCCATTTTTACTAGCAGTGTCGTATTGGTTCAAAAAATGGCAACTGCTATTCGCTTACTAACTGTTCTGATTTTGGCCTTTTCTTTGACTGGCTGTGCCGGATTCAACATCCCTAGCCTGAATCCTCTGGCCCTGTTTTCTGATGATGAAACCGACCCGCCTACACCACTGCTAAGCATAGACACTGAAGTAAGCTTGAGCAGGCAATGGAGCGTCAATGTAGGCAATGGGCAGGGTGACAACTACACTGAGATAACACCTTCCATCGATAACGGCGTGATTTACGCCGCCAGTGAGAACGGCAATATTGTCGCGGTAGATATTAATTCGGGTAACACGGTTTGGCGCAACAGATTAGACGCTATAATCACCGGTGGTGTTGGTGCCGGCAACGGGCTGGTGATGGTCGCCACGGAAGATGCAGAGGTAGTGGTGCTGGATCAGAATTCGGGTGAGATCAAATGGCGCCATGCTGTATCCAGCGAAGTACTCTCCGCGCCACAGACCAATGGTGATGTGGTTGTGGCGCAAACTGTCGATGACAAATTAGTGGCGTTGGATGTGGGGGATGGCGAGCAGCGGTGGATTTATGAAACCACGCAGCCAGCTTTGACGCTACGCGGTAGCAGTAAACCAGTAATTACTACAGACTCGGTGATTGCCGGTTTTAGCAATGGCACATTAGTCGCAGTCGATGCCGGCGATGGTGTCTATCGCTGGGAAGAACGTGTGGCGGTACCCGAAGGTGAATATGATATCGACAGGGTAATCGATATAGACGGTGACTTACTGCTAGATGGCGGCAGAATTTTGGCAGCTAGTTACCAAGGCAATTTGATGGCATTTGAAATTACCAGCGGACGCATTGTCTGGGGTATGAAGGCCTCCAGTTATCATGGTATGGCACAGGGATTTGGCAATATTTACTATTGTGATGACAAGAGCCAGGTAAACGCCATCAGAGACAACAGTGAAGATATTGTGTGGGAAAATACCGACCTTCTAAATAGAGAAATTACCGCACCAACGTCCATTGGTAACTATGTTGCGGTTGCTGATTTTGAAGGTTATGTACATTTTCTTTCGCAGATCGATGGTCGCATCGTGGGCCGAATACGGGCTGATAACGATGGGGTCAGGGCTAATCTTATAGCGAATAATGGCCGCCTCTACGTGTTCGGCAATAGCGGCAGACTTTCAGCCTATAATCTCCAGTAACGTTTATTCATTCTATTAGTTCGCTCATTCAGGTTTAAACCATGAGGCCAGTTTTAGCCCTTGTTGGTCGTCCCAACGTTGGTAAATCAACTCTCTTTAATCGACTTACTCGAAGTCGTGAAGCGCTGGTAGCTAATATTCCAGGGCTTACTCGTGACCGCCAATACGGAGAGGGTAAGATCGAAGAAAAGTCTTTCATTGCCATAGACACGGGAGGGATAAGCGGTGATGAACAGGGTATCGATCAGGAGATGGCGGCGCAATCGCTGCAAGCTATAGAAGAAGCCAATATTTGCCTGTTTCTGGTGGATGCTAAAGATGGTCTACTCCCCGATGACAATAGAATTCTCGATCATTTACGCAAGCGCAGTAAGAATACCTATCTTGTGGTAAACAAGATTGACGGCCGCGATCCAGATGCGGCTCTGGTAGATTTTTACAGCCTGGGCATGTCTGAAATTTTTCCCATAACTGCCACTCAAGGCCGCGGTGTAAAAAGCATGTTGCTCAAGGTGCTCAATGATTTTGAACAGCAGTTAGAGAACGCGACTGACGGCAGCGCGCCCGTTGATGAAGATGATCAGAATAGGGGTATCAAGATAGCGATAGCTGGACGTCCGAATGTGGGCAAATCAACTCTTGTGAATCGTATGCTCGGTGAAGACCGGGTCGTGGTGTTCGATCAACCTGGAACTACCAGAGACAGTGTTTATGTTCCTTTCGAGCGTCGCGGTAGAAGATATACCTTAATAGACACAGCGGGAATTAAGAAAAGAGGCCAAACCAAGGAGACCATAGAAAAGTTTTCAGTGGTCAAGTCGCTACAGGCGATTCAGGATGCCCATGTGGTGGTATTAATAGTCGATGCTCGCACCGGCATCGTCGAACAAGACCTACATCTACTCGGTTATGTGATTGAAACCGGGCGCGCCTTGGTAATTGCAATAAACAAATGGGATGGCATGCACAGCGAAGATAAGGAGCAGGTAAAAACAGATATTAGACGTCGTTTCGTATTCGTCGATTTCGCCAAGATACACTATATATCGGCTCTGTATGGAACGGGAGTTGGCGATCTCTATAAATCGATTCATACCGCCTATGAATCGGCCACAATGAAGTTGGCTACTAACCGTCTTACCGAACTTCTGCAAGATGCTGTCACCGATCACGCGCCACCGATGGTCAATGGCCGTCGAATAAAACTGCGCTATGCACATGCTGGTGGCCAAAACCCACCAATAATTGTTATTCACGGCAAACAAACTGAAAAACTACCTGCCAACTATAGTCGATATTTGGAAAAAACCTTTCGTAAGGTATTGAAGCTGGAAGGAACTCCGGTGAGAATCGAATTACGAAGCGGCGATAATCCTTTCATTAAAGGTGAAGAAGATCTCACTCAACAACAAATTGCACAGAAGAGACGTATCAAGAAGAATCGACACCTCGGTAAAAAGCTCGGTAAGAAATAGATATGACTGTTAATCTCGAAGACATCAAACAGGCTGCCCAACGTCTGATTGGCGTCGCCATTAAAACACCAATACTCAGTTCAGCCATCTTAAATGAAAGGTTAAATGCCAAAATATTCATCAAGCCAGAGTGTCTGCAACATATTGGAGCTTTCAAATTTCGCGGTGCCTATAATCGACTTAGTCAGCTTAACAGCGAAGAAAAAGCAAAGGGGGTGGTTGCTTTCTCTTCAGGCAACCATGCTCAGGGGATTGCTTATGCGGCTCGCCTGCTAGGCATGCAGTCCACTATTGTCATGCCTTCCGATGCGCCAACGATAAAGAAAGAAGGGACCGAGCGTCTGGGTGCAAATATTCGGCTATATGATCGCGCAACCGAATCTCGTGAACAAATCGCTGAGGAAATATCCAGCCGCAGCGGTGCGGTTTTGGTGCCTGCCTTCGATGATGTCGATGTGATAGCTGGTCAGGGAACTTGTGGCTTGGAAATCATGCAACAATTACAAGCTTTGGACTGTCTCCCGGATGCCGTGCTTAGTCCATGTGGTGGTGGTGGTTTACTCGCCGGGGTTGCAACGGCGATTAAGGAAACCAATAGTAGTACCAAGGTTTATGGCGTGGAGCCTGAAAACTACGACGATCATAGACTATCGAAGTCCAGTGGGCAGCGAGTAAAAATTGATCCGCCGCACAAAACCAGTTGCGATGCGCTGATGGCAACGCAACCGGGAGTGATTACCTGGTCAATCAATAGTCGATTAGTAGACGATTTTCTGGTGGTAACGGAAGATGAGGTAGCGCACGCAATTAGTTTTGCTTTTCGCTACCTCAAGCTGGTTGTAGAACCCGGCGGGGCAGTGGCCCTGGCGGCGCTGCTGCAGAACAAGCTGAATATAAATGACGCTTGCGCGGCCATAATACTCTCCGGGGGCAATATTGACGCTCAGTCATTTGCTAGTTGCCTACAGAAATTTCCCTCGCCATAATTTTGGCTGTAATCTAAAACACACTATTGTGAAAATATCTTGAGGAAGAATCATGAAAAATCGGTTTGCAGGAACAGGCGGATTACGTAACTTGATGGTTGCGGTACTTATAGCTGTGGTGTCTTTTTCAGTTTCAAACTCGGTTGCGCAAACAGAGGATGACTGTTTCGATTCTCTGCAATGTGAATCCTCGTGGATTGGAATGTCGGACGGCGAGAGAGATGCGGTGTTCGCTTTCGCCGAAGACTACAAGGCATTTATTCATCTTGCGCGTACCGAGCTTACTTTTGTTGCCGAGGCGGTGGCTTTTGCTGAGGAAAACGGCTTTGAGCGCCTGAGTGCCAGCACGAATATAGTGCCGGGGAAAAAGATATACGAAGTTAATCGCGATCGAACAATTAGTCTACTGGTGATCGGTGAGGATTCTTTGCAGGAAGGTTTTCATATCATAGGCTCACATATCGATTCACCCAGGCTAGACTTGAAGGGTCGGCCCTTATATGAGAATAGTGAGTTTGCCTTATTCCAAACCAATTATCACGGTGGTATCAAATACCATCAGTGGACCAATCTACCGCTGGCCCTGCTGGGCCGCATAGATAAGAAAGATGGAAGCACTATTTCTATATCGGTCGGTCTGGATGATGGCGATCCCATCTTTATGATTCCGGAGCTGTCACCCCACGTTGACCGCAGCAGAAATTCCAAGACCCTGGCGGATTTCCTGGGTCCAGAAGACCTGGATCCAATTATTGCTCATATACCAGATGCGGCGGGGGGTGATGTTGTTGACCAGGTTTTGGCTTTTCTTGCACGAGAGTATGGAGTCACTCGAGCTGACCTGGTGTCGGCTGAACTCGCTCTGGTCCCTGCCGGGCGCCCCAGAGACATGGGATTCGATAGAGGTTTGATCGCCGCCTACGGCCAGGATGACAGATTGGCATCTTACACAGCCATGCGAGCAATCGCAGACGTATCACGCCCGCAAAAAACTACCATGGCTTTTTTAGTAGACAATGAAGAAGTGGGTAATAGAAACAACACCGGTGCGCACTCCGACTATTTTGCCGATCTCTTGTCCCGACTCTTATATGCACAGCTACAAGATGAGTATCGTGAACCACTATTTCGCAGTGCGCTGCGACAGACCAAATTTATCTCTATCGACGTTAACCCTGGTATCAATCCAATCAACCCGGGAGTTTGGGAGTCGGGTAATGCACCTAAGTTAGGTTATGGTGTAAATCTTAAACTTTACGGTCAAGGCAATACCGCGAATAGTGAATTTATCGCATGGACACGTCAATTGCTGGATAACAATGAAGTACCCTGGCAGACAGTGACTTACAAAGTTGGTGTGGGTGGCGGTGGCACTATAGGTGGGGAATTCTCCGCGCAAAATATCGAGGTCATAGATTTTGGTGTGCCGGTACTTTCGATTCATACCCCCTACGCGGTAAGTTCGAAGGTTGATGTTTACAGTCTTTATCAAGCTGCACGGGCTTTTTATTCTTACACAGAGTAGTGTGCTGCGACAGACTGAATTTTTTGAAGGACCGATAAGTGCCAGATCAAATTCATAATCAAGAATTAGGATACGGCATTAGCTGTATCGATACTCAGCAGAGACGACCGGGGTTGGCTGCCTGCTACCTTATTGAGCACGAGGGTATGGCAGGCTTTATTGATACCGGCACTAATAATTCATTGCCGATTTTGCTGGAAGTATTACGGCGCAAAGGTATTTCACCGGACGCAGTTGCCTACGTCATGCCTACACATGTGCATCCAGGGACCCTCTGCTTAACCCCAAATGCCCCGAAGGGCGCGGCCTGAAGCGCCCATCTTCGTCGTTGCCGTTGTTGCTAAGGGAGTTACCATTAGCGGCAAACGGCGTCTAGAATCTGAACGCTTCAGGTCACGCAGAGGTGTTGGAGTTAAGCAGAGGGTCCCTAGACCATGCAGGTGGTAGTGGTGGCTTAATGCAGCATTTTCCAAATGCTACCTTGCTAGTGCACAAGCGTGGCTATCGCCATCTGATTGATCCGGCTAAACTCGAACAAGGCTCCCTGGCGGTTTACGGTGAAGAGGCATTTGAAAGCATGTATGGCAGGCTAATACCGGTGGCTGCAGAGCGAGTACAGGTGGCTGAGGATGGATTCGAACTGAATTTCAACGGAAGAAAGCTGTTATTCATCGATACGCCCGGCCACGCCAGACATCATTACTGCGTCTATGATGAAATGAGTCAGGGGCTATTTAGCGGCGATACCTTCGGCGCAAGCTATCCGGAATTGAATACTGGCAAAAATAGATTCATTTTCCCACCCACAACACCTATTCAGTTCGATCCGCGGGCTTGGTATACCACTCTGGATAAGTTGATGGCACTGCCGCTGGAACGGATCTATGTCACTTACTTTGGCATGCACGAAGATATTCCGCCATTACACGTCATGCTCAGGCAGGCAATCGAAGATTATGCGGCGACAGCGTTGAAATTTGCGGCCAGCGCAGATCGGGAGGCCGCTATTGAGGATTCATTGTTGCAGTCCAGCGTAGGCTATTTCCTCGAACAACAATGTTTGATGCAGCCGGACAGAATAAAGTCGCTGTTTGCTCAAGATATGCAGCTTAACGCACAAGGCTTGGATTTTTGGCTTGGACAACAATAAAGCCAACACCGAAACCGGATTATAGGTAATAGGGTAGTCCGGCCATGAAGTGGCTCGCATAGACCTCCAAGCAAATTCAGATTATCCTCTTCATCCAGCAATAAGAATCTAACAGTCAGCTATTACTATGAAAAATTTGATTAGAAAAGTTCCACACCTGCTTCCCGTGGCATTGCTTGCGTTAACGCTTATCGGCAGTCAGCCAGCCTTGGCGCAGGAGGCAGGCGACCATCAATACACCAGCGAGGCTATAGAAACAGGGTCTCGACTCTATGCCCAGCAATGTGCACTCTGTCATGGTCCGCAGGGGGATGTGGTAGATGGCGTTAACTTGCGTATCGGTCAATTCCCCACGGTGCAGTCAGACGATGATCTTAGACAGGTGGTGACTCAGGGAGCAGCCGAGGGGCGCATGCCGGCGTTCAGTTTGCGAGCCGAGGAATTGGATGGTGTTATCGCCTTTATCAGAGCCGGCTTCGATCCAGACGGTGTAGCGGTAAAGATTGGCGATCCAGTTCGTGGCAAAGCGCTGTTCGACGGAGAGGGCCAATGTGCAGACTGCCATCGAGTACGCGGGGTTGGTCCGCGCACTGCTCCCGACCTCAGCAACATCGGCTCAATACGCACACCGGCCGCACTGCAGAGAAATATGCTGGACCCTGCCGCAGCTTTGTTTCCAATCAATCGACCGGTGCGAATCGTGACTCGGAACGAAGAAACAATTGTTGGCCGTCGTCTCAATGAAGACACCTACACGGTGCAGATAGTCGATTCCAACGAACGACTTCGCTCGCTAAAAAAGTCAGATCTAGTGACCTATGAAATCAGCAATGAGCCAAGTAAACAACCCACTACTCTATCCAGCGATGAAGTAGCTGACGTTATTGGTTATCTACTTACTCTGCGAGGTCTCTAATGGAAAAAATAATCTCAAGATATACGACTAAGAATATGGCTAGATCGGGCCTAATCGCAGTTTTGAGTTTTCTCAGTTTTAGTGCCATTGGCCAAGTATCCTATGAGCGAATCCTGGATGCGGAGTCTGAGCCAGAGAACTGGCTAACATATAACGGTGGTTATATGAGTCAGCGCTACAGCCTGTTGGAGCAAGTGACGCCAGATAATGTGGCAAACCTAAAGTTGCAATGGACTCTGCAGAATCAAGTGTTTGGTGCCTGGCAATCAAATCCTATCATCGTCGACGGCATTATGTATGTCACCGAACGGCCTAATAGTGTAATAGCCCTTGATGCAATTACGGGTCGCGTATTTTGGAAATATCGACATGTGCCCGCCGAGAATTCTTTGGTTTGCTGTGGAGCAAATAACCGCGGTGTGGCAGTCCTGGGTGATAAAGTTTTCATGGGTACTTTAGATGCTCGCCTGGTAGCGCTGGATAGGGTAAATGGCAGCCCGCTCTGGGATGTGGAAGTGGGCGATGTTAACCAGGCATATTCGGTAACTATGGCGCCTCTTGTGGTGAAGGATAAAGTAATTGTCGGCGTTGGCGGTGGTGAATTTGGTATTCGCGGCTATGTAGTTGCCTACGATGCCGAGACTGGTGAACAGGCATGGAAGACTTATACCATTCCGGGACCAGGCGAGCCGAACCACGACAGCTGGGAGGGTGATGATTGGCAGCATGGTGGCGCTCCAGTGTGGATCACCGGATCCTTTGATGCAGAACTAAATCTTAGCTATTGGGGAGTAGGAAATCCTGGCCCAGATTGGAATGCTGGGCAACGTCCTGGAGACAATCTTTATTCGGATTCAGTGATAGCCTTGGATGCAGATAGTGGTGAGCTGAAATGGTATTTTCAATTTACACCTAACGACGCCTACGATTACGATTCTGTGCAGGTTCCCGTGCTAGCCGATATTGTTTGGCGTGGAACACCTTCCAAGGTCATGATGTGGGCAAATCGCAATGGCTATTTCTATGTGCTGGATAGAGTCACTGGCAAATTTTTGCAAGGAAAGCCTTATGTAACCGTCAATTGGTCAAGCGGCCTCGACGAAAATGGCAGGCCGATACCTACACCTCAGCCGGAAGGCATGCCTACATATCCAGGTAATCAGGGAGGTACCAACTGGTATCCCCCTTCTTATAGTCCTCGAACGGGGCTATTTTATTTTAGTGCCTGGCAGGATTACGCGACTATTTATAGAGCGGAAGAGTCGGAATACACTCCGGGCCGAGCCTTTCTCGGCGGTGGCTTTTCGGTACTCGCGCCGGCACCTGGAGCACCAACTATCGGCATTGGTAGAACAAATCCAATTAACAACTGGACCAACGAAGTCGGCTATGCCTCACTCAAGGCAATGGATCCGCAGACAGGTGAAGCAGTCTGGTCCTATGACCAATTCGATGTGAGTGACAGCGGCATGCTCACCACCGCCTCTGATCTGTTGTTCACTGGCGGGCGGGAAGGCTATTTTCATGCCATCGATGCCAGAACCGGTGAATTGCTTTGGAACATAAATCTTGGTGGTCAGATAGTTATGGCGCCTGTGACTTATATGGTAGATGGTGTGCAATACGTGTCGGTAATATCAGGCCATGCCTTGTCCACTTTTGCTTTACCGAATTAACTAGAATGATTGAGTCACTAACTGGATTGCTGCGATGAGAGTAGGTTGTATTCGCTTTTTTAGATTAGAAAGAGCAGCTGTCGCTTTTTCCATAGTGAGTCTGCTGCTGCTAGGCTTGAGTCAAGCTGCGAACGCTCAATCCGCTTCGCCTACAAAACACACGGTCGACGCTGACGGTCACCCTATGGCGCTGTGGGAAAAGTCTATCCCACAGCCGAAAGGACATATTTTACTTCACCACGGCAGAACCTGGAGTTCCTTACCTGACTTTGATTTGCAGGTGCCCGGTGAAGAGCTGTCCCTTATGGACGGATTTAATGCTCTGGGATATAGCGTATGGGCCTTGGATGCGCGGGGCTACGGGGAGACCCCAAGAGATAATAGCGGTTGGAACACACCCGATCGTGCCGCTAAAGATCTCTCCATTGTATTGGACTGGCTACTAGCTCGAAACCAGCAGAAGACCCATGTCTGGGGATGGTCCTATGGCTCAATGGTGGCGCAGCTAACTGCCCAGCGTTACCCCGCAGCGATTTCCAGTGTGATTTTATTCGGTTATCCCACAGACCCGGATGCCGTAGTACCAGAAAGCAACAGCGTAATTGCAGCCCCAGCACGTCCCACTACTCGTGCCGCTGCTGCTTCAGATTTCATTGTTCCCGGTACCATTTCCCAGCAGGCCATCGATGTTTACGTGGCGACAGCATTAAAAGCAGATCCGATCAGGGCCGACTGGAATCAATTACAACAATGGAATGCACTCAATGGCGAAAAATTAATGCTGCCCACGCTACTACTGCAGGCAGAGTTTGATCCACTTGCTAATACCGATGCCCATGCGCGCTTTTTTTCTAAAATTGCCAATCCGAATAAGCAATGGATAGTACTCGCCGGTGGCGATCATGCCGCCTTGCTAGAAACTCCGCGCGCTAAATTAATAAAGTCTTCAATTGATTTTATTGAATGGCTAGACAAGTAGCTAGATAGACTCTCCGGGTTCAATACCCTCAAGCTGGATAAAACCTTCACCTTTTTTAGTAAGCAATCGCTGCCATATTTAGTTAAATAACTGTCGAACCACGGGGAAAAGCTCGGGATGCGATCAGGTTTCGTATTCAATAAGCCAAATAAGCGAAGGTCTGTAAAAACAAAAAGCTAAGTCAGATCATAATAAAACACCACCCGGAGTTTGCTGATGAAATCCTTTTATGAAGTCGTTCTACTGCTTTTTTGTGGGCTGAATATCTCCTTTGCGAGCGCCAGCTCAGCTACAAAACATTGCTCGTCATTGTTGTTCGCGACCGAACTGGAGGCTGTGAAGGCGGCATCCGATATCTACAACCCACTGTCTATACGGGAAGACCGCGAATACATGGGCACCATATTCGAATCTGCTGGTAAATTCGGCTATACGGTATCTGCTTCTGCGCGACGAGAAGACAGGTGGAGTCTAAGTATTGCAGCGATGGATTGGGATCGCATCCGTGCCTTCTGGCACACCCACGGTAACGCATCCCCCCAACATCGATATTTCTCAGACAGTGATACCCGCTCTGTGCAGAAATTTGGAAAACCTCTGTATTTGGCTGACTACACCGGCTATCTCAAGGTCTATCGAAGCGCTGGTAAAACTCTTAGTCCTTATGCGGCGGCGAAATTGAGTTTGCCCATGAAAAACGGTTTTGCGGTGGGCGAATTCGTTCGGGATAAATTCAATAGACTAGTCACAACAAATGTGCGATCGAAAACTGTTAGAAGCTAGTAATTTAATAACAAAACTAAATATGAACCTTGATGGGACAGGCTCATATTTACTTGCCAGTTGCGTGGCCTGCCACGGGGAAATCAGTAGGAGTCGGTCATTGGCATGAGTACAGCTGCGGCACCCTAGTTAGCCGTGCCGGATTCTATTGCCAGTCCATAGAACCAATATAGCAGTGAGCAAAGGGAAAAAGCCTTGAATGATTAAATAACCGATTTCCGCCACCCCAATGCCTACCTGTAGGGCGCCATAGTTATTAGCGCCAAACAGCCAGACCAAATTCAGACATTGAAATCCTGTTCCTGCTATCAACAGCACTGCCATCTGCCGGCTAGTTATTACCCAATCTCTCAATAATTCTCTAAGCATAGTCGCTATGCTAACTGGGACTAGAAAAACGACTAGCCACAAATGATTTCTCATGACTGAATCGAGTAGTGAGTCATAGTTTTCATTTTCTCCAAGAATTACAGCGAGGAATATGGCGAGTAAGAATCCGTAGAGAGGAATTACCGTTAAGAAAATGGAGATTTTTCTCGGGTTTAACATAAACCAGCTTAGAAAAGTCGCGAACAATACCAGTGCAGTGAAAAAGGCGGTAACAAGCAGCACAATTCTCAGCACAAGCCCAGGCAGTGATAGCCGTGAAAACGTCTCAAAAGAGCCAAGAAATAAAATTTTCATTTCTTGAAAACCGTTTATAAAAATAGGTCCAAGAATCCATAATATAGTCCCCATCACAAGCCCGGCAATGAGAATGGAACTCAGCGAAACTGAAACCCTGATTGCGGCAAGTTTTGCTGTGCCAATGGCCGCGGTTTTGTCATGCACGCTAATATAAGCAGCACCATTTTTGTAGCGAACGCCAAACATGTAAACCACCAGACCGGTGCACACGGCAAGATATATGGCCATAATTAAGATCATCACATCGGCATAGTCTGGTGAGTTTTGATTCACTTCGAAGAAATTTATTAGGGAGAATATGGCCAGTACCATGCCTGCACCAACAAGGCCTCCGAATACTGCATTGTACTCCCCATTCAATTGACGTTCTTTCCAATATTCAGCTTTCAGTGGAGATTCAATTGGGCATTTCGGGGAAGTGACGGGCACTGCATTTCTGAGAACCAGAGTTTCACCAGTGAATAGACCATTGTTGCCAAATTCAATGAGGGATTCTCCACTTCGTTGTTGCCGAACACCAAAATAGGTCAGCGCCAGCATGGCCAGGGTCAAAGTTAAGGGCAGAATATAATCCGTTCCAGAATTGGCAATATAAATGAGGGTATTGTCCACATGTGAAAACTCTGGAACTAAGAAGCCATTCACGTATAGCGTTAAAACTACTAACCAGGCAATCAGACACTCGATCCAATTCCTGGTCCACCAATTAAGCATTAAAGCAAAACTGGTAAACTGGAAAACTACAAAGCTGATGGCTAGAAATGAGATTTTGGCATCGAGTAACAGGAAATTTAAAATTATTACCGGTATGAATACAGCTAGCTGAAATAACAGGCAGTAGTAGAGTAACGGAACTACTAACAGAGTTAATGTAGAGACCGGTAAGGCGTATTCGGTTCTAAATGGAAAGCCCAGCGCGCTTGTAACTCTGCCAATTTTTTGCGCTGCACTCAGAGTTACAACATAGAGAAATGCCAAGCCTGCTACCGTTATGCCAACAGTTGCCTCTAGGGTCTGTCTGGTATCTACCCCGGGATCCAATGCCAAGTCGGTCAGAAAAACAACGCTGATCACTGCGGATATTTGAGTGAGCAGGGCAGGCCAACTTAATTTGAATCCACTCCATAGAAGCGCTTGACTTGGACTATTCATTTATATTCTCACCGACAACTGTTCTGCCAACCCGCGCAACAAAAACTTCTTCCAGGGTGGCATTACGTGATTTAATTATTTCGCCCCCCAATTGTTGTATGGATTTTTGCAATTCTTCTGCGCTGCTATTGTGAATGGCACTCCAAAATCTACCCTCGCCGGATATGGATACTGTGTTTCCCAGCACAGGGACAGAGTTCTGTACTTCGGCGAAACAAAGCGAACTGTGATGATGAGAACTATTTATTAATTCCAGGGAACTATCCAATGTAACTTTTCCCTGATGAATCATGGTTACATGATCTGACAGTCTTTCCACCTCTTCGAGAAGGTGCGATGAAAAAATGACGGTCCTGCCTTCCTCCGAAATTGTTCGTACTATCGCATTCAGTATATCTTTGCGTACCACCGCATCCAATCCGCTGGATGGCTCGTCCAGTATCAATAGATCTGGTTTGTGTGCGACGGCGACAATGAGTGCCACCTGTGCCCTCATTCCTCGTGACAGGGTTTTAATTTTCTTGTTGGGGTCCAACGCGAAGGTATCTAATAACTCACTTGCATAATTATTGTCCCAGCCCGAGTGATAGGCATTTGTATAGCGCATCAGTTCATCAATGCTCATCCATTCGGGAATGTCTCGATCTTCAGAGAGATAGCCAATACGCTTGAGTACGCTTTCCGGATTTCTTACTGGATCTTCGCCGAATATTCGAACCCTGCCCGACTTTGCACGCAGCAGACCCAGAAGATGCTTAATCAGTGTTGTTTTTCCGGCACCGTTGGCGCCTACCAGACCGTATACATTGCCTCTGCTTGCCTGAAAGTTGACATCGTCCAGGGCAACGGTCTTGCCAAAGCTTCGGGATAGATTAGTAACTTCGACAACGAGTTCAGTCATTGTGTTTCTCCGATCGGGTCTTCTTATTTTGTTTAGTCTTGCCTAGTTCTTCCTGTCTTTGCCTGACTAGATCGAGGACATCACTGGCGTTGAAATCTAATTGGTGAGCTTCGGCGAGAAGGGCGTCAATTCTTGCCTCGAGAATGCGCCTGCGCTCGCGATCTGCCAATGGGGATTGTTCATCGGATATATAGGTTCCCGCACCGCGACGTTTAAAAATAACACCGGCCGATTCCAGCTCGTCATAGGCTTTTACAACGGTATTCGGCGTTACATTCAGTGCTAAAGCCAGGCTTCGTACTGGAGATATCTCCTCGCCAGCGCGCAATAGATCGGACGCCACCATATAGCGAATCTGATTAGCGATCTGCCGGTAAATCGGCACTCCATCTTTGGTATTGATAGTGATATTCATCTGCAGGCATATCGCTTTGATAAACTGTACCGGTATTGTGATACAATTTTCAAACTTGTCAAGTATGAAATTCAGATCTAAATGGGCAGGTGTCTAAATGGAGTAGAGAAATAGCCTATAGAGGCAAATAAACATGGTTTGAAGACTCATTTCTTGCTAGTTTTATGCGGTTAAAGCCAGTTCTACCAAGCTTGATTCTGACCGTTCCTCGCTTCGATGACGGGACGAATAGCCAATAAGAAGTCATAAATGAGAGAGAGATAAATATGCAAGCTCCAAATTCTAGGAGATCAAGTCTGACCCCCTGTAAGTTAGCAGCTGCGGTTCTGTCGATGCTTTCTTCAAGTTTTCTAAGCGCTCAAGAGATCCCTTTATTCAACGAAGATCCTGCTGAGTGGTATACCCTCGGTGGTGATTACGCGCATACGCGCTTTACTCCTGCCAGCGAAATTAGCGCTGAAAATTTCACCGATATGGAAGTCGCCTGGGAATGGGACGGCGCCAGTTTCGGTGCCATCAGTGGTCGTTCTACGCCTTCACTTATTGATGGAAAACTCATAACCGTGGCTGGAAACAAGCGCTATGTGGTGGCGATCGATCCCAAGAATGGAGAAACTCTGTGGTCCTATCGAGAGCCGGATACGCCACGCGCAGAATACTCGATGCGTGCAGATTACGGTAAGGGTGTTGGCTATGCCAATATCGATGGCAGAGATATAGTCTATATAGTGTCGCCAGGCTTTTTCCTCACCGCACTTGATGCGGATACTGGTATTCCGCTGGAGGGTTTCGGTAAACCCGTTCCAATCGATGGTTTTCCACAATCAGGAATTGTCGATTTACTGGCCGATTTAGGCCATCCCTATGACCCCTATGAGGGTATTCCGCTGGAAACAGGTTATATCACTTCCTCATCACCGCCGATCGTTGTTAACGGCACGATTGTAGTCGGAAACTCTGCAGAACAGGGCTACCACCAGGCGCGAATCGAAAACGTCCCTGGCGATATTCTGGCCTATGATGCCAGAACCGGCGCATTCAAATGGAAATTCAATGTAATTCCAAAGCCCGGTGAGTACGGTCATGAGACTTGGGAGAATGATGCCTGGCAATGGACCGGTGATGTTTCCTCTTGGGCACCACTGTCGGCCGACCCAGTAAATAATCTGGTCTATATTCCAACCAATAGCGCCACTATCGATTATTACGGTGGCTTTCGTCCCGGTGACAACCTTTACGGAGCTAGCCTGATAGCCTTGGATACGCGCACCGGCGAGCGCGCCTGGCATTTCCAGATGGTGAAGCATGAAATCTGGAATTTTGATAACCCCACCGCACCAGTTCTTCTCGATTTGAACGTCCCGGGTCAGGGTAGAGTGCCTGCGGTCATGCAAGTTACGAAGCAAGCCTGGGTGTATGCATTCAACCGCATAACTGGTGAGCCAATTTGGCCCATAGTCGACAGGCCAGTGCCAGCGTCGATAGTACCTGGCGAAGTGCTTTCCCCAACGCAGCCTCACGTTACCCGCCCTGCACCGTTCGATATGCAAGGCATAACAGAGGACGATCTGATCGATTTTACTCCGGCACTGCGGGCAGAGGCGCTAGAAGTGATGGAGGAGTTTGTCATGGGGCCCTTGTTCAACCCGCCTATTCATGCGGACAACCCTATGGGCAAATATGCTGCCATGAATTGTCCAGGTGGAGCAGGTGGAGCCAATATCACAGCTCCAGCGGTTGCCGATCCAACAACGGGTAAGCTGTATGTATCTTCGCACAAGGCTTGTTTCTCTTTACGTCTAATCCCGGGTGAAGAGTCTGATCTGTTGTTCCCGAATTCAACCGGCGTCAATACGGCGGCCTATGCGAATGGTGCTCGAGGTGCTACTGCGAGAACTCCACGTCTAAGCTCTGGAATTCCAATTTGGAAGCCGCCCTATAGCCGAATTACGGCGATCGATATGAACAGCGGTGATCATGCTTGGATGATTCCTACTGGTGAAACGCCAGATCGAATCAAGAACCATCCGGCGCTTGAGGGAGTAGATGTGGGTAATACTGGCACCGGTGCCTTGGTGCCGATGGTGGTAACCGAGAATATGTTGGTTTATTCAGATCAGGCCAGCGATGGCACGCCCATGCTATATGCTATCGATAAGGCAAGTGGTGAAATACTGTCCGAGATCGAGGCGCCCAGCCGCAGCAGCTATGGCATGAGCTCCTGGGTACACGATGGGCATCAGTACATCTTGTTGCAGACCAGTTCTTCACTGACTGCGATGGCCCTGCCGGGTGCACAGGACGAAGCCGGCGCAGCTCACTAAGCGCTGCAATGACGCTAGAAGCCGGAATGACTCAGCAGTCATTCCGGCTTTTTTGTACTTGTTAGTTCTGGAAAAATTTCCTGGGATTTAATCGGATGAAAATACAAGCCAGTTGTCAGTGTGGTCAACTAAAGTTTGCATCTGAGGTGGAACCAATATTGCAGCTATGTTGCCACTGTCTCGATTGTCAGGATGCATTGCAGACAGATTATGCGGCCATAGCTTTCTTTAAGATTGATGGAACCACGGTGAGCGGCGAGTTAGCTGAAAAGTCTTATGTGGCGGAATCGGGGAGTAAAACCTGCAGGCAACACTGCGAACAATGTAACACGCCAATGTTTGATCGCTCTGAAGGTTTCCCTAAATTGCTGGGTGTTATGATGGGTCAGATAGATGCCCCGTTCGAGCCGTTGCCGTCATGCCATGTTTTCGTTCGCGACAAGAAAGCACATATCTCCATCCCGGAAGGGATGAAGCAATATGAAACGGGATTGGGCTGAGGGCATTAGAGCCTCAAGCAACACTATCCTAGCCCAGCGCAGGACCGGCCTCGACCAAGGCTTTCCCTTCCGCGTTATCGGTGAATTTTTCAAAGTTGGCGATAAACAGCTGAGCAAGATTTTTTGCCTTGCTGTCCCATTCTGCCGCATCGGCATAGCTACTGCGCGGATCCAGCAGAGCGTTATCCACGGAGTCGACATTCATTGGAACTTCCAGCTTGAAATAGGGTAGTTGGAAGGTTTCGGCCTGATCGATTGAGCCGTTCAAAATGGCGTGAATAATCGCACGAGTCGCCTCGATGGAAATTCGTTTGCCGGTACCATTCCAGCCGGTATTCACCAAATACGCTGTGGAGCCAGTAGCCTCCATGCGTTTCACTAATTCCTGTGCATATTTAGTAGGATGCAATGAGAGAAAGGCGGCGCCGAAACAGCTGGAAAAAGTTGGAGTTGGTTCTGTGATGCCCCGTTCTGTGCCGGCCAGTTTCGCAGTAAAGCCAGATAGAAAATGGTACTTGGTTTGCTGCGGATTTAATTTCGACACAGGAGGTAGCACACCAAAGGCGTCTGCAGTAAGGAAAATCACCTTCTCGGCATGACCGCCCTTCGATACTGGTTTAACAATATTATCTATATGGTAGATGGGGTAGGAGACGCGTGTGTTCTCAGTCTTGGAGCCGTCGGCATAATCAATTATGCCGTTACTATCGACTGTTACGTTTTCCAGCAAGGCATCTCGGCGTATGGCCTTGTAGATATCCGGTTCGCTCTCTTTGCTTAGGTTGATGGTCTTCGCGTAGCAACCGCCTTCGAAATTGAATACGCCATCATTGTCCCAGCCGTGTTCATCATCACCTATTAGAGCGCGTTCGGGATCGGTGGATAGAGTAGTCTTCCCGGTGCCAGATAAGCCGAAGAAAATGGCTGTGTCACCTTGTTTGCCGATGTTCGCCGAGCAGTGCATCGAAGCTATTCCACGCAGAGGTAGCAGATAATTCATCATGGAAAACATGCCTTTCTTCATCTCTCCGCCGTACCAAGTGCCACCGATGAGTTGCATTTTTTCGGTTAGATTGAAGGCCACAAAATTTTCAGAGTTTAAACCCTGGCTCTGCCAGTCTGGATTTGTGCTCTTGGCTCCATTCATAACAATGAAATCCGGATCAAAGCTTTCCAGTTGCTCTGGGCTTGGCCGAATAAACATGTTTTTTACAAAATGCGCCTGCCAGGCCACTTCCATAATGAACCTAACTTTTAACTGGCTGTTTTCATTGGCGCCACAAATGGTATCCATGACATACAGCCGCTGACCACTAAGGCGCTTGCTTACCAGCGACTTCAAATGTTCCCAGGTACTCTGATCGATGGGCTTGTTGTCATTCTTGCCTTGATCAGACCACCACACTGTGTCGCGACTTGTGTCGTCCCGCACTATATATTTGTCTTTGGGTGAACGTCCGGTGAAGATTCCGGTGTCGACCGCGACTGCGCCACTGTCGGTTACCACTCCCTTTTCATAGCCTTCCAAGCTTGGATCGGTCTCCTGCTGGTACAGGAATTCAAAGGAGGGATTGTAGTAGATTCCCGCAACGTCAGTGATACCGTACTGTTCCAGATCAGGAGCGGTGTGATTCTCAGTCATGGTTTAGCCTTATGCCATTTTTATTGTTATTGGCGCAATTTCTCTGGCGAGAAGGAGTGAATTTTAGAAAAATGATCGGCGTATTGTACTATCGGTAATTCGTATTACCAGCACTGATCTCTGCCATTCTTGTTTTCGTAGAAAAATGACTACTTCTGAATAATGAGTTGAATGGCTGCGCGTAGATATCAGCAATTCAGCGTGTATGGATTATTGGAATTCTGCTATTCCAAGCAAAATCGCTGCCAGGGCAAAGGTCCATAACAAACACGCCAAGGCATCGAAAAGGCTGTATCGAAGTCGCTGAAAACCACTGATTCCTAGCATTGCCGGGATAACACTGCGTATGGCTGGAATAAAACGACCGATGAAGATAGCTGCGCTGCCATAACGGCGAATCAATTGTTCCGAACGATCCACATTGGGCTGATACTTTTTGGCCAGGCTGCTGTGATGAAAATTGGGGCCTAGTAGGCGGCCGATGTAATACCCTGCGTGGTCACCCAATAATGCACCAACAAATGCCAAGGGTAGCAGAGCTTCGAGTTTGGCGAGGCCATTATTGTACAGCGCCGCAGTTACCAGTAGCAGTAGGATACCCGAAGTAAATAGACCAATAACTATGCAGGCTTCGGCAAACGCGAGCAATGGGACCAGGGCAATAGCATAGTCGCGATTGCTGTCCAGCCATTGCAGTATAAATTCTTCTATGAGGATCACCCGCGAGACAGAAGCACTTAGACCCTGGCTCAACATAGTTTCTGTTAAATACTAAAACCAAAACTACGCTGCGTTACAGGAATTGGTTCTCCGTTCCCGTCTCATTGAGGCAGCGCGAATGTTACTAATTCGGCATTGTCCGCACGCCCTCCTGCTGCCACCGCAATATATTGCTGACCCTCATGCCAATAACTCATTGGCGCGCCGTGTAGACGTGGCTCAACCGCCAGGGCAGCTACCAAGTCCCCGGATTCTTTGTCGTGAGCACGTAGTATGGAGCCAGTGGCTTCTGCATCGATTTCATCTTTCTGTGCCAGGTAGGAAATCACCAGAGTCTTGGTAACGAGGACACCTCCTTCTGCAATCACGTCGTTATATCTAGTGCCTAGCTCGCCCAGTTGCAGATGGGCGATTGCCGGATGTTCAGTGGGGCCCTTGCCGAAGGGTATCTGCCAGCTGTGTTCGCCGCTATTCATATCTATTGCAGTAATCCGTCGATAGGGTGGTTTCAATAGCGGTAGACCCTGAGGTCCATCGGTGCCGTCATACTGAATTACATAAGGCCAAGCCGAGCTTCCACTAGGAGGTTCAACCAATGCCATGCCAATCGCACGAGTCTGCGATGGAATGAAGAGAGTGGCGTTATTAGGATCGACAGAGGCGCCAGGAAAATTTGCTCCTCCTGCCGCACCGGGTAGTACAAGAGTGGAGCGCTTGCCATCCTGACCCTTAACAATCGGCGGTGTGAAAATCGGGCCCAGCAGGTATTCGCTGGCTATTTGGATTGCCTCGGCCTTAATCTCTGGCGTGAAATCAATCAAGTCATCCTCGCTCACTCCAATTCGTTCAAACGGTAGGGGCCAGGTTGGATGCGGTTGTGTCGGGTTGGTTTTTTCTCCTGGAACCGAGCTTTGTGGTACCGCCCGTTCTTCAATGGGCCATACCGGTTCGCCCGTAACTCTGTCGAATACATAGGTAAACCCGGTTTTGGACACTTGTGCTACGGCCTTGATTTTTCTGCCATCGACTTCGATGTCTATGAGGTTTGGTGCAGCGGGAATATCATAATCCCACACTCCGTGGTGCACAGTTTGAAAATGCCATAGCCGTTTTCCAGTTTCGGCATCGAGACAAATCAGGCTCTCAGCATAGACATTTTCCCCGTGGCGCATGCCGCCCCAGTAATCGTTTGTGGGTGTAGAAACCGGGAGATAGACAAGTCCTAATTCGTCGTCGGCTGACATAAAAGACCAGACATTGGTATTACCCGCCGTTTGCCAGGAGTTATTTTCCCAAGTTTCATTATATTCTTCGCCCGCTTGTGGAATGGTATTAAAGCGCCATTTGAACTCTCCACTACGCGCATCATAGGCACGAACGTGGCCTGGCGGGCTGCGATTCTGCATGGTGTAGTCGTAAATCTTGGAGCCAACGATAACTGTGTTGCCAACCGCGATTGGTGGCGCCCCATGGGTGATGTTATTAATTTCGAATTCCAATCTACCCAAGTTATCTGAAAGATCTACGAACCCCGCATCACCAAAATCCGGATCGGGCAGGCCAGTCGTGATGTCAATAGAGACTAATTGCTTGCCCAGAGTTGCAACGAAAATTCTTTCTACCTCACCGTCGGTCCAATACTCTATGCCTCTGGTTTGCACTGGTGAAAAATTGGGAGGACCGGATTTATAACTTTCAGGATCGAACACCCAAAGTTCTTCTCCGGTGGCAGCATCCAATGCTGCAACCTGAGAGTGATTTGTGGCTGCGTAGACGATGCCCTCAACCATGATTGGTGTCGCGCGATAGTCGCCCGTAAAGTACAACAGCTCTTCATCGATTCGATGATCGGCTGAATCCCAACGCCAGATGATTTCAAGCTTTGAGAAATTGCTTGCATCAATTTGGTCCAGATCAGCATATTTGGTGGAGGCATGGTCGCTGCCATGGTGATGCCATTCCCCAATCGGAGTAAGGCTTTTTTCTGTCACTTCTGTGTTTGGCGTACAGGCTGACGTCAATAAAGCTAGGTACAAAAATATCTTTCTATCCAGAGAAAACATGAACCTACTCTCCTAGGTTTTTATATGGCAAGGCTAATCGAATTCTTAGTCGGCGGGGAAGCCATTGAGAACATTAATGCTTATTACTTATTTTTATTATTGATCCACGGTGATACTGCCAATTCCAAGCTGGAATGCTGTGCCGATCTTGTGATTACCGGTTGCTAGAATCTAAAATCAGGTTTGCAATAATACAGCAGGAGTTTGCGTGTTAGAGACTAAGCACAAATGGGCCTAGTCTCTATTTAGTCTGCTTGTTTTCAACCTCTCTGATCTAATACAGCCAACGCGGCTGAAAACTCTGCCTGACAATTATTGGTTGCTATCAAGTCTCGTAATTTTGGCATCAAGCTCATCACTTAATGTGCCAGTGAAACTTGCAGCGAATGCCGGATTCCCATCCATCTGCAGTTTTAACCAGGCAAAAGTGAAACGGGCCTGACTCGCCAAATCCGTGCCGCCGTTTGTGGGTAAGTTATGGGTTCCGGCGGCAAACTCAAGATAGGCCTTGCTGGTGCTGTCGGCAATAGAATCATACAGAAGACGAGCATGGGTAGCAGGTGGAGCAACCGTGTCTTCGCTGCTTGCAATTATCAAAGTTGGAACGGTAAGACCGCTATAGTCACCGTCGAATGATTGGCCAAGCTCACAGCAGTAGGGCATTAATGGTATTACGGCTTTTATTTCACTACCCAGTTCCTCAGCCGCTGCAAGGGCGGCCCCGCCGCCTAGCGAATGCCCGATGATCGCCAACTTGCTAGTATCGATTTTGCCGCTGATTGGACTATCACTATTATTGTTTTCACTCTTTAGAAATTCTACGGCCGCGATGTGTGCTGCTTTTCTTGGCTGAAAAGTATCTCTTGGATCGTTGGTATCGATAATCATAACGACGATACCTAGAGAGGCCAGGGCCGGACCCCACCAATCATAGTTTTCTTGTGTGGCAGTATATCCAGGGACCAGAACCACAGCGCCTGACGGTGCGGCGAAGCTTAGGGTCAGTGGATAGAAAATGGTGGCGCCGGCGAATTCTGCTACATTCGGTTCTGGATCATAGGTTCTAACTTCGTACAGGGCTTCACCGTATTCACGCCCAATGTCACGGGCGAATTCTCTCCCTTGCGGGCGATAGCGTCCGGGTTCCGCAGCATCCTGTGCTGATGCTGCCGATAGGGTGAGCAGGGAAAGCGAAAGGCAGGATAAAAAGCTGCAGATGATCTTGCTAGTCAGATTCATAGTTTTCATTGTTATTTTCCTTGTCCTACTTAGTGGCATACTCGAAAAATCAATATCTCGGTTTGCAGCTAGTCGATGTTACAGGGCTCGATTAGCCAAGCGCATACCATCACGAATAAAGTCAGAGTCCTGGCAGTCAAGGACCTAATATAGCAAAGGGCGCGTACCGAAGAAACGGCCTTGGAAGCCTATTTCAACCCGATTCTTACAGCCTGTTGGCGTCCATTTTGTCCTTGCGCTTTTTCTGGCGCCGGATTGAGAGCCATGTGTCCGCGCTATGGGGGCCGGGTCCGAAGGAGAAAATTACAAGAAAGGCAAAAATATACATTGCCGCCAGTTCGCCACGGTTAAGGGTTGGAAACCAGGCAAGATGGGCAGTCAGATAGGCCATTATCATGATGAATACTGCAAATAGTGCCGCGAAATGTGTCCAAAGGCCGATGAGGATTAGCAGGCCACCAAAAAACTCGATGATGCCGGTGATGAATAAGGCATTGATTTCCATGGGAATTGGCCATGAAATCAATTCACCGATATTGATCGATGTTACGCCCCCGCCCATCATGGGCTGCGGGTTTTCGCCAAATAACTTTGTAAAACCATGGGTCATAAACATGGCAGCAGTGATGACCCGAAACAGGGTCCAGGTCCATTCTTTGGAGTTTTCTGCCATTCCGTTAAATAAGGAATTGATTTTGCCGATCATAGTCGCAGCCTTTCCTATGCGTTTATTCAGGGGATTCCAATCGCTATTGAATCTTGTTTCAAGAACCTGCAAATTGCAATAACTTGACGCAATCTTCACCAGCCAGGCTGAGATCGTAGATGAGAAGTAAATGAGCAAAAAAATACTAATTATGAAGACCGGGACCACAATTTTGAGTTTGTTGGCTGCCGGGGAGGATTTCGAGCATTGGTTTATTCGGGGTTCAGGGCAGGATGCAAAATTATTTATTTGCTGTGCTATTGATCAGCACCAGGCACTGCCTGATTTGGATGAAATTGCCGGTATCATTATCACCGGATCAGCGGCCTATGTGACCGATCTTGCTCCATGGAATTTTACTGCGGCCGACTATTTGCAGGCCGCACAGGCCAGACAGCTGCCGATTCTCGGTGTGTGCTATGGACATCAACTGTTAGCTTGGGCTTTTGCGGGGGAGGTCGGATTTCATCCTATGGGAAGGGAGATCGGTACCTTTGGAATTACCCTCACTGCCGCGTCGGCATCGGACCCATTATTCCAGGGCACGACGAAGCAATTTGAGGTACAGGTTTCCCATCAGCAGTCGGTATTGCGGCTACCGCAGCAGGCAGTGTTGCTGGCAAAGAATAGTTTCGAGCCGCATCATGCTTTCAGGTTAGGCAAGACAACTTGGGGCGTGCAATTCCACCCCGAGTTCTCGGCCGGCATCTTGAGAGCTTATATTCAAGAGCGAAGCGAGACCATTGCTGCAGAAGGTTTAGATGTTGAGCAATTGCTCTCGAGGGTGGAAGAGACACCACAGTCAGCGGAACTGCTCAAACGCTTTATCGAAATAGTGCAAGACTCAGCCGTGCTGGCCAAACAGCTCGCCTAGCTTCATGTCTTCGTCCTAATCGGCAGATTCCGACTCGGCAAATTCTTCTTCCACTACTTCTATGATTCGCTCTGCGCTTGGCTGGGCTACTATCCTGCCGTTGATAAATACAGCTGGTGTAGAGCGTACGCCGGAAGAATTACCGCCGCGTTGATCGCTGCGTAGCTTTTGTACCACCTCGTCGGATTCAATATCAGCATGTAAACGATCCAAGTCCAGATTGAGTTCCAGTGCGTAGCTGTCGAATTCCGAATCTACATTGGACATTCCAGCCCAGATGGCTTGGGTAGCAAATAGATAATCGTGCATTTCCCAAAACCGGTCCTGTTTTCCCGCAGCCTCGGCATACAGTGATGCCGTCCACGAATGGGGATGTGAGGTTGTGATAGGGAAGTGTCGGAATACCAGATGTGCTTTATTGCGTAAATTGGGCCAGATGCGAGTCATGGTTTCATGCTCGGTGGCGCAGGCAGGGCACTGAAAATCTGCATACACAACAATACTAACTGGAGTGGCCGCCGTGCCGCGAACGTGATCGGTCTCGGCAATTTCCACAGTGGAATAGGTAGGGCCCTGACTGAAAAGTGTGTAAAGGGTCAGTAATACTAGAATTGGGGCTACACCAAACATGCCTATTTTCAGCATCAGTTTTTGCGTTTTCTGTCTGCTTTTTGCGGCTAGCTGCTTCTCTTCTCTGCGCTTTCTTTGCTCTTCTCTCTTGCTCATCAATCTTGATTACCTTGTTTAAAATAGAGGGTTTGCAGGCCCTTACTATAACGTCTGGGCGCAGTGAGTCAAACAAGAATGAGGCTACAAGGCTTGCTCTGAGTTGTACTGGTGGGGTTCAGGCGTGGCCTCTATTAGAGGAAGAAAGTGTAGGCGACCTTGCAGCCGATATGAACGCCCTGGTCCTGATGCATGCCAATCCAGCCCTCGCACTTGGCGAAATCGGTGATCCAATGAACTACAGTTTCGAAAATGCCTAGCCAGATGTTATTGGTAATCATGTAGACCACACCACCGTGAACTAAGGCATGGGCAGTGAGCCAGTAATACCAGACGGGAAATAAGCTATGCTCTGTATCGTGTATCTTGTCATTGCGATTTTTACCGTATCCCATAGCATCGGGCTGTAACACAAAGTCAGCGAGTGCATGGCCAAAGATCAGCATGAAAAGATTTTCAAGTAATAGCATGTAACTTCCTTTAGCAAAGCGTAGTTATTATAGAGTATAGGTGAGCCTTGCTAATCATCTAATCCAGATAACACCAGGGTATCTAGAGTCAGATCGACTTGGCGAGATTCGCTTTGATCCACTAAGAGATCATAAGCATTTTCGATACCAAGCAAACCCATTCTATTATCATTGTGTTAGCTGTTTCACACTATCATTTCAATGTTGACCCTATTTTGACCCGCGAATCTCCAACTCTTAGCTAAGCTACTGAAATAAAAAAAGTTTGTAGAAAAAACCTACACTGCATGAATTGTAGTTTTCTGACCCATAAGGGTCAATGCTGACCAATTTTGGCACTCTGGCTAATCTGATTTTCTGCTGTTTGGATATCAGCGATACTTCGTTTTTCATAGGGTTTGGGACAAAGTGCGGGGCTCGCTAGGTTCTGACGAAGGGATTAGTAGCAGTGAGCCAATAAAAAATGGACTTGGTTGTTAACCGTGCTTGAGAGGTTCTCTAGAGCATCATTGGAATTACCAGTCCGTTTCTAAAGAACTTGTCGGCAAGCTAAAATTTCACACAGGGCCAATGGGATAGGAAAATAGTTGGTTGCAGGTATATAAAATTGTGAAGGGTATTTTAGTCGACCAGGAACAAGGCTGGGTCGACTCGAGTGTTGTTCAGGTTAATACTCCAGTGAAGGTGAGGGCCGGTAACGCGCCCTGTTTGCCCCACTCTGCCAATTTGTTCCCCGGTTTCTACTCGAGTTCCTGGCTCTACATCTATCGTGTTCATGTGACAGTACAGGCTTATCAATCCATGGCCATGATCGAGAATGATTGTGTTCCCGTTGAAAAAATAGTTGCCCGTGGTAAGAATCACGCCCGGCGCAGGAGCTAAAATTGGCTCTTCTTCGTCAGCAGCGATATCCATTCCCGAATGAGGACTGCGGGCCTGTCCGTTAAAAAAACGTTTAAGACCGAATGAGCTGCTTCGAATTCCATCCACAGGCGCATGCATACTAAAAACTGGTGTGAGCGAGTCATTCCAGCTGGAGAAGGCCAGGTTCATCTCTGCGCTTTCTCGATTAATTCTGACCATATCTTCTGCGTTAGGGTTCACTTGTCGGTTATTGCTAATCGTCAAATGCTGTTCTACGTACTCTTTGTCTTCTATTTTGAATTGCAGTGTTTCGGTAGTGCCATTTGCGCGTTTGAGAGAGAACTGATGGGAACCGATGCTAGAGTTTAGAGGAATTCCGATAATCGCATATTGCTGATTGTTATAGTTAGCTAGAGTTATGCGCTGATCCTTGAAAATTCCCTCCACCGCTTCAACACCTGTGGGGATAACTGCAATACCTCCGGGCACCATTGAAGATTGCGGTAAGCTACTAACTCCAACTTGTGCTTGTGCCAATCCGGTCAGCAAAAGAAAGAATGTAAATATTGCAATGGCTTCAAAATATTTCATGATCGATCTCTTAGAATTTTTTAGTTGAGATGGATTTGACTACTGAGCTGATTTCGCCCTTGCCCAATCTGGAAATAATTGTAGCTCCTGGTTTTACATCGTCACTCGAACGAATAACTTTGGATGAGGTATCGTAGGTAATACTGTAACCCCTCGCCAGCGTGTTGAGAGGGCTGACCGAATTCAAACTGCGGCTTAGCTCTGCTAAGTTAGACTGCCGAGCGGCTAGCACTGATTGCATGGATTGTTGCAGCCTATTGCCGGCAGCTCCTATTTGTAAATTGCTACGAATTAGGAGTTGTGCCGGTGAGCTAGCTAACATACTACGTCGTAGCTGTGCCAATTCAGTTTTCTGCGTTGCGATTTGCTTAGAGATCGATCTTATCAAGCCAGTCTCCAGCCGGTCCAGGTTTTGTGCCTGTTCCTGTAGTCGCCGATCTGGACGTTTCAGTTGTTTGCCTAGCCAGCTTAGATGTTTTTCCCCTTGCTTGAGGACTTGCTTAATGACGCTTAGGAATTTCGCCTTATAGGTGAACAACAGCTCGAAATAGTCTTGCTGATCTGGACTCATCTGCTCGGCAGCGGCAGAAGGAGTGGGGGCCCTTAAGTCTGCTACGAAATCCGCAACAGTGAAATCGACCTCATGGCCAACGGCACTGCAGACCGGTAAGTCGCTAGAGAATATTGCTCTAGCGACACGCTCTTCATTAAAGGCTTGTAGATCTTCCAGGGAACCGCCGCCGCGGCCTACAATTAAAGCCTGTAGACCGAGTTTTTTGGCAAGTCGATTGGCGGTTTGAATGGCATTTACTATTTCATCGGTGGCCTCTTTGCCCTGGACTGCAACCGGCAGCAGAGTGATGCGGGTGGACGGGAAACGCCTGGCAAACACACTGAGGATGTCTTGTACCGCAGCACCGGTTGCGGAGGTGATTACTCCAATATGCTTATAACGCGTTTGGATTTTCTGCTTATACTCATCGGCAAACAGGCCTTCTGCCAGCAGTTTGGCCTTTAGCTGCTCAAACGCTCGCTGCAGCGCACCATCGCCAGCCTCTTCCATGCCATCGAGTAAGAGTTGGTAATCACCGCGGCCTTCATAAATGCTAAGGCGCCCCTTGACTATAACTTGCTTACCGTTCTCCGGCTTGAATCGAACCATTCGATTACGGTTTACAAACATGGCGCAGCGTACCTGGGCGGATTTGTCTTTTAAAGTCAGATACCAATGTCCTGACGCCGGTACGGCAAAATTTGATATTTCTCCCTCAACAATCACCGCCGGAAAATTACTTTCAAGTAGTGAGCGGGCCATACGATTGAGGCTGCTAACCGACAGAATGTTATCGGCATTTTCGCGATCGTAGGGATTTTTTTGGGGGTTGGTATAATGCATAGGCTAATACTACCCTAGCACTACCCGAATCGATAGCTTCTAGCCGCGAGTCTATTTGCAATAGAGAATCGGTCGAGGTTAAGCTCCTGGATAAATAAACTTATCACCTACAACTGATGACTCGCCATTATGAATGGTAGCAATGATTTGGAAGCCCAGAAGACAGAATTTATCTACTTTAGCAACCGAGGGTCCGCAATATTCAAGCAGGCGCTGGAACCACTAGGAGGACGTTTATATAGAGAAGGTGATCGCCATATAGACCTTCTTTATTTTGATCAATATGGCGGAAAGATCCCGCCGCAGCAAGCGACTATCGGGTTTACTCTTATTGACAGACAGCGAACCATACCGCTTGACAACAAAGGGCAGATGGCAACGATTCTGTCGGATGCAGGAATGGCGTACCCCAGAGTCTACTTTGATGATATTGATGTGCCGGACGAACCGGGTTCATTGTGGTTTATAAAAGACCCGATGGCGACCGCAGGAAGAGGGATAAAAGTAGTTACTCGCGAACAAATTTCCGAGAATTTTAGTTTCGGTTACATTATTCAAGAAGCAGTTCAGGATCTCGCACTAATGGATAACAGGAAGTTTACACTTCGAGCTTATGTGTTGGTGAACAAGGGGAAGTTATTTTTATTTGCTGACTGCATTTGTGTATTGCACGGTGCAGTTTACGACCGGCACAGCCAAGACCCACTGGTTCACTTTGAGCACAGTAGTTATATGGATGCGGATGGCCCGGTTCAATTATTATGCTTTAAAAAGCATCCCGATTTTGAGCAGGTGATGAGAAATATAGGGCTGAATATTGGTGTTGTTTTTTCCGCCTTCTCAAATTTGATGAAATTTGAGAAGGCTCATACTTACTGCCTATTCGGAGTTGATGTTCTGGTTAGAACTGACTTATCAACGGTCGTCATCGAGATAAACGATAGACCAAATCTCGTCCACACGAAGATGATCAATCAGGAAATAAACGTGCCGATGGTTCGTGCTCTTTGCTGTGTGTTAGATCCTGTTAGGGCCGCACAGCTAACCGTGGACGCTCCCAGGTTTCAAACCATCGGCAGTTTATAGATAGTTGTTCGAACCTTGCTGCTTTATATTTTTGAAAAAACTTCTTTGTTACGTATAGAACCATCAACATCAAATGATACCAGCTCTATCTTTCGTCCGGCCGGGCCAAATGGAAAGCTTAGTTTTGCGAAAGCGGGCATTCCGCCACTGGTAACCAAGCCAGCGGTAATTACGAAATTTTTCGATACGCCGATAGCACTCCATTCGCAGGCGCCTTCACCCGATGATTCCAGCTCGAAGGTTTCATCACCGTATTTATGTGGTTTGTCAAAGCTGACAATGCTCAGGGTACATTTTCCTGTGCCATTCTCAGCTCCTTCAGATAGGTATTTGCCATCGACGAGAGATTCGCCGAAACCTGTTTGGGCATATGCCAGCGCAGATGCCAGCAGCGTGACAGAGATTAATCTGGATTTATTCATGGCAGCCTCAATGATTTTGATTGCAGAAGACTGTAGAAATAATAAGAGTTGTGCTGCGCGTCGTGTTGACCTAAATCAATATCACTACATTATGCCGGTTGGCGGTTAGCTCAACTAGTCCCGCAAGATCGGTCAGATGAGTGTGGCTCAATGTTCATGTCTGGAAAGTATGGCCGCCGCGGTAACGTTGGCGCTCACATTCGCTGCGGTTATAAACATATCGACTATTAGATCGATGGCAATCAGGATTCCTATCCCCTGCACTGGAAGTCCCAGGGAAATATACACGGGGGCCATAATGAGCAAGCCACCACTGGGAATCCCCGGCGAGTAAAAACTGAATAAACCTATGGCGGCGGCAATAGTAAACATCTCATAGACGGCCAGATCTATTCCATACAGACTGGCAATAAAATAAGTCCCTGCAGTTCGGCCAATGGGTGATGCGAATTTGAATAAGGTGACGGCAATAGGTAAGACCACACCTGAAACCTTGCTGGAAATTCCTAGCGCCTCGGTAGCGACAAAGCTTGCGGGTAAGGCGGCTAGAGAAGAACGCGTGCTAAAGCCTATTATTTGTGCCGGCGCCAGAGCGCGAGCTAATTTCCGCATCGGGATTCCTGCCACTAGCGCTGCCAGAGGGTACAAGAAAAGAGTCATTAGAGTGATGAGCCCGGCTGCGATAAGAATGAATGAGCCCAACACTGATATTGCTGATACACCTAAGGTAGCTGCAAGAGGGAATACCAGAGCGAAGATGCCGATTGGTGCCAGGATCATAATCCAGGCAATCAATACGAACATGGCCTCTTTGATGGCTGCAAAAAAACTCACAAGACTATTGCGATGAGCTTCCTCAATCTTCAGCAGCGCCATGGAAAATAGTCCAGTGAAAATCATCAAAGAGAGCACCGCGTTGTCAGCCGCGGCACGAATTGGATTATTGGGAACAAGAGCCACTAGCCAATCTCGAAACGGAGGCAGCTCAGAGGCGTTAATATTCTCTGTGCTACTGCTTTCCAAGAGCGAACGACTTGCTTCTGGATCAATATTAAGTAGAGCAAGCAGAGGTGGCGCTACCATTAATGTATACAAGCTGGAGGCACAGATCATTGCGACAAACAGTGCTATTGTCTTGCCCCCCAGCTGGGCCGCTACGCCGGTAGTGCCCTGACCTGCGATAGCAGTAATCATCAATGCCATTAATAGGGGTATCACGGTCATACGGATGGCGTTCACCCAAAGTGTGCCCAGCGGTTCGATGATTGCTGGCAGAGAGGAAGTCGCGTCGGAATCGAGTATGGAATAAGCTATACCCCCAATAAGCCCCAGCGCCAGGCCGACTAAGATGCGTGTCGAGGCGCTCATTACACACTCCTGTTTTTCATAGTATTGGGTATCCAGGCATCGCGCTTTTATCGCTAATCAACCACAGAAAGCTGAAGGCAACATAGCATTGGGCATCGGGCTAATCAATTCTACTGGACACTGCTTGATTGCAGCGCTTCTGGCACTTTGATACCTTCTGTGTACCGTAGTAGATGGTCAAAAAGATCAGGACATGCCATGAGTAGTAGCAGGAACAGCCGCGACACAAAACCCTTAAGTCGAAGATCAGTCTTCAAGATGGGTCTGGCTACGGGTATTGCGCTGCCCATGTCAGCCCTGGGACAAGCCCCTAATAGAATGAAACCGCAACCTGGTGATCAACTGGTTTTCGAAGAAGGGCCCAATCAGGATGCCCTGGTGCGCCCAGAATTATTGGAATTGGAACAAAGACCCCTGTCTGCTCTGGCACGAGACCCTGAAACTCAGGTCTTACGAGATGGTTCAAGACTTAATCGGGTCATGATTACTCGTATCGATACCGAGAAGATGAGCAGCCGCTACCAGGCTAATGCAGCATCCGGAGTAATAGCCTATTCTGCCGTCTGCACGCATACCGGTTGTGATGTGATTAATTGGGACGAGGGACTTCTTCGCATGGCCTGCCCCTGTCATGAGTCGCAATTCGATATCTATGACGGGGGGAAAGTAGTGGGTGGCCCTGCGCCTAGGCCACTGGCAATGTTGCCTCTGGAAATAGTGGATGGCATTGTGGTGGTCGCTGCCGAATTTCGCGGGCGGGTAGGCTTCACGCAACAATTTTAAAACAGCGACTTTCAGGCCTTAATTAAGGCAAGCTTACTAGAAGAAACACTTTAGAGGTTCCAACATGGTAATTCGTTCAATACTAGGTTTAATTTGCATTCTGTTCTGCAGTCTATTGTTTTCGCAAGCTCTGCCGCCCTACAACCCAGTTACGGCAGAGCGGCTGTTAGACCCGGAGGAAAGTAACTGGCTGATGTACCGGGGTAGTTACGACTCTCATGGCTACAGCACTCTAGACCAAATAAATACGGAGAATGTAAAGGGTTTGGTGCCGGTATGGAGTTTCTCCACTGGGCTCAGAGAGGGACATCAGGCACCTCCTATCGTAAACGATGGTTATATGTATGTGAGCACTCCGCAGAATCACATTCTGGCTATTAATGCGCGAACCGGTGATCTGATCTGGCGTTACGTGCGTTTGCTACCCGATGACCTGCAACAATTTCATCCAACTAATAGAGGTGTGGCTTTGTTTGAAGATCGTGTCTATTTAGCCACGGTCGATGCCTATCTGGTTTCGCTAAACGCGCTTACCGGTGAGCTAATATGGGAAGTTCCGGTCGAAGATTATTATAACGGTTATTATATGACTATGGCGCCGCTCATTGCTGACAATAAGGTAATGGTTGGTGTTTCCGGGGGAGAACTAGGTATCCGTGGTTTCGTCGCAGCGTTCGATGTAATTACAGGCGAGCAGCAATGGAAGACCTATACCATTCCTGCTCCGGGCGAACCTGGGTCTGAGTCCTGGCCCGGAGACACCTGGCAAACTGGTGGAGTGCCAGTTTGGCTGACAGGATCCTACGATCCGGAATTGAATCTGGTTTATTGGGGAACAGGCAACGGTGGGCCGTGGATGGGAGATACGCGCCCCGGTGACAATCTGTATTCGAGTTCCGTTATCGCCTTGGATGTCTCCACCGGCGAGTTAAAAAACCACCATCAATATCACTGGAATGATTCCTGGGATTGGGACGAAGTCTCCGCGCCCTTATTGATTGATTTCGAACGCAACGGTCGAAGCGTTAATGGAATGGTTCACCCTGGGCGTAATGGCTATTTATGGTTTCTGGAACGAGAAGCTGATGCAATTAATTTCGTCGATGCCAAACCCTATGTTTATCAGGACGTATTCACCAGTATCGATCCGGTAAGCGGCAGGCCAGAATACGATATGAGTAAGAAGCCGGGAACCGGTTATGAAGCCAGTTTCTGTCCTTCTCTTTGGGGAGGCAAGGATTGGCCTCCCGCTGCCTTCGACCCGCAATCCAGACTGCTGTTTATTCCGGCCAATGACAACGTCTGTTCCACTATGGTGGGTGAAGAAGTACAGTACAGCCCTGGGCGTGCTTATATGGGCAGGGGGACTTCCGAAAACGGGGGCTTTTTTGTGCGTCCCGGGACAGACCATGTAGGAGAGTTACAAGCCTGGAATGTGGATACCGGCGAACGCGCCTGGACCACGACTTTTGAAAGTCAAAATTGGGGGCCGGTATTGGCCACAGCCGGCGACCTGGTATTTATGGGTGGCACAAATGATAGATATTTTCGTGCTTTCGATTCCAGGAGTGGTGAGATTCTTTGGCAACAACGGACTAACTCAGGTATTACTGGTGTCCCGGTCACTTATACACTGGACGGGAAGCAATACATCGCAGTGCAGTCTGGCTGGGGTGTGGACGCTCAACGTGAACAGAATCTGCTGAATATGGCCAGGGGTGAAGAGCATTATGTACCTCAAGGTGGGGTAATCTGGGTTTTTGCATTGCCGGATTAAATCGAGGCTATTCACCGAGTACAGTTGATTGAAGCAACGCATATCATTGAACACAAATCATACAGTTGAAAGGAACAAGGGATGAGCAAGCTAGTAGAAATAGAAAATCTCGTCGATAGATTTGAACAAAAGAAGATGACACGACGAGAATTGGTGGCTTCACTGATTGCAGCTACCAGTGTTGTTACAATGCCCTCACTCTCGGCACAATCTGTGGCACCGGTTGCGATCGGTAGGTCAATGAATCATGTCTCCCTCTCGGTGAATGACGTGAATAGTTCTGCTGACTTCTACAATCGCGTATTGGGTATGGAGATTATTTCCAGACCGGCGAACGGCGGTTTGAATATGGGATTGGGAAACGAGAGTTTTCTGGGTCTCTATAATTTACCAAATCCCGGTGGAATGCATCATATGTGTATTGGGGTTGATGACTACAATCCCGATGCGCTGGCAGAGAAATTGTTAGATCACGGCATAAATGCAGATGTGAATCGAGATCCTGCAAACCGAACCAGCGGTGGAGATCAATTGTATTTCGATGACCCGGACGGTATCAGGGTGCAACTGGCGCAACATGGGTATCTGGGCTAGTTCGCAAGTTCAGATAGTAATCTTCAGCAGCTGTTGAGTTCAGTAATCGGCTGCGACTAGCCATTTCTGTTCAGTAGCCAGCGGTGCGCTAAGGGTCAGCAAAAAGCTTTCCAATTGACGCCGCTCGACTGCACGTAGCCTTAATGGCTTGGCCTCATTGTGGCTAAGCATGGAGCTGGGGGCATCGTCATAGTGCTCGATTACCTGCCGCAAATTAGCCATTTGCCCGGTGTGCATATACGGTGCGGTTAATGCGATGTTCCTCAGCGTTGGCGTCTTTTGAGCACCGACGAGGTCGTTGCTGTCGCGGGCAAAGCGTAGTTCTACGCAGTCCGAAGTTTCAGCATCGCTAAATTCTCCCTGGCAGTTGAAGGGGTCATCCCTAGAAATTCGAATCCCGTCGTACCTGCCCATAGTTGGCAGTTGGCCACTTGCAGCCAGAATACCTGTGTTATGAAATTCATGATTAGTGAACAGGGGGCCGTTATGGCAAGTTGCGCATTGTGCTTTGCCGATAAATAACTTGAGACCCGCGATCTCGGAATTATTAAGTGTCTGGTCTTGCTGAGTAGCTGAGCCATGAGCCAATTGCCTGGCATATTCGTCAAACTTTGCCACCCCGGGCATTAGTTTTCGCTCATAAGCGGCTATTGCTTTGCCTAGATTGGAAAAAATTCTCGATACGCTAGCCTGGGTCTCGCTGTCCAATTTATTCCAATTATCCTGCTGCTCCTTGTCCCCATTAGGCGATGCGGATTCTGGCAGTCTAAGATTAGCCGGCAGCGAACCGAATACATTCTCGTACATGGCTCGATAAGTAGTGTCACCAGCGATGAGATGTAGCAACTGAACCCTATCGCTTGCATGCTCGTGTTTGGCTTCAAGTGGAGCCAGAGCTTGAGCCCATTGGCTGTCCTTGCGGCCATCCCAATAAAACCAGGGACTGTAGGCAAGACCCACCAGGCTCGGTGTGTGCGCTGACCCGATATCGGCACCAACGGCAAGAGGTATACCATCTGTGAACATTAAGTCCGGCTGATGGCAGCTGGCACAGGAAACTTGCTTGTTGCTACTAAGGCGTGTGTCGAAATAAAGTCGGTGACCAAATTCAGCCGCCGCCGGATCGTCAGCGACATGGTTGCTAGGGTCAGAGGGAAGAGGAGGAAGAGAGTCCAGAGATAGAGAAGCGATTAGCCTAAGCTCTTCTTCGCTCCACTGTGTTGCAATGGGTACTGATAAATAATTCCAGGCAAGCACAGCAACTAATGAAAATACAAAAACAGTAGCGAGCAGTTTTCTCATTACAATATAAAATCGATTAGTGCCTGGTCGGCGGAGCCATTGTGTTGTAAATCTATTTGCAGATGCCATTTTCCCTGCATGTGAAATCGCACTCCCTCCAGCAAATAATCACCATTGTCGAGTCGTGAAGTGATCTGTGGTTGCGTAGGAAGTCCATGATCGTGTTCCGGCATGCCACCAATCACTTCGAGATTGGTAACCAGCAATGACTGATTATTCTTATCAAGTATGCGTATTTGCCAACTATGGATCTGATTTATGCGAAGCGGCGAGAGCCCACTAAAAATTTCCACTCTTAAGCCTTTCTCCGTGGTGGCACTTAGATCGGGTAACTGCGTACCGGCTGCATTTAATCCAGAAAATGCAAACAATAGTGAAACGTAAAACAGTAGTCTCATTGAGGATTGTTTAGTTCAAATTGTGCAGGGATGACAATGATACGGGAAACTGAGCTTAGAGAGTAGGGTGCGTTAGCTAGTTAATCAGGCCGTTTCCGCCAGGCACCAGGCCGAAGCCATTGACCAACACGAATAGCAGATTGAAAGTCATCACTACGGAATGCACGGTAATACTCTTGGTTAAAGCAGGTAATAGCGCTATTACTACTAAAGAGCCCCCTGTCCAATTGATATTAAAACCGAGAATGATGACATCAGCAATTTGTGCTGTGGCAATAAATGCAGCGAGGCCAATAAAAATTGGTCCTCGTCTGGACATATAATAGTCACGCAGATCGAGATTGGTGTCCGGATCAATATCGGGGGTGATAGCGTAAGATACCAGCACTATAAACAGCGTCGGGAAAATCAGAAACCAGACTTGGTAAATAAGCGTAAATTGAACCTCTCTATAGGGCCATATTCCAACCCAGTACTGAATCGCATACAGCACCACAACTAGAGTCCAGCCCAGATGTAGCCAGTCAATCTTCGGCACAACATGGGTGCGAAGCAGCCGGCCCCAGCCGGCAAATATCTCGGTAAGCGCTATGGCGATTACCACCGAAGCCAGCGCCATTAAAAATTCAAATAGTGTCATATTGCTTAAGCTTCTTCGCCCTGCTTCAATCTGGCCCTGGATATTCTAGAATACTGTAATAAATACAGTGAATTAGTGGGTTTTGCAAAAATAAAAAAAAGGGCAAGTCCTTGCGGATTTGCCCTTTTCTGCTGTTCCATCCCACTCACGATAACCAGCGTTTACGCTGCGTGAGCTACAACCATTAAATGGCTACGATTTCTTCAGCCTGTGGTCCTTTCTGACCGTCAGTTACCAAGAACTCTACGCGCTGACCTTCAGCAAGAGTCTTGTAACCAGAGCTTTGAATCGCACTGAAATGTGCAAATACATCGGGGCCGCCTTCACGTTCGATAAAGCCAAAACCCTTGTTTTCGTTAAACCATTTTACGGTGCCAGTAATTTTCTCAGACATGTTTGTTTCCTAAATTTAATAATAAAACCTGCAATGCAGGGGTCGTGCTAGAAATTCGGCGTACTTATTAAACTTCAGGACGAGGTGTTACTGAGAAGACTTCGAAATGGGGAAAATAAATATGTGCTTAGTTTCAAGCTGCAGGCAGTATACAGCTAACCCCTTGCTTGTCAAGAGTTTAGCTCCAAGACAATCTGACATCAGCTAGTGTTACGACTGTATCGATGTATTTTCCCCTTAAATCGTTCAGGGTTTGAATCAGGGGCGATATGTTCCATTTGACTGTGGCTGAAACCCATCGCCAGCATCAATTTGCCAAACTCCCCGGCATAGCCTCGTCCTGCTTCCACTAAGATCATGTCGCAGTCGGGTTTGGCATAATGCGCTATGAAACCGCTTAGACTAGTGCAATGTTGTCGCTCGTAGAGCAGGTCACTGCCGATAATTAAGTCGAATATGCCAAACTCGCCATTTTGATCATCTTCCCAGGCGGTGCGTAGATAGGGGATTTCGCGACCACTATTGAGACCTGTATTGTGTCTTAAATAGCCTTCTGCGCAGGGGTGCACATCTGTCGCTCTAATATTGGCCAGGCGTTCATTCAGCACCAGACTGGCCAAGCCCACACCGCAGCCAATCTCCAGAATGCGTTTGTCAGCGATATCGTAGCTGGTCATTAATTTGGCCAATACTTCCCCTGATGGCCACACCATTCCAAACAACGGCCAATTGGCAGATGAAATACCCAGAGCCTCTGCAACACCATCGATGTCCTCGAACTGCCGACGATCTTTGAGCGAGCGGAAATGGATATCGTGATCTCCAAACTCAGAAGTCTGGTAACGAAATCGCAGAGAAGACATTTGTTAGCCCATGGCATGAGATTCAACTATAAAGTCGCTTATAGCCTGAACAGAGGTAAAGGAGGGCGAGAACACCGATGCCGGTTTAGTATTCTCCTTCTATTGCAGAGTTTATCGGCTGCTAGAGATGAAAAATTCGCTGCATATTGGCCTGACTGTAGAAAATTAGGGAAACGATCGCTGTCTTTACAAGGTATCTATCCCTGTCCCCTGTCGATAGTTACTCTTCTGAAAACGCGGCGAACAAATAGCAAGAAACCTCAAATCTTCGCTGCCTGTATTTCGAATGCGTTGCCTGGTAGCTTGCGGAATTATCACTACATCGCCAGCTGAGATCGGACAAGGATCAGAATCTCCAACTTCTACACTACCTGTGCCCTGTAAAATTACATAACGCTCTGTGGTATTTTCCAGACGATGCCATTTAGTCTGCTGTCCTTTCTCTACTCGCGCCTGTGCAATTGATACTTCTGCGTCGTCGTCGGAATTGGATATCTCGATAATGTGACAGCCTTCGTCGAAGAAGTATTCTTGGCTGAGATCTAATCTCCTCACTAGAGAATTCATGGCCTGGACTTTTCCTGTGGTTTGGGTGAAATCGCCCGTTAATCATACCGTGGTTTCATCTAATTAAAAGACGCATTCGAGACTCCGTTTAATAGCTAACAGGGGCAGTGCACCTAGCCCTACCGCTCAATGGTTTGATAGACACCGAAATGAACAAAGGGCGCGCTCGCTTTTCGACCGCGTGGGACATTGGAGGGGACTCGATGCCGAACCGGCGCAAGACTTTTCAAATAGGCGGCGATAGAGAATGCATCCTCATTGGTAATGCTGGCAAACGCCGGCCAGGGCATTACTGGCAGAGTTCGGGCGCTATGATCGACGGTACCGACTCTAACCATTTCTACCAGGCGATCCATGGTCCAACTACCCAATCCGGTTTCCATATCAGGAGTCAGGTTGGGGGGATACACAACACCGGGATTTTTATCGATAAATGGACTGGTATAGGCAATGCCCGTGCTAGAGCCTGCCAGAAGTCGCGAAGAATTGGGGACTCCCACCAAGGCTCCATCGGTATGACAACTGCCGCAGCCCAGTAAGCCGATCAGGTATCTTCCTCTGGCCAACTGCTCAGTGCTGTATGTACTGCTTAACTGCGGTTCTGGTGTGGCAAATATAGTCGCGGGATCTAACTGTTCGTAATCATCGAGGGGGTTGTAGCCTGTTTCGCAAGAAACCAAGACCAATAGAACGACCAGGTAGGCGCCGTGCTTGAATGCTGCTCTCATACTCAACTCTCCGTGAAAATTACGGTTATTAGGCAGATGCTCACACATCTCGAATCTGTAGGTGTTGATCTCGCGCAATAACAGAGGAACGGCCTTGGGAATTGACTTTGCACTCCGATCTATTTCAATCCAGCTTTGCTGGGTTTTGTTCAATGAAATAGTAAATAAAATAATGACTGAAATAGCATGTGGCTGATATTTAACTAAAGAAGGGGCTGACTGAGCTATGGAGCAAAGCGCCGGAATCGAATAAAACGGGTTTGCTCCATAGTTTTGTTAACTGAATTGCCCCTGCCTATTGGCTAATATCATTAAGGCCTGTAATAAGCTCATTGAGCTTTGCGGTTACTTCGGAGGTGATGTCGTAAGTGAATCCAGAAACCACGACACTTTCTGATCTCAAAATAAAATCGTAGCCACCCTCTGCGTAGATTTCGTTCAAGGCTTCGCCCAGTAAATTCCTATAACGTTCTAAAAACTGATTCTGGCTTGTTTTCAGTGTGCTTTGCACGCGCTCGCCGATTTGCTGAAATTGCAATTGTTTGAATTGAGCCTCCTCTTGAATTCTTTGAATTTCGTTAAGCGTGAAGGTCGGTGCATTGATTCTAAGGTTTTCCTGCAGCTCCTGCAGTTCTTGTCTCAGCGAGTCGGCGGTGGACTGATCTTCACTAAATGTAGACTCTAGTTCCTGAACCTGTTGTTTCCAAGCATCAGTATTGAACAAAGCTTGATTAATATCGAGCACCCCGATGGTGGCGTGAGCAAATACTCCACTGGAGTACAGTGCTACTAATAGGTATAGAAATATTCTTTTCAATGTTAACTCCTGTTCCAGTGTTTAATTTACGGTAGTTTGCTCTACAGAAGCAGACGCAAGAACTTGAAAGATTCGAATATAGTCTAAGGGTTTGACAGTATTAGGTGCTTCAAGTTCCAGCCCGCAATTGGCGCAGCAAGATTATCCCCAATACTGCCAGCAGGGGAGAGCTATATAGCCCAGGGAAATAGCCGCCCACGGCTAGGGATATAGCTGGATGGGAAAGTCCGTTCAATAGGGAGGCCAGGGTGAGAAACCAAATGGCGGCCACGAAAATTTTATGCTGTGCAAGGTATCGCAGACTGATAAGCCAGATGGAGATCCAGATCAAATTGAAGCTAATGAAAAAACCAATGGGCCAAGGCGCCAGACCGAGTAGTTCAGGAAATCGCCGATGAAAGCCAGTTAGTGCTTCTTCACTTGAATGGCAAAGGTGTAGCACTACACCAATATAGACAGTGATTCGAATCGAATTCAGAGACTCGCGTTTGAAGGGATTTCTATAGTGCGAGATTAGAAGGGAGGTAGCTACTAGAACAGAGAGTGCGGAGGTTCCAAAAAGTATACTTTGTAGAACGGGGCTCATGCTGTTGTTTGGAGCGGTTTAAATCACAAGGTAGCGGATCAGATTATCCGCTACCTTGCTTTTTCGTTGTTGTTTGGACTGTTTTACCTTCGTAATCAGACTGCCACAACTTTGTTTGCACATGGCCCTTTCTGACCTTGTCCAACTTCATACTCTACTGCTTGGCCATCATTTAGCGTCGCGTAGCCTCCGCCACTCTGAATTTCAGAATGATGAACGAAAAGATCTTTGCCGCCGTCCTCTGGAGTGATGAAGCCGAAACCTTTGTCTGCGTTGAACCACTTTACCGTACCTTTACTCATGTTGCCCTCGATAGATTACTCTTTAACTATTAAATTTTCTGAATAGGAATTCTGAAATTAATTCTGCTTCAGTTTGCTGGTGAAACTTTGTCTTTCCGCTATCTCTCTACTTTGACATTGTGTTGTGCTGTTCGCTCATCAAATTCTTAAGGACAAGCTGCAGCGAATATACCCGGAAGGAATTGTCTCCCTAATTACAGGTATATTCATACAGTGATTCGGTGGAGCGATTCAAGCCCATCTCACCTTTCCAGACCTGAGAGCACAGTGTAGGGGCTTCTAGGGCAAATTCATAGATATTCTGCTGCTCCAGGCAACGGATAAATCTCTCCATTACCAATAAAACATACTCGGTTTCTTGTCTAAAATAATCTTATCTCATTGTTATTTAAGGTATTTAGCATAATAGGACTGCGGTAATTGAAGAGGCTAGCTCGAAAATGCTGGATAAACTGAGTGGCTAATGTAGAAGCAAAATTGTCCATAAAGGGGTTAGACTCTGAAATATCACCACGAAATCTTGAAAACGCTGGCTTAATTTTATTTTAAATTCAACGCTGAAGTAAGCCTGCTGTAACGGAGATGTTTCCTGGGAACAATCAGGGCCAGGGGCCCGTGAGCAGGGAGCATCTGCGTTACAGCGGGCGATGAGGTATTCTGTCCAGTCCAGCGGCTAGAAACTGGGCTATTGCGTGGCTCACGGACCCCTGGCCCTGATTGTTCGCAAACAACAGCCCAGTCTCTGGCTCATTGTTCAAATCTAACGGCTGAGCAGAAAACAGCAGCTCAATACAAGTTAATCTATTGAGTTTGTTCAATATTTTCTGGGGATATCTCAGGGTTAGACTAGTGATTTCCGCATATTGTAGGACAGTTCTTCATCCTGAAGCGACAACGCCGCAGCAGTGTGCACTAGGCCAGAGAGGTCACAGACTTCTTCAGAGGCTCTCTAGTTGTGTAGTTACTATTGCCTTGCCATCAGCCACCATTTCAGCGTCGAGGTGACGAGTTCGGCGGCATCCTGCTGCACGAAGTGGCCTGACTCTGGTGCAGTAACAATGGTGGTGTCGGCATCGATCCAGTCCCATGTATTGTTAAGCCCATCGGAATGCAGCGCTGTATCTTTTAGCCCGTGGAAAACTAGCACTGGCATATTTAATCGAGGAGCTGCTGGTGCGGTACTGGAGCTGCCACTCCGTGGGTAGTTTTGTTTGTAGTAGGCCAACATGCCGTCAAAATTCGAACGTCCAAAAGCCTCCACGTATTTTTCCCGGGCTAGGGGATCTGATACCCAGCCCGATAGCGTTTGCGGATTCATCGGCAAGCCGAAGAAAATATCCGGGTCGGTGGACTTGCCGGCTATGAATGCGCGGGCATAGCCGCTGTTTTCTTGCTGTTCCTGATTGTTAGCCAGTTCTCGTGCCATTCCATTGGGGTGAGGCAGGTTAAGAATGACGAGGTTTTCAACCATCTCAGGACGAGCAAAGGCGAATTGCCAAGACACGATGCCGCCCCAATCATGGCCAACTATATTGGCTTTTTCCACACCAAAATGGCGAATAACCGCCGCGATGTCGCCAATCAGATTGCCCATGGCATAAGCGGATTCTGCTGCCGGTTGCCCGCTGAGGTTATATCCTCGTTGGTCAATAGCGACAACTTTAAAGTTGTCTCTTAATCCTTCCATCTGATGACGCCAGCTATACCAATAATCAGGAAAGCCATGCACCATCACCACCAGTGGCCCTTCTCCCACGGTAGCGTAATGAATCTTCACGCCATTGTTGTCGGCGTAGCCATGTTCTACTTCGTCCATGACGTCTGCCTGTAAGCTGGTTGCTATGCTGATCAATGCCGCAAACAGTACTATGGGTTTGAGTGTTTTAATGAAATTCATGATAAGACTCCTACTTATGCGTGTTACTGCGGTTGGCTCCCTAGGTTTCCTGTCTGGACTCCAAGGTAATCCTAACTTTGCAGAATTACCGATTAAAGCAGAAATTTGTCTAAAAGTTTATGGGAAACAAGGTGTGCTAGGCTTTTTAAGGAGTTAAAATTTCCTTTGGGCGCATCTACAATCAATATTGTTTCTCCATTACAGGCCAAATGTTAAGCTTATCTGCCATCTAAACAGAGAGTATCGCAGTTAATTTAGCCATCTGCACTTGGCAAAATACAGGAATAACAAACTCATGAAATTTTCAAAAATACTTACTACTTTGTTTGGTGGCGGACTTATCTTCCTTGTCGGATCAGTTAGTGTGGCTCAGGATTATATTGCGCCTAGAACCAGCTTCGGCGCACCAGACTTGCAGGGAACTTATAGTATCGCGACGGTAACCATGTTGGAACGGGGTGAGCAGTTTAACGGCAACCTGACCATAACTGCCGAAGAAGCCGCGAGAATTGGCCAGACCGGAGATAGCTATCTCGAAGATTTAACCTCCAGAGCTTCCGATGCTGAGCCGGACGTTGGTGGCTATAACACTTTTTGGATGGATCCCGGTGAACGCATGGCGGTTATCGACGGAGAAATTCGAACCTCAATTTTGGTAGAGCCAAGCAATGGTCGACTGCCCTGGGCTGAGGGTGCACAACGCGCAATTTTTGCAGGTCGAGCGAGTGGCCCTGGACCATTCGACGGCCCCGAGGCGCGGCCACTCGGCGAGCGTTGTTTAGTGGGTTTTGGTTCTTCCGGTGGGCCGCCCATGTTACCGGTTCTCTATAACAACCATAGTCAAATAGTGCAGACCGAGGACTACGTGATGATCATGGCGGAGATGAACCATGACGCGCGGATAGTTCGTCTTCGTGATGACCAGCACTCTGATATTCCGAAGTGGCTTGGTGATTCAATCGGCTACTATGAAGGAGATACCCTTGTTGTAGAAACTACCAACTACCATTCTCAGCAGAGTTTCAGGGGTTCCCTGCGCCATTTCTTCTACTTGTCTGCCGATGCCAAGGTCACCGAACGTTTTACCCGAATAGCTGAGAACACTCTTCTATATCAATTCGCAGTAGATGATCCAAAAGTATATGCAACTACCTGGAAGGGTGAGCTACCCATGAATGCAGTAGAGGATAAAATCTACGAATACGCCTGCCATGAAGGAAATTATGCATTGCCGGGCATTCTGGCGGGAGCGAGACTGGAAGAGAAAGAAGCGAACAACTAATCTTCAGTATTTGTGAAAAGCCTGGTCTCGAATTCGGGCTATTTTTGTAACGTTGAATTGAATTTTGATACAGCGCAGTAATTTTTCTGTGAGGCATGTAAGAATTTCCAACGTTTTTGAAATTTTAGTACTTCTGAAGAAATGTAATCTTCGACAGCCAGATTGGGGAGAGAAGAGATGCGAAACAAATTCAAGGTCTTGATAGCCAGCCTGTGCTGCGTGCTTTTTCTCAGCGCAAGCCTTGCTCAAACTGTTGCGCACGAACCTCTGTTAAGCGTTAAGGAAATCATGAATGCAATTATTACCCCCACGACTGCCACTATCTGGGGTGCTTATCAATTGCAAACTGATACCCAATGGCAGGAAGTCAGAAATGCGGCCCTGTCAGTAATCGCTGCCGGTAATCTTTTGCAGTTGGGTGGGACAGGTGTCACAGAGAAGGAAATGTCAGTTGAATCGGATTGGCGAAGCTTCAACCAGCAAATGATTGCGGCTGCCCGGCAGGTTATAGCGGCTGTAGAGCAAAAGGACGAGGAGGCATTGTCTGCAGCAGGAAACGATGCCCTGTATCCCCCATGTGAATCCTGCCACCAGCAATACCAAAATCGCTGACATCAACTTAGACCGAAACCCTTATAGTTATTGGTGGCCACCGATTCGCAATAATCTACGTAGTTTGGATAGCCTAGGTAAGGCATGAAAACTCTGGTTTTGCCTGGAATATTTGCGCCCACATACCAGGAGTTGCAGCCAGTCGGGAACAGTGTTTTCGCTGCAATTCTATTAACTCGATCAACCCAATTTTGTTCGGCAACTACGGTTGCCTGAATTCGAGTCAGTGTGTTTTTCCGCATATAGTTGAGGCAGTCCGCCACCCAATCAACATGTTGCTCAATGGCGACAATCATATTTGCCAACACCGATGGGCTTCCTGGTCCGGTTATCATGAACAAGTTTGGAAAACCATTAATACTCAAACCCAGATAATTGTGCGGGCCATTTCGCCATTTTTCGCGTAAGCGCAGTTGATCTACTCCACGAATATCAATATCAAGTAAGGCGCCGGTCATGGCGTCGAAGCCGGTAGCCAGGACAAGGTAGTCAAGTTCATATTCGGCGCCGCTGGTTTTTATGCCCGATTCTGTGACGCATTCAATTGCTGTGCTATTCAGGTCTACTAATTGCACATTGTCTCGGTTGTAAGTTTGATAATAGTTAGTATCCACACACAGGCGTTTGCAGCCCAACACGGTGTGCGGGCATAGCCGCTGGGCGACATCCGGATCCTGCACGATCTCCTGGATTTTTTTATGTATAAATTCAACTGCCGTATTGTTGGCTTCAACATTCGTGGCCAGGTCATTGAAGCTAGCCAGGAAGGGAAGGCCGCCTCGCTGCCATCTATCCTCATAGACCGAATTTCTAGCATCAGTTGCAGTTTCAACTGCAGAAACGGAATTTGGATTATTATTTAGAGCGGCATAACGCTGAGAATTTTCTTTACGAAACTCCGGGTAGCGAGATTTTATTTCCTGTTCGTAGCTCTTATCCAAAAGCCCATTGCATGCAGGTATGGAAAAACTTGCGGTACGCTGGAAGATGGTTAGAGATTTCGCCATTTCTGCTATTAGTGGGATTGCTTGTATGGCGGAAGAGCCGGTTCCAATTATGCCTACTCGCTTATTGCTGAAATCGATTTCATGCTTTGGCCAAATCGCCGTGTGTAGCAAACAAGCTTTAAAATCTTCAAGCCCTTTGATATCAGGGAAGTTTGGTTTCGACAAACAGCCGGTGGCCATAATGCAGAACCTGCTTCGGAATTCCTCGCCGCTGTCTGTGCTAATTATCCAAGTATCGATTTCTTCATCGAAACACATTGTTTTCACGCGAGTGGAAAACTGCATATCTTTGCGTAGATCAAATTGTTTTGCTACATGATTAGCATAAGCGAGTATTTCTGCTTGGGCGGCATATTTCTCGGTCCAGCTCCATTGTTGTTGTAGCGATACAGAAAATTGATAAGAATATTCCAGGCTGTGCACATCACAACGTGCACCTGGATAACGATTCCAATACCAGGTTCCGCCTAGATCGCTGCCAGCCTCCACTACCCTTGCGGAGAAACCCAGGCTTCGTAAGCGGTGAAGGGCATACATGCCGGCAAAGCCAGCACCAACGATCAACACATCGAATGAATTTTTCTCTAACATGATATTTTCGGCCGAACCAGACTGTAACTCATACGATGAAGAGCATTGGGATTCTTTCTAAAAACCAGTAGCTTGCAATTCCACCCAGGCCGTATGCGAGCCCACGTTGTATGCCAGGCACTAAGTGATATAGAAATCTAGTGATTAGAAAATTTAGCAACAACAGAGAACATATAAATGCTACCTGACCCGCTTCGACACCAAGATTAAAAAATAGAAGCGCAAGTGGTATGTCCGCGTCGCTTAGGCCCAGTTCGCCCAGAGCGCCGGCAAAACCAAAACCGTGAACCAATCCGAAGGCGAAGGCCACAATCCAGGGCTTCGAATGGACTAATGTGGTCTTGCCTTGCTGACCTATTACTATTTCCCGCGCCAGAAAAATAATCGAAACAGCGATTAAAACCTCGATAGGTGCGCGTGGAAGCGGAAATATTCCTAGAACCGCGAAGGCCAGGGTAATGCTATGAGCAACAGTAAATGCGGTAATCGTCTTAAATATTTTCCAAAAGCCTTGCAGCAGTAGCATCAGTCCGAGAACGAACAATAGATGATCGGGTCCGAACAAAATATGCTCGCCACCGAGAATTAGATAACGGCGCGAAAGGTTGGCCAGAGAAGCGGAGCCAGCTTTCATTTCGGCCATGGGTACTTCTATGGAACTGCCATCACCGGGAAAGAATCCAGAGACATTGCTGCCGTCGCTCCACTGGGTGATCAATACCAGTCCTTCCAGGGGCCAGGGAAAGGAGAGAGAGTCCTCTGTGTTTAACTTCGGTTCGCATTCAAATCGGTAACTGAACCTTCCCGGTGCCAGGCCGGAGCAGCGCTCAGGCAATATACGTTCAATATTGAACAGCGGAGGTACTTGCTGATCGACAATGGATAATTGATATTGCTTGTCATCCAGTTCGTCCATAAACACTCTGGCAACACCGGTAACATCGATGTCATGTGCAAACGAGCTTGAAAGCCCTAGCAAGGAACCTAGAACAATGCCGCTTAACAGAAGTGTCGATTTTCTAAATTGTGGGCGAATAAAATTCAAGGTCTATTCAGATTCGCTGTTAGTAATAACGATGGTGTAATTGTCCCAGAGCTTGTCTATCTCTTGCTGCAGGCGACTCTCTTCTTCAGCCGCAATCCAATCCAAGCGCACTCTATCTGTAATTTCTTCCAGAGCAGGTATTCTTGCATCGTTCTTTTCTAGAACACGCAGCCAGTGCTGTCCCCGATTGCTGATGTAGGGGCCACTCCATTGGTTCAGTTCAGCTGCTAGTACTGTTGCAGCATATTCATCATCGAAAATATTTGCCAGGTCGATATTATTGACATTAGGTAGAGGAGACAACGTTCCCTCGGCCATCTGCAACAGCAGTTCAGGTTCGCTGCCTTGGTCCAGAGCGGCGAGAATCGAATCTGCTAATTGTTCTCTGGAATTAAATACCAGTTCGTCGATATTCAAGGTGCCAAGAGTTTCGTAACGATCACGGTTTTCCTGGTAATAGGCGTCTAATTCCGCAGCAGTAGGTTGTATAATGTTTCCGCTCAGTACATGGCGCATTTTCTGCGCCAGTATATCGTGTATGCGTTCATCATTATCCAACTCCATGGATAAGGCTTCGCGTACCAGGATTTGTTCTTCTATATAAAAAGCGGTAACCAGCTCACGTTGTTCGTCGTTGAGTGCTTCTCCGCGCGACATTTCCTGCAAAAAAATTCGAGCATCGATTTCGCGTTGGTCTATTTCTAGCAGGTTCTCGTTATTAGCCTGTGTGATGGCATAGGCGGCGAAAATTAATAACGCGATTGCAAAAAAATGCACAGTTGGTTCGCGTAGTATAGCGCCCGCGCCCTTGGAGACTGCCGATTCTGTTTGTAAGTTCTTGGACATGGTTTTTGGCTTATCGCGTTTAGGTCGGTATTTCCGCCTGTGCTTTTATTGTGCGGTGTTCTAGGAAGACTCGACCTAGGGGAGAGTAAATTCAGTCTTGGTTGGATGCAAGCTTCTTGTCCAAATAGTCGATTACTACGCTGGCAAAACATCTTGCAAAAAAACCAAACATAAGATTCTATTGAGTAATTGTAAATAGGCAGGGCTTAGACATGAGTAAGCAGACGGGGAATATATGGGTCTGTGTATGGCTACTTGGCGTCATGTTTTCGATGCCACTGGCTGTGCAGGCTGCTCCACCGCAGGCTCCATCCGTTACCAGACTGGGTGACGGTCCGATTATTGTTCCTAACATGGACTCGCGTATGGGGAGCAATATTCAGGGACCCTCCTTAATAAGAGTGCCGGATTGGATCGATAATCCCTTGGGTAAGTATTATTTGTACTTCGCAGATCATCGAGGTAGTTATATCAGGCTGGCCTATGCAGATGCGTTATCCGGCCCATGGAAAATGCATGAAGCAGGATCCATGAAACTGCAAGATTCATTTTTCCCTACCACTTGCCCACCCTGTTCCCTGGCACCCGGAGCCAGTGGTGCTCTCTACGCTCATATAGCCTCGCCCGATGTGCACATAGACAATGTGAATCAGCAAATAGTCATGTATATCCACGGTCGCGACGTTGGACAGCAGCTCACTCGTTTAGCGCTGTCTACCGACGGCATACATTTCCAAGGCAAACCTGAGGTGTTGGGAAGACCTTACTTCCGCGTGATTCAACACGATGGCTTTCACTACGCACTTTCTATGCCGGGCTATTTGTACCGTTCGCGGGACGGTCTCGGTGATTTTCAAGAAGGTCCACGTTTCTTTAACGACAATATGCGCCACAACGCCTTATTGATTCGAGACAATATTCTGCACGTGTTCTGGACCCAAGCGGGCCACTCCCCAGAAAGAATTTTCATGTCAACTATCGACATGCGCGGTGACTGGATGCAATGGCAAGAGTCGGAGCCCGTCGAAATTCTCAGGCCGGAAACTGAATGGGAGGGGGCAATGCTTGACGTCGCTCCATCAAGACGCGGCCATATTGATGAGCGCGTCAATCAACTGCGTGATCCGACCATTTTCGAAGAAAATGGAGAGGTTTATCTACTCTACTCTGTAGCAGGTGAGCACGGTATAGCAATAGCGCAGCTACATTTCGACTAAGCAGAGAGGGGTCATTAATTAAATGCAAAAACTGTCGCAGGAATTTCTGGATTCATGTCGTCGGGATGATGGCAGAATAATGCGCGGCGAGAATATGACCCGCATTGAGACCTTTGTCGATGCTGCCTTCGCCTTTGCATTTACCATGCTGGTAATTAGCATCGATGAAATCCCGGAATCCGTTCAAGAGCTACTCCTGCTCTCACAAGATATTCCCGCCTTTATAGTCAGCGCTACCATCATTGGCTCTATCTGGGTCGCGCATTCAATCTGGAGTCGAACATTTGGCTTGCAGGATCGAATCACTCTTTACCTTAGTTTAGGTTTGGTCATGCTGGTTCTTATATTCGTGTATCCAATAAAGCTGATGGTACAGCTCAGCGTTAGCTATTTGTCCAGAGGATATCTACAGACTTCGCTTCCCGATATGGAATTATCAGACGCAGTAAATTTGTTCATCTATTTTGCTCTGGGTTTAATCGCCCTGTCCTTTATTATCATAGCCCTGTATCAAAATTCACTCAGGCAGCATCGTGACCTTGTTCTTAACGAATACGAAATAGCATTCTGCAAGCTCGCCTGTGTTACTTGGTCGGTGGTAGCTTCTACAGCGCTGCTATCCTGTATAGTGGCATTGACTCTGGGCGATTCCATATCCTTGGCAGGGTGGGTCTATTTTTCCTTATGGGTGACGATTCCAATGGCGCGCGGTATCTATTCACGCAGGCTCTGCATTGAAAATCTGCAGCGCGCCAGCTAATAGAACAAAGCTTCCAGCAGAATCTATACAAGCACCCTGACTCTCTGTATAATCCCCGTTTTGTAGATGGTGGTAATCTCATGTTACGTATCGCTGAAGAGGCTTTAACATTTGATGATGTTCTACTTCTGCCTGCCCACTCCGTTGTTCTTCCTAAAACAGTAGCACTTAACACTCAGTTGACGCGTTCTATCGCGCTCAATATTCCTCTCGTATCATCTGCGATGGACACGGTCACCGAGTCCCGTCTCGCTATTGCTATGGCACAAGAGGGCGGCTTGGGTGTACTGCATAAGAGTATGAGTGCGGAACAGCAGGCACGAGAAGTTCGTCTCGTAAAGAAATATGAAAGTGGTGTGGTAAAGGATCCGATAACCATTTCGGCCGATGCAACTATTAGAGATTTAGTTGCCCTAATGCAGGAGTACGATATTTCAGGTATGCCAGTTTTAGATGGCTCTGGGCTTGTGGGGATTGTTACTAGTCGTGATGTGCGATTTGAAGCGAATCTGGATGCAAAGGTAGCGTCTATAATGACGGTTAAAGAACGTCTGGTAACAGTCAAAGAAGACTTCAAGTTGGATGATGTGAAAGAGCTGCTTCATAGACATCGAATAGAAAAAATTCTGGTGGTAGATGATAATTTCGGACTTCGCGGCTTAATAACCTTGAAGGATATTCGTAAATCTGAAGATTTTCCCAATGCCTGTAAAGATGAACTCGGCAGACTACGTGCCGCTGCAGCTGTAGGAACAGGTCCAGACTCGGCTGATAGAATAGCGGCAATAATCGAAGCGGGTGTAGACATCGTGATAGTCGATACCGCCCATGGTCATTCGCAGTTCGTACTGGATCAAGTGAAAACTATTAAGACCAAGTACCCTGAAATTTCAGTTATAGGTGGCAATATCGCTACTGCAGATGCGGCACGAGATTTAGTCAAGGCTGGTGCCGATGCAGTTAAGGTAGGAATCGGCCCCGGTTCAATTTGTACTACCAGGATTGTAACCGGCGTTGGTGTGCCACAAATCTCAGCAGTAGCCAATGTAGTAGAAGCGCTAAAAGACACAGATGTCTGTGTAATTTCCGATGGAGGCATTCGCTATTCCGGCGACATAGCTAAAGTTATTGCCGCCGGTGCCCATGTGGTAATGGTGGGTAGCCTGCTTGCCGGATCAGAAGAAGCCCCGGGTGAAGTTGAACTCTACCAGGGTCGAAGTTACAAAGCCTATCGCGGAATGGGATCCTTAGGGGCCATGTCTCATTCACAGGGCTCAAGCGATCGATATTTTCAGGATGTGGATTCAGGTACAGAGAAACTCGTACCCGAAGGCATAGAGGGCAGAGTACCTTACAAGGGTACTATGTCAGCTATTGTTCATCAGTTAATGGGCGGGCTGCGTTCCAGTATGGGCTATACAGGTTCGGCAAATATTGAGGAAATGCGGACCAAGACGCAGTTTGTGAAAATTACCGCGTCGGGCATGAATGAATCTCACGTTCACGATGTAAGTATCACCAAAGAAGCCCCCAATTACAGAGTTTCATAAGAGCCCTATAGGAGCATAATCCTTCGTTAAAGATAGTTACAAAATGCTCACGTACTTCGTGTACGCTCCGCTTTCGTAACTATCTTTGCCTCGTCTTCTACCCCTATAGAACTCTTCTCTAGATCGTCGGTACTGTGATGGGATTAAGTGCTTCAATAATGGAATTAAAATAGAACTTCATGACAACAACTAATATTCATAGCCAGAAGATTCTTATTCTGGATTTTGGTTCTCAATACACTCAATTAATTGCGCGACGAGTTCGCGAGCTGGGTGTTTATTGTGAGATATGGGATTACTCGGTTGATGAGGACTTGTTTCAGAAATTCGATCCACAAGGGATTATTTTTTCCGGCAGTCCTGAGTCGGCGAATACCAACGAATCACCGCGTCCTCCTGATTTCATCTACGATGCAGGTAAGCCAATACTGGGGATTTGTTATGGCATGCAGACCATGGCGGAACAGTTTTCCGGTAAGGTAGAGTCCTCCGCTAAATCTGAATTTGGTTTTGCTCAGGTCGATGTGATCGCAGCGAATAAATTACTGGATGGTATCGAGGATAGGATTAACTCCAGCGGCGATCCACAATTGGATGTGTGGATGAGTCATGGTGACAAGGTCACCGAAGTTCCTCCTGGCTTTAGTCTGATCGCCTCGACGGAGAGTGCGCCTATTGCCGCTATGTGTGACGAATCACGCGCATTCTATGGTATTCAATTTCATCCGGAGGTTACGCATACCTTACAGGGTCAGCGAATTCTAGAGCGGTTCTGTCATGGCATATGTGGCTGTGAATCGCTTTGGACTTCCGCCAGTATTATCGAAGACGCCATCGCTAAGGTTCGCGAAAAAGTGGGTACGGACAAGGTGCTTCTGGGTCTCTCGGGCGGAGTCGATTCCTCGGTAGTGGCTGCTTTATTGCACAAGGCGATTGGAGATCAGTTAACCTGCGTCTTTGTCGACAATGGATTGCTAAGACTAAGCGAAGGCGATCAAGTAATGGCCACCTTCGCCAAGAATATGGGGGTGCGGGTAATACGAGTGGATGCGGAGGATCGTTTCCTGAGTAAGCTGGCCGGCGTCGATGAACCGGAACAAAAACGCAAGATTATCGGTAATACCTTCATAGAGGTATTTGATGAAGAAGCAACCAAGCTCAAACATGTAAACTGGCTGGCCCAGGGCACGATCTACCCCGATGTCATCGAATCAGCTGGCTCAAAAACAGGGAAGGCCCATGTGATTAAATCCCATCACAATGTAGGTGGTCTGCCTGATGACATGAAAATGGAACTGGTCGAGCCACTTCGGGAACTGTTTAAGGACGAAGTTCGAAAAATAGGACTGGAGCTTGGTCTGCCCTATGACATGGTATATCGACATCCCTTCCCGGGCCCAGGTCTGGGTGTGCGAGTCTTGGGAGAGGTAAGGAAAGAGTACTGCGATATATTGCGTCAGGCCGATGCCATCTTTATGGAAGAGCTACGTGGCTGGGATTGCTACAACAAAGTGAGCCAGGCATTTGCCGTGTTCTTACCGGTTAAGTCAGTAGGGGTAGTGGGCGATGCGCGTCGATACGCCTATGTGATTACCTTGCGCGCTGTGGAAACTATTGATTTCATGACCGCGCGTTGGGCACGCCTCGATCCTGAGCTACTGGAGACCATTTCAAATAGAATCATGAATGAGATCGCCGATGTTTCTCGCGTTGCCTATGATATTTCCAGCAAACCACCCGCCACCATCGAGTGGGAGTAGGATGAATTCATAACTCATTGTAAAATAATAACAAAATGACTTTAGTCAATAATATAATCTGCATCATCAACGGTATTTTTTATGGTATTTATTGCGTGTAGCATGGCAGAAAATATCGATACCATGAGAGGAAAATTGATGCTGGCATGGTATCAGATCGCTTGAACTGCGTGTGCTCTGGAGCAATCCGGAAACCGGCTATACCAGCACAGCTTCCAATTGCTTTGCCTTATCCGTGCTGGCTGATTCACCTGAGAATAGGATGGTATAGCCCATCGTCTTGTAGCTTTTTTCGCGCTTATTGAACATGCGTTGGAGCATGGGAAGACCGTAGTCAACGTAGTCGTGAATCGTTACTTGCGTTTTACCGTCTGATTCCCGATGAATCCTCCCTGCATATTGCGCCAACGAACCTTTCCAGGCGATGGGCATGGCAAGAAACAGTGTATCCAGCCTGGGCAGGTCAAAACCTTCTCCCACCTACTTTCCAGTGGCGACCACAGCTTGCGCCGAATGCAAATACTCGTCAACACGCTTGCGTTCAGCGGCTCTCATTGCACCTTTCAATATGACAGAGTCAATACCGCTTTCATTGAGAAGGTTGTCAATCATTCCCGCGTGTTTGCGTCTTTCAGTGAGGACGATTGGGTGCCTGCCTTCGCGAACATTGTTGATCACATCTGACACAATTCGCTGTGTACGATTTTCGTTTTCCATTATCCATCGGTAGGCATCTGTAATTTTTGGATGCTCCTCGGGCCGGGTAAGATGCAGCGGGGGCGCATCATAGCGCTGATGGACTTGTACTTCTTGCTCGAACTTCCCTTCACTTGAGCTTTTAACTTTGTGCAGTATGGGGCCGGTAGCCATAAAGATGATCTTCTGGTGGCCGTCCTGTCTTTCTGGGGTAGCAGTAAGGCCGAGCACATATTTCGCTCGAACTTCGTTCAATACCATTTCAAAGCGCGGCGCGGATACGTGGTGGCATTCATCAACTACCACATGCCCATAGTCCTGAACAATGGGAGAAATGGTATTGTTTTTCTTGTTAATCAGGCTTTGATACGTCGCTATATCAATGATTCCGGTCGGCTTTTTCTTTCCGCCGCGGATGACGCCGATCTCCGCTTCTGGCAAAAACGAGCGCAGTCTTTCCTGCCATTGATCAAGCAGTTGGCGACTGTGCACAAGAATGAGCGTGTTTGTATTGCGCTTGGCGATCATTCCGATAGCCGTTACGGTTTTTCCAAACGCTGTAGGGGCGTGCAGTATTCCTGCGTCGTGCTTGCTCATTTCTTTAACGGCGGTCTGCTGATTTTTCCTCAATGTTAACAATGGCTTCATGCCTGAAAGCTTAGTGCCCAATTCACGCTTGTCATCGATTTGAACGTCTATATTATTCTCTCTCAATAACGCGAGTGCATCATCCAAACACCCGCGAGGCAATGGCAAGTAGCCACGTTCAATGCGTGCGCAAGAAATGAATCGCGGGATGCCGTGGGTAGAAAAGCGAAGCGCCTGTATTTTAAAGAAAACCGGATTCGAAAAGCTGGCTAGACGCCTTAATCTTGCTGAAAGGGCGCTTGGCAGCGCCTTCATCTCAAAGTAGATATGGTTGGCCAGCGTTATGGTTATCTGTTGAGCTGGGCTTTCCAAAGCCAGGGGCTTGGGTTTGGCTGTTATCTCCCAGGGTGGTCTGGTATCGATAACGTCCTGCTCTGAAACCAGGTTTGCGTTGGGAGAAATCTGAGAAAGTAGCTTATTTATATCCTGCCTGGAAAGCATCTTTATTTGTGCGAGGTACTGCCATTGGTCTTCAATGACATTCAATTCTGCGTCGACAAATGAGCTATTTCCCGTGAGTCTTGCTTCGCGCTGTAGTGGTAATGCAATTAAGTTGCCGAATCCTCCTTCAGGCAGAATGTCCTGATTGGGAAATAATCTGTCATACGAATCGAAAGACAGGTTTGGAAAAACCTCCATCGCTTTATCAAGTAGTCCAAAACCCAGTAAGCGAGCTTCGTTAGCGGGAACCTTGTTATCAAAAAATATCCATAGGTGCGCGCTATTTCCGGAGCGTGAAATCTCTACTGCGTGAGGCACACCATATTCGGTACAAGCTCTGGACATCGCTTTTACTTCATCTTGCCAGTTTTCTTTGTCGAAATCGGCGGCCAGCAAGTGGCAGGTATTGTCATGGAGCAATGGGTACAGGCCAACAACCTGCTGTCCTGCCAAGTGGCGATAGATCACCTGATCATCTAACTCGCTAAACTGGCGGTGATTGCAGTCTTGGCATTTGATCCTCGGTTTGTTGCAGATACCCTGAACCCACTCATTGTTACAGGCCACGGAATAGCCGCTTCGTCCTTTTTGGCTTTGCCAGCGATTGGCAAAAATATCGGTGCGACCACGAAACAGGTTTCTGAAAACCTCAATCTTTTGTTCTGGAGAGAATGAATCTGAAACGGGAGTCGCTGGCTTCGATTTTTGCAGTTCCTCTCTGAGTGCGATGAGTTGCTACTTTTGCCGTTCAAGTTCAGATAGCCTCGAATCGATAGCGGAGATATCACGAAGCTTATCTCTGCTGCGATATTGTTTAGGCATGAGCTTGAGGCGGTTTGATCAGCGACTCAGCTGGAATACCCAAGCCTTCGTGAAGTTTCCAGATCATCTTCAAGGTCAGTGAACGTTTGTGATTGAGGATCTCGTATACACGATTGCTTTTGCCGATCATGGGCTCCAGGTCTTTTACGGTTAAGCCCTTGCGTTCCATTTCGAACTTGATTGCCTCAACAGGGTCAGGCAAGTCCATCGGGAAGTGCTTGGCTTCATAAGCCTCAATAAGAGTAACCATGACATCCAGCTTTTCACCTTCTGGGGTGTCTGGCCCAGCCATCATCAGGCTTTCAATTTCTTTTAATGCCGCTCGGTAGTCGGCATCAGTTTTAATCGGTTTGATATCCATCGTTAATCCTCCGGCAGTTAAATGGTTTGCACATCAATCTTGTCATACTGCGAGTGGGTGCCAATAAAGCGGATGTATACGACGCGATAGGCGTAGTTTATCCAGACAACAAGTCGATACTTGTTCCCCGCAATATTGAACACCACCCGGCCATTCTTGAGGATGCTCGCGTTCCTGAAGTCCTGCTTTACCTCTGCAGGTGAGCTCCAATCGGCATGTAGGGTATGACGGTGCCAAGCCAGTGTTGGCTCTTTGGCATCCTGATATTCCGGGTTTTCTTCCCAGAAGGCTTTTAGTGTCGACAGTGCGATGATTCTCATGTATTCATGATACTAGTCCCAAAATGGGACTATAGCAACATGTTTTTTGGACGCACACTAACTAGGCTTGCACCATCAAACTGGATATCCTCACGGAATGGTGTTTGAGTGAGACATTGAGCACTTGCGGATTTATGAAAAAAATGAACTTATTTGAAGAAATTTTTGAGCATGGTATTTTTCATGGTATTACCGCTCACACTAACAAGTAAGCCATTGATATTAATTCGTAAAAATGGCTCGTTTGCAATCGAGTGGGAGCAATCGGTCAACATGAAAATGAGTTACTTCGTCTTTGGAACCAATGACATGGCAGCGGCGATAGCATTTTACGATAGCCTATTCCAGGGTATGGATATCCAACGCCATCCGAACGAAGGTCGCATGACTTTGTGGATAGGAGAAGATTTTCTGTTCGCTGTTGCGGAACCTTTTGATGAAAACCCCGCCACAGTCGGTAACGGAACAATGTGCGGATTTCAGCTTGATAGCGCCGAACAAGTATCGGCTATGCATGCCCTCGCTGTCCAATTAGGTGGGGTGGATGAAGGCGCCCCTGGTGTTCGCTCCGATCGCTACTCTGCCTACGCGCGAGATTTGGACGGCAACAAAATCTGCTTTTTCGAATAAGCCGCAAACCGAGTCCTTAGTTCTTAGCTTGCCTTTCTTGCAATCGGTCAGCTATTCCTAATCCCTAATTGACTATTAAAAACGAAGTGATGTGATGAAGTTGTTCTTGGTAAAAGCCATTCCCAAAGTACGTTGGAGCTCTGATCGTGCTCTAAATTTTAAGCCTCCAGTGCTGACACTCAGCGTACTGTGTGTTGGACTGACAATTTTCGGCTTGGGTGAAGCTCTTTTGATAGCTGCCGGTGCCGGTGTAAGCCCTTGGACTGTTTTGTCACAAGGGATATCGGTAATTACTGGTTGGAGTATTGGAGTGACAACTTTTCTTACTAGTCTCGCCGTACTACTGCTTTGGATTCCTCTAAAACAGACTCCCGGCTTGGGTACATTGCTCAACGCGGTAATAATCTCCATCGCCATAGAATTGTCGTTGCCCTATCTACCACAACCGGATTTGTATCTATTGAAAGTGACTGAGGGGGTATTCGGAATTTTGCTTGTTGGTTTAGGTAGTGGTCTATACTTGATTGCAAATCTGGGACCCGGGCCAAGAGACGGGTTGATGACGGGCTTGCAACGAATCACGGCTCAGCCAGTGGCGCGAGTCCGCACAGCCATAGAGCTGACCGTAGTGATATTTGGCTGGTTGTTGGGCGGTACTGTGGGTGTGGGAACTCTAATGTTTGCATTTGGTATTGGGCCAGCTGTTTCTGTTGGTCTGTATACGGTTAATCACTATTCAAGTAAATCAGTATAAGATTAGTCATGGTGCCTGAATTAGATCAAAATCATGAGGTACATGAACATTGGATGCGGCAGGCGCTCATGCTGGCGCAGCAGGCAGCAGATGCCGGCGAAGTACCTGTGGGTGCTATCGTGGTGCAGGACGATGAGATAATAGGTAGGGGATTCAATCAGCCTATCCGGGCCTGTGACCCAACTGCGCACGCTGAGATAGTTGCATTAAGAAGCGCGTCACAATTCAGAAATAATTACCGTCTGCCCGATACAACTCTGTATGTTACTATCGAGCCATGTACGATGTGTCTGGGCGCCATGATACATGCCCGGGTAGACAGGCTTGTTTTTGGAGCCAGAGAACCCAGGGCCGGCGCTGCAGTAAGCCAGGCGTCTGTTCTCGATACACAGCACTATAATCACCGGATGTCGTTTTTGGAGGGGGTGCTTGCTGATGACTGTTCAGCGCTAATGCAGAATTTCTTTAAGGAGCGACGGGCCAGTAAATAACTTGCCAAATTTGGACGCAGCTTGTATAAAACTCTGCAATTGCCCACTTTAGAGGCAAAGTATTCTTTATGATTACGGTAACAAGCACACGCAAACTAATAACTCTATCCGCAGCGCTGCTGATTCTGGCGGCATGTGCTACTGCGACTCCCTATAAAGCCTATATGGGCGACCTCCGTCAGGACATGCAGCTCTCAACCGTGGAGGGGCGCAGCTTCCGACGAACCGAAATCATTAATCGTTACACCGATACCGTTCGATTCATGGAAGTTGATGGTATCCCTATCCAAAATAGTGAGCAGTATCGTGCCATACAAATCTCACCAGGTTTTCACGATATAAGAGTCTATTTTTCCTGGGATTTAGGCAGTCGAAGAGGCCTTGCTCCGGCGATGCTCGACTATGCTCGTAACCGTGAAAATCTCAGTCGAACTCTTAGGTTCAATGCGCGAGCCGGGGAATCCTATACCGTGATGGCTACACCCGTATTCAATCAAAGCAAGCAAGACATCACCACACTGTCACACGTTGATTTCTGGGTTGAAGATCAACAGGGAAATGAAATTGTATCCCGAGAAGACGGGCGTTATATATCGAATCAGTAGACAAGACGACAATCATAGCTGCTCGGTTTATGAAAATTACCCCACATTTTTCTGAATTCAATGGCTAAATCTATTATCATTGCCGCTCCATAAATCAGCTGATTTAGACAAATCTAAGCGCTCAAAGAGTTGGGACACCCTCAATGCAAGTGATGTTTGGAGCTGCAGCTCTTTCTGCATTCAAATCTTCCAAATTACTACGCAACCTCCAGGTCCAACTCCCTCTAGTAAACGCATTCAGTGTTCAATTTGTACACCTGCTTGACTGCACAGAGCAACTCGGTGAGCACGAAGCTGAGATACTTCAATCCCTATTGCATTACGGCAGCCATATTGAAACAGGCTTGAACGCGAACGACCAAGGTCAATTGCTCACCAGAGTTGTAGTTCCCAGACCCGGAACCATTTCCCCCTGGTCCAGCAAAGCCACCGATATTCTTCACAATTGTGGCTTGAAAAAAGTCGACCGAGTTGAGAGAGGAATAGTATTTTCCATTGAGTTGAAACAATCCTTGAGCGATGCGGAGCTTGCGACGCTGGATGGCTTACTGCACGATCGCATGACCCAAGCCGTACTTGATGAAGTTGCAGAGGCCAGTTGTCTTTTCCGTCATGCCCAGCCTGAGCCGATGCTGTCGATTGATATTCTTGGCGAAGGGCGGGGAGCTCTCAGCCAGGCCAATACTCAGTTGGGTTTGGCTCTGGCGGAAGACGAGATAGATTACCTGTTCGAACAATTTTCCACACTGAATCGCAATCCCAACGATATTGAATTGATGATGTTCGCTCAGGCAAATTCCGAACACTGTCGTCACAAGATTTTTAACGCAGATTGGACTATCGACGGTAAACAGCAACAGCATTCCTTGTTTGCCATGATTCGTAATACCCATGCGCAATCGCCGGAGGGCGTTCTGTCCGCTTATTCGGACAACGCTGCGGTAATGCGAGGCCATGAAAGTTCGCGCTTTTTTCCCGATCCCGCCTCCAGGCAATATGCTTTTGTTGATGAAGCCGTGCACATCTTAATGAAGGTGGAAACCCATAACCACCCCACTGCAATAGCCCCATTTCCTGGCGCATCCACAGGCTCGGGAGGCGAGATTCGAGATGAAGGGGCCACCGGCAAGGGATCGAAGCCGAAGGCAGGGCTGACTGGTTTCAGCGTTTCTAATCTAAAAATTCCCGACTACCCGCAACCCTGGGAACGGGAATTCGGTAAGCCCGCCCATATAGCATCGGCACTGGATATCATGTTGGAGGGCCCTATTGGTGGAGCTTCCTTCAATAATGAATACGGGCGTCCGGCACTATGTGGCTATTTCCGTAGTTTTGAACAGAGCGTAGTTAATGAGGCAGGGCAGTCAGAGGTCCGTGGTTACCATAAGCCAATCATGATTGCCGGTGGTATTGGCAATATTCGTGATTCCCATGTTGAAAAGGGCAAAATTGCGGTCGGTGCCAAGCTAATCGTTTTAGGTGGCCCGGCAATGCTTATCGGCTTGGGCGGCGGAGCAGCATCATCCATGGCTTCCGGTTCCGGGAATGAAGATTTAGACTTCGCATCTGTGCAGCGCGAAAATGCCGAGATGGAGCGCCGCTGTCAGGAGGTCATCGATCAATGTTGGCAGCTAGGTGATAACAATCCAATTTCATTTATCCACGATGTCGGCGCTGGAGGATTATCCAACGCCCTCCCTGAGCTGGTTAAAGACGGGGGCACAGGCGGGGTTTTCAGGCTTCGTGATATTCCCAACGCTGAAACCCAGATGTCACCACTGGAGATCTGGTGCAACGAGGCTCAGGAACGATACGTGATGGCAGTGAGTCCAGAGGATTTGAATAAGTTTACTGCTATCTGTGAACGCGAACGATGCCCGTTTTCCGTAGTCGGCGAAACCACCGAAAAGCACCATATTCGGCTGACGGATAGCCATTTCGAGAATAGCCCAATTGATTTGCCCATGGAGCTATTGTTTGGGAAACCACCCAAGATGCATCGCGATGTGCAGTCCGGTTGCTTGGCTGCCTCTGACTTTAATACCGATGATAAAGATGTGGGCGAATCCATCAACCGCGTTTTGTCTCTGCCCACAGTTGCCAGCAAGAATTTCTTAATCACCATTGGTGACCGAACCATTACCGGACTTGTTCATCGTGATCAGATGGTAGGGCCCTGGCAGGTGCCGGTTGCGGATGCGGCAGTTACTGCGACCAGTTACTGTGCCCACACAGGTGAGGCGATGGCCATGGGCGAACGGGCTCCACTTGCGCTATTTGATGCCGCCGCCTCCGGTCGAATGGCGATTGCTGAATCTATTACCAATATTGCCTGTGCGTCAATCGAGAAGCTCGGTGACGTTAAATTGTCTGCTAACTGGATGGTAGCAGCAGGACACGGCAGCGAAGATCAAAAATTGTTTGCGACGGTACAGGCTGTGGCAATGGACCTGTGCCCCAAGTTGGGTATTTGCATACCTGTAGGTAAGGATTCCATGTCTATGCGCACGGTATGGAGTGACGAAAAAGGTAAACACAGCAACACGGCACCGCTCTCTCTAGTGGTGTCCGCCTTCGCTCCCGTACAAGATATTCGCAAGACATTGACCCCACAATTGCAAACCGATCAAGGGGATAGCTGTCTGCTGCTGATCGATTTGGGTAGAGGCAAAAACCGACTGGGTGGTTCCGCATTGAGCCAGGTGTATGAACAAATGCAGGGGATCGCGCCGGATTTGGACGATCCGCTCGATCTGCTTGGATTTTTTAATTTTATTGGGGAGTGCCGAAATAAAGATTTGCTGCTCGCCTATCACGATCGTTCTGATGGCGGGCTTTTAGCGGCCCTTGCCGAGATGGCATTCTCCGCACACTGTGGCCTGGATATCCAACTTCGAGAATTGAGTAATCGGCAATCGTCTCTGGCTGCACTATTTAATGAGGAGCTTGGCTCCGTCATTCAAGTCAGACGTGAGAATGTAAAAACTATCATGGCAATCGCAAAGCTTCACGGTCTGTCTGATTGTATGCATGAAGTGGCACGGCCAAACGAAGACGATTCCGTTAACATTTACCAAGATGATAAGCTGCTGTTTTCCCAGAGTCGAATTGAACTACAGCGCCTATGGTCTGCAACCAGCTACCATATGCAAACACTTAGGGATAATTCAGATTGCGCTAAAGAAGAATACGATCAAATTTTAGACGCCGCTGATCCGGGTTTGAATATCGCATTAAATTTCGAACTAAATGAAGATATTACCGCGGCCTATATTAATACCCACGCCAGGCCAAGAGTCGCGGTATTAAGAGAGCAGGGTGTGAATGGTCAGATTGAAATGGCTGCTGCATTTGACCGTGCCCGTTTCGATGCGATTGATGTGCACATGACGGACTTGATCAGCGGCAGAGTCAGCTTGAATAGTTTCAATGTCATGGTCGCCTGCGGTGGTTTTTCCTACGGCGATGTGCTGGGCGCGGGTGGTGGTTGGGCGAAGTCAATATTGTTTAATGATCAACTCAGAGAACAATTTAAAAACTTCTTTAACAATCCGAATACACTTTCCCTTGGTGTCTGTAACGGCTGCCAGATGGTTTCACTATTGCATGGATTGATACCAGGTGCCGAGCATTGGCCCAGCTTCGCGCGCAATCGCTCTGAACAGTTCGAAGGTAGATTGAGTCTGGTCAGGATCGAAATTTCCAACTCGGCCTTTCTTCAAGGCATGGAAGGATCCAGGTTTCCCTTGCCCGTTGCTCATGGAGAGGGTCTGGCAGAATTCGCAGCAGCTGACGACTTACAAAAAATCCAGGCCTTGAATGGGATAGCTATTCGCTATGTGAACAACCACGGGGAAACGGCAGAACACTACCCAGCAAACCCTAATGGATCACCAGACGGTATTGCTGGGATATGCACTCGCGATGGGCGGGTTACTATTATGATGCCGCATCCCGAACGCGTATTCCGTGCAAGTCAGAATTCTTGGCATCCATTAGACTGGGCAGAAGATGCTCCTAGCATGCGAATGTTCCGTAATGCTAGAAAATGGTTGGACTGAGAATAATTGCTGTCACTCTGGATGCGATTCTTATCGCTGGGCTATAAGAATGAACAGTGCTCGTTTGTTGAAAATTGAATTCTATGTACCGGAATCCCATCTAGAGGATGTTAAGCAGGCTATGTTTGCAGCCGGTGCAGGAAAAGTTGGAGATTATGATAGCTGTGCCTGGCAAACCTTGGGCAGGGGGCAGTTTCGGCCCGGGGCAGGCAGTGAACCCTTCGTGGGTGAACATGACAAGCTGGAAACCGTGATTGAGTACAAAGTAGAAATGGTCTGCACCGAGGAGTTGCTTGCGTCCGCTGTCCAAGCAATGAAAGAATCCCACCCTTATGAGGAAGTGGCATACTCGGTCATTCGAACAGAGAGTATCGACTAAAACAGAGAGTTTCGACTAAATAGTAAGACTAAATTCAGCCTGGATTACTCTCGCTGATCAGATGAGTTGTAATTTTTCTGTCTTCCTCATGGTGCACGTCGAACATTCTTACCGGGAACTGTTGTTTTCTTAAATCTTCGAAGTAATGTTCCAGCGTGCTTTTAACCACAGGAAAAGCAATTTCCTGCCAGGGGATTTCTTGTTCGCTAAATAGAGCCACTTCGTCCGATTCAACTCCTGCCGCAAAATCAAGGTTGGCCAATTCGGCCCTGAAGAACATATATACTTGATTGATCGATGGCAGATTAAACAATGTGTACAGACTATCACTGCGCACCAACACAGATGCGCCAGCCTCCTCGGTGGTCTCACGTATGGCCCCATTGAGACTGGATTCCCCGTTTTCCATAAACCCGGCCGGCAGTGTCCATTTTCCCATTCTGGGTTGTATGGCTCTCTTGCAAAGCAATACTTTTTTACCGTAGAAAGGCAGTGTGCCTACTACATTTTTTGGGTTTAGGTAATAAATGCTATCGCATTCGGTACAACAGTGACGTGGTTTATCATCGCCTTCGGGTATACGAAGGACCAGAGAACCTGCACATTGATGGCAAAACTTCATTATTCACACCGGTGATGTACTGCGGAAAAATCCTCGGCTAACAACTATTAGTTTAGGGTCTCTTCGCTCGAATCTATGGTGTTAGTGTACTGCTTTAAGGCGCTGGGGAAAACCGCTGACGAAATACAAGCTGCGTCGCCTAGATTCGATTGATCTCACAATGCAGTCGAAATCTCTTGGAGGTCATATAGGCTTCAATTTCTCGCAAGCGTAATTCCAGGGAGTTGTATATTTCTGTGCATTTTTCGCGAGAATATTTTGTGCCTGCTTGCTCGTCGCCCTGCGTAGGAGGCGCCTCTGCCGCTTCTTCATAGAAGGATGCGCTGGCTTCGGCATAGGCTGAATTATCATTATCATCAGCGAATTGCTGATATTCCTCGTTCACATAACTCTTGCGCTGCTTTCTTCTAGCGCGTCTTTCTTCCCTGCGCTGTCGGCGCTGCGCTCTCTTCTCATGCCGACGACCAGGTGTAACATGGGGGTCGGGTTCGAATACGAAGATACAGATGATGTAAGCCCAGAATGTGAATGGACCGAATAGAAAGAGTGAAAATAGAGTAACCGCTCTTACAGCGAATGCGCTAACTTCAAAGTAATCGGCAATACCACTACAGACACCAGCGATTCGCTTGTTACGCTCATTTCTATAAATGGGTTTGCGGTAATCCAACTCCCTAAAATGCTCGGCAGTACTGGCGTTTCTGAAATAATTCCGCATCTTGTCAGGCGTAATATCTTTATCGAGACAGAAATATAGCAGGAAGTAGCCGACTATCAGTGTAGGCCAAGACACTACGCAAACAACGAAGATGATTCTGACCAACACGGTAGGAACATCCAGCCAATCGGCTATGCCGGCGCAGACTCCCAACCAGCGCGCATTCTTTCGATTCAGTCGTAGCCTACTCGTGCCCGTTTTCATTCTGTTCTCTCCAATCTGGGACTTCGGCGTCTAGTATCGATTCGAGTATGTCGATACGCTCCTTCAGAGATTCAGCCATGGCTGATAATTCGCCCATATTGTATTTACCATCTGGTTCGATACGTACACTACGCCTACCTTTTCTTAGTAGAAATATCCAAAGCGTAATGGCACCGAGTACCATGGCCACTATTGAAGTAACGAACTCTAATATGCCCATCGTGAAAGCCTATTGATCTTTAAGTTTGTTTTTTAATTCTTCCAGTTCTTGGTCAATGGATTCTTGTCTTTCCAGTTCGTCGAATTCACTCTTTAAGCCGCGTTGCTCAATGTGAATACTATCCATCTGACCTTCCATCTGGTCGATTTTCTTCTCGTAATACTCAAATTTGTCCATGGCATTGTCAATAGAATAACTGTGTAGCTGTCTATTTACATGCAGCCGAGACTCAGTGGCCGTCGTTCGCATGACAATCGTCTTCTGGCGAGCACGTGCATCATTGAGCTTTGCTTGTAATGCTTCAATTTCAACACTAAGTTTATCAAGAGTCTGGTCCAGTTTATGTAGATCCTTTACAGTAATCTCTACACTTGAGTTGATATTGGATTTCTCCATAAGTGCGGATTTTGCCAAGTCTTCACGCCCCTTGGAAAGAGCGAGCTCAGCTTTGCTTTCCCAGTCCAGTGCCTGCTTCTTTAATTGCTCGGCACGACGGGTCAGGGTTTTCTTCTCAGCGATAACCTTGGCGGTGCCGCTACGAACCTCAACCAGGGTTTCTTCCATCTCCTGAATAACCATGCGTATCATCTTTTCCGGATTTTCCGCCTTGTCCAGCAGCGAACTAATATTGGAATTGATAATGTCGGATAGTCTATTAAATATACTCATTGCTGATACCTCGAATGTACCGTTAGTCACTGATGCCACACAAAAGCTTGGCTTACTAACTAGAGAGCAGAATGCGTGCCAACAATCGGGAAATTCTAAGCTATTGATATTTATTGATTAAAAATCGTAAAGTTGGCTTAATCTCTTTCGCGATAGCTAAATAACGCAACTAGTGGTAATTTTCACTATCGATATCGAATTTAGCTAACCGTTCAAGCCGATGATCAACAAGCGCCATGGATGGAACAGCTGAGCAAACTTAAGTCATTGAATTTATTGGTTTAGTATGCGCGATCAGACCTCAGCACCGCGAATGATTGGCGAATCCGCCAGTTTTCTGGAAATGCAGGAACATATCTCCCATGTGGCCCCATTAAACAAGCCTGTGCTGTTCGTTGGCGAGCGTGGCACGGGCAAAGAACTGGTGGCCGCCAGGTTGCATTATCTGTCTCAACGTTGGGAACAGACCTTTCTTAAGATCAATTGTGCGGCAATGAGTGAGACTTTATTGGAAGCACAGTTATTTGGTCATGAAGCCGGTGCCTACACAGGTGCCAGCAAACAGCGTAAGGGATATTTCGAGCGTGCCGACGGTGGAACCTTATTTCTCGATGAATTGGCCAACACCGCCATGGCAGTACAGGAAAAAATATTACGGGTAATTGAATACGGCGAGTTCGAACGCTTAGGAGGAAACGAAACGCTCTCGGTGGATGTGCGCATCGTGGCGGCGACCAATGAAGATTTACCGGATTTGGCACGTCAGGGTCGCTTCCGCGAAGACCTTTTAGACCGTCTCGCTTTCGACGTAGTTACTCTGCCACCACTAAGAGAGCGTGCGGAAGACATATTGATACTGGCAGAGCACTTCGCCGTCGGCATGGTGAAGGAGATTGGCGGAGAATTTTTTGCCGGGTTTTCCGATAAGGTCGAAAAAGCGCTTGCTAAATATTCCTGGCCGGGAAACATCCGTGAACTGAAAAATGTGATAGAAAGAGCCGTCTATCAAAACGGCGAGGGTCATATCACTCGCTTGGTATTTAATCCCTTCGAATCTCCCTATCGATTACGCGCCAGTGCTCAGGCAGCTAGCGATGAACTGACCCTGTCGGCTGGGAAAATTGGACCCACTACTCCTGATCTATCCAGCGCAGATTCCTTTGATTTCAAAAATGAAGTGCAACAGTTTGAGATCAATTTGCTAAATCAGGCGTTGGAACAGAATCAGTTCAATCAAAAGAAGGCGGCTGAATTTCTGAATCTTAGTTATCACCAGCTTCGCGGATATTTACGCAAATACGATTTGCTTAGCTAGTCGGCTCGGGCTTAATTGCTTTAGTGTGACAATTTTTAGTCGAAAAAAAGGTCAGTCCTCATTTCTAAAAACTCTGGCTGACCTTTTGCGTTCTTAAGGCTGGGTCTTAGTCCAGCATTGCCTCATAAACAACTCGTTGTGACTGAGTTAGGTCCATAGGTGCGCCGCTTGGGCCGCCTCGAACCTGTGCCATGTATAGCATAAAGAAATCATTGACCGGGTCTACTATAAACACGGTGCCGCCAACACCTTGCCAACCGAAATTAAAAGGGCCTTCGTTATCAGCTCCTGGTATCGGTTGCAGGTGAAATCCCAATCCCCAATCGCCAGTTGGACCAAAGAAAAATGCTTCTCGATTTACATCGTCGCCGATAAATTTCTGCTGCATTGCGTCCAGCGTCGATTCTTCGATAATACGCGCGCCGTTGTACTCGCCACCGTTTAGAAGCATATTGGCAAAGCGCACATAATCTTCTGTTGTGGAGTGAAGACCGCCACCACCTGAAAGCATGGGTTGCACGTCCAGCGGGTCAGCCATGTCCCCGTGAATTGGATTGGCGATGCGATCGGCCTTGGACGCCTCTACATAAAAAGTAGTTTCATCCATTCCCAGAGGATCGAAAATTCTTTCCTTCAAGAGAACGTCCAGCGACTTGCCTGCAGCCACTTCGATTACGGCGCCGAGTACATCTGTTGAGCGTGAATAATTCCACTTAGTACCGGGCTCGAAGCGTAAGGGAAGTGCGGTCAGGTTTTGTGCTAATTCAAGCGCGGTGATATCAAACCTTAGAGAGCCCGCTGCAAAATACTGACGACCTAATTCACTTTCTGGATCAAATATGCCGTAGATTAATCCCGATTCATGGGTTAACAAATCCTGTACGGTCATCTCGTTCTGCGCTGGAGTAATATCACCAGTTTCTTCGTTGATCACTTTCATGTTTGCGAATTCGGGAATGTACTTCGAAACAGGGTCTTTGACTGCGATCAGTCCATCTTCGACCATGCTCATGGTTGCGACGCTGACAATTGGTTTGGTCATGGAGTAAATTCGGAAAATGGTTTGCTCATTCATTTCTGTGCTTTGATTTGGCCCTTGTGTACCAACGGTTTCCAAAACCCCCACGCCCTCGTTGTTACCAACCAGGATAATATTGCCAGATACGAAGCCGCCATCGACAGCGGCCCGCATTTTTTCGCGTATGCTTTGGATTTCGGATTGGTCTATGCCGAGGCTGTTTGAATCGATCATCTTGATCGAGCTCGCATGACCGCTACCATGGTGGTCAGCGGTGGCAGTACTGCTGAGGCAGGCTGCAGCGACAAGACATACAATGTTGCGGGGAAACCTATTTAGTATCATTTCGAATTCCTTGGTATTTCTCTGTATTTTTAGAGATGAACTTGTTGAAATTTTGCGCCCGTTTTCCTGCAGCAATTCGCTGTTACCGAACTATTGCTCGAATGGGTCTCGATGGTACCGGAAAGGCGGAATAGCAACAACTAAACAGAGCTTAAGGAGGACTGAGAAAAAGCAAGGCTGTGTTAGTCGAAGTCACGCAGCAGAGAATTGCTGACCTCGGTGGGCACTGTGTCTGTGCTGTATTGGTAGTTCTGATGCTCACTACGCACGATCCATGTGGCGCCTTGTTTCGCTGCATCGATCATTTCCTCACTGAATTCGAAACGCAGGAAGTGCACAGAAGACGTTTTTTCGTCGGTGGAGCGAGGCAAGTCTTCGTTGGCAATGGGGTAAACGGGGTCGAATCCATTGATTTGAATGGAAATGAGTTCCTCTATGCCAATTAATTGTGACAGACGAACCTTACGTTCCTCCTCGTTTGGATATTCCAGCATGAAAGTAACTTTTAGATTCTTGCCGTCTGGTATCAGTGGATTGTAAGCTGCCAGTTCTTCCAGTAGATCGGCTTCAGCGCTAATTTTTTCCACACGAATAAGTTCCAACACCTGATAACGCATTACCATGTAGTCTTCGAAATGTAGCATGGCGTTAGGCCCCAGGGGGAGTCGCCTGGTCTTTTTGTGCTCCATGATTGCCTGTCTTATAACTGGACGCTGTTCGCTATAGGCTTCGATGCTCATCAGATCGTCGATGCTGAGTTTTTTCATGCGCTAGTGTTCCTAAACTTGAAGTTTGCTTGCTCAGATACCATAGGCCAGACACAGTAGGTCCAACGGGTGAATGGCTTTTTGTTCAGTGTTTAGATTATTCTCGATGTGTTTGCCGGCGATGGGACAATCACTGCCGTAATAATCAGGTGCCTGGTCTTTAATTTGTTTTACGATAGGGCGCGCTATCTTGTTCGCAAATTCGAAGGTCTCTGACTTCACGCCATAGGTGCCGTCGTGACCAGAGCAGCGCTCGATGTTTTTTACATCAGTTTCTTCGATCAGCTCCAGTATTTGCTTGGTCTTGGGGCCAATGTTCTGAACTCTTTGATGACAAGCAACGTGGTAGCTTACCTTGCCAAGTGAATTCCTGAACTTGGTATTAAATTTTCCTTGTTTGTGTAATTTATGCAAGTACTCGAAGGGATCATAAAAAGCAGCAGCCACAGCTTTTACTTTTTCATCTTCCGGGAACATGAGCGGGAGTTCTTGTTTGAACATGAGAACACAGGAGGGCACAGCAGCTACTATGACATTCCCGGCCTGCACCATCTCATACAGGGCTGCGATATTTTTCTGTTTAAGCTGGGTCACTGTTTTCAGGTCTCCTAACTCAAGTTTCGGCATACCGCAGCAATGCTCTCTGGCGGCAAGACTTACCGTGACATTATTGTGCTCCAGGATTTTTACCACGCTGTCTGCAATAGATGGCTCGTTATAGTTGCAATAACAAGTGGTAAAAAGCGTTACTCTTTCGCCTTCGTTTACGACTTCATCGCCCGATTCCCTGTTTGCTACCGATGGATCATAAATGTGAGCAGTAAGTTTTTTTCGTGCTGGCTGCTTAGTGTAGTGCGGAAGTTTGGCCTGCTTGTGAATGCCTAAAGTCTTGTCAAGCAGACCGCGCAGCGTGCCGTTACTGTTTGCGGTATTCACTAGCGAATTAATGATGGGTTGTGAGGCCACTTTGCCAATCATATCGGTGCTGGTAATCAAGTTGTCTCTGAATTTACTCTCACCTTTTTTGAATTTTACCGCCTTCGCCCTCAGCATTAAATGAGGAAAGTCGACATTCCATTCGTGGGGAGGAACATAGGGACATTTAGTGAGATAGCAGAGGTCGCAGAGATAGCACTGGTCCACTACTTTGCTGTAATCCGCGACATCCACACCATCGACTTCCATGGTTTCGCTCTCATCGACCAGATCAAACAGGGTAGGAAAGGCGTTACACAGGCTGACACAACGTCTGCAACCGTGGCAGATATCATAGACGCGCTCTAGTTCTTTATTTAGATCATTTTCGTCCCAAAAGGTGGGGCCGTTTTGATTGAGTGGGTGTCTGGTAGGCGCGCCCAGACCGCCCTCTCTACTATGGTCAGACATAAGTGATCCGAAGAATTTCAACTATGGTTTAACAATTCTAAGCTTTGCAAAGCCTGGGTTTAGCATGCAACTTGCTAAAATGCTGAGTCTAGAGTGCTCCGTCCGAGTGACGGCAGCACCCTAGACAGTCACAGACACTTAGTCGTCAAGTGCATCCAAAGCTTTTTGAAAGCGGTTCGCATGTGAACGCTCGGCTTTTGCCAGAGTTTCCATCCAGTCAGCAATTTCATCGAAGCCTTCATCGCGTGCATCTTTAGCCATACCCGGGTACATGTCGGTGTATTCGTGTGTTTCGCCAGCAACAGCAGACTTAAGATTGTCTTCGGTGCCGCCTATAGGAAGTCCGGTGGCCGGATCGCCAACTTCTTCAAGATATTCCAAATGTCCGTGTGCGTGGCCAGTTTCACCTTCAGCAGTGGAACGGAACAGCGCAGAAACATCGTTATAACCCTCTACGTCGGCTTTTTGTGCAAAATACAAATAGCGGCGATTGGCCTGTGATTCTCCAGCAAATGCTGCTTTTAAATTTTCTTCTGTCTTTGAACCCTTCAATGACATCTTGCTTCTCCTGGTGGTTTTACTAATTTAGCGGTTCCTGACCCACTGCTGCCCCATACTTGCACAAGCTGCAGGCCCATGATTAATGCATGTTCACCACCTTACGTGATTTCTTATATCAAATCTAATTGATTTTTTTTGATGCTTTGATCGTTTTTTTCGATTACTATTTTGGCCATGAATCCCTCCGTTAAACAGCTCAAATACCTCTGTGCTGTGGCCGAGCATAGACATTTCAGCAAGGCTGCCCTGGCCTGTCATGTCACTCAATCCACCCTCAGTGCCGCTATTCAGGAATTAGAATCTCAGCTGGGCGTGAAAATATTCGAGCGCAACAAGAAGGCAGTGCTGATCACTGCCTTAGGGGAAAAGCTATTGGCACAGGCGCGCATTATTTTGGGGGATGTCGAGGATTTCGTCGGCATCGCTCGCGCACATGAGGCGCCCCTATCAGGCGATCTCCGTCTCGGTGTCATTCCTACTATTGGCCCATTCCTGTTGCCGTCGATTCTTTCACAACTACGTAAGCGTTTTAGTAAGCTAAAGTTGTTTTTAAAAGAGGAGATGAGTGCGCAACTACTACAGCAACTGCAACAGGGGCAACTTGACCTTATTATCTTGGCGTTTCCCTATACTTTGCCGGATATGGAAACCGTCAGTCTTTTCAGGGACGAGTTCCTGTTGTGCTTGCCTCCCGGTCACGCCCTGGAAAAATTGCAGCAAGTAAAGCAGCAACAGCTGCGTGGCGAGAGTCTACTGCTGTTAGAAGAGGGCCATTGTCTTCGAGATCATGCTTTGGAAGCCTGCAAGCTGGACACTAGCGATACCAATTTGGTGTATCAGGGAAACAGTTTGCATACATTGGTGCAGATGGTGGCCAATGGGCTAGGGCTCACTCTGCTGCCCGCTATTTCCGTCGACGCTGACGTGCTAGGGGATACCAAGCTGCAGGTGAGGTATTTTTCAAATGAAAATGTCTCCAGAGAAATAGGCATGGCTTGGCGAAAATCCGATCCTCGCCGTGATGAATATTTGCTGCTGGCAGAATTCATAAAAGAGCATGTTAGCCATTCTGTAAAGCGAGGACAGACAAATCCATGAGAGTGTTTGCGGTTTCTGATATTCACGTGGACTATGCAGAGAATCTGAATTGGATTCTGAGTCTTACTGCAGGCGAATACAGTGAGGACATCTTGATATTGGCCGGCGATGTGTCAAACAAGATGCCTTTACTTGAGCAAGTGTTCAATTCGCTGCAAAAGAGTTTTAAGACGGTACTGTTCGTCCCGGGTAATCATGAATTATGGGTGCAAGACGGAGACTTCGATTGCTCGCTGGACAAATTCGATGCCATAGCTTCTCTTTGCGCAGCCTGCGGTATCCATACGGGCATCTATGAAGATGAGGGTATTAGCTTTGTTCCACTCTTTTCCTGGTATGACTTTTCTTTTGGTGAACCAGATCTGTATCTAAGGCGTGCCTGGAGAGATTTTCATGCTTGCTCCTGGCCCGCTCACATGCAAGAAAGTCATGAGGTATCTGAATACTTCCTTAACTTAAACATTCCCAGATTGGAAACAGGGAATCAGACGTTGATAAGCTTCTCTCATTTTCTTCCAAGAATAGATGTTATGCCCGAACGAATTCCCCTGGAAATGCGAACTGTATATCCAGTGCTTGGTAGCGAAAATTTAGGCCGGCAGGTAAAACTGCTAAATCCCGACATTCATGTATATGGGCATAGTCATGTGAATCAGTCTATTGAATTAGAAGGCATACGTTATGTGAATAACGCCTTTGCCTATCCAAGCGAATCTCGTATCGCCAGGAAACAATTACACTGTGTCTACGAATGTTGAGCAATGTCGAGATAGAAGCCAATGCCAGAACTGCTAGTACTAAGACGATTAGAGGATGCTACACAGGTAAAAATGAACGAAAATTTCGAAGGAAATCGTCACTAATGCTTAGGTTGAATATTGCAGACTCGGAAATTCATCTGTGGCATGTAGATCAAGCAGACTTCGATCTTGAAAAGCTTCGCGCCAGCTCTTTTTCATGGTTAAGCGAAGCTGATTCTGTTCGCTTTCATTGCTATCGATTCGATCGCCACCGCAAACAATTTCTATTAGGGCGCGTTCTTATTCGCACAGCACTGTCTTGCTATGATCAATCCATTGATTTGGCAGAGTGGCGCTTTACGTATAACGAATATGGCAAGCCAGCGATTCACCCAGAGCAACAAACGGAGCCTTTGTTTTTTAATCTTTCCCACTCTGGAGAGAGGCTGGTTTTAGCACTGGCGAAGTTCGCGGACATTGGAGTGGATATTGAGTACAGCGGTAAGTCGCGCCGCATCGCGGCCATTGCCGGGCGCTATTTTTCAAGCAAGGAGGCTATGGAGCTACAAAGCCTGCCCCTGGCGCAACAGCAATTTCGATTTTACCAACTTTGGACCCTCAAAGAAGCTTACATCAAAGCCTGTGGGATGGGTTTAGCCATTCCGTTGCAACATTTTTCTTACTCGTTCCCTGGTACTGACAAAATATCCATCCAATTTGACGCTCGACGCAATGATGATAAACACGCCTGGCAATTTTGGCAGATGGACGCAGGCGCAGAGTACAAAATAGCAGTAGCAGCGCGGGCGGACGCTGGCGCAGGGAAACAAAAAATTCTGTCTTGGCAAATGACTGGCCTGGACTCCATCGACAAGACAGAGGCACGGATTCTGCGTAGCGTTTAGTGTTTGCTCGGCTTTATTGGGAATCAGTAAAACACCGCTGTTTACTTATCTGCTACAGGTTTGGCTTCCCACATCTTTACGGTACGAATCACATTGTCTTTAACCTGCACAATTTCTGCATAGTAGCCGTCTAGCTGCAGGCACACCGCTGAGTCAGGTATGGACTCCAGCTTTTCAGTAATCAGACCATTCAGGGTTATTGCGCCGCTATTATCGAGCTGCCATGACAATATTCGATTTATATCTCGAACACTGGCGGACCCATCAATTAGAAAGCTGCCATCATCTTGCGGGTGTATGTCCTTGTTGCTGTCGGCTAAGTCGGTGGTAAATTCGCCTACGATTTCCTCTAAGATATCCTCTAGCGTTACAATTCCTTTTACGGCGCCGTATTCGTCTACAACCACCGCCATGCGTAGTTTCTTTCTTTGAAACTTTGCCAGTTGTGTATGTAGAGGCGTGCTTTCTGGAATGAAATAGGGTTCAGTAGTTTCGCGAAGGATCGCGGCTTTGTTCACGTTCTCCAGTCGAATCAATTTGCCTGCACTACGCAAGTGGAAGATGCCTACGATGTGATCGATTTCATTCCTGTACACCGGCATGCGCGTGTGTTGACTGCTAGCTATCAAGTTCAGAATGTCATCCATGTCATCCTCTATATCGATGCCCAAGATTTCATTTCTGGGTACAAGAATATCGTTGACGGTGACGTGTTCCAGATCCAGAATATTCAACAACATGCCCTGCCTTTTTCGCGGCAGCCGTTCTCCAGATTCATGTACTACGGTGCGAAGTTCCTCGAATGTCAGATGTTCATGACTACTATCAGATTCTGAATTAAAGCCCAGTAATCTGACCAGAGCATTGGAAACAACATTAACAATCCACACAACTGGATATAGTATTTTCAGCAATAAGATCAGTAGAAAGCTAGAGGGGTAGGCTATTTTTTCTGGATACAGTGCCGCTATAGTTTTCGGCGTAACTTCTGCAAAAATCAATACAACAAGTGTTAGGACAATCGCCGTTATCAATGGGGATGGTTCGCCAAAAATCTTTATGGCTATGGACGTAGCAATGGATGCCGCAAGAAAGTTAACGAAATTGTTGCCGATTAAAATAACCCCAATCAGCTTGTCCGGGCTTTCGAGTAATTTGCTTGCACGACTTGCACCAGCATGTTTATTTCGTGCCAGATGCTTCAAGCGATAGCGATTTAGGCTCATCATGCCTGTTTCTGAACTGGAGAAATACGCCGAAGCACAAATCAGTAATCCAAAAAACAGAAGCAGCATGGTTAAAGTGGGTTCTTCTGAGCTCATTTAATGTCGTGCTCTGGATGGCGATAGCTGGGCAATGCAGGCAACGGAAGTGGCGAGAGGGTTCAACTGATTATATATTCCAGCGCAAATTTAACGCCGTAAAAAGCTGTTATTAATAGAGCGAATCCAATTAGGGTGCCACGAATTGCAGTTTGTCCCCGCCACCCTAGTTGGTGACGACCCCATAGCAGTACCGCGAATACGATCCAGGCAAGTAGAGAAAAGACAGTCTTGTGGATAACGCCGTCAACGCCCCAGATATCGTCAAAAAACAGGAATGCGGTGGCTATGGTCAGAGTCAGTAACAACTGCCCAACCCACACCAGATCGAACAAGAATATTTCCATATCCTGCAGTGAAGGAAGTTTGCTAATCAGCCCACCTGCGTGGCCCTGTTTCAATTGGTGATTTTGGTATGCCAGAAAACCAGCCTGTAGTGCTGCAATAGTTATGAAGCTATAAGCCAATATTGAGATTAGTACATGGCTTGCCAGGCTAAGACTCATATTGGTAGGCGGGTAGTCACTGCGGATCGCCAAGGATGCCATGATGCTTATGGCGGCCAATGGAAACAGACCCAGGAAAAGATTCTCCAAAGGTTTTCTAAGGCTGCTAATTAAGACCAGTAGCGAGATAGACATGGTAATTAGCGTGCTAATTTCGAATAGTCCAAAGTGGAAGCCATCGATACTACTAATGACACCGTAGGCACTAATAGCATGTGCGAAAACCGCGAGACCACCAAAAATGAACACCTTGCTGCGCGTGTCTTTATTGGAGGCAAAATTCATTCCCTGAAAGACAGAGCCCATCAAGTAGAAGAAGACAGCGAATAGTCCGGAAATTACAGTAACTTGCATTATGAATACAGGCTTGGACGTTGCCAGAGACGATTAGTGGAGATAGTTGTTTTCAATACGAAAGTGTCGCATATGTAAACTAGCGGTTGAAGTTCTTTTTTAAAGGCTTGAGGTTTGGCTATAATGCAGCCCCGGCCAGTTCTCTGGTCGTCCCTTTGCAAGATTAACTAAGTTAGGCGGTGGTCCACAGTGTTCGACAACCTTACAGATCGACTTTCAGGTACGTTTAGAAAACTCACGGGCAAGGCAAATCTAACCGAGGCCAATATTCAGGACGCCCTGCGAGAAGTTCGTCGCGCTCTGCTGGAAGCTGATGTTGCACTTGTAGTCGTCAAAGACTTTGTCGATAGAGTAAGTCTAAGGGCGGTTGGTCAAGAAGTATCCAAGAGCCTTACCCCCGGTCAGGCCTTTATTAAGATTGTCCAGGCAGAACTCGAAGCCATAATGGGTTCGGCCAATGCCGAGCTGGACCTAAAAGCTGCGCCACCGGCAATAGTGCTGATGGCGGGTTTGCAGGGCGCAGGTAAAACCACTACGGCCGCCAAGCTGTCGCGTTGGCTGAAGCAGAACGCCAAAAAATCCGTCATGCTGGTTAGTGCCGATGTGTACCGGCCTGCGGCAATTCAACAGCTGCAGACCCTGGCCAAGGAAGTCGGCGTCGAGTTCTTTGCCAGTGACATCAGTCAATCCCCAAGCGATATTGCCGCCGCAGCGCTGGCGGAGGCTAAACGAAAATTCATTGATGTGTTGATCGTGGATACGGCGGGTCGCTTGGCCATCGATCAGGAAATGATGGATGAGATCCGTCAACTACACAGCCAGTTAAACCCCGTTGAAACACTTTTCGTGGTCGACGCCATGACCGGTCAGGATGCGGCGAATACCGCCAAGGCGTTCAACGATGCGCTGCCGCTAACCGGTGTGGTGTTAACCAAGGCCGATGGTGATGCCAGAGGTGGTGCTGCTTTGTCGGTGCGGCATATTACGGGCAAGCCCATCAAATTCATTGGTATGGGCGAAAAAATCGATGCCCTGGAACCGTTTTATCCGGACCGCATAGCCTCCCGTATCCTGGGAATGGGAGACATGCTGTCTCTCATCGAAGAAGCTGAGAAAAAGGTAGATAAAGAAAAGGCGGAAAAACTGGCCCGCAAGATCAAGAAGGGCAAGGGCTTCGATCTGGAAGATTTCAAAGAGCAGCTGCAGCAAATGCAAAACATGGGCGGTGTAGCCAGCATTATGGACAAGATGCCCGGTATGGGTGGCTTGCCTCCCGGCACAGCCAAGATGGTCGATGATTCGCAGTTTCGGCGCATGGAGGCCATTATTAACTCTATGACTCTGCGTGAAAGAGTTAATCCTGATGTGCTGAACGGCTCGCGTAAGCGACGCATAACACAGGGTTCCGGCACCCAAATTCAGGATCTGAATCGCTTGCTAAAGCAACACAAGCAGATGCAGAAGGTAATGAAAAAGATGAAGGGCGGCAATATGGCTAATATGATGCGCGGCTTGGGCGGCATGCAGGGCCCGGGTGGTAGTGGCGGTTTTCCCGGCGGCGGGGGGTCTTTTCCACGCTTCTAAGTTGTTCAAAGGGTACTTCTTGTCCACCTCAGAAATTGTCATGTCAACACACATGATTTGACTGTCTAGCCCGCGAAAATACTGTGCTTCTGCGCTTCCAATCACACCCCAATTAACATAGAATACCCGCCTTTTTACCCGAGCACATTTGTATTAGGGCAAATTTTGCCCAAACTCGCGTAAATCTTACACTTTAGAACGACAGGAAAACTTTATGGTCACGATTCGATTGTCTCGTGGTGGCGCTAAGAAACGTCCTTTTTATCACATTACTGTAAGCGATAGCCGCATGGCGCGTGATGGCCGTTTTATTGAGCGAATTGGCTTTTTTAATCCTCGTGCTACAGGTCAGGAAGAGCGTTTACGCCTTGATCGAGAACGCATGGCTTATTGGCAGTCACAGGGTGCGCAGCTCAGTCCTCGCGTTTCTACCTTGGCCAAGGCTGTTACTGAGACCGCTACTACTGAGGCTTAAAGGCCCTTTGCGCGAGTTACTTAGCTTATGAGTAGCGCCAAAGCCAAAGGCGAAGCGGTGGTGCTCGGTCAAATAGGTCGGGTCCATGGTATCAAGGGCTGGCTCAAGCTGATTTCCTTTACCGTACCGATAGAGAACATTCTCGATTATCCCTGCTATCGGGTGAATATAGAAGGTTCAGAGCAGGAACTGGAGATCGACGAGCATCGTCGCCAAAACAAGGCACTGCTTGTGCATTTCAAGGGTTACGATGACCCTGAACGAGCAAAACAGCTCACTGGCATTGAATTGACCATAGCCGGTGAACAGCTACCAAGGCTGGATTCCGGTGAATATTACTGGCATCAGCTTGAAGGCTTAAAGGTAGTTAATCAGAAAGATGAGTTGTTTGGCCGGGTAAGCAATTTATTAGAGACCGGCGCGAATGATGTGTTAGTAGTCGCAGCAGATAGCGAAAGTATTGACGATAGGGAGCGGCTTATTCCCTATCTCGTGGATTCAGTGATAAGCAAGGTAGATCTCGAGAATGAGACTATCAGAGTAAACTGGGAAGCTGATTATCTGGATTAAGTTTTGATTGGGGTGCGATCCGATCCATGACTTCAAACAGTGACAGAGGCGATAGCGATGCAGCTTGGAATTGTCACCCTGTTTCCAGAAATGTTTTCAGCCATAAGCGAGTATGGCATTAGTGGTAGAGCAGTACGCTCAGGCTTGATTAATCTCGAGTATTTTAATCCTCGAGACTATACCACTGACAAGCATCGAACCGTGGATGACAAACCCTTTGGTGGTGGTCCCGGAATGCTGATGAAGACTGAGCCTCTACTGGCGTCTATACAGGCGGCAAAACAGGCTTTGAGTCAGAAGCAGACGGCAGGCGAGACGGCAAAGGTGATTTACCTGTCACCCCAGGGCCAGACCCTGAAGCAGGACGCGATTATAGAGTTAGCGCAACGCGACAGCATGATCATGTTATGTGGTCGCTATCAGGGAATCGATAATCGCCTACTCGAGCGTGAAGTAGATGAAGAATGGTCGCTGGGAGATTTCGTTATCAGCGGCGGCGAGTTAGCAGCCATGGCCTTAATCGATGCCATGACCCGCTTTCAGGCAGGTGCTTTGGGTGATGAAGACTCGGCACTGGAGGACACATTTGCTAAGGGCTTATTGCACAGCCCGGAATACACCAGACCGCAAAACATAGGCGGGCGGGGTGTTCCAGAAGTGCTGCTCAGTGGTGACCACGAAGCAATTAGAAGGTGGCGATTAAAACAGAGTTTGGGAATAACCTGGTTGAAACGGCCGGATTTGTTATTAACACTGCCTTTAGAGCAAGAGCAGATTGATTTGTTAGAACAGTTCAAACAAGAGCATGAGCGCTAACTCGCAGTAGAAAATTTGAGCTGACGGTTTTTAAGAATTTGAATCGACAGCAGTCGACGATTAATTATTGGCCTGTTCGTATATGGGTCATACCAAGCGGTAGCAGGGTTTAGGAGCAAGACGATGAGCAAGAACAAAATCATCCAACAGATAGAAAACGAACAGATGAACAAGGAGCTGCCAGAATTTGGTCCCGGCGATACCGTGGTTGTTCAGGTAAAGATTCAGGAAGGTGATAGAGAGCGTTTGCAGGCCTTCGAAGGCGTTGTAATAGCCAGGCGTAGTCGCGGCTTGAATTCTTCTTTCACCGTTAGAAAAATATCTCATGGCGTCGGTGTGGAGCGAGTTTTCCAGGTTTATAGCTCTGTTGTAGACAGCGTGAAAGTGAAGCGTCGCGGTGCTGTGAGACAGGCAAAATTGTACTATTTGCGTGAGCTTACTGGTCGAGCTGCCAGAATCACCGAAAAGCTGGAAAAGAAGCAGGGCTAATAGCCTGCAACTACCACTGGCGATCTTGACAGTAGCGGTGGGTTTCAGTGATTTGAATGGGGAGCCTGTTTTCGCAGTCTTCCCATTTTCGTATCTGCCGATAGAGAATTTACAGTTTCCAGGAAAGTGAGCAGATGTAGGAGAGGCCAGCAGGTTTGAAATAGGTTTAGGGTGCAGTGAAATTCATGGAATTTGCAAGAAATCCAGCAGGCTAGGAAATACTTTGAGTATCGAACGGTCTAGTTTGAGCAGTAGATTATTAAATGCTATAAAGTAGCGGTCACAATTTCGCTCCCAGCTGGCAAAACTTGGGATTCCGCGGAAACATGCGCAAACAGGAGAATACACCATGACAGTAACTCGCAAACGGCTAATTGCCATGTTGGGATTGACGCTACTGCTGGCCAATGTCACCACCTCTCAGGCTCAAAATCCTGGCGGTGATCAATCTCTGCGCACTAAGTTGTCCCTGGCTATCGAAGTGGCATCTCAGAATCAATTGGAAATTCTCAGTGTAAATTCGACGCCACTGCGTACCATATATGAAGTCGAACTGAACACAGGCGAGATTCTCTATAGTGATATTTCCGGCGATTACCTATTTGCCGGCGATATGTACAAGACCAGCAACGCCGGTTTGCTGAACCTTTCAGCGGGCAAGCGACAGGAACGCAATCTGGATAAGCTTGCCGCGGTTTCAGAAGATGAAATGATCATCTTTACTCCCGATGAAATAAAAGCAACGATCACTGTATTTACTGATGTTGATTGTACCTACTGCCGAAAACTGCACGGGGAATTGGACGATCTTTTAGATTTGGGTATTCAGATTCGTTATATGGCTTATCCTCGAGGAGGTGCAGACGCAGCCTCTTATTCTAAGATGATTTCTGTTTGGTGTTCTGATGACCGCAAGAGATCTCTAACTCAAGCCAAGAACGGTCAGAATCTACCCGAGAGGGACTGTGAAACGCCGATACTTGAGCACCACGCCCTGGGCAATGAATTTGGCATAAGCGGTACGCCAGCACTGGTCTTCCCGGATGGCAGGGTGATACCGGGCTATATGGATTCTGCTCGATTGGCGGCGATGCTGAAAATCAACTAGCACCAAGTATTAGGCCTATACAGCCCCGCTGTCTGTGTAGTGTTAAATCTTTGGTTTAGATGTCATCTAAGCCATCCTCCGAGCATAAACCCCATAACTTGCTAAATCAGTGATGCTTGCTGTCGTGGGATTGCTGGGTTTATCTAATGTTTCCAGTATAATTCGGCGCTTGAATTGAAATACTCCGAGGCGATTGTGAACTCTGAATCAGCTAAATCTATCAAGCTTGGTATCTGCGGCTTCGGTACCGTAGGTGGTGGCAGCTTTGCCTTGCTGCAAACTAATGGCGACGAAATCCTGCGTCGCCTTGGTTGCTCTATCGAGGTTTGTAGAATTGCCTCCAGAAGTTTGAACCCAGCAAATCTCAGTACTGAGGCTCGCATCAGTGCTGACCCTTTCGATGTGGTAAACGCTCCTGAGGTCGAAATTGTCATCGAGACAATGGGTGGTTTTGATCCGACTTTCGAAGTGGTTCGTCAAGCCCTGGCAAATGGCAAGCACGTGGTTACAGCCAACAAAGCCTTAATCGCAGAGCGCGGTAATGAATTGTTTCCAGTGGCAGAAGAAAACTCCGTCAACCTGGCTTATGAAAGCAGCGTGGCTGGCGGTATCCCAATTATCAAGGCGCTGCGCGAAGGCCTGGCTGCTAACAGGATCGATTGGCTTGCCGGCATCATCAATGGCACTGGTAATTTTATTCTGACGGAGATGGCAGATAAGCAACGGCAATTCGAAGATGTCTTGGTAGAGGCGCAGGAATTGGGTTACGCCGAAGCTGACCCAACTTTCGATGTCGAAGGCATCGACGCCGCGCATAAGCTAACCATTATGGCTTCAATCGCATTCGGGATACCGCTGCAATTTAACAAAACCTATACAGAAGGCATAAGCCAAATTACGCCGGAAGATATTGGTTTTGCCAAGCAGTTGGGCTACAGAATAAAGCATCTGGGCATAGCCAGATGTACAGATAAAGGTGTTCAGATGCGTGTACATCCCACACTGATTTCCAGAAAACGCCTGTTAGCTAGAGTCGATGGAGTAGGTAATGCCATTTTGGTACATGGTAACGCAGTTGGTTCCACTCTCTACAACGGGCCGGGTGCTGGCGCCGCTGCAACTGCATCAGCGGTTATTGCCGATGTAATCGATATAGCCAGACAGACACTGGCCGGGGTTCGGAAACCACTACAGCCAGCGCTGGGATATTTGGCTATGCATGACGGTCTCGAAGTGTTGAATATAGAGGATATCGAAACAGAGTATTACCTGCGTATACCAGTAAACGATGTAGTTGGTGTAATGGCAAAAATCTCCAGTATCTTGCAAGATTGTGATATCAGCATAGAGGCAGTAATCCAAAAAGAGCTTAATACCAAGACAGTGCCGATTGTCATTCTCACTCATAGGGCAGTGGAGAAAAAATTGGATACCGCGATTGCTGCAATTGAAGCGCTGGATGACGTAAGCGGAGCGGTAATGCGAATCCGTGTTGAATCGTTTGATGATGAGTGACGGCTGGATGACACATCTGGCCTTAACGGCTCAAGACAGAAAGCTAAAACAAGGGATGAATTGGTGAAATATAAAAGTACCAGAGGCGGTTGTAGCGATCAGAGTTTTGAACAAGTCTTGTTGACTGGTTTGGCTCCGGATGGTGGCCTCTATGTGCCCGCCGAGCTGCCACAGCTTAGCGAACAGGAAATCGCATCTTGGAAAGATCTAAATTACTCCGATCTCGCACTTAAGATCATAGCTCCCTTTATTGGTGACGAAATTCCTGAAGATGCCCTGCGGGAAATAATTGAAAGCAGCTATGCCGAATTCGATCATCCTGAAGTTGCACCCTTGTCGATATTGGCAGAGGGCGAATATATGTTGGAGCTTTACCACGGACCAACACTCGCTTTCAAAGACTTCGCCCTACAGGTACTCGGTCGTCTACTGGATTATGTATTGGTCAAGAATGATCAGCGTGTTGTTATATTGGGCGCAACCTCCGGTGACACAGGGTCTGCTGCCTTAGAAGGCTGCCGCCATTCTGAGCGAGTCGACATTTTTATCTTGCACCCACATCAGCGCGTGTCTGAAGTACAGCGAAGGCAGATGACTACGGTCAGCGGCGACAATGTGTTTAACCTCGCTGTCGAGGGTAATTTCGATGACTGCCAACGCATTGTTAAAGCGGCTTTTGCCGATCAATCCTTCCTCCCCGAACAAAGCCAGTTGGTCGCCGTAAATTCTATCAACTGGGCGCGGATAATGATGCAGATCGTGTATTACTTCTCGGCGGCGCTCAAATTGGGTGCGCCGCAACAGGCGGTTTCTTTTTCAGTGCCAACGGGAAATTTCGGTGATATCTATGCAGGCTATCTGGCCAAGCGAATGGGACTGCCTATTAAGCAATTAGTAGTTGCGACCAACAGCAATGACATATTGTATCGTTTCATTAGCGGCAATGAATATTCCGTGACCGAACTCAATCACACCTATTCCCCGAGTATGGATATATTAGTTTCCAGTAATTTTGAACGTTATTTGTTCGATCTATTTGACGGTGACGCAGAGGCGCTAACAAGCTTCATGGAAAAACTCGGCAGTGAATCCTTGAGTGTCTCCGAGCAAAAATGGCAGCAACTTAAAACCTGTTTTGTCAGTGCCAGAGTTGATGACGAGACCACCTGTGAAACTATCGCACAGGTTTACGCCGACACTGGCAAACTTGTAGATCCTCATACGGCGGTTGGGATAAGAGCTGCTCGCGATTGTAATGCCGATAAGGCAACTCCGATGATCACTCTATCTACAGCCCATCCGGCGAAATTTAGTGAAGCAATAAAGGCCGCAGGCCTGGCCGCGCCAGATCTTCCTCCACATCTGCAAGATCTATTTGAGAAAGAAGAACACTATACCGTGGTACCGAATCGGCTGGACGCAGTTACCGCATTTGTAAAAAGTCACTCGCATAATTAGCTGGTCAGATGTCCATACTCGTTAAGCGAAGATCATCCAACTCCGAATTAGTCCTTCCGCAGAGCATGCACCCACTTTTGCGGCGCGTGTACAGTCAACGCAATATTCATGATGCTGCCGAGCTGGAACTTGGCCTTGAGCATCTAATCCCTGCGCATAAGCTTAAAGGCATAGCCACAGCAGTTGAGCTGTTGCTGCAGGCATTAACTGAGCAAGGTCGAATTCTGATAGTTGCTGATTTCGATGCCGATGGTGCTACTAGTTGCACAGTTGCACTGCTGGCCTTACGGCAATTGGGATATACCGAGTTAGATTATATTGTTCCCAATCGATTCGACTATGGCTATGGGCTTACGCCGGAGATAGTCGAGTTGGCGAAGACTCGAAACCCCGACTTGATAGTTACCGTGGATAATGGCATTTCCAGTATCGAGGGCATTGCGGCTGCTAAAGCGGCTGGTATAAAAACCCTGATAACCGACCACCATTTGCCCGGACAGCAAACGCCCGATGCCGATGCTATTGTTAACCCCAACCAGCATGGCTGCGACTTTTCTAGCAAGAGTATTGCCGGGGTTGGCGTAATCTTTTATGTCATGTTGGCTCTGCGCGGCAAACTGCGGGAAATAGATTGGTTCGCTGAAAATCAAGTGACGGAGCCAAAGCTGGCGGATTTACTGGATTTGGTCGCATTAGGCACCGTGGCCGATGTGGTCGCCTTGGATCGTAATAATCGCATTCTGGTGAGTGAGGGTTTGCGGCGAATCAGGGCAGGACGCTGCAGGCCTGGCATCAAAAGTCTGCTAGAAATCTCCAATAGAAATTATGCGCGGCTTACTGCTACCGATCTTGGTTTTGGCGTTGGTCCCAGGTTAAATGCGGCGGGAAGATTGGATGATATGTCCACCGGCATAGAATGCCTGATGGCAGATCATGAAGGAACTGCCTATAGGTTGGCCTTGCAACTGGACGCCATGAACAAAGATCGCAAGCAGATTGAGGGAGATATGCGTGACCAGGCTTTTCGGTTTTTACAGGAGTTTTCCCTGGATAGCAGCGAATTGCCGGCTGCCCTGTGTATCTACGATGCGCGATGGCATCAGGGTGTTGTGGGTATTCTGGCTTCACGTGTAAAGGAAAAATTCAACCGACCGGTAATAGCCTTCGCCGATGCTAATGATGATATTGGCAATGGTAACGAAATAAAGGGGTCGGCTCGCTCTATTAAAGGCTTTCACATTCGTGATGCACTGGATGCTGTGGCAAGTCACAATCCAGGAATGATAAGCAAGTTTGGCGGTCATGCAATGGCCGCGGGACTTAGTCTCGAAAAAGATAAATTGGATGCCTTTACAGAAGCCTTTCAAAAACAAGCAGCATTGCTGCTGGATGAAGATTTGCTGCAGGCAAAAGTCTTGAGCGATGGTGAGATAGGGGATGGTGAATTTTCCATGGCGACGGCGGCAGAGCTAATTAAAGCAGGTCCTTGGGGGCAAGAATTTCCAGAGCCTTTGTTCGACGGTAAGTTCAATGTTATACAGCAGCGCAAAGTAGGGGAGAATCATCTTAAATTGGTATTGAGCCCCGAGCAGTCGCCACGACAATCTATCGATGCCATAGCCTTCAATATTGACCCGCAAAACTGGCCTGACCCGCAGATGTCTCTGATCGAAATTGTCTATAGACTCGATATCAATGAGTTTCGAGGAAACCAGTCGCTTCAGCTAATGATAGATCATATCCTCAGCTGGGAATGAGTCAGTAAAGTCACTTTTGATGTACGCGCATCAGGATGCAGTTGATGACTTGGATTATGCGAATCCTAACTTTCTGGCATACGGTACTGCAATGAGTCGAAATAAAGATGTACCAGGATTGAGAGATTGTTGATTAATAAATTGTCTGCCACCGATAGCTGCGATGTGATTGTACTCGGCGGGGGCGCAGCCGGTCTAATGTGTGCACTGACTGCTGCGCAGCGTGGTCGACGTGTATTGGTGCTGGAAAAATCAAACAAGATTGGCAAGAAGATACTGATGTCCGGTGGTGGGCGTTGCAATTTTACGAATTACAGTGTTGAGCCTGAAAATTTTCTATCGGCCAACCCACACTTCTGCAAATCTGCACTCAAACGTTACACCCAATGGGACTTTATCAAGCTGGTGGAACAACATGGCGTCGAATATGAGGAACGCAAGCATCAGCAGCTGTTCTGCAAACACTCGGCGAAACAGATTCTAACGATACTGCAGACAGAATGTGAGCAAGCCGGCGTTGCTATCTCCACCCATTGCGAAATTAACAGCATCGCTGCTCTGCAGTCAGCGGACGTAACTGAAGGAAAACGCTATAGCCTTGAATTTTCTCAGGGAATAAATGAGCCGAGAGTAAATCACAAGATCACCTGTGATTCCATAGTTGTGGCAACTGGCGCCTTGTCCGTTCCTAGTCTCGGCGGAAGTGGTATGGGCTATGACATTGCCAGGCAGTTTTCATTGAAGCTTACCGAGCGCCGTGCAGGTTTGGTACCTTTCATGTTTACTGACGATTTCAAGGACTTCTGTGAACACCTGTCCGGCTTATCAGCAGACGTTGAAGTCAGCTGTAACGGACAACAGTTCAGTGAAAGCATGTTGTTTACTCATCGTGGTATCAGCGGACCGGCGATACTGCAGATCTCCAACTACTGGTACCCTGGCGATGATATCGCAATCAATCTTTTACCAGAAATAAGGGCCGGAAAATGGCTGTGTGAAGCCAAGCGCGCGAAGAGTAAGAGCCTGCTAAAAACAGTGTTGCAGCAGAAGCTTGGCAAGGCGCTGGTAGCTGAATTACAGAGACTGTGGTGGCCCGCGCAGGCAGAAACAGCATTGGCAGAATTTAGCGATCAAACACTCATTACCATTGGTGAGCGGTTGAATCAGTGGGTATTAAAACCATCGGCAACCGAAGGGTATCGCACCGCCGAAGTGACCTTGGGTGGTGTTGACACCGACGGCATCAGCTCCAGAACGATGGAAGCCAAGCATCAGCCGGGATTATTTTTTATCGGCGAGGTAGTGGATGTCAGTGGCCACCTCGGCGGCTTTAATTTCCAGTGGGCTTGGTCCTCAGCTAGCGCTGCGGGACAATTCGTATGAATGTTCATTGAGTGCGGTAGACAGCTGACCTGATTTAGGTTCACGTCCGATTCTAAGCGAAAGCGCAATCTGCGTCCGTTATCGGCGCTAACCCAATTCACCAACTACTTGAAACTTCCCCCAAGATTGTCTACAGTGTCGCCACCTGCGTCAGGTGCCAATAGTGGAAGTGATTCCGCGTTGGGTAAACGGGAAGACCGGTGAGAATCCGGCGCTGCCCCCGCAACGGTAAACTTGTTCGAATCATGGAACAAGCGAGTCCGACACCGGCCTGAAACAGACTACGTCATTGCTATGCAATGACAAAAACGATGCAGCGGAGGGCTCATCGGTAGTCGGTTTTCTTGCCTCGGCATCCTGCCCTCTACTTTTTGCCTCTCCCTCATGAAATGAACTTTTCATCGAGGAACTTCACATGAAACTAGTAACAAACTCATCTCTATTGCTGGGTATTTGTTTGAGCACGTCTGTGGCACAGGCGCAAAATGAACCCGAAGAAATTATAGTGGCTGCCAATCGGATTGAGCAGTCGACCAGCACTGTAATGGCAGCGATCACCGTTATTGACAGGGAAAGCATTCTCGCGTCGTCGGCACAAAACCTTGCCGAGCTGCTGGCAGGAGTTCCTGGCATGCAATTTTCGCCTGCGGGCGGGCAGGGTGCGCAAACCAGCCTGTTCTTGCGCGGTACCGAGTCTGACCATACCTTAATCATGATTGATGGTGTACAGATGACCACCGGTACGGGGCCTGCCGGACGGCTGGAATTTATTCCACTGGATCAGATTGAGCGAATCGAGATTGTACGTGGCCCCAGATCCAGCGTGTACGGCTCCGAAGCGATCGGCGGTGTGTTGAATATTATTACCAAGCCTCAGGTTACGGAGGATTTTTCGGGCAAGGTAAAATTGATGCTTGGGACCGAGAACAGCAACGATACTAATCTGGGACTGCAAGGCAGGGTTGGAAACACTGCCTTGTCCCTGAATGCCTCTCATCGAGAGACGGATGGCATAAACTTTAGTAATCGTGGCAGTTCAGATGATGACGGTTATGAAAACGATTCTCTGTCCTTGTCATTTTTGCATCAATTCAATGATCGAGCAAGTTTGTCCTCCAGCTATTCCACATTTGATGCAGCGTCTGACTATGACGATGGCACTGTTAATACGGACAGCCAACAATTCGCCACTACCTTGACTGCCGCGCTCTCCGATAACTGGGAAATGAGTCTGATCGCTGATAAATTCCAGGAGGACAGTGTGGATGCTGGTGCTTTCGGTACTACCACTAGCCGTTCCGAGAATCGGAAACTTAGCTGGCAGAATATCTATACGGCAAGTCCCAATAATATTTTCTCTTTCGGGATTGATCATCAAGAGCAGGAGCTGCGTTACTCCACCTTTGGTGCTCTGCAAACAAGTACTTCCAGGGACAATGATGGTGTCTACGGTGTGTACATCCACGACAACGAATCTATGGACTTCACCTTTTCGCTGCGCAACGATGACAACGAACGTTTTGGAAATCATAGTACTGGCAGTGTGGCCATTGGTCATGATTTTACTGACACGACGCGCGCCTGGCTAAGCTATGGTACGGCGTTTAAGGCGCCTAATCTGATCGATTTGTATGTGGATTTTCCCGCCTTCTCTTTCTTCGCCAATCCGAATCTGCAACCGGAGACTTCCGATAGCGTGGAGTTAAGTTTGCAGACACAGGCCTGGGGCGCTAAATGGCAGTTCAACCTGTTTCGCAATGATATCGATGATCTGATTTCTATCGATAGCACATTCACCACCTTGGCAAATGTGCAGAAGGCGCGTATCAATGGCCTTGAAGCAACGCTCGGCACAAGCATCGCCGGTTGGAAGATGGACGCGGCCTTGACGCTGTTGGATCACGAAAACAGAAGCACAGGAATAGATTTGCTGCGGCGGCCAGAGCAAACCTTGGCAGTTAACGTGGCTAGAGAGATTGGAGCTTTGGATTTAGCGGTGAACTTGCAGCTGCAGAGTGATCATCTGGATATCGACCCCATCAGTTTTGGAAACTCCCGTGTCGCCGGTTATGGAACAGTTAATCTCATCGCCGGTTACAAGATAAATGATGCGATGAGTTTGCGTCTGCGAATCGGCAACGTATTTGATAAAGACTACCAGGTCGTTGACGGATTCAATACCTACGGTCGCACCGCTCAACTCTCAATTAACTATTTATTCTAGGAGGCAACAATGACAAAGCTATTACTTGCGTACAAGGAAATTCTGTTTCTATTGCTGTTGGTGGTAATCAGTGCGGTGCTGCCGCACCCGGCGAATGTGACGCCTATTGGCGCTCTGGGGCTGTTTGCGGGTACCTATATTCGACAGCGCGGTTTCCTGTTTTTACCCGTAGCCGCGGCATTATTTGCCGATCTGAGCACGGTTGGTGTGTACAGCATTTTGGTCATGTTTTTTGTCTACACCGGACATTTTTTGTCGGCACTGTGTGGACGCTATCTGGTTCGCCATCGATCTCTGTTCACACGCTTGCCCGTGGCAGTTATTGCAGCCTCTCTGTGTTTTTATCTGCTTTCCAACTTGGGGAACTGGTGGGTTTATCAGCCGCACAGTTGGGCGGGGTTAGTAGAATGTTACACCTTGGGTTTGCCTTATTTGCTACGCACTCTGCTAGGAAATGTCCTGTATAGCGGACTTTTCTTTGGCGCATTTGTGTTGATGCAGCAGTTTCTACCTAAGGAAAGAGTCATTGGACAGGTCTGAACTTCGACTCGTCTCTCTGCTACCCAGTGCCACAGAAATTGTCTGTGCGCTGGGTTTGCAGAAGTATTTGGTAGGCGTGAGTCATGAATGTGATTATCCAGCGGCTGTCGCGTCCTTGCCGGCAGTAACTAACACGGCAATACCCAAGGGCTTAGACAGCAAGGCCATTGATGAAACAGTGAGGACTTTACTGCAAACAGATGCCGCTCTATATCATCTGAATGTCGAAGTCTTAGAAGAACTGAAACCAACACATATTGTCACGCAGGCTCTGTGTGACGTGTGTGCAGTCTCAGCCGCCGAGGTAAACGAAGTTGCGGGTCGTTTGCCAGGCAAGCCCCGAGTGATAAATCTCGAACCCATGAGTCTTCAACAGGTGTTCGACACTATCTTGTTATTGGGAAATGCTACAGATAGAACGCAGGATGCTGAACGGGTGGTAAAGGCACTGGAAGCGCGGGTAGAGGCGGTTGCATTCCGTTCATCAGCTATACCGCAAAAGCAAAAACCCCGCGTCGCTATGCTGGAATGGATCGATCCGCTTTTCAACGCCGGTCACTGGACACCGGAACTGGTGGCTATGGCGGGGGGAATAGACTGCCTCGGTAATCTCAATCAACCGTCCGTGCGTTTGGACGATGGTGCCCTGATGCAGTCAAATCCGGATGTACTCTTTATCGCACTCTGCGGTTTTGATTTGTCGCGCACGGAACAAGATTTAGCATTATTACAAAACTTGCCCGGGTGGAAGGATTTATCCTGTGTGAAAAACAGACGAGTCTATTACACAGACGGCAATGCCTTTTTCAGTCGAGCAGGGCCGCGTCTTGTGGAGAGCCTGGAGATTCTTGCGCATGCCCTTCACCCGCAGGTGCATCCGGCTTCTTCTTGCGGCAGCATTGCCAAGAGTTGGTGATGGATTTCGGGGCGTGAACCTAAGGGAAAGTATCTTTCTAATACTAATTAGTGCCCGCTTACCACCTGTTGAACTCACACCCCAGAGCAGAGATTTGGTTTAGTTTGTTGAACGAGGGATTGTTATCTTTTGACTTGATTGGTTGCCGCCTCTTTGTTCAGTTCACTATGCTTTTACAGTCTTGCACAAACTTTGTGTTTCAAACACTCTGTACTCTGAGGGATGTGATATTTGATTCAATTCTGTCAATATTACTTCACCTTGAGAAAACGGTATAAATATGTGCAGTGAAGTCAACTTCAATTCTTTTGATATTTCTATCTAACCAGCTCTGATCATTAAACAACTAATGTATGGGATGCTTAACCGATGAGCCTAAAAACAGTTTCTCTAGCCATAATCGTGGCAGTAACATTTATGGGTTGCCAAGAGGATGTCGACCCGGAGCTGATTTCGAATGATCAGATAGAAATTTCACTTCGAAGTAGTAGTTCAATGACTATTGCTGCAAAGCCAAGTCCAATAAATCTTGGCAATATAGTAAAAATAAATTCAAAGATTCTCGAGGAGCCGAGAGAGCTGTGGGTATATGTTCCCGAAAGTGCAACAGAGCCAGAATATAAGGATTTTAAATACCCAATCATTTACCTCCTTGATGGATATTCGAATTTTCACTCTGTAGCCAGCCTTGCTAGGCAAATGAGTTCGTGGGGAGGGACTTCACATATTCCCGAAATGATAGTTGTTGGTATTCCGAACACCGACAGATTGAGAGATCTAACTCCAACTCAAACCATGGGAACTTCTGGCGGTGGGAAAGAGTTTATTTCATTCATAGAAACCGAACTAATCCCTTATATGGAATTTAACTACCCTAGCAGCGGCCACAGAACGTTTATCGGGCATTCACTAGGTGGACTGATGGTAATTGATACTTTATTGAAAAAACCGGAATTGTTTGAAAATTATGTAGCAATTGATCCAAGTCTTTGGTGGGACGACCAATTAGTAGTTGAGCATGCAAAATCTCTTTTGACCAAACCCAATTACGAAGATAAATCACTGTATCTAGCTGTTGCAAATACGATGCTTGGGCTTAGTACAATCAATGAAGTTAGAAATGACCAGGATGAACGTACACAGCATATTAGGTCAATACTCGAATTCGCAACGCTAGCTGAAGAGCACTCAAATAGCGGACTAAAATTTGCTTGGAAATACTATGACGACGAAAGGCATGTCACACTACCCCTAATCGCAGAATACGATTCAATGCGGTTTTTCTTCGATTGGTTCTCTTGGACAGAGTTGGCGGAAATTATAGTTACAGATACATCAACTCCCGGAGAACAATTAGTTTCATCGATCTCTACTCACTACGAACGAATTTCCAGCAAACTTGGTCATGAGTATCTACCGCTTCAAAGAACAGTCAACGCATGGGGCCAGGAGTTTTTACGAGAAGACCGGCCAGACGTAGCCTATGCATTCTTCCAATTAAATCTTGAAAATTATCCAAATAGTGCTCCAGTATATGAGTCCCTAGGTGACTACTATGTAGAGGTTTCAGAAATCAATCTTGCACACCGGAATTATTCTAGAGCATTGGAGTTGGGTGGTTCTGAAAACATCAACGACAAATTGAATAGCTTAACGGGACAGTAGAAATAACAATATAAAATTTATGAGTTAAGCATTGGCCCACTTCTGGCACAAACTGCCAGTTCAACAAACATATTGAAAAATTGGAGGAAAGGGGAATTACATTAGTACCGAATGGAGGGTAAAAATTTAATGCTAGTATGGAAGCTTAGTAGGTCAGTAGTTTTAGGTGATAATCTCGCTAATTGTCTTGAGCGAGGCGCACGGACTCTTGTAATAGCGCATCCAACGCGGCTCTGGATAACAGTCGACCGCCAATAATGACGCTATTAATTCTTTGAGTATTGCTGATATTGTCTAATGGGTTCGCATCAAGCAACAACAAATCTGCTCTCATTCCTGGCGCAATAGCTCCGGATTTGAGTGCCGGAAACAAACTCGCCGGGTTGGTCGTCGCCGCTTGTAATGCTTCCAATGGAGTAAGTCCTGCTTCAACCAATAGCTCGAGCTCCTGATGCAGACTGAAGCCAGGAACGACAGCCGCCAAATCGGTGCCCGCAAGAATAGTTACATTTTGCTCATTGGCAATCTTCACTAAACGCTTGGCTTCAATAAATATTCTCTCGCGCTCGGCGACAAACTCATTGGCAAATCCTCGTAAAGGTTCTAGTGTTTGTTCACCCATCCGTTGGGCTGATTGCGCAATATATTGTTGGTTGGGTATGGGTTCTTCCGATTTTAGCGAATCCATAATTTGCCGCCAGATTGAGAGAGTGGGTGTAATGGCGGTTAGGTTTTTTGCGAAAGTTGAAAACAGTGTTTGCCCTTCAGTATCCAGCCAATGCGCCATGGCCGATGCGAGATCGCTCTCTTCGTTTTCGAGCATGAATGTTCCTTCAAAAAAGGTCTCAGTGTGCTCTATAGTTGCCTGGCCTGCATTCGATGCCTCAAGAGGCGTTACGGTTACTGGTATATGTCCAACAAAAGGAATACCCAGGCGCTTGGATTCATCGGCGATGGCAAAATACGCCTCACGCGATGTTTGTCTATGGAGTTTCACCAAGTCCACACCGGCATTATGCAGAGTCCGAACCGCCATACGAGCCTGTTTATCTGTGACGACTTGAAGTTGGTACTCATTGAATGCTTCATTATTTAACATTGGCCCTGATCTCACAATTTCCGGTCCAATAAGCTCTTTAGCGCGAATGCGGCCTCGCCACATATCAATTTCTGAAAGTTTGCTGCCAACGTCACGAACAAGAGTTACTCCGTTGGCGACTAGCGCAGATAACGCACTCTCCCTGGCATATGACAGATGTACATGCATGTCCCAAAACGCAGGCAACAAAAACAAACCCCGTCCATCCAACACCGTTGTGGAATCGAGTAGGATTGTTGGTGCGCTATCATCAACACTGATAATTTCATTACCGGTAACCAATACAGCTGTGTTGGGAATGACTTGACCACTTGCTACATCAATTAGATTAACTTGAGTAATCAATATACTGTCTTGAGCATTAGCAACGTTGATTGAAACTAATAGAATCACTGACATTTTTGCTAGCGACTGTTTTCGGATCAATTCAATCACACTAATAAAACCAAACAAACATTCAAGTGTTATATTCATAAAACCTTCTAATTGAAGAATCAAAAAAATGGGAAACCATCAAGCACGGCAATAGTGTCGTTTATTCTGTACTCTTTTCAGAAAAGCTAATGGCAATCGATGACAGTGCCACGAAACACAGTAAGCGATCAATAATGTCTCACAACTTGAGACAGTAATGTTTCGTCATCAAAATCAAGAACAACTTCTCGGTGTAAATGGATAGTACCTTTTACAATTGAAGTTCCGTCAATTCTGAGGATTGGTTTATTGCTGAAATAACCATCAGGCCAAGGACTCTCCTGGAATACAATATCAGCTTCCACCACTGAGCCTTTGATTATTGAAATATCGCCGTTTATAGTTTCTATTGCTCTCCCGATCCTGGAGGATGAAATCGCGATCGTCCCGTTTACGGATTCTAGGGATTCACCAATTTCGACACCACTTTCAACACGAATGTCACCATTAACTGTTGTTATTGACGCAGTTACCCGAACATCTGAGCCGACATATACGGCACCATTAACTGAATGGACAGATTTGATCGCGACATCGTCCTTGATTCGCACAGTTCCATTTACAGTTGTTACCTCACCGGCAACGGCACCTTGTTGCAGCTCAATATTGCCATTAACAGAGGAAAGATCAGCCATGGTTTCCCCAGATGAAATCGTAATGTCACGGAAAAACCTATTGATATCTTTAAAGCTGCTCTCAGCGCTTGCTCCTGTCATAACGACGCCTACGCCAACAAATGCTAGTAATACCAGTAGCTTGAGGTGATGATTTTTGGTTCTATCGCTTACATCCATGGGTGTAACCCCTCATTAAATTAGTGGTTTTGGAAAAGCTGTTTAGACCATTGATTCACAGAGAACTGTCTGATGTTAGTAGAGACGTTAATGGCTCCATAAAAGTTACATCTTTGTCCAGACAGAGCTTTCCAGAGTATTGACCGCTTGAACTCAAAGCATAAAGCTGCCCCGCTAGAAAAAAGCTTGCACACAAACAGCACTGTTTTTTCTTCCTTTTAATCTCCATTGTTGCCTAGAGTTAGAATCTCGACCCAGGACCTAAACCCGCCATTCTCTGCCCGGCACAAATATTGCTGATAAACCCTGCAATAAAGTCGCATCTGTGCGGTCTTGTGTGACAGAATCGCCCGTATTTGTTACCTTTTGGCACACAAACTGCGATCCCGGTCGAGTATCATCCCCTGCATGATTTGATGGGAGTCAAAATGCGCACGAAACTACATAACTTTCTGATATTTATAAGTTTTATACTTGTTGCGGGCAGCAGCCAAGCGCAGATTCATAAGACTGATCAGATCGAAGTCGAGCTAATCTCGGAAACCACTAACGTGGTTCCCGGCGAGACGCTGTGGCTGGCCATACGTCTGGACCCCATCGAGCATTGGCATACCTATTGGAAATTCGGTGGCGATAGTGGTGAAGCCACTGCGGCCAGCGAGTGGCAATTACCTGGAGGGGCAACTGCAGGTGATATCCTTTGGCCAATCCCTGAGTGGACGCCTTTTCCGGGTAGCGATCTGGTTACCTTCACCTATGAACGAGAAGTGTTGCTGCCTATCCCTGTAACCGTGCCTGCTGATTACAGCGGTTCCAGTTTCGATATCAAAACCAAGGTCGACTACCAGGTTTGTGACGAAATATGTATTCCCGGCGATGCGGAATTTGCCTTGTCTTTGCCAGTTGGCAACAACTCCCAATTAGATGGGAAATGGCAGCAGGCTTTTGCGGAAACCCGAGCACTCACACCTGTTCCCCTTGGCGCTCATAATCTGCAAGCCCGCTTCAATAGCTTCGATGGCAAATTCAATGTCATGATTGAGGCTGATGAAAATCTCTTCGAAGATATCGATGAGGCATGGTTCTTCCCGGAACAACGTCGCATCATGAAATATGCGCCGTTCCGCAAGGTGATGAAGGACGGCAACCGCCTGCAGATTTCGACCGAACAACATCGTCGATATCCAACTGAATTAGATCAATTGAATGGTTTGCTCGCCTATATCGACGACGCAGGTCAGTGGCATGGCTATGATATTCAGCCGCGTCTGGCGAATGTAGCCTGGGATCACAGCATCGAAGTCGAACTATTGGCGGAAACTAGCAATATAGTTCCCGGCGAAACTACCTGGCTTGGTTTACGCCTTGACCCCGCGGAGCACTGGCATACCTATTGGAAGATGGGTGGCGACAGTGGCGAGCCCACCAGTGTGAATGAGTGGTCTGCGCCAGAAGGCAGCAGCATCGGCGAGATACAATGGCCAGCTCCTCACTGGCTGCCTTTCTACGATACTGACTTGGTGAATTTTGCTTACGAGGAAGAGATCCTGCTTCCTATATCCATAACAATTCCAGAGGACTATGAAGGCGACAGCGTTGAGCTTTCAACCCTGGTCTATTGGAATGTCTGTGATCAAATTTGTATTCCCGGCGAACAGCGACTCAGTCTAAGCTTGCCGGTGGCACAGTCTGAGGAATTAGATGCCGCTAGTGCACAGCTTTTTGCTACCGCTAGAGAACAACAGCCGATTGTTGATCACGATATTAAATCAATTATTGCTGTTGCCGGTGAGCGAGTCAGCCTCGGCTTCGAGTCGAGCGATGGGATTTTCGCCGATTATAACGAAGCGTATTTCTTTCCGGATCAACGCCGCATAATCAAGCCTGGTCCACTAAGGGATGTCAGTATTCAAGGCAATCTGTTGCAGATTACCCATCAGCAACCGCGGCGTATGTTGGAAGATTTAACCGAAGTATACGGCGTATTGGTGTTAGAAGATGGGCAGGGAGGACGCACTGCATTCGAATTCGAAAATCCGGCGGCCGATGCGAATCTTACAACCATTGCGCCATTGGCAGCAGCTAACAATTCCAATAGCAACAGTGGACCCGGTGGTGGTTTGCTGCTGTATATGCTGTTCGCGCTTATGGGCGGTTTCATTCTTAACTTAATGCCCTGTGTGTTCCCCGTATTGTCGATGAAGGCATTAAGCTTCGCCAAGAACGCTGGTGAGTCGGTGCATAAACAACGTATGGATGGCATCGCCTATACCGTAGGCGTAATCGCTGCCTTCGTCGCCCTGGCGACGGTTCTTATAGTTCTGCGAGCTGGTGGTGAGCGAATCGGCTGGGCCTTCCAATTTCAGCAGCCCTGGTTTCTGGCTTTTATCGTGTATGTCTTCTTCATGATGGCACTGAGTCTGTCCGGCGTGTTTGAAATCGGCACTGGTCTCATGGGTGCCGGTGGCAGCCTGACGCAGAAGAAAGGCTATAAAGGATCATTTTTTACCGGTGTACTCGCGACTACTGTGGCTACTCCCTGTACTGCTCCTTTTATGGGACCTGCCCTTGGCTTTGCACTAACCCAGTCATGGATAGTTGCTATGCTGGTGTTTGTCTCTCTGGGCTTGGGCATGGCATTACCGATTCTGGTGTTGTCTTACATGCCGGCCTTAACCAGGTATATGCCTAAGCCTGGCGCATGGATGGAGACATTCAAGCAATTCATGGCTTTTCCATTGTATGCCTCGGCATTATTTTTCCTTTGGGTATTAGGCAATCAGGTTGGTGTCATGGGCATGTCCATGGTGCTTGGTGTATGCATATTGCTCGCCTTCGCGGCCTGGTTGTATCAGCGTCGATTTAGTATGGGGCCGATCATGCGTACGGTAAATTACGCGGTAGGTGCAACTGCTCTGGTTGCGGCGATCTACTTGATGCAGACACCGTTCTTGCAAACTGCCAGTATTTCGCAAGTGGCCAGTGTTGATGCCGATGGCAATTCTACCCAGAATTATGAAGTATTCAGCACCCAACGCCTGAATGAATTACAAGCGGCTGGGCAACCGGTGTTTGTAAACATGACTGCGGCTTGGTGTATTACCTGTCTTGCCAATGAGCAGACAACCTTGAGCACAGAGCGTGTCGAGCAATCGATGTTGGATAATAATATTACCTACATGAAAGGAGACTGGACCAATGAGGACCCGGAAATAACGGCGATTCTTGAGCAGTTTAATCGTCCCTCGGTTCCGCTGTATGTGCTGTATCCGGGTGATATCAGTAAAGAGCCGGTGATACTTCCGCAGATACTTACCCCAGGGATAGTGTCCGACGCATTCTCCAGCATCTAACTAGGCCTGCTGTTCCACCTCACTAAGGCGAGTATTGCTTACTTGATTCGAATCGAATTTGAGTGATAATCGCCCTATCTGTTTTTCGACCTGTGCCGTAGCCGTTATGAAAACTACTAATTTGACTTTATTGATGGCGACTTTGTTGTTTGTCGCAACAAATTCTGGTGCCGCTGAGGGTGTGGCATTGGAGTATGCTGCCGTCCAGAAAGCTGCTCAGCAACTGCCGCGTCTGCATAGCCTATTGATCAGTCGTGGTGATGAGCTGGTATTCGAACAGTACTACAACGGTCGAAACCCTTCGCGACCGGCGAATATGAAGTCAGCCTCCAAGAGTGTGATTTCGGCCCTGGTTGGAATTGCTGTCGATCAGGGAATAATTGCATCGGTCGATGTAAGAGTTGCCGATTATTTTCCCGAATTTATTTCTGCCAGCAGCAATGCGGACAAGCAAGACATTACCATAGAAAACCTGCTCACCATGCAGTCGGGATTGGAGACAACCAGCAATAGAAACTACGGTAAGTGGGTATTAAGCGATAACTGGGTTGAGTTTGCACTTAATCAGCCAATGGTCGCCGAACCCGGCACCAGGATGCTATACAGTACCGGAAGCACCCATCTGCTATCGGCGATATTGACCAAGGCCAGCGGCATGACTGCCAAACAGTTCGCGCAGGAAAATTTAACTGCACCATTAGGCTATTCCATGTCCTACTGGCCTCAGGATCCACAGGGAATTTATTTCGGTGGTAACGACATGGAAATGACACCGAGACAAATGCTCGAATTCGGCAAGTTGTATTTGCATGACGGTGCCTATGGCAATGAGCAGGTGATCTCCAAAGCCTGGGTGGAAGAGTCGCACAAGCCTCGTGCTCGTTCTCCGAGAGGACAGGGCAGATTTTACGGCTACGGCTGGTGGTTACGAGACCTCGCTGGAATGCTGGTGCCGGTAGCTTGGGGCTACGGTGGTCAACTAATCTTTGTCGTTAAAGAACTGGATCTCGTTATAGTTGCGACTTCCGACAGTGACCCAAGTCCTCAGCGACGCGGTCATCTGCGCAGCCTATACGATTTGGTTGAAGATCACATTCTCGTTCCAGTAAGAGCAAAGCAGCTCAGCAGTCTTTAAGGCCTCCTGCCAGTAATCACCCAGACTTCATTCATGACTAAAGTAGTTGCGAATGTATCTGCAGGATTGAATTACTAACCAGTTTAAGGAAGTAGAAATGAAACTCGATATTTACCAAGTCGATGCCTTCGCCAATAAAGCGTTTGAAGGCAATCCCGCGGCTATATGCCCGCTGCAGGAATGGCTTCCTGACCCTACCATGCAGGCGCTTGCCGCTGAGAATAACCTGTCGGAAACCGCATTCTTTGTGGCCGAAGGTGACGGATTCGGCCTGCGTTGGTTCACGCCAGCTACCGAAGTTGATCTCTGTGGTCATGCAACCCTGGCAGCAGCCTATGTCCTATTTGAATTGCTGGACTATGCCAAAGAAGAGATTCTCTTTACTACCAAATCGGGCGTACTAAGCGTGACTCGAGATGAGGAATTTCTGAAAATGAATTTTCCAGTACAGCGCCCAACACCTTATGAGTTGCCCATGCAGATAGCACAGGCGTTTAATGCTACGCCGGAAGACTGTCTAAAATTCGCCGACATCATCGCGGTATTTTCGTCAGAAGAATTAGTTCATCGTGCCGATCCTGATATGGTTTTGTTAGAACAGCTCGATTGCCGCGGAATCATCATCACCGCCGAAGCCAAGGACTACGATTTTGTTGCGCGCTGGTTCGGACCAAGAACCGGGATAGCAGAAGACTCAGTTACCGGCTCAGCTTTCACGCAACTGGTTCCCTATTGGGCGAATCGATTGGGCAAGACCCAATTTAATGCTAAGCAAGTTTCAGCGAGAGGTGGTGAGGTAAAATGTGAGCTTGTCGACGAGCGGGTATTGATTTCTGGAAAGGCGGTTTTATTTATGCGCGGCACTATTGAATTTGAGCAGTAGCGTAGCCTGGTCATTGATAGAGGTAGGACAGCGTCCCATGAGAGATGAGAAGTTGAGCCTGAACGTATTTGGTACCGACCTGCTGGCAATTCGAGACGGCCAGCGATGGCAGCTTTTTTACACCGGCATCGAGGGAAAGCGCAGACCTGCTACAGATCTTATCGTAGAGGATGGCCTAAGCAGGGAGCAATTAGTGCAGGAGCTCGCCGATCTTTGCCATGAATGGATAAGGCCAGGATTTGAAGAAGTGAGAATAACCAGCGTCGACTAGTTGCGAGCTGATTATTCTGAACCGCTGGCTGCAAAGCAAAGCTTAATCCGCTTCGTAGCTATAAACCATTAATCTGCCTGGAACATCGCCGCCACTTACTGAGACAGTGATGTACTGCACGCCATCAATCGCGTAAGTCATCGGCGAACCAGTTTGTTCTGCTGGCATTTCAATGGCGCCGACTTCTTCGCCGGTCATCTTGTTGTAGGCACGCAACATGGCAATTCGATTGCCTTCCTCATTGGTGTAAGCACCGCCATCACCGGCTATTATCAGTGATTTTGTTACCAGTGTACCCACTCGGCCTAGTTGACCTGTGCGCGGAATATCAAGGCCTTGCAACAGGGGATGATTGCGAACATTATCCGGTGTCTGTCCATGAGCAACCTGCCAGAGTATTTCTCCCTTGTTAAGGTCCAGGGCAGTAATTCGCCCATAGGGCGGCTTGTTGATAGGCAGACCTTCGACACGAACAGCAGGTGCTCTGCGTGAAGGCTGCATGATGTAGTCCATGTCTGATCGGCGTGGATTACTACCCAATGCCAAGCGAGTTGGTTCAGTCTTGGAATAAATATACATTATTCCTGTCTCGGGATCGGCGGCGCCTCCGGGCCAGTTTGCGCCACCGGTGGAGGAGGGCATGCTAAGGGTGCCAAATGTCCCATCATCGTTTTCCGCTAGAGAAGGTGGAGTATAGATGGGCCCAGTACGGTAGCTTGCCATGATTTCTAACGCCTTTGCTCTTAACTCAGGTGTAAAGTCTATCAGGCCGTCTTCGGTAACCCCTTGGCGATCGAAGGGCGGTGGTTTTACCGGGATGGGTTGTGTTGGAGACAGTCTTTCACCTGGTACATTGCTGGCACCCACAGGAGTTTCGAGGATGTCAAAAAGTGGTTCACCGCTGCGGCGATCGAATACAAAGGTAAAGCCCTGTTTAGTAGGCTGGGCTACGGCCGCAACTTGTCTTCCATCGATATTCAAGTCCAGCAATATGGGTGCACAGGGTAAATCCCAATCCCAAACATCGTGATGAATAGTTTGGAAATGCCATTTTCGCTGACCTGTTTGCAAGTCCAGAGCGACAAGGCTATTTCCGAATAGACCGTCCCCGTGCCGATGGCCACCGTAATAGTCACCCGTCGGCATTTCCACTGGCAGGTACAGCATGTTCAATTCGGGGTCCACGCTCATCTGTGCCCACACCCCGGTATAGCCGGTATAGCTCCAGGAATTATTAAGCCAGGTATCGTTGCCGTATTCGCCAGCTAATGGAATGGTATGGAAAATCCAGAGTCGGTTACCAGTTCTGGCATCATAGCCGCGCACATGGCCTTTCGGTTTCTCGCGACTAGAGGGCGAACCCCCGCCTAAATGCGCGGCGCCGATCACGATTATACCGTTCGCCACAATCGGTGCGGCATGTAATCCTACTTCGCCGCTTACCGGATCAAGAATCTGGTCCATTTCCTGTTTAAGATCGACAATGCCATTTATACCGAAATTCTGAATAGGTTCACCCGAGCCAGCATCCAGGGCGATCATTTGATAACCGGGAGTTACATACAGAATGCGACCGGCATCGGTGCCATCATCAAAGAAGGACAAGCCGCGCCCTGATAGGCGGCGTGGTGCACCCGAACCTCTTTCACCTTCGTCTATGCGGTGCATCCAAAGCAGCTCTCCGGTCTGTGCATCCAGTGCCACAACATCACGACGACTACCTACCGTTGAGTAGATAGTACGGTTTACCATCAATGGCGTAGACTGAAAGCGGAACTCCGGACTGGGACCGAAATTCCTTGTATCGAATTCCCAAGCCAGTTCCAGTTCGTTGAAGGATTCTGCATCGACTATCTGCAACGGAGAATAACGAGTACTGGCCAGATCACCACCATAGGTAGTCCATTCCTGATCCTGTGCAGTGGATGACAGGGGGATCAGGATGGCTAATAGGGGCAAAATAGCGGCCAATGCTTTGCCTGATCCTTGCTGCAGTTTGACGTGAAAAAGCATCCTTAATCCTCTTCTAACTTTTTATATTATTGGGCGTTTGGCAGCTATGTTTGATGACTGCCGGTGGGCGCAATGTCGATTCCTGCAGCACCGAAGGGGCGCTTGGAATCTGAGTTAGAAGAGACTATCTGACCGTAGCTGCAGTTACAACCTACGCTTGGGGCTTCTGACCATAGGTAGTTTGCTGGCAGGAACAATATGGCCAATTTCGAATACTGTGTAGTTACCCGATTGGAGTTGCAGAGCTGGCTTCATGTTTCGTCTATGGCAGAAACCGTAGCAGACATAATGCGAGATGATTGAGCAGCGAGGGAATTCAATTCAAACTTTCTAGTCAGCTTCTTACCCCATTTTATGATTGCTCATTCTTTTTGAAGCAATTGATTGGGAGTCAAAATAGTTGCTTTTGGTATCGGTAGAAAATATTTCCTGGCTTGGATTTCATGCAGGCTGAGCAATAGTTTTAATAGTCCGGCTCTGTTTTATGCCGCGCATCTGCTTGTGCCGAATAATCCATGTAAGTGTCTCAATTCCCTAATTAGTGATCTCAAGCAATCTTGCGTTTAAGACAGTAAGTATTGTGTTCAGCTCTTCAAAATATTCACTCTCTTCAGCCAAGGCTTTCATCGCGTCGGTTAAATCCTGAAATTCGCCTGCTAATTCACCCTGCAATTGCCTCGGCGTGAGTAGCGGGTCTGTGCCGTGCCGCGCGCTTTTAGCGTTTTCCGTTCTTCTCACGATAACGAATTGCGGCTCGCAGACTTCCTTTTTTATCGACGTGCCTGTAGCGAGATAGTCGTGACAGGTAATATCTAGCTGATCATTTTTATTTGCCGCATTAAATACTCTGTAAACTTCTTTTTGAATCTTATCAATCTGCGCGCGTAATTGGGGTGCGGTTAAATCATCAATGAATATTTGATCCTCGGCTGCGAAGGAAGCATAGGACAAATACACTAGAAGTGTTAGGGCTAGCGAAACATGCAGTGATTTTTTCATTCTGAATCTCCGTCTAGTTCAGCAGTAAAAGAACCTAGTTATCTTGACGGGTATGGCTTCTTGCAGTTACGCGGCATAGCATGCCGGTCAAGAATTGAAATTGCGCAGGCTAATGTCTATGTAAGCGCTTTAATTGAAGATAGTACTGAATGCTTTAAATTGCAAAGGGAGCGTTGAAACCGCGAGTTTTAGTGGCCGTCTAGAAGCAAGACGCATGGAATTTCCCTGCGCGGTAGAGTACAGTAAATCCGGTAATTACCGCCGATCCGAGACTACCAACATATGCCAGAAAGGGTGCTGAGATGATGAAATTCCACAGATATTTACATTCTTTGCTGATAGCGAGCTGCATATTGTTCGTGACTGGATTTGCCCGGGGACAGGGTAATCTGCAGGATGTCGAACTGACAATCGTGCCTGTGGCCGGAAACGTCTATATGGTGCAGCGCCCCGGGGGCGGGGGCAACATTGGCGTCTTTGCCGGGCCTGAGGGTGTGTTGTTAGTAGACTCTCTATTTGCACCGATGTCGGACAAATTAGTTGCAGCAGTGAAGCAAGTAAGCGACGAAGAGATTCGATTCTTGATCAACACCCATATTCATATCGATCATGTGGGCGGTAACGAAAATCTGGCGGAGCTGGGTGTATTAATCTTCGCACACGACAATACCCGTCTGCGTTTTTTAGAAGAGAGAAGCCGCTTTCCCAGAGCCGGGGGAAGTTTTGTGCCGCAACAACCGGCAGCAGCCAGACCGGTAGTTAGTTTTAACGACACCATAAGTTTCCATCTCAATGGCGAGCAAGTTCAAGCCTTCCTGGCGCCTCCAGCTCACACCGATGGCGACACCTTTGTCTACTTTCCAGAATCCGATGTACTTCATCTAGGCGATGTATATCGCACCACCAGTTACCCGATTATCGATCAATACAATGGCGGCACTCTCAGGGGAACCATAGCTGCACTGGATAAGGCCATCGATATAGCTGGTCCCGAAACGAAAATTATACCCGGTCATGGCCTGGAAGTTGTTGGTCGTGAAGAATTGATAGAGTTTCGCTCCATGATTCTGGATATTCAGGGCCAGGTCCTGAGCATGATACAACAGGGGAAAAAACTTGCCGAGGTAATGGCCGCAAGACCCACTGCCGCCTACGACGCAAAATGGACCGATGATCCAGGCTGGACGCCAGAAGACTTCGTGCCCATCGTATACTACGAACTGGGGGGGTCAGGGCGCTTGCTGGACCGCTAGGGAGCCATACAGTTCCGCCAGCTTGAAGAATTTATATCGACACTGGAGCTTGTGTTTCAAGACTAACGAAAGGATAAATCCATGCTAATAGTTTCTGAATCTCGAACTTTTCGCAGCAGAGTACTGTCACTCTTATTGCTAGCAACACTGCCATTGTGTTCTCAACCTGGCATCACACAAACCTCCTTAGCTCCGCTCAATCCACGCGACATGGCGATGACGATTCCGGGTGATTTCACTCTCGCCAGCGTCGGTGATCTGATGATGCGCCGTCCTGCGTCTCAGTTAGTTGACGATGCCGTGCAGGCAGCACTGCGGCTCATTCGCGAGGCTGACCTTGCGGTTGCAAACATGGAAGGAGAACTGGCCGATCTAAGGAAATTCGATGGGCCTTTAAACGGCTTTGTGGGCTCTCATGAGGTTGCTGCCGACTTGAAGGCTATAGGCTTCGACATGGTCAATCGAGCCCAGAACCACCTGTTAGATTCCGAGGTGGAGGGAATGTTTTCAACTAACGCTCTTTTGGACGAGGCGGGTGTTGCCCATGCCGGAACCGGCAACAATCTGGACGCGGCAGCAGCGCCGGTTTTTCTGGAACTAGCACAGGGAAGGGTGGCTATGGTTGGCATGCATGCACCGCTTATGCTTGAGCATCGTCGATTGGGGGCGACTGCGCAGATAGGCAATTTGGGCGGGCGGCCTGGACTGAATATGCTCAATTACTCCGAGGCAATTATCGTCTCGGAAGAACAACTGGCATCACTCAAACGAGTGCGTGACCAGTTTCTGGAATTTAGATCGAACTATGACAATCCACGCCCTTTGCCTGGCGATGAACCTTCCAATAGCTTACGCTTTCCCGCCTCCAGTTCCGGCAGCGAAGATCCAACCTACAGACTCGCACGCTCTGGTGAGACACCTGGAACTATTGACTACACCATTCGAGAGAGCGATCTCTCCCGAACTCTCAGAAGTATTCGTAACGCAAAGCGCTATGCGGATTTCGTGGTCGCGACAGCACATATTCATCAAGGGCAGTCTGTTCTCGAACAGATGCACCTTAGCACCAAGCCGCCCGAGTTTTATATTGACCTTGCCCATCAAGCCATCGATGTTGGCGCCGATGTGTTCGTAGGTCACGGCGTGCAATTGCTGCGTGGTATCGAGATTTACAAAGGCAAACCGATCTTCTACGGCCTAGGCGAATTTTTTCGCCAGGCACATTGGTCTCTGCAGGAGTTACTGGCACAGACCGATGCTAATCAGCAGGGCGGGCTGCAAAACTTTGCGAGAAATTTCGGCGGCTCAACGCAGTCTCTGGAGAGCCTGGTGGCAGTCAGTCATTATGAAGATGGCGAGTTAGCGGAAATCCGTTTATACCCTACCGAGTTGGGCTCCGATGGTCCGGACTCCAGGCTGGGTATTCCACGTCTAGCTGCTGCTGAAAAGGCCCAAGAAATTCTTGCGAGGATGCAGCGCCTGTCACGGGACTTTGGCACCCAAATTGCTGTCCAGGGAAATGTTGGAGTGATTCGGCTTAGCCGATAAACTTCTGCTTTTAATTTCAATAATCCAGGAAAACAGACTGATGACTTCATGGCGTAATTTCTTTTTTGTTCTCGTCTTCGTGCTAGGCGCTCAAGCTTTGTTCGCTCAGAATGATGACTTTGTTTTTTATTCAGATCTGGCGCGGGACTGGTATCAAGCGGGAGACTATTTCGAATGGACATCGACAACGGCAGATAATAATTCTGCTAATGTAAATGTGTTTTATAGAACATGGGGCGATGAGAGCAAGCCAAAGTTGGTGATTGTTCATGGCTTTCCTAATTCCAGTTTCGATTTTTATAAGATGATTCCCTATCTTGAGGATGAATACTATATTGCTGCACTGGATTTTCCCGGTTCAGGGTTTTCAGATAAGCCACAGAATGGATTCTCTTATATGTTGGAAGAGAACGCAGAAATTGTGGATTATTTTGTTCGTGAGATTGTGGAGTTTGAAGACTTCGCGCTTTACACCCACGATCGCGGTGTAAGTATTGGCTTGGCTTTTCTCGGTCATTATCTCGATAATCCAAGCCCTGCTTACACTATTAACTACCATTTTCTCTCGAATAGCGGAATGTTTCTGCCGCTGGCGAATTTAGTTCCTTTTCAATTGGCATTGCTAGATGCTGAGGCGGGTCCACGGATGATCGCGGCACGGAAAGCACAGCCGAGACGTACCGAAGGCGATCCTGAAGCTCTGGCCTATTCCGATATCTTTGCGTTCAATGATGGTAATGGGGCATTACTCCATGTCGGCAGATACTTATTGGAGCGCCAGGCGAATGAGACACGTTGGTTGGAAAATTTACGCCGTAGTTCCATTCCAGTTGCCTACCTTTGGGGACTAACAGATAGCATTAACCCTGTTCGAATTCCCAATCACGTCTGGGATACCTACCTAAATGATCGAGAGGTTGAGAGTAGTTACTGGATTTTGCCTACGGCTGATCATTACCCGCAACGTGATAATCCTGAAGAGGTAGCGAAAGTAGTTCGACTGGCATTGAGTGGACAAGTACCGGACCGGGCCTCTGAAAGTGAATTTATGCGGCGCTACGGCAGTAGCAGAGCTGCTGAGGATGCGGTCTATGTGGGGCATTCGAAAATTGAGGAACTGGACTTTCCCAGTTCTATCGAATACACCCCCTCGGGCTATCGCACTATAGACCAGTAATTGAGATGACTGGCTTGAGTCTTTCTAAGTAGTTCGAGGACATCGAACGATGGCTTAGGTCAACATAAGGACAACCGCTATCACAATAACCGGCGTTGTCGCGGCGCATACAAACTTGACAAGGCTGCTGCTATTAAAAGGCCATACTTGCATAGAGCGCGCTGTTTGCCGAAGTTCCTTTAGGGCTGCAAGATCCACCCTATAACTGCTGCTTGATTTGTCTAACTCATTGTCATCGCTATCGCGCTTTCTATTTAGGGCATGGTAGCGCTGACGAATTGTTTCAAGAAGTCTTTGTTTTGCTTCTCGCATCCTGTCTGACAGCGCATACAGAGGCAGGAAGAAGGCTATTCCAGTTAACAGAATGTAGGATAGCAACAAGAAGATGTTGTAGATGCTAAATAGATCAAGACTGTAAACAAAGGTGTTCGAGAGTATTCCCAATGCCGCAACCACACCAAAGGTAACCATCACCCAGTACAGTTTTTCCGACTGCACCATGAGACCGCCCAAGCCGCCGCAACCATCAGCATGAAATGGTTGAATGTTTACACTGAAACTGAACAACATTTTAAGAATGAGAAAGGCGGTATATAGCCTTAGAGCAAGATAAGTCATAAAGAAATACAGAAAGAAGGCATGCGCCGGAATCAACCATCCAGCTATATATCTGCTAGCGTCATACCAGGTTCCATTAGCCTGCAAGACATTCATAGTGAGTCCTGCTGCCGCAATAGCGCACACATAAGGCAATAGAACAAAGGTCGTATTCATTAGTTTTGCATGGGTGAACCTGCGTACTGTTTTCCACTGCTTGTCGTCGGCTTGCAATACTCCCGAATCTATCAGATGTCTGAGGGTTTTTGGAAACTCCCCGAAGTAGGAGCCGGTTAAATAAATTAGCGTCGGAAATGCCAGCAGAAATTGATTCCACCAGCCGATGTCGTGCAATAAGTCTAAGTTAAGATCCTCGTTGACCAGGCTACCTTCAAAAGACGCCACCAAGGCCGCCGAAAAACTCAGCACAGCTGCCAAAGACACAGCGTACAAGGGTGATCGGATCGCGAACCGACCAATCATGCCGCCCAGCAGATCGCCATGTACCAGAGAGAACAGTCCAAATTCAGCGTCTCTTGGTATTTGTGATGCAACGAGAGTTGATTTCATTACTTGTGTATAAATGCGCTAATAAAGGTTTACTGGAAGGGTGTTTGGAGATAGAGCCAACCTGGTGTCACTATTATGGTTTACTTACGTCTTCAGTGTCGCCTTTAATCAACGACAGTGAATTTTTGTGATCGACCAAGGTAGAAGAAATGAGTTCAGAAAGCAAACTAACTGCATAAACTAGGTTTTTTAGGTGAAAAATAGCTAATTCATTAATTGAATAAGAGCGTTAAAGCTTCAGTATCGAACAGTGCTATAGGTTTCTGAGGTGTCCGCTTTTGGAAATATACTCACAAGTCAGAATCAGCTATGGCACACAGCGGTATTTCCGTATTGATCTCGGCTCAGCTTATTTTTGAAGCGTATTGATGTAACTGACAACGTCTATGATTGCCTGATCATCGGTCAGCGTTCGTGACATTGTCAGCATCTGAGCTCCAAAGCTGTCCTCTCGGTGTGCCCCTCGATAACCCGCACGGAAATTCTTCAGCTGGGTAATTAGATACCAATCGTTTTGTCCGGCGAGAGCAGGAGCTCCCAGGGCTTCATTGCCCTGGGCATCGGCCCCGTGACATGCAGCGCAGGTTCCAAACGCAGTGCGCCCCCTGCGTGCATTGCCGTCAACCGTGCTTTCAGCGGCAATATATTCCCAGCTGCTCACCCAGCTTACTATATCCGCTATGCTTGCATCGCTGAGTTTTACCGCCATCGCTTGCATGGCTATACCCTGAACATCGGCGGCATGGGTTCCGCGAATTCCAGCACGAAAATTCTCCAGTTGACGCTTTAGATACCAGCCTTCCATGCCAGCGAGGCGGGGGGCCTGCACCCCAATATTGCCGCGCCCCTCAACACCATGACAGGTAGTGCAGTAGCGGTCATCGGTCGCGGCTGCTACTCCGACGTCGACAGTTTGGGCGGCAACGTTGCAAACAGCTACCAGCATGAATGTTGTTAGCGTAATTAGCTTCTTCATGCTGTCTCTGCCCGAACGCGTTGATCTAAATCTGCCAAGGCGTAGTGGGCAGATTGGATAGCGCTTTCCATCCATGCCGAGTGCTGAGTACTCTGGTCACCAATCATGTAATGACGCCCATTCACCGGTTGCCGTAGTGTTTCATACAAATGCTCTTCTTCTTGAGACCAGCCGCCACGATTGCGAGCCCATCGAGGAGCACAGCCGAGCATGTGGTTCATGCGATGCCAGGCGATTGTGATAGGTTTTTCTACCAGCTGACGGTAGTTAGGATGTATTTTTTCACCATACATAAGGCACGCTTCAATGCGCTGTTCCTGTGTCATTTCGGTGAAATTGGCACCGCCGAAATTGTAGGCGGCCAATACCACGCCCTTGTCCAGGTGTATTCCGTGAGGTGGATACCAGATCTGTTGGATTGGTGCATTGATCCAGCTAATTCCTCCGTAGATATCCTCCTTCTCCCAGAAGCGTTCCTTGGCTTGAAATGCAGCTTTATAGGCTCTCCCACGCCGAATGTATTTCAAGGCTGTTGTGTATTCAGCAGGAAAGTTGTTGGGTATGCCTGTCATTAGATGGCTGGGTATGCAATTGAAACAGTAGTCTGCTTTAAGTAGTTGGCTCTCGCCATTTTGTTCATAGGCCACTTCTACGCCATCGTCTTTCACCATCACTGCCGTTACCGGGCTGCGGAATTTGATTCGATCGCCAAGCCGATTAGCGAAACCGTAAATAATTCGGTCCATCCCGCCTACGGGCTGCATAAGCAGAGGGCCACTGCCGGTTCCTTCCTGAGTAGTGACCATGACATTGCCAGCTAATCTTGTTTCCAATAGATCTCTGAGGGCTATTACATCTTTTTTAGTGCCATGATCGAGGAATCCCCCGCTCCCGTACCCAGCTCTGACAGTACCCTTGTACAGCATGTTTTCATCGAGGTCGCCGAATGTACGCATCATGCCTAGCAAGGTCTCAGATTCCGATTCAGTAAGGGAGGAGTCTATTTCTGATTCGCTTAAAGACTTGGCCAGCATCTCCGAGATGAAGCCTTGCATACTTGATGAGTAATCAGTATTGCGAACTGGTTTGCCGCCCAACATCGCGTCGTCCTGCACCCAGTTGGTTTTGCTCTCATTGACAAAGACTTGTAACTCCACACCCAGCTCTTTGCAGTAACTCAACACACTTCGATGAATGCTAGGGATTCGCGCAGCGCCGGCATTAAAGTACATATGAGGCTCGTTGTCCCAGTCACAGCGTTGGTAGTTGCCAATCTCGTCTACTACGGTGCCGGAGCGTACCGTAAAAATTCGCCCCCCTGCACGATGAGACGCTTCGAGGATGGTGCAGTCATAACCTGCCTTGCTTAGCTCCCAGGCAGTGGTCAAAGCGGAAATTCCGCTTCCAAGAATCGCGACCTTTTTGCCTTTGCTGGACATATTTAACAATGACAGATCCGCCGCCTGACTCGCGCCGGGCATTAGCCCGAGAGCCGCGCCGGCTTGCAGCACTGCTGAGGTGCCGCCGTAGGCTCCCAGTAAATTCAGAAATTCTCGTCTGGAAACTGGATTAGTCATGAGATTGTCTCTCCACTTCAATGATGGGGACTATATTAGCAGGCTTCACGGCATTTTTTAAATCTGTAGGAGTCCAAGTTTGCAATACAATGTGTCGTAAAAATCCATTTGTAAGACTGGCAATTCGAGATAATCCAAGCTAATTAGCTCCTCTCAGTTTGGAAGTGGGGTGAAACTGCTTGCAAGTGATTTCACATCACTGTTCTTTTTTGCAGTCATACTGGTTAACATTAGCTGCATTCATAGCATCAACCAGGTTAATAAATATGAGTTCCCCCGTACCCTTACTAAGTGACAAGCACGCCAATTTAAAAATAGTCGAAGCCGGAGACTATAGCCGCTACAAAGATAAACATCTGATTCCAATAGTCGCCCAAGACTTCTTCACTCTGTCAGCCGAATTCCCGCTGGTTTTTGTCAAGAATAATGAGACCGATGAATATGTTCCTGTTGCCATTATGGGGCTGCGGGAAGGACAAAATCTCTATTGTCAGACCGAACAGTGGAAAGCTCAGGTAGTCCCACTTGGTTTCAACAATGCCCCGTTTGCGATAGCACGCGCCGATCCTGAAGGTGAGCAATACGCCGTGCTTGTTGAAGAAGATAGCGTTCTGCTCAGTGATTCAACGGGCGAAGCTCTGTTCACCGAAAGCGGCGAGAGAACGGAATACATGGAGCGAAGAATTGATTCCATGGTCAATCTCGCGCAGCAATCGATAAACACAGCGGCGATTTGCAAGTTTCTGGCGGAGAAGGAGTTATTTGCCACAGATCGACTGCAGCTTAAGCATCGTCCCGATGCCCCGGCTTACAACATCGATGGTATCTATACTATTAAGGAGGAGGCGCTTAATGGTTTATCGGATGAAGATTTCTTGGAGCTTCGCGGCAAAGGCTTGTTGTCTATGATTTACGCTCACTTGGCTTCTTTGCAACAGCTGCGGCGGGTCTCGCAGTTGCAATATGAGGCAGATAAAGCGGCTGGGGAATATTAAGCGGTAGATATCCTTTTTGATTTTGTTATGCGTCGTCAAGCTATTGGCACCCCAAGATCGTTGCAAATCTTGCGAGCCAAATGATCATTAATTTCACGATGACGAGGAACTGCAGAGCGCTTGTTTTGGGAAGGATTATGGAACCAGGAATGCCTGCCACCTTCCCTTAAGAGTTCGCAACCTTGAGATTCGAGATGCCGAACCAGGTCGCGCCTTTTCACAGAGCTATTTTGAGCTCTTCGAACCCATCGCCAGCGGCGCTTATTGCTTCGTCACGATTTAACTCTAGTGCTTCTTTTAGGGTTATAGATAGAGATTCTACGAGCGACTCTCTGGTAGATTCCTGGCAGTTCACCCCAGGTACCTCTTCAATCCAGCCGATCCACGAATCCCCATCTTCTTTTATTACTGCTGTATATTGATTGTCCATGGAGGGCATTCTACCTTAATAGCGGTATGGTACAAAGACACATAATACCCGTAATAATGGGCAGGGCAGCATCCCGGTCCCTAATTGATTTTGTTATGCGCCGTAATTCAGGCTTCATATAGTTCGTTAATTTCCTTCAGGTCACAAATTTCTGGTTGAAAGTCTTCACCTGCCCACTCGACCATATCGTCATGCTCCGGGTGATTTTGATCGTTAAAAGCCTCCAGAAATTCCTTATAGCCCCAAGGACCACCAACATCTTCAGGGGGGCAACTTCTTTCTCCGGCCAGACATTTTGGCAAATTTGCATCCTTTGAATATGGCAGTATCTGTTCAAGAGTTACGATATGCTCCCAGCCGTCTCCAAAGTCATACTCATAAAGTATGCTGTCACCCGGTTTCTTGAGAACCGAGCGAAGTCTGACATTGAATTCATCGGTTATATCATCATCAAAGTCAGGGTCAGGTGTGCCGTATCTAGATCCGTTCGAAATAAACTGATGTAGATGAGAGTCCGTCCAGCCCATCGTATCCTGCAGAACTAAATGAAATTCCGAAAGGTCTATCGTGCTTAGCACGATTAGTCTTCGCCAAATAGTTGGTTCTATATGATTTAACCTTATTTCCAATTGATAAATGTCTAGAAGGTTTTCAGGCATCGTAGATCTCCAATAGGCGCATAATGCTCTTAATAAGGCGCACGCCACGCAGTGGCTTGTCGCTCTTGATTTGTTTGATATGAGGCAATTTGCGAGGGAAGCTCAGTAAGCGACCTAAGCACTGCCACTGCCCCTTGAAAATCCTGCGATTTAGTAAATTCGTTTTCTATAATTACGCAGTCTATACCAGCCGCAATAGCGGAGCCCAGCCCCCTCTGAGAGTCTTCAATTACAAACGCCTCGCCAGGATCAGCGTTAAATCGCTCAAGTGCTAACAAATAGGGATCGGGAGCTGGCTTACAATTCTTATAGTCTTCAATAGTTAAGATGAAGTCCATAAATTTTACGATATTTCGGCTTTGGTGAATGAACTCAAAATCAGCTCGCCTCGCCGACGTCACAATGGCCATGCTGTAGCTCTTACTCAGCTCTGCTAGTACTTCCTCAACGTCTGCTATCTCAATTTTTTCAGATTGCAGAGAAGCTTGATACCAGCTGTCTCTTCTTTTTTTTGGGATGTAACAACGTCCGCCGAAATACCATGGTTCTTAGCTAGATCCCAAAGAACAAATTTCTTCACTGTATATCCTTTGCTTCGTAGTGCCACGTTAACTGGCAGCAATCTGGGATTGGGATGTAGCTTAATATGGACAAAGCCCATGCGCGAAACGGAGCGGGATTTGCTGTCCGGTTAAACCCATTGTTAGGTTCATACTTTTTGACCATCAAGTTTCAACCTAAATGTATTTCTATTCTTCGTCTTTACGCCACCTAAATGCATATGAGGATATCAATAGCATGCACGCTACTTCAACAGTAGCAAAAAATAAGTAATTCAGGTCTGTTGAACCACCTGCAATCACAAAGACGATGGTAATCGCACAAGCTATGAAATTTATCAGGCGATTTAAACTGCGTTTCAACACTCGCGACAGAAATATCATCGCAATTGGGATTTATAGAAATATCGCGAATATCAACAATAATTCTTGAATGATCTGAATCCCATCTGCGTATCCAGTCTCTAATATCTCTAAAATTCGGGCAACATGAATCCGAGAATATCCGCAGCTATCATGTTGAACATTACCACTATCCATAATGTTGAAATCTTGACTTTTACATCCATTCTTGTTGCCTTCTTTAGAATTTAAATTTCTCTATTCGTAGGAAATACTATTTGACAATAAACGCCGTAACATCTTCAAAATCCTAACGCTCGTAATAGTGGGTACGCCTGGCGTGCCCTCTTTGAGCTCAGAGCGTATTGTTATGTGTCGCTTGGCACGGCTCCCTCATACTGGAGAACTCCGTCTGGCATTACTTCCCATTTCGCTTTGGAGCCAACGAAAATATGGCGCCCAATTTCAACTTCTGGATCGCCGTTGATGCAACCAAGAGTAACTCCATGGACTGCATCATCGTATGTCCCACATAGAGTAGATCCACAAATGCTGCAAAATTGGAAACCGAATCCTGGCTGGCTTTGGTATAAAGTTAACAATTCTTCACCACTTGTCCATTCGAAGGCCTCAGGATTCACTAATGCATATGCAGAGGCTTGAGAACTAAATGCTTTACGGCATCGTGAACAATGACAGGAGCGTGCGTCACGTAATGGTCCGCTTATCGAATAGCTAACTCCACCGCAGAAACACTCACCGTTGATAGTCACTTAATTTTCCTCGACACATAACGCCCGCAGTGATGGGTGTGGCACTGTCATTGATTGATTTATAGCCCTTCATCCCAACTCCCTAGTAAATCATACATTTCGTCGTTTGGAGTATTCGACAGCATTTCGTCTACCATTTTGGCGAAATTGGGATTAATTAACCCACGACCAACCTTATTCCACCAAACTCGACCACGCTCATTGGCATGATTAGCCAAAATTAGATTCCTATAGGATTTCCAAGAGTCTTCATCCAATGATCCGCTCTTGTATTGGAAATATTCAAATTCTCTATTTCGTAGGTCAATTGCATAAACAAAACTGAGTCGATATTGATCCTCTTGCGTTAATTTCTCGATTTGGCCCATTTTGGTGAAAATGTCTGTGTGGTCTAGTGCTACTAATAGAGATGCCTGGTCGTTGGCCATAAGAGCTTTTCTCGAATCCGATCGATGCGCCTCGGTGTTCTGCTTTATTTCTACAATAAGAAAGGCAATGCCCAATAAAACACCAATATTAGCCACTAGGGAAAGCCATTCGTTGATTTGCGATAATTCCAATTACGAACCTCCATTCTTTTCGACTAAGAAACACATCACATCAGCAATCACCGGGCCGCGACGAGTGGTTGTCCACTTGAATACATCCGGCTTCGCGGCTCCGATGCATTGCATTGTTATACCCTACGTGACTCTTACGCTGGAGAAGTATGTGCGCTATGAACGGCCGGGATGTCCCACGCCTCTGCAATACGGCCGTCAACGATACGCCACACGACAACCGCATCAATTTCTATCTGCTGGTCTTCCATGATCATCGTGTTTTTGCTCTGCGTCACCAGCAGCTCATCTCCGACCGCGGTGACAGAGACCGGGTTGACCTTAAAGGTGCCATCGGTCTGCTTTGCCATTTTCTCGAAGAAGGCTTGAAGTCCGCTCCGACCGACATAGTCGCCCTGGATATCCGGCAGGAGTGGATTGAAGAAATGCCAAACGAAGTCTTCCGTAAATACGTCAGCAGTTCCGGCTAGGTTTCCAGGGTCAATTCGCTTTAATAGAGCTACGTTCGGGTGCTCCTCAGTCATCCTCTCCTCTCCTTCTTGGTTTTCTATGGGCACAACGCCCATTAATAATGGACAGGGCGTTAACCCTGTCCTTAATTGATTTGTTATGCGTCCTGTGGAAAGACTAATTCAATAGCCTCTTTCGTAATCAACGATGGATCGCTTCACCAATCTTCTAGGCCATCTATATAGATTTCAAGTTTATTCTTATCAGGATCGTGAAAATATAGGGAAATATGAAACACTAATAACGTATTAACATAAGTAATAAGACCCGCAGAGCCTAACAGTCTGGTTGGTATTAAAGAAATGGTGCCCAGGGACGGACCAATTCGCTGAAAGCGAATTAGGACAGCCGCAGGCTGGGCTTTAGCCCGAGCCCATGAGTGGGCGAGTCAATCGAACCACAGCGAAGGATTTTCAGCCCTCTGCTCGGCCAATTTTGATGCTGGGGTGTGGTGGTAATACGGTTTTATCGTCTGACACTGATTTTGCGAACTAATACGCCTATAGGTAATATCTCAAACTGCCAGATAATATTCTATCTTCAGCTTGTTAATTTCAATCACGTCATGATTGTTCAGCTTTACCGCACGAGCGCCAACGGCTTCGCCATTTATCAGTAACAGGTTGTTGTTACCTTCCTGCTCCAGGCTGACGATGAAGTGCCCATCGGGCCGCTTATTTATTTGCACTACTTCGGCGCCTGCTCTACCAAGCTTCACGGAAGGCTTTTGTAGCAAAAGTTCTTTGCCTGCACCCTTGCCATTAAGAATCTGCAGCTTCGCCGCTTCCAGGTTTACCGGGGCCGACGAACCGGGCATATCTATAGGCTGGTGTTGAGAACTGCTGCCAGGGTAAGTAGCTAGCTCCGGCTGGCGACGGATTAATATTGTTTTATCGTCATCCGTGTCGGAACGGGCTTCATTAATAAATCTCAATTCATGCTTGCCAATGACGATTACGTCGCCATTCTTTAAAGGGTGTTTGCTGATTGCTTGGCCGTTGACATAAGTGCCATTGGTGCTGTCCAGATCTTCCAGGAAAGAATCATCAAAAATGGTAAGTAGTTTGGCATGGTGCCCGCTCACAGCTAAGTTTTCGATGCGGATATCATTATCCTCTTTACGGCCGATAGTCATAACTTCCTTATCGAGAACGAACTCGCCCAATCGATTAGAGTTAAAACTGAATTCCAATTTGCCTGGCATGATAATCGTTGTCCTTAGTGCTTCTGGAGTAAATTCCCCAGCTAAGTCTGCAAGAGGATGACAGAAATATTGTCTTTGCCGCCGTACCTGTTTGCCAGTGCAACCAGCTTCGTGGCAGCAAGATCCAAATCGGTAATGTTCTCGTCTATAGTTTCAGCAATTTGCCAATCTGAGACCATATCGGTGAGTCCATCGGAACAAAGCATTAACAGATCGTATGGCTGCAGCTGCTCCAAAATGGTGTCAACTTCAACCTCGGCTCTGGTTCCCAGTGCTCTGGTTACTACATGTCCAACACTGGCGCTACGGGCTTCTCTTTCGGTGTAAAAGCCTTTGTCTATGAGATCCTGAACAAGACTGTGATCTTTAGTAATTCTTCTCACCGTGCGATTTCTGCAAAGATAAAGCCTTGAATCACCAACGTGGCCGACATAGGCTTGAGACCCTATTACCATGACGGCGACTACTGTGGTGCCCATCCCTTTGTAGGCTTCTTCAGCCTCCGAGGCCTGGTATATCTCTGCATTACTGTCAGAAATTGTATTTGAGACAAACTGTAATAACTGAGAACCAGTTATCGATACAGAAGTTTCCTGCAAAGCGCAGCTTTGCAGCTTTTCTAACACAAATTTGACGGCCATCTGGGCGGCGACTTCGCCGGCCTTGTGTCCGCCCATACCATCGGCAAGGACTGCTATACCCAGGTCTTGGTCGAAGCCTATATGGTCCTGGTTGTACTCGCGTCGCATTCCAGTGTCAGTACAGCCTGCTATTTTTAGTGGTGTCCGAGTCTCCGACATTAATTTTTCCCAGTAGTCCTTCGATTTGGCTTAGCAGCGTGCGGTAGACCTGAGGCATGCTCTGATTAATCTTTTCTTGTCCATCAAATAGATACAAGTATTGTACAAAAATTAGCAGTAGCAGTCCGAACAAAAAACCCACACGCGTAGTGACACTGGATTTCGTCCTGGCTGCTGTTGAAGACATTAATCGAGATGCTTTACCTCCTGTTCTGTTTTTCGGCCGATTGTCATCTGTTCTCTGATTACTTCCATGTGTCGCTTCGTTGGTAAAAGTTCTGTGGTGCTTGTTCTGACTAAGTTTTCTGAATAGTTCCACTGCTTTTTGCAGACTGTCGCTGTCGCGATTATTTGGAATGGTCGAAATCATGTTGGCGATTAGCGATTGAATGTCTTCCGGCAATTTCGAAAAGGATTTTCGTACGATAAAACTGGTATTTTGCTGCTGACTTGGCAAAGAGCCAGTAAATAGTTGATACAGTATTATGCCAGTCGCATAGATATCTGACGCTTTGCTACGCTCTTCATTTTCCAAATGATAAAATTGAGAGTTTTCTACTGTGCTGAGGTCATCCTCTAAAGAGAAATCAGTCAACTTAACTTTACCTTCGGCGGTAAACAGGATATTAGTTGGTCTCAATTGGCCATGAATAATACGATTATTATGAGCAAAAATCATCGCCTGACAAATTTGCGATGCGATTTTTAGAATTTCCTGCCAATTGAGTTGAAACGCCAGCTTGTCATGCAGGGTGCCGCCGCTTAGGTACTCCTGTACCAGAATAAAATGCCTATCGTTTCGCGAAGTGCCATGTGTTTTAACAATGTTCTGATGTTCCAGCGATGCCAACAGGTTGCTGGCTTCATAGCCTGAGCTAGAGCTTATTTTCTTCTTGATGATAAGCAAGTGATTGCGATCTTTCTGTTGGTATAAATAAACAGAACCGAACTTATCTTCACGTAGAATATCCAATAGAAGAAATTTCGATTTGATTTTAGTTATGCCTTGCTCAGCCCGAATCCGTTGTTCCTCATCTATATGAGAGCCCTGTGATATTGCCAGCAAATCATTCTTCAATTGTTCAGCAGAGATTGGTCGCTGTTTGGGGTCTTGATTTAAGCAGCACAGTATCAGGCTGTTTAACTCCGGCTCGATTTCCTCATTGATCCGAAAAGGTTCTGGAAAGACACCCGAAGGTATCTTTCCAGTAAACATCTCGTACATTACTACGCCTACAGAATAGAGATCACTTTGTTCCGTTACATTGTCAGAAGATTCACGCTGCTCGGGTGACATGTAGTTATAAGTACCCATAACCGTTCCAGACGTTGTCTGATCGGTCAGCTCTTTTTGATCTTCATAGAACTGGGCGATACCAAAGTCTAATATTTTCACATTGCTGTTTTCGTCTATGAGAATATTTTCGGGTTTGATGTCGCGGTGGATTACGTTGTTCTGATGGGCATAGGACAGTGCTTTGAGAAGTTGGATTATTATGTCGATTTTTTCATTGTGCTTTATATTATTGATTTTTGAGGCCGTACCGAGATCGAGCCCCTCAACATACTCCATCACGAAATAGGGCATCTCATCCGGGCTGATACCGCGGTCAATAACATGGATAATATTGGGGTGGTTTAATCTGGCAATAATGTAGGATTCACGGTCGAAGCGACGTCTTGCCTCTTCGTCCCGACTAAGATCGTTAATGAGTAGCTTTATTGCAACTGGTCTTTGCAGCGACTCCTGTATGCCTCTATAGACATAAGCCATGCCGCCTTCGCCGATTTTTAACAGCTTTGAATAGCCATCTAGGTGCATCAGGATTCCTGCTTTTTCTGACTACATGCGTTGGATTGCTGTGTGATCTCTAGCGTAATGAGGGAGAGCCCTTGAAAATGTGATATTCTTCGCAAAATCACGGTGTTAGCTTAATAGACTGTGGCCGTGAGCAAGGAATCTATCGTGATTAAAATACCTAGCTACACTATTACTGCGCTTGCTGTTGTATTGGTTTTCTATCTATTGATTGTGGGAGAGGCCTTATTACTGCCCCTGGTCATAGCCATAGCACTTTGGTACCTAATCAATACACTCTCTGCAGCATTTGCCCGAGTGAGCATTGGTGGCTTTCAATTTCCGTCCTTCGTCTGTCTATTGGCATCCTTGCTCACCTTTCTCTTGCTTATTTGGGCACTAATAAATTTTCTAAGCGGCAGAGCAGACGATGTATTACAAGTAATACCTGTGTACCAGGAAAACTTGACTGCCAGATTCGAAAGTTTGCCCTTGGTGGTTGTGTCCGCCTTTCAAGATCAATCGATTGCAGATTGGATCAATTTGCCCGCTTATGCGACGTCGGTGGCTACCTCTTTCGCCGGGATTCTTGCCAGTGGCGGCCTGATCATGATTTATATCTTGTTTCTTTTTTTGGAGCAGGGAAACTTCGATCAAAAAATTACCGCGCTGTTTAGTAGCTCCGGCTCGGAACAGGACGTCAGGAAGATTATTGGTCGTATTCGAAATGATATTCAGAAATATATCAGTATCAAGATGTTCACCAGTTCTTTAACCGGCATATTGAGCTATATATTTCTGCGCGTTGTAGAAGTTGATTTCGCGGGCGTGTGGGGCTTGCTGATATTTCTTTTGAATTTTATCCCCACAGTCGGATCAATTATCGCCACGATTTTTCCTGCTATGATAGCCTTGGCCCAATCTGATGGTTATACCTTGTTTATTTTGGTGTTGGCCGGCATCGGGGTCTTGCAGGTTTGTATAGGTAATATTCTTGAGCCTCGGCTGATGGGCAATTCTTTTAATTTGAGCCCGATTGTGATCCTGTTGAACCTGGGCCTTTGGCAATATATTTGGGGTATTCCCGGTATGTTCCTGTGCGTCCCATTCCTGATTATAATAACCATTATTCTGAGTCATTTTCCGCAAACCAGGCCGATAGCCATAATTCTTTCCAGTGACGGCAGATTGCGGGTTCCCGAAGACGGTATGGTGGAGAACTTTATCTTGAAAACGCCGCGCAGCCAATTGTTGCCTTCCAATAAGGATGAGGCTCAGGATTAAGCTTTAGCTACTAGTAGAAGATTCTCAGAAAGCGAAAAAACCCTGCAATATCCGCGTATTACGCGCTATAATCCTCTGCTTTTTTACCATTGGCCTGGTTTGACAGACGCAACTTGGCTCGAAATTCGGATTCATTTATGAAGAGTGCTGAAATTAGACAGAAGTTTTTGGACTTCTTTGCCAGCCGGGGACATCAAATTGTTCCCAGCAGCTCCCTCGTGCCTGGTAACGATCCAACACTGTTGTTCACCAATGCGGGTATGGTGCAATTCAAAGACACTTTTCTTGGCGATGAACAGAGAGACTATAAGCGAGCTACCAGTTCGCAGCGCTGTGTGCGGGCAGGTGGCAAGCACAACGATTTGGAAAATGTGGGCTACACCGCGAGGCATCACACTTTTTTCGAGATGTTGGGTAATTTTTCCTTCGGCGATTATTTCAAGCAAGATGCCATCAAATACGCCTGGGAATTTTTAACGGTTGATTTAGGCTTGCCAGCTGAAAAGCTTTGGGTAACAGTGTTTGAGGATGATGAGGAAGCAGCAGCCATCTGGCTTGATGAAATGAAGATCGATCCTAATCGATTCTCACGTCTAGGGGAAAAAGATAATTTTTGGGCAATGGGCGACACAGGACCTTGTGGCCCTTGCTCTGAAATATTCTATGACCATGGCGAAGACGTTCCCGGTGGTCCGCCTGGTAGCCCAGACGAAGACGGCGATCGCTACATCGAAATCTGGAATCTGGTTTTCATGCAGTATGAAAGGAAAGCAGATGGTTCCATGACTCCTTTGCCAAAGCCCTCAGTTGATACCGGTGCCGGTCTGGAACGTGTGGCCGCAGTAATGCAAAACGTGCACAGCAACTATGAAATTGATTTGTTTCAATATTTACTCAAGGCTATTTCCAAGATTATCGGGGTCAGTGATCTAAATAATAATTCACTAAAAGTAATCGCGGATCATATCCGGTCCTGCTCGTTTCTAATTGTGGACGGGGTGTTGCCATCAAACGAGGGCAGGGGCTATGTACTACGTAGAATAGTCCGTCGTGCAGTGCGTCACGGTTATCAATTGGGTGTCAAAGACATTTTCTTTTATAGAATCGTCGCCGCATTGGTGCAGGTGATGGGAGATGCGTATCCCGAGTTAGTAGAAAAGCAACAATTCGTAGAAAAAACCTTAAAAGAGGAGGAGCAGCAGTTTGCTCGAACCCTTGAGAACGGTATGTCCATCCTTGAAAAAGCGATTCAGGAGTTGGACGGCGAGATTATTCCGGGTGAAACGGTATTCCGCTTGTATGACACCTATGGTTTTCCGGTGGATCTCACCGCGGATGTCGCCCGCGAGCATGAATTGTCCCTGGATTTGGAAGGCTTTGAAAAGGCCATGACCGTGCAAAAGAACCAGGCCAGGGCAGCCAGTAATTTTGCTTCCGTAGCAAAGCTTGAAATTTCGGATAGCGATGCTACCGATTTTATCGGCTATGAAAAATTAGAGGGCTCATCTACAGTACTGGCGATATTTGCAGACTCGCAAAGGGTCGAGAGCATTAACGAAGGCGAAGAGGCACAGCTGCTACTGGATAGTAGTCCATTCTATGGCGAGTCCGGTGGTCAAGTCGGGGATACCGGCTATCTTAGTAGTGACGGCGCAAATTTCGAAGTATTGGACACACAGAAACAAGGCGATGTATTGGTGCACCGAGGGGTACTGCGCAAAGGCTGTTTAAGGCGCGGTGATCAATTATCCGCTACAGTTGCAGAAGAAGCGCGAGCGGCTATTACCCTCAACCATTCTGCTACGCATTTAATGAATGCGGCCCTGCGCAACGTGTTAGGTGAGCATGTTTTGCAAAAAGGTTCGCTAGTGGATGCCGGCAGACTGCGCTTTGACTTTTCCCATTCAGCCGCAGTATCGGCGGAGGAGTTGAAGCAGATCGAAAATCAGGTAAATGCACAGATACTAACTAATTCGACCGTTGGAAAGGAAATATTGCCCATAGAAAAGGCGCAGGAGAAAGGTGCCTTGGCCCTGTTCGGTGAGAAGTACGGCGACGAAGTTCGGGTGGTAACCATGGGCGGTCAATACTCCATAGAGTTTTGTGGTGGAACTCATGTCGAACGCACCGGTGACATCGGGCTATTTAAGATAGTCAGCGAATCCGGAATTTCCTCGGGTGTCCGCCGCATCGAAGCCGTTACCGGCAAGGGTGCACTGGCACTAGTCGAGCGAGAAGAGCAGACGCTGAGACAGATTTGCGAGATAGTTAAATCCAATACCGATGATGTGCTCGATAAAGTACAGCAACTAGCGAACAATAATAAGGCGCTTGAGAAGCAGTTAGAGCAATTGAAAGCAAAAATGGCCTCCAGTGCCGGCAGTGATCTTGCTTCGCAGGCTGAGGATATTTCCGGGGTTAAGGTGCTTGCGGCTGTAGTGGATGGATTTAATCCCAAAACCTTGCGTGATACCGCAGACCAGTTAAAGAACAAACTAGGTTCATCAGTCGTAGTTCTAATAAGCTCAGCTGATGACAAAGTGAGTATTGTAGTTAGTGTCAGCAAAGATGTTGTGGGCAAGGTAAAGGCAGGCGAATTGGCAAATATGATCGCCCTGCAAGTTGGTGGAAAAGGCGGTGGTCGACCCGATATGGCTATGGCCGGCGGCAGTGATGTCTCTGCAATTCCTTCCGCTACCGCAAGCATTAAGCCTTGGCTACAAGAACGGCTGTAAGACTTGAGCTTTTTGAGAGGAAGTTTAGAGCCGCAATTAAATTGGAAAGTTTGGAATAGAAAGTAGAAGCTTGAGATTGGAACGGTTATGGCGTTGATAGTTCAAAAATTTGGTGGAACATCTGTTGGCACTGTCGAAAGGATTGAGGCTGTGGCAGAAAAGATTGTTCAGTTTAGAGACCAGGGTGATGATATCGTGGTGGTGGTTTCGGCTATGAGCGGTGAAACCAACCGTCTAGTCGCCTTAGCGCAGGAAATTATGGATTATCCGACGCCAAGAGAGATGGATGTGTTGTTGTCCACCGGTGAGCAGGTCACCATCGCCTTGCTTAGTATGGCCTTAGAAAAGCGTGGCTATGGTGCGCGCTCTTTTACCGGCGGCCAGGTTCGCATTCTCACTTCTGATATTCACACCAAGGCGCGCATTCGAGAAATTGACGGCACCCGAATTCATGCGCAATTGGATCAGGGCAATGTTGTAGTTGTTGCCGGGTTCCAGGGTGTTGATGATCATGGAAATATCACCACATTAGGCAGAGGCGGTTCTGATACTACGGCGGTGGCACTAGCGGCAGCACTGGAAGCAGATGAGTGTCAAATCTACACCGATGTAAAAGGTGTTTACACAACTGATCCAAGAGTTGTGGAAGATGCACGGCTATTAAGTAGCATTACCTTTGAAGAAATGTTGGAGCTCGCCAGTCTTGGCGCCAAGGTATTACAGATACGAGCAGTGGAATTCGCAGGAAAGTACAAAGTGCCTTTACGGGTATTGTCCAGTTTTGAAGAGGGTCCGGGTACCCTGATTAGTTTAGAGGGAGATGAAAAAATGGAAGACCCTACTATTGCCGGCATCGCATTCGAAAGAGATGAGGCGAAATTAACAGTTGCTGGAGTTCCTGATGTACCCGGTGTGGCTTATCAGGTTATCGGTCCTGTCAGTGCGGCAGGTATTGAAGTCGATGTGATCGTACAGAATGCAGCCGAGGATGGCACCAACGATATTACTTTCACGGTGAAGCGCAGTGAAAGTGATAGAGCCAAGCAAATTCTGGACGGCATACAAGCTTCAATAGGTGCCAGAGAAGTGCTGTTAGACAAGAAAGTCGGCAAGGTTTCTGTGGTGGGCGTGGGCATGCGATCCCATGCAGGCGTTGCCAGCAAAACTTTTAAAGCCCTGGCTGACGAAAGTATTAATATTCAAATTATCACCACTTCAGAGATTAAAATCTCTGTTGTTATAGAAGAAAAGTACCTGGAGCTCGCGGTACGCGCTTTACACAGTGCCTTCGAGCTAGGGGATCCTGATTACGAAAAGGACGGCGGTCAGTAGTCGCTTTTTCTGCTGAGGAACAAATCCTGCTGAAGTAGTTGGCATGTTCCCCATTAAGGCAGATACTAGTAGTTGAAACAGCCAAAACTCTTTAATTTAGTGGGAAATAGTGCTTAAAGAAGATTTCGAGCTTTCCGGAACTGACTAATACTAGTAAAAAGAGACCTCGATCAAAGCCTTGTTATAAATACCAAGTTACTCTTTTAGGTAGAGGCATAAGATTTAACGGGCCTGCGCGATGATGATTTTCTCATTACATGGTGATTAAAGAGCAGATAGCGCGAAGAGGAATGCTTTTAAGTTAAAGTAGTAGGGAATGCACAAAGGAATGAGTAAAGGAGGATTGCAATGTTAATACTGACGCGTCGTATAGGCGAAACATTGATGATCGGAGATGAAGTTACGGTTACCGTATTAGGAGTAAAGGGCAATCAGGTTAGGATCGGAGTCAATGCTCCTAAAGATATTGCTGTGCATCGAGAAGAAATTTATCAGCGCATTCAGAAAGAGAAACTTGGTGATGATAGCGCCGGTGGAGATGCAGAATAAGTACTGTCTTATCAGTTGTAAGAATAAATTAGATAATTCCCGAGTTCAGCGTGAGCTGGCTTTTTGTTTGGGCTCCGGTATGTAGGAGCAATTTGAAGATTCTCTTCCCATAAGTTGTTTAAGACAATAATAGACTTACAAGCATCATCTAAATCGGAAGTGCGAATCTCACTACATTATTTACTTCTGATGTAGCTACTGACGGCTACAGGGTATAAGCAACATGGAACTAACCTATGTTGACGGCTACCGTACTAACTGATCAACTACTCCAAACAGTCATAAGCTAAGAAGGGCCAGCACATTTCACAGCAACAACCTTCTTGTCATAGGCTTGGGAAGGAAAGCGTGTATTCCCCAGAAGTTCTGAGACGGGAAGGTCAATTCAAAATCCCAGTGAATAAAAACTCGATTCGACCGCCATTGTTGAATCACAAATAACTTCTGTTATTAAAGGCGACTCTGGAGTGATTATAGTACATCCGGTACATGAGAAAGAGATCGACCCTGCAGATATTAGAGAACTTCGTGAAATGGCGCCGATAAATATAGATTAAGATTGAAACAGTTCTTTCAATTGAATTCTAGCTGCACAAACGAATTATCAAACGAATTATTGGACATCCACGAAACTAGTCATATATCTGACTTATTAAGCATGGCTGAACAACTCGCTGCTGAGAAGCAGCAGAACTACCCGGGAAAAATCCAGGTTGGTCGCACACGACGATTACAAACGCTATCAGCTTGCCTGTAATCGATGTTTAGTCTCCTTTGATGGGCGCAAGTAATGCATATGTGAACTCAGTGAAATAGTTATTCGACAACATGTTTATAGCGTACGACGCTGCGCGCCAAAAACTCGGTATTGTTTTTAGTGAGTAGGAACGGGGGCACTCCGGTAATTAGGAGAAGCTCAAAAGCGGCGTCGAGATGCACGAGGAATTTTTAGGACGCAGTAGGCACGCAATTTTTTAAAAGCAATTCAAACCCAGTTAGTAAATGTTCCAGACATTCTAGAAAGAAATAAGAGACAGCTCATAGATTTAGTAAGACAGCCAACGGGTCAAGTTTCGTTCCAGAAAAGGCTAGGTAGAGAAATAACGGGTGATTTCCTTATTCTGTCTTTATAAATTCGCGCAGAGAGAAGAAAGGTAGCAACTTCAAGCAAATGGTATCAAATTATCGCCTGTTAAGGTTTGAATCCGCAATGATTTGGATAGCTGTATAGAACCAATTGGAAAATTGAAAAGCAGTGAGGCTATAAGACAAAATATGTCTACACAATTCTCTGGAGTATTTTTCCCAGTACTGTTAGGTAGCAAGACGATCCACAATGAACTCTGCTTCTTCGGCAGGTATCAATTCCTAGTAGAGGACAACAGTTGAATTGGTCAGATAAATCCAACTTGATTGAGCAGAATTGAATTGAGGATTGAAATTGTCTGTGGTTGTTGCTACTCCAATAGATGTATCATCAGGTGACTGATAGGAATTTATATCGCAAGTGTTTGTTTCCAACCGAGTGATTATGTTTTCAGCCTCGGTAGAAATAATTAGCATTCCTTAAAAGCAGTCAGGTGTGTTATACAAACCGTGTGTGGTTGTGATAGCTGGGCTATAGGAAGGTAATCCTTCAATAATTGGTAACAAAGACTTTTAGTGGAGAATTAGGTTGAATAAGCTGACGTTAAAATCATACGATCAACTCCCTATTGATAGGATTACCGAACTTCTTGAGCAGGCTTGGGCAAGTGATTACAAGAACGAATTACGCCCGAAATACGATGAATCCTATTTAAGATGGATATCTTCTGGAAAGCACGTTTCGGTTCTGGCAGAACTTGCGGGGGAGGTTGTAGGATTTGCTCTGGGTCTTGTTAGAACCGTCTACCTAAATCACAAGTTATACGATTCATATTATACAACTCTGATAACTGTATCGCCTACACACCGTCGTATGGGAATTGCATCTCAAGTTTCGAAACGATTAACTGAAATCTGCCAGTCAGGAGGTTATAGACCTCAAATGAATGTGTACCATCACGGCCATGCTGGTCTTCCTACATTAAAAAACATAACGAAAAAAATTCAAAACCAGAATAGGGTATTTAAAGAGTTAGGGACAATACCTATATGGGGAAAGCTTCTAATTGATGATATTAACGTTGATATGGTTATCTGTGGTGGGAAAGCAGTGGTTGTGGAAGATATATTGGAATTTGAACTTTTTGATAATAGTGCTCCTGTTCAAATTAGAATCGAGATAAACAAGCTTTCCAATTTAGTAGGAAATACGTATGAGTATACAACAGGCTTCCAACAGAGTTTCAGGGAGCTTTACATGAGGAAAGGCTGTCGACAAGCTGCCACTAATTATTATGAGTTTAATCACACCAGATTTTGTATAATACCTTACAATGTCTGCGAAGCAATTTATGGTGGCAGCGAACTGAAACTACTACAAATACAAGCTGTGTTTAGCAAGGAATGCAGCGAGAGTGAATTATCAACAGCCTTATCCCATACCTTGGAAACTGCCATCGAATTGGGGTGTGATATGGCGACCTTTTACGATCAGAACGTTGTTCCTGAAAATATACTAAAAGATTTGGGTTTTTCACCATCCGGCGATACTTTTATGCTATCGGTAAGAGGGGAAAAGAATATGTTAGATCATTTGGAGTATACGAGTGGACCTATGTTTGTAGATTGTATTTAGGAAATATGAAGTAGAAAAACTGAATTTATTTGGGACTTCAGTAGCGACAATTAGCTTGTTGGAAGTAGATTATGGCCGATTTTCTGTAATTAAAAATTCTGTCTTTTTGATAGAAGAAGGGGAATATAATTCAATCACATCATCTGATCGAATTTACAGTAGAGCGAAATTGGCACTTATAAGTTCAGATACGGGTGAAGTATTTTTAAGAAGCTAGAGGTAGTTTTCTAGCAATATATTTTTTCTTTGGAGGCCTAAGTAGGAGTGAGAGGCATAACAGAGGAGAGTTTGATACATTTCGCAAATACGGCGTAGTGTATTTTAAGTTAATATTGCCTGAGGAGATGGTCATTATACTGTTGGTCAGCAATACCTCGTTTAAGCTTCTCGAGTGGGAGTTACGATGCTGAAGATATCGCGAAAACACTGTAAAAACAGGCCGACCAATTCTTCGAGGTCAAATATTGTAGGATCGAGCTGGTAACTAATTTTTGAACTTCGTAGGCACCAATTACGGTAGTGGAAGAATTGCAGAAATTTCTTACACAACTATTGCCGTAGCAATCCGCGACTCTATTACTTAGATCGGGAAAAGTATACTTCTAAAATGCTCAGGTATTATGCTATGACTGATTCCCGTACTGCTTTTCTTCAGTAGGCTTCGTGCCTTCATGTCGAAGGGAACCGGATGTGTGTTATATGGGTGTCGGCACTGTTACTTTTGACTTTGAGCCCATGATGTACCTAAAAGGATTGCACAATTGGAATGCAGTCATTAGACCAAATGTTTTTATAGACAAGATGCCGCTCTCAACACTAAAGGGGTACCATCTCCAGATGTCGAGCCAGTTTCGCTGATTACGATATCATAACTCACTGCACATCTCCTGAAGATGTAGTTGCCCGCCATTATCGAGCTCTACTCGGGTCAAATGGAATTACCTCAGATAAGGACAAGCTGGCATTGTTAGCACGCTACTGCGAGAATGATATTGCATATTGTTTTCAGAAGGACACAGAGAGCGTTCAGCAACATCATGCTCACTATAAGAAAAGCGGCGAGAATATTAGGTGCGAACAATTTCCAATAAACGGTGATTTGACGGTTAATATATACCTAGTAGTGTGTAAGAATAATCTTTAACCAATTGCACCGGCGAAGGGCGGTCTCTTACCAATTGAACAATATTTCACTGGTGCATGTTTGTCACAATGCCCCGTAAACTTAGCCTCAAAGCCTTTTCGTATAGTTAGACATTTGCATCGTATCATCCGCTTCTCCACTTTTATTGTTGAAAAATAGATGCGTTCTCCAAGTGATATCCACGTTAAAATGGTGGCAGTATTGAAGGTAGATATTCCTCATTTGGTACAATTGCGGAAATTGATTGCGATTGCATCACAAAAACGGTTTTAACATTGGGCCTGCAAATTATTAATCTGTTTATTTTGGTAATTTCCCTAATTTGAGAACCAAGAGCCTTGTGTGTCACTGGCCAATAGTTCCGTTTCTGCTCAAGTATCTATTTCAGTCTCGTGTATTGAATTTATTGATTTTCAATAGCTTAGAATATATCTCTTTTTCCTATTTCCAAAGTGTGTTCTTTGTGCAAATTACTGTCAGAGATAGTCCAAATTAATTTGGCTAAGTTTTTTCATAATATATAGATTGATACATACGTCAAAATTTGGGAATTGACTTAGAAAACGGTTGATATATTTATAAACTCGAAGCAATATAGAGTCCACGAATTCTATAGCACTGAAATACTGTTTGTTATAGCTAGCAGCTCAGTAAATCTGACAAGAGGAGTTTTAGTTTGTGTATTGAGGTAGTTTTGCTTACTCATCCTCATTGTTGATATGGCAGTATGACTTACTATGAATGATCCTTTCTTTCTAAAATCATGCTTGTTGGAACTCCTCTGACTGTGCCATAAATGTCGTCAGCTCGAATTAGCCATCTAATTCTATTTAGAGCGAAAGCAGTTAATCAAGTTACTTTGAAGTGGCTGATTTGAAATGCTTCAAGGAAAAATATTCTTGAACATGATATTCAACGACTGTAGCAAGAAATAAGCAAATTGGTACTTATGTAAAAAGATTCGATAATGGCCTAGTTAACTTTTCCAATTATGTGTTAGACCACGTAGTTCGGTTGCTGTTTACTCATCTGAATTGAGAGGTTGAATTTCCTGGTAATGAGCTTGTTTACTGAAAACGACATTATTGCCAGATTAGTCTTTCTGGCCAGCAATAAGCCCACAGCTAAGGCATTTTCTATAGTAGGTGACAAAAACGATTCCCCAGTTGAAGAAGAAAGTCTTACGTATTATGAATTGCTTGCACAAGTAAAAATTCTAGCAAGCCTAATTCGACAAAAAGTAAACCACGGAGATCGAGCAATAATTTGCCTTCCTCCCGGCTTGGACTATGTAAGAGCTTTCTACGCATGCCTTTATGCTGGTGTGGTGGCCGTGCCCCTATTTCCTCCTCTCTCAAAGCAGCGCGGAAATCGCATCGATAAAATTCTCGAAAATACTGAAGCCAATCACATTTTTAGCAATCTTCAATCGGTAGAAAAAGTTGAGAAGTTCATCTCAACTCTACCAGCTTCCCAATCTCCACAGCTGCTTCTGGTTGACTCTTTGTCTGATAATTTGGATTGTTTGGAGTCTGCTGAAATAACAGATAACGAACCAGCCTTTCTTCAGTATACCTCAGGCTCTACTGGGAGTCCTAAAGGGGTCATGGTCTTTCATAGAAATATCATTGCCAACCTCAAAGCGTTGTGTGAAGCAACTGGTTGTAACGAGAACGATATTTTTGTGAATTGGCTACCGCTATTTCATGACCTGGGTCTGATTAATACTGTATTGCTGCCCGTTTATCTAGGAGCTACATCGATTCTTATCCCGCCAACACGGTTTATTCAAAGCCCTGAACTATGGCTAGACGCTATTTCGAAATTTCGGGGAACAATATGTGGTGCTCCTAATTTTGCGTACGATCACTGTAGTCGGCGAGTTGTTTCAGAACGTATAGAGCAAATGGATTTAGGCAGTTGGCGAATAGCATTCAACGCTGGAGAGATCGTGCGTGCAAGCACTCTAAGGACCTTTGCGGATAAATTTAAGGCGTCTGGATTCAATAAATCGGCATTCTATCCCTCCTATGGTATGGCGGAATCAACTGTGTTTATTGCAGGCGGTAACTGCGACAGTATTCCAGTGATCAATAAGTTTGATTTTCACAACTCGTCGTCAGGCGCGGTGCACGTTACTTGCGACCTCGACGCAGAAACTGAGCTAGTTGGCAATGGGAGAGTACAAAGTGGTCATCATCTGAAAATCGTGAATCCAGAAAAATTCACGGAGCTCGAGGAGGGATTTGTTGGTGAAATCTGGATAGCAGGTCCAAGTGTATCACCAGGTTATTGGAATACCGTCATAGCTAAGGAGGAAACGTTTAGATGTGGACTGAGAAAGATTGCTAACAGTGAAAACAATTCTTACCTCAGAACAGGAGATTTGGGCTTTGTTTGGAATTCCGAGCTTTATATTACAGGTCGATTGAAAGAGCTCATAGTAATTCATGGTCAGAATTTTTATCCAACGGACATAGAAGACACGATCCAAGGGTCTCACCGAGCCTTGGTTGGTTGTCCTGGTGCTGCGTTTTCGGTCGAAGTCGATGGCGACGAAAAGTTGGTTGTCGTGCAAGAAATCCATCGGGAATATTTAAAGAAGGCAGATGCAAAGTTTCTCTATCTGAGAGTAACGGCAATTATTGCAGAATCATTTGAGATCGGTGTGCACGATGTGATTTTCGTGCGCCCGGCATCAATACCGAAAACCTCAAGTGGTAAAATACAACGTATCTTGTGTAAAGACAAATATGTGAAAAGAGAGTTTGAATCAGTTGCAATTGACGTTGATCTACCAACATCTGAACCACGAACGCTACTCGAACAAAAATTGGTTCTTATTTGGAGGGAAGTACTAAATGTTTCCCATTTGGGCATAGAAGACAATTTTTTTGCGTTAGGGGGAAATTCTCTGTCTGCTACGGTAATAACAAGCCGTATTCGGGATGAATTCCAAATTGAAATGCCAGTTAGATTTCTGTTCGAGTATCCAACAATTGCAGACTTTTCAAAAGCATTGGCTACCTTTGAAGACGATCAGATATTACCACCGATCCGGTTTAGAGAAGATCGAAGAAAATTAAGCTTGTCGTATGCACAACAACGTATGTGGTTTATTGATAAATTGTATGAAGGCGGCGCAGAATATAACATTCCTGGCATTTTTGAACTGAAAGGGGAGTTGAAGAAAGCACTGTTTGAAGAAGCCATACAGGCGATAGTAATGAGGCACGAAGTTATTCGAACTAACTATGTGACCGTGGATGGGGTTCCTGAAATCAAGATTCGCAATGACGCGAACGTACCTTTCGAATACGAAGATATCTCTCATCTGTCTCCAAAAATTCAAACCTTGGAACTTGAGAAACTAGCGACCAGGTACATCGAAACCCCGTTTGATTTGGCCCAGGATTTGTTAGTTCGAGTCCGCGTTATCAAATTTTCAGATGAATTTCATACCGTTCTTTTTTATATGCACCATATTGTATCCGACGGATGGTCTCTTGGAATTTTTGTAAGGGAATTTTCCCGTTTCTACGATGATCTTTGTAACGATAAGTTAGCGTCTATCGAAAGCCTCAAGATCCAATATGCTGATTATTCCAGCTGGCAACGAGAATGGCTGGCGGGGTCAATTCTGGACGTGCAGTTAGGTTATTGGGCGAGAAAATTAGCCAATATCCCTCAAACACACGATTTGCCATTGTTAAAGCCTCGCTCTTTTCAACGGAACTTTGCTGGTTGTTCGTTAAGTCGGAGTATAGACAAAAATACCAGGAAAAGAATCAGAGACTTCTGCCAGGTGCATGACGTTACCCCATTTATGTTTTTGCAAACAGCATTTTCGTTGCTGTTAAGCCGCTATAGTGCCGAAGACGACATAGTTGTTGGTTCAGCCACAGCTGGACGAACACATAGCGACGTTGAACCACTTATTGGGCTGTTTGCAAATACCTTAGTCATAAGAACTATTATGAAGAGCGGACTAAGTTTTTTGAAGCTCTTGCAACAGAACAAGAAGACGATTCTAGATGCGTATAGGCATCAACATGTCCCTTTCGAGATGCTTGTAGAGGAGTTGCAGCCAGAACGTAGTTTAAGTCATCATCCCATATTTCAAATTATGTTTTCATTGCGAAATATCGATATTCAAAGTGAGATTTCTACCGGTGGGCTTATTCTTGAGCCGAAAATTGGTGAAAGTATAACTAGCCGATTCGATATTGAGCTGCATATTTCAGATACTGATAAAGAGTTGTCCTTTTTCTGGTTGTACAATCCGGAGCTGTTTGCCGAGGAATTTATTGAGCAATTGGCCCAAAGTTATCAATTACTCTTGCTAGATATATTAGATTTTCCAGAGACGGATATCTTGGAATTTGACCTCGTTAAAACTCTCAATCAACTTGAGACCACTGTAAATTATTCGGAAGATGCAGAATTTAATGGTGTTAGCATCCAATCCAGATTTGAGAATATTAGCCTTATTGCTCCTTCTAACGTTGCGGCCTCTTATCAAGGTGAGGAGATAACCTATCAAAGTCTTAACGAACAGGCTAACCAACTTGCCCGATATCTAGTCGATCTCGGAGTAATGGAAAATTGCATCGTCGGAATTTGTGTGGAGCGTTCCTTAGATATGATTGTTGGAATGCTTGCGATACTAAAAGCTGGGGGGGCGTACCTTCCTCTGGATCCAGAATATCCTCAAGCTCGCCTTAAGTTCATTGTTCAGGACTCAGATATAGGCATTATACTAACTCAAAAAAATTTGTTAGAAGAGTTGGTATTTCTTAGCGACAGAAAAACAGTCCTAGTAGATTTTTATATACGTAAAGTAATTCTCAAACGTTATGCTAAGGAAAATTTAGATGCTTCGAAGCCAGATATTTCTCAGGAACTGTTAGCCTATGTCATATATACATCAGGGTCTACTGGGCGGCCGAAAGGAGTTCTGGTAGATCACTCAAGCGTATTATCTCTGTTTAATAGTTGTCAGCGTGATTTTAGCTTTTCACATGACGACGTTTGGGCATTTTGTCACTCATACGCATTTGATTTTTCCGTCTGGGAAATATGGGGGGCATTGTTGCATGGCGCGAGAGTTGCAATTGTGCCTGATGTCACTAGAAAAGATGCGAACTTGTTATACGAATTTATATTACAAGAACAAATAAGTATTCTGTCTCAGACACCTTCCTCGTTCTATAAGTTGCTAGACTGTTTCGATGATAATATCAATGAAGGCAAGTTAGCTTATGTGATATTTGGAGGAGATATACTGGAGTATTCAAGACTTGCGACTTGGTATGACCTTGAAATTAAAAATCCCCCTAAGTTGGTCAACATGTATGGAATCACAGAAACTACTGTACATGTCACACACAAATTAATTTCTTCCGCTGACATCAGTAGCGAATCAAGATCTGTTGGGGTTGCATTAGGCAATGCTACTACAAGCATTTGCAATGAAAAAACAAAAATTCAACCGCTAGGTGTTAAGGGTGAGTTACTTGTGGCAGGACTAGGTGTGGCTCGTGGGTATCTCAATCAGCCTGAGCTAACACGCGACAGGTTTATTCCAAACACTATTTTAGACAACGGTAGCGTTCTATACAGGTCGGGAGATTTGGCTCGACAATGCTTTGATGGAAGCATAGAGCATCTAGGTCGAATGGATCATCAAGTTAAGATTCGAGGATATAGAATTGAACTTGCTGAAATTACTTCACAGTTACTCAGAATATGCACTATTAGAGAAGCTATTGTGCACACATACGAAAATGGTGAAGAAGGGAAACACCTAGTTGTATATGTAGTACCGACCAAATCTTTGGTGCAAGAAGGTGAAGATTCCCAGAGCGATCAAATTGGGGGAGGGATGTCGTCAATACTCCAGCAAAAAAAATATCAGCTGATCGCACAATTTAAAAAGAAGCTGGCTGAAACGCTGCCTACCTACATGATCCCTGAATTCTATGTTTTTCTTGATTACCTTCCGTTGACAGAAAACGGAAAGATTGATTACGACTCTCTACCTCCGCCAGATGAAAATGATTTACAAAAAGAAGTTTACATACCTCCAGAAAACGAAGTTGAAAAAGCGCTTTGCGTGCTTTGGCAAGAAATTCTACAAATTGAACGGATCGGAGTTCAGGACAACTTTTTTAATCTAGGAGGGCATTCTTTGCTTGCGGTAGAGTTGTCAAACTTGATTAAAAAATCATTTGGCCAATCGTTACCTCTGAAGCAGTTGTTTGAAACGCCTACGATTGCTGGCGTTGCTGAATATCTCTCTAATCAAGAGCGCTCAGATGAGATTGAACTACCGGCTATTGTCTGCGAAGCAAATGCTCGATATCAACCATTCCCGCTTACTGGTGTTCAGCAGGCTTACTTGTTAGGCAGGCTCGATGATTTTGAGCTCGGAAACATTGGTACTCTTTCTTATACAGAAATAAATATTCATAAGCTGGATGTGGTGAGATTGACCCAAGCTTGGAATCAACTTATCAAGCGGCATGACATGTTGCGCACCGTCTTTGATATTCAGGAAGTGACTCAGCGCACATTGGAAACCGTGCCTGAGTATATAGTAGAAGAAATTGATTTAAGCAATGAATCTAGTGCAAATTGTGATACTCGATTATTGGAAATACGCAATGAAATGTTCAATCAGGTTTTTAGTGTAGAGCGCTGGCCATTATTTGATATTCGTGTGAGCAAGCTGACAGAATCTGAATTTCGTTTGCATTGTTGCCAAGATGCATTAATTTTCGATGCTACCAGCGCACGAATTCTGCTTGACGAACTTTTCCTACTCTACACAGACTCGAAAGTATCGTTACCCACCATTGATATCTTCTTTCGCGACTATGTTTATGCCGAAGAATTGATTAAAACTAACCAGCTATATGAGGAAGCACGCTCTTATTGGCTAAATAGGCTCTGTGATTTGCCAGCTGCGCCGGAACTACCTTATGTAAAACGTTCATTCGAGATAGCAACACCAAAATTTAAGAGTTATCAATTTGTACTGGGGAAAGAACAGTGGCTTGAACTGCAGGGAAAGAGTAGGTCGATTGGTGTGACACCAACAGTATTCATAGCCTCACTATTCTCTCAGGTATTAGGTCAATGGAGTAAGAAGCCGAATTTTACTCTGAATTTAACTCTTTTTAACCGCTTGCCTTTGCATGAGCAAGTTCACTTGCTGGTTGGCGATTTCACCTCTCTGACACTGTTGGAAATTCAAGTTAGTCACAGGAATTCATTAGCTGACAGCGCACGGTCAGTCCAGAGACAGCTGTGGAGTGACCTGGAACATCGATACTTTGGTGGCACTGAAGTTTTGAGGGCCCTTAACGCGCAGTCGGAGTCTCAGCATAATGCGGGAATGCCGGTTGTCTTTACCAGTACGCTTGGAGTTGAGTTAGATCAGATGGCTAAAGCTGATCCGTACACCGAGAACTCTGACCTAAATTCTCAAAGTGGAAGTGAATTTGTAATATCTCAGACATCGCAGGTCTGGCTTGATCATATTGTTGGTGAATCAGAGGGGTGTCTGACGACGAGTTGGATGGTACTTGAGGAGCTCTTCCCTGAAGGTATGGTCGACGAGATGTTTGGAGTGTACCGTGAACTATTAACTACAGTTTCAACTAGAGAATTCCTTTTAGATAGCAGCTACTACGATTTTTCTAAACCCAGGAAGACTGATAACAAAAATACTTACGGTGATATTCGCGACACTTCTCAATCAGCGTCTAAGGCACTGATACAGGAAAACGTGCTATTGCATGAACTATTTCATTTCCAGGTTGAAGCTCGGGGAAAAGAAGTTGCAATGATTGCCGGTGGTTTGACATTCACGTATGAGGAGGTTTGCCAGTTAGCAATAACTCTAGCGGCTCAGGTGGGTGAATTTAAGGTGAAGCCAAACGAATTAGTCGCGATTGTAATGGAAAAAGGGTGGGAGCAGGTAGTATCTGTGCTTAGCGTTTTATATGCAGGAGCTGCCTATTTACCAATAGATGTAAATTTACCTGAAGATAGAATTCGCTTGTTGCTTGACGAAGGAGATGTGCGGGTAGCTCTAACACAAACAAAACACAAAGAGAATTTGTCTCAAATTGGGGGTGCGGAATTAGTTTGCGTCGACTATAAGTCATTACTCGCTAACGTGTCAGATCAGCTTGATTGGAAAGAGTGCCAGCCTAAGCAGATGTCCAATGACTTAGCCTATGTAATATTTACATCGGGATCTACAGGTTCACCGAAAGGGGTGATGGTTGATCATGCCGGTGTTGTGAACACCATCAAAGACATTAATCGAAAATTTGAGATAACTCATAAAGACAGGGTGTTAGCTCTATCATCTTTGAGTTTTGATTTGTCTGTGTATGACATTTTTGGAACGTTGGCAGCAGGAGGTGCGCTGATAATTCCAGATGCTGAACTAGAAAAGGACGTCGCCCATTGGGCACAGCTAATTGAAGAAAATCATGTAACTATCTGGAATAGTGTTCCGGCTCTTGCGCAGCTTTATATCGACCATATTGAAGATCTAAATGATTCTGATAAGCGCTCGCTACGATTATTCCTATTGAGTGGTGACTGGATTGCAATAAACCTTGCTGAACAAATCAAAGTTAGCCATCCAATTTCAAGTGTTATCAGCCTCGGAGGTGCAACCGAAGCATCTATCTGGTCTATATTCTACCCAATAACCAGTACTAATAATTCGTGGAAGAGCATCCCCTACGGAAAGCCTCTCTGCAATCAGAGTGTTACAGTATTGACTGAGGATTTGTTAATAAGGCCGATTTGGGCGGAGGGAGAGTTGTACATCGGAGGACTCGGGTTATCTCACGGTTATTGGAAAGATACGAATAAGACCAACGAGAATTTTATAATACATCCAGATACAGGGGAAAGGCTGTACAAGACCGGCGATATGGGACGGTATATGGAAGATGGAATCATCGAATTTCTTGGTCGTGAGGACAGTCAGGTCAAAGTGCAGGGGCATCGAATCGAATTAGGGGAAATCGAATACCACCTCTCACAGCATAAGAATATTAGAGAATCTGTAGTTTCAGTTTTTGACAATATCAACGGCAAATACCTTGTGGGATATGTCGTACCTGAAATTGAAAACGATCTCACGGAGCAGAGGTATGCGGGCGAATTCAAACATGAAGAAATAACTTTGATTCATGATCCTGTTGAGCGTTCAATTTTTAAGTTAGAAGAGAGGGGCCTAAAGAGAATCGATGCGAATCAGAATTCGATTGTGGTACTGCCTAAGGTAGAAACTGAAACGCCTTTGACGGTGACGAAAACTTTGGCAATTGAAGATAATTTTGAACCGCTTGGCGGTACGCTTGCTGCCGAATCCATAGGTGGATGGTTGAGCTGTCTCAGGCAGGTCACCGTAGATGCGGATAATCATGCATTGTCAAAACGCTACTACCCTTCTGCAGGAACCCTGTATCCGATCCAGGTATTCCTTCATTTTAATGAAAATATTGCAGATGGTGTTTCAAGCGGTTTTTATTACTATGATCCGAAAAGTCATCAACTTATTGCGTTAGACAATACCTATTTAGAAAAACACTCCGATAAGCTCCAGAATCAAATGACATCGGATTTCAGTCTTTTTATGGTGGTAGAGAAAGCTGCGATAATACCGTTTTATGGGCAATTGAGTGAGCGATTCGGTTTGTTGGAGGTGGGGCATATTTCTCATCTGCTGAAAGCCGGCTCCAGCCTACATAATCTCATGGTCGACGAATTAGAAATAAATGACGCGTGGTGCCTGCCTAAGTGTTTGGGCTTGGGTGAAACTTGCGAAATAGTTAAAGGTATATCTGTAAGGTGTATTAAAGTTTCGACTTTGACTGAGACAATAACCTTAACCAATTTATACCGACAAAGCTTTCGGGAATATCTGCAGGAAGCAGTCAGTATTGAAGTTATTGAATCGATGCTGAAGTGTCAAGAACGTCACGGTTTTACAATTTATGCTCAAACCAAGATGCCAGACTCTTCGATTGCGGTCAGTAAATTCTATCGATACTGCTGGCACGCCCAGGCATTTGAGATAGTCGGTGACAGTTACTGCCCTTTTAATGACTTACATAGTAAGGCGAATGATGAGATATATAAAAAGGCATCATTAATACTATACTTCGTTACTGAAGTAGATGGTGTTCATGCGAGAAGTTCTGCTATTTCTGCAGGAGAACTTGGTCAAGCGCTGATGCATGTTTCGCCAGAGCACGAGTTAGGCCTTTGCCCTCTTGGAGATACAAATATCCAAGTGCTCGGTGAATTTTTGCAATTAAATAAAAAGGCAAGTCTCCTATATACACTGGCGGGAGGGAAAATAACGCTTGAGCAAACAAAGAGATGGCCAGTCGATGAGACAGGGCATCTAAATGACTTCGACGATGCGTTGCGGAATCATCTATCGTCCAAATTGCCTTCATACATGGTGCCTGCTACATTCATCGCGTTAGATCGACTGCCTCTGAACGCAAACGGAAAAGTAGACAGATCAGCTTTGCCGGCTCCAGGCTCCAAGAATATACAAAAAGAGGAATATACTCATCCAAGAAACGAAATCGAAAGGAAATTATGTGAATTATGGAGTCAGGTATTAAAAATCGACAGTGTGGGAATATATGACAGCCTGTTTTCGTTGGGAGGAGATTCCGTCACCTCAATTCAAATAGTCTCCAGGGCGGGAAAAGAAGGTCTGAGTTTCAAAGTAAAAGATTTATTCGAAAGTCAGTGTATTGCAGAACTAAGCTCAAAAGTTGAAGTCACGACGAAAAAGGTTGTTAGTCAGGAGGCGATAGCTGGGGAATTGCCGTTACATTCTGAATTGCAAGAATTGTTAAATAGGGAATCAACAGGTTTCAAATATGGTTATGACTATCAATTATTAGAGGCACCGAAAGAACTCGAATTTGGCCACATGCAACTTATTATAAAAATGCTGTTAGATCGGCATGATGCACTACGCATCCGTTTCGAATCTAACAACGGCAAATGGAAAGGAGTGCACGTTGATATCGACAATATAGTTGTTGATGACATGATTAACTACCTCGATTTGAGCGAGTTAACTGAGGTTCAGCAACAAGAGGCGTTATTAGCCACTCAATTAGAAGCACAAAAAAACTTAGGTACCACTAACTCGCCCATATTCTCCGCAACCTATTTGGACTGCGGAGAAGAGCGCAAAAAATTGCTTTTGGCTTCACACTATTTGCTTATGGATAGTGTGTCCTGGAAAATACTGGTAACGGATATAGGCACGGTTTGGCATCAAATATTCAGCAACGAGGACTTGTTGCTTCCACCCAAAACAGATTCGTTTCAAGCGTGGAATTTGGCGTTGAGGTCCTATGCAAAATCGGCATCAATTGGGACTGCTAAAAAGTTTTGGCAGTCGCATCTCACCTCAATCTCTTCCCCAGAAAGAGGTATTAATGGAATTGACCGGACGACTGGCTCGAGGGGTAATTATTTGGTTGAGATTGACGAAGCTCAGACTCAATCTTTTTTGAATGAATGCAATGATGCTTATAAAACCCAGGTAATTGAGCTGCTGATAGTTGTGGTGCTAACCGCTTCCAGAGATTGGTCGGATAAACTCGCCGACTCGATAATAATTGAAGATCAGGCGAGAAAAATTTCATTCTGTGAGTTAGACATAAGCCAAACCATAGGGTCCTTCGTGTCAAGGTATCCTCTGGTAACTAGACCTAGTATTTCGCATGCTTTATCTGATTTGTCAGAAACAATCAAAACCTTGAAAAAATTGTATAGAGAAACTGCTAGCCAGGGTATGGCTTTTGAGGCTTTTAAGGCATTAGAAGAAGACGTTGAATTTACAGCTAAGTGGAAAAAGGAAGCGGCTCGCCCGATTCTTATTCGCTATCTAGATTCGTATGATGAGCATAAGGATTCAGACTTTGCATTCATTAGGGAGTCAGTTTCGCGAGAAACAATCCTCAGGAGGAGTGTTTTCCAGTCTGCGCCAATGGCTATTACAGCACAAGTAGTTGATGGCAGGATGATTGTCGAATTTTCTTATGAGCATTGTCTGTTTGATTACAGTCAGATTGAGAAATATTCAGAGCTAATCAAGCAATCACTCTCAGAAGTTATTCTACATTGTCATGCCGTAAGTCTCAGAAAGATCCGGGAAAGCGTCAATATTGAAGGCGGGGCAAGTTCAGGGGAAATAGAAATATTGATATGAGCGCTTTTCACGTAATGCAAGAGTGTATACAACGGGGCGTATTACTCAGTCTTGATAATGGACGTCTCAAAATTTCAGCAGAATATGTTGATGACGATCTGTTAGAAAGAATAAAAATTGATCGAGATCAAATAGTAGAAATATTAGCGCATGAATCTGAAATTAGTAGCCATTCAACAACTGCAATTTCAGACTTCCCTTTGAGCTGTGTTTCTCAAGAAGAGCTGCAATTTCTTGAGGTCAATTATCCGTTGATACAAAAATTGTACGTGGCAACACCAATGCAACAAGGATTGATATTCCATGGGTTATTGAGTAATAACGGTTCCTTCTACACCAATCAAATATATTGTGATCTAGTCGGTGAGTTAGACGTTGATGCATTTATTGATGCATGGAAATACATTGTTGAACGTCACGATGTGTTCAGAACTTGTTTTGTCTCGTTAGAAACCAGGCAAGCTCATCAGTTGGTCTTGAGTCACGTTGATTTACCAGTAGCAATCGACGACTGGCGAGATTTCTCAGAGCAGGAGCGCGTATCAAAGCTTTTAGAGTTCCGAAAGCAGGATAAGGCGAAAGGCTTTGTTTTTGAGAAGGCTCCTCTTCTCCGAATTACTCTTATTAGGCTTGCTGACAATGAATACCATTTTCTGTGGACACATCATCATGCGGTACTTGATGGATGGTGCCTGCCAACGATTTTGTCTGAACTTATGCAGTCTTATAGTGTTTTATTAGAAGGCGGCGATAATTTGCTAGATGAACCATTTCAATACGATAGCTATATTGATTGGTTGTCCAAATTTGATGATGCCAGCGCTCTGAAATTTTGGCGAAATAACCTGCAAGGAATTACCAAGCAAACTTCCCTATTTGGGGACGCCATTGATATTAATCATGAAGAGCAAGCTTTTGAATGGTTCTATTTGGACATAGATAGAAAGATTCACAAAAACCTAGATCAACTTGCTAAAAGACTGAATTGTACTATAAGCGTCTTAGTGCAGGGGGCTTGGGCAATTCTATTGCATCGTTATAGCGGTGAAAGCTCAGTAGTTTTTGGTTCGACGTTTTCCGGCCGGCCAGGTGATCTTCCTGGAGTAGAGTCAATGACAGGCTTGTTTCTCAATGCTGTTCCGATTCGTTGTGATTTTGACAAAGGTCTAACAGTTGAACAATTGCTACAAAGAATACATGAAGGAAATATCGAGCGTGAGATCTACAGTTATTCCGGTTTGCCAGCCATACAGAGCGTGAGTGAACTTCCGAATGGCCAGGCTCTATTTGAAAGCCTAATTGTAGTCGAAAACTATCCACTTGTGGAGGAGCTTAACTTAGAAGAGAAAAGCAGTATGAGTGGAATCAAATTTCGCTCGGTGGGTAGGGACGCAGAAACGAACTATCCAGTTACTCTGATAATTCGATCCAATAATCAATTGTCAGTAATATTAAAATACCAGTCGAACGCGATAGAAAACGATACGGCTCTCCGTCTAAAGGTACATCTTGAGGCTTTGCTAAGAGACTTAGCATTAGGAGCTTCGGGTGAGAAAATTGAACAACTTAAACTTTCCACAAAGCATGCGCAATCAGCGGATGGTAGCTATCCGCTGTCCTCTATTCAAAAATCTATATGGCGGAAATTAAAACCAACTGCGGGCAAAAATCTAGCGCATCAATTTTGTATATATACCGAAGTCGCTAAGGAAATTGACTGCGCGGCATTGAATACCGCTGTGCAATTTGTCATTGAATGCGAAAGCGTATTACGCTTAGAATTTTTGCTCGAAGAAAATGGAAATGTAAAGCAAAAAATTCGCAACGAACGGAAGTTTACAATCGAGGAAATAGAATTTTCTACAGAAAAGGAGCCGATAGTATCTGCTTCAAATTGGATTGACACGACGAGAAATGAAGTCTTAAGCCCGATTGGTGCACTACCGTTCCATTTTGCGTTATTGAAATTGGGCAAAGAAAGGTATTGCTGGTATACCCAATTCCATTCTTTATTGGTTAATGAGGAGGGCGCATTCAGAATTCGAAGAAAAATAGACGAGGCTTATAGGTTGTATTGTAGCGAGAACAGGCTTCCAACCCTCATTGATGATAGACAGGAACATATTGCGTATCTGGAATCTGATTTCGAGTATCGTTATAGTTCTCAATATGTTGATGATAAAAAATACTGGTCGACTAGACTAAATGACCTAGTAGACATCACCTCTTCTAATAATCGACAGCTCACGTATGACTTGCGAAATACGGTTCGTGCAAGCTTATCATTAGGGTGCGAGGTGATGGAACCGCTGAAAGGCCGGGCAAACAAATCAGCTATCGGTCTAGACAAGTTTATGGTTGCTATCACTATTCTTTATCTTCACAAAGTAAAGGACCAAGAAATAATGTCAATCGTGGTTAAGATCAATAACGCGATTGGACAACATTTAGGGAATCGACCCTTTAATTTCGCTAGCGCATTTCCGGTTCTGTCAGTCGCGAATAACAATCACAGTTGTGGGCAATTCATTGCTGCACTCTCCGATTATTTGGACAGTTCCTCTCACCATGGAAGGTTCTTTGACAAAGGCATTACGAAAACCTTCACTGAGAACTCGGCTGGGTCATGGAGTAGCGATGCTGAGGTGTGTGCTTCATTTTGTTCTCTTGGCTCATCATTTCAGGATGTTGATGACGAATTCGTTATTTTTTCTAGGCTAGAAGACAATTTGTCTATACGAATATATATCTCCGAAGAAACAAGTGCATGTTACATAAATATTGATGGCAACCCAGACCTGCTCGAACAATGGGAGATGGAGTTACACAGGGACCGGTTATCCGAATTTATTCATGGATTTGTTAGTCATATTGAGGCCGAAACTAAGCTGGATTCACTCTCACTGTTGACGCAGTCAGAAGGAATTCTACTAACAGAGGAATTCAACACAACACAACATCCTTTTCCCGTAGATACCTGCCTCCAGCAGTTATTTGAAAGACACGCAACTTTTACACCAGGTCAACTTGCCGTCGAGTCAGGTAGTGAAGCGCTTTCGTATAAAGTACTAAACGAAAAATCCAATCAGCTCGCACGTTTTCTGATTTTGAAAGGCGCAAAACCGAATATGCTAGTTGGAGTTTGTATGCATCGCGGTATAGATATGATTGTTAGTTTGCTAGCAATTCTAAAATCAGGAGCTGCATATTTACCGCTCGACCCCGAATATCCTGAAGGTAGGCTTGACTATATGATTAGTGATGCGCGGCCATTGCTTTTGTTAACTCATGCAACGCTGCTAGGGCGTATATCTGCGGAAGGGATTGAAATTGTTGCTATTGACAAACAACAAGATTATATAAATGAAAATAGTTCAGAAAATATCCCTATCGAAAGTATCGGGTTAACTTCCTGCCACCCTGCTTATGTGATTTATACCTCCGGCACGACAGGAAATCCCAAGGGGGTTGTTGTTGATCACAAAAACCTGGCCAATCTTATTACTGCAGTTTGTAGGGACTATCGATTAACTCCGGATGATAGGTTTTTGCAGTTTTCTTCAATTAGTTTTGATATGTCTGTGGAAGATATATTTGGCACATTGTGCAATGGGTGTTCACTAATATTGCGGGATGACAGATGGCTTGAGAGTGAACAAAAATTTTGGTCATTTTGTGAAGAGTTAGAAGTTACATTAGTAAACCTTCCCACAAGTTATTGGCATCAACTTGTGTTTAGCAATTGTTTGGAGATTCCATCGACAGTGCGACAAGTTATGGTTGGAGGAGAACGGATAAGTCCTAATGCTGTAGATTTATGGCGCTCTTATTCTAAAAGTAACATTCGATTGATAAATGCTTACGGTCCGACTGAAACAACCGTCAATGCAGCTATTTCAATCGATGATAATGCTGATTTTGCGAAGATAATCGGTAGGCCCTTCGCTAATACCAAGATCTATATTCTCAGCTCTACACTTAAACTAGTGCCCATCGGTGAGGTGGGGGAGTTATATATTGGAGGGGCCGGGGTTGCGAGAGGCTATCTAAATAGTGTTATTCAAACGGTCGAAAAATTTGTCCCGAACCCTTTTTCCGATGATAGCAATGAGAAAGTTTACAGATCTGGCGATTTGGCTAGATGGCGTATCGATGGGAATTTAGATTATATAGGACGTATCGACGATCAAATCAAGATTCGTGGATATCGTATTGAAATTAAGGAAATAGAATCACAAATATTGAAGATCAATGAAGTTGGAGCCGTAGCTGTACTAATGAAAGAGGGTTCTGAACTAGAAAAATATTTGGTGGCGTATGTAGTGCTGAGGGATAGGCACAACAACTTAGCCACGGAAGAAGCATTCTCAAGCAGCACAGCGATACAAAATAAGTCTTACGCTGAAAAATTTGGATCGGCGTTAAGGAATAATTTGCCCGACTATATGTGTCCTAGGAATTTTGTATTTGTAGATCAGATGCCGTTGACGGTAAATGGGAAGATTGACAAGGCAAAGTTAATTGACATTGAAGAAGAAATTTCACTTAAAGCGTCATACGCGGCTCCGATTGGTGAGGTTGAAATAAAACTTTCTGAGCTTTGGGAGCAAGTTCTAGATTGTGACCATATAGGAATCCATGATGACTTCTTTCAATTAGGCGGACAATCTCTGCTAGCTACCCGATTGGTTAGTATGATTCGCCAGGCCTTTGAAGTTGAAATTCCACTTCGCATTATTTTCAAATCACCCACAATAGCCGGCCTCGCTATATCACTTAACGAGCTGCTTGATTCGAATAAGCTTATAGAAAACCAAGTACAGCTTGAATCCAGTTCTCAGAATACAGAAGAAGGTGTGCTTTAGTGACGGCAAAAATCGTTAGGGAGCTGCTAGATAATGGAATCCATCTCCACGTAGACGGTGAAAATATACGCTATAAGGCTATCCGTGGACGAATTTCCGAGGTGCAGAAAGAACGTATTCGAAAAAACAAACAATCGATAATCCGCTATTTGGATACGCTAGGAAAGATCACCCACATGCAGGAGTCTGAAGAATATATTCCTTTAGCTCCAATTGAGCGGACTTCGAGAGAAGGGAATCTAAAGCTTTCTTACGCTCAACAAAGGTTATGGTTTGTTGATCAGTTGGAGCTTAATAGTGCCCAATACAATATTCCATGTATTCTTCGTTTTAAAGGGAAACTTAGTATTGATGCTTTGAAAAATGCGCTGTATCAGATATTGAATCGACATGAGGTGTTAAGGACAGGTTTTATTGAAGAAGGAGGTGTTCCGTACCAAGTTGTTAAGAATGAGTATGATCTTCCAATAACTATTTATGACCTGTCTACACTTAATACTGTTGAACAGCAGGACGAGATAGAACGGTTGATAGAAGAAGAAGCGAATCAAGCGTTTAACCTAAAGTCAGACCTTATGCTTCGCATGCGGTTACTGGTGCTATCTGCTACTTCTCATGTTGCGCTTTTCACCATGCATCATATTGCCAGCGACGGTTGGTCCTTAGCCATCTTGCAAAAAGAATTCAGTCGTCTATATCAGGTTTGCAGCCAGAATGAATCGGGCCCGTTTCCAGCACTAAAGTTTCAGTATGCAGATTATGCCGAATGGCAAAGAAAATGGCTGCATGGTGAATTATTAGATAAGGAATTGATTTATTGGAATGAGAAGCTCAGTGGAATGCCCAATTTGCACGGACTACCATTAGATAATCCTAGGCCAGATCATCAAACGTTCGCAGCTAAAAGTCATTTTAGTTCTATAGATGCGGCGACGATGGACAGCTTGAAAGAGCTATGCGTCAAGTTTGACGTAACCCTATATATGATGTTGGAGACGGCGTTTGCCGTACTGTTAAGCCGATATAGTAATGAAACGGACATAATAGTTGGCACCGCAACTGCTGGTAGGATGCACCAAGATATAGAGTCACTAATCGGCTTTTTTGTAAATGACCTTGTAGTAAGAACGAATTTGTCCGGAAATCCTACATTTAAAGAACTTTTGTTGTTAAACAAGCAGACTATATTGGATGGTTATACTCATCAGTACGTTCCATTTGAAATGCTAGTAGAAAAGTTGAATCCTGAAAGATCACTACGGCATCATCCGCTGTTCCAAATAAAAATGGATTTGAGAAATGACGAGCGATTAGAATTTGTTCTGGATAACGAAGTTTCAATGGAAGTGGTAGTAACGGAATGGTCGCACACTCGGTATGATTTGTATCTGAATATTAATGACACGGGTACTGGTCTAGATATATTTTGGGTCTATGACCAAGCCCTTTTTGAATCGTCGTCAATTGAGCAGATGTCTCTGTGCTTTTCCACTTTGTTGGAAAGCATAGTTGAAACTTTAGGTAGTACAAATGAGCAGGGTTTCAGGTCGCTTGAAATCCTAACAGATTCAGCGCGACATCAGCAGTTGATTGAATGGAACAATACGAAAATTGAATACGCCTCAAATATGTGTATACACGAGTTAATTGAGGCGAACGCAAAAAAAATGCCTAACAGCATAGCTGTCTCTTATGAAACTTTACAACTTAGTTATCATGAGCTGAATGAACGCGCCAATAGGCTTGCGCACTACCTGATTGAGCAAGGTGTGGGACCTGACGTTATAGTGGCGCTTTGCATTGAGAATTCCTTGGAAATGATTGTGGGCTTGTTAGGGGTGCTGAAATCAGGTGCGGCCTACTTACCATTAGATCCAGACTATCCAACCGCGCGCTTGAAATATATGTTATCTGATAGTGGTGTTGAATTGGTTCTCACCTCGCAACACCTCTTGTCTGAATTAGAGCTAGGTGATTGCAAAGTAATACCTTTAGATGAAAACTTGTTGGAGCTCTTCGCGGGGCATCATTCAGTTGCGAATGTTAGTGGCAATACTAGTAGAGTAGATTCCAGCAACTTGGCCTATGTAATATATACTTCAGGCTCTACTAGTAATCCCAAAGGTGTGCTAATAAATCATGATAGTTTGGTAAAGTCGACTTTGTCGCGCAGCCGAACTTATGATCAACTTCCTTCGGCTTTTTTGTTACTCTCCTCTTATGCGTTCGATAGTTCTCTTGCCGGAATATTTTGGACACTTTCTTCCGGTGGAAAGTTGTGCATCGCTAGCTCTGGCGATGCATTAGATCCTGCTCGAATAGAAACTTTATTGATTCGCGAACAAGTGAGTCATCTGCTAGCTCTACCAAGAGTATATTTCAACATACTTCAAGGCGGTCATGTTGCACCCGATTCTATGCAGGTTGTCATTGTAGCTGGGGAAATATGCCCGAAATCACTTGTAGATTTGCATTTAGCCAGTAAGCATTGGTCGGATTGTCGCTTGGTTAACGAATATGGTCCAACTGAAGGTTGTGTGTGGAGTACATCTTTTGATTGTAGTAATGCGCTTACCAATTCTGTGCCGATAGGGAGTGCTGCCCCACACGCTAAACTTTTTGTGTTGGATGAAGACTATCGCTTGCTTCCGGTCGGTGTTAAAGGTGAGCTTTGTATTGCCGGTTTTGGTTTGTCTCGCGGATATTTGAATCAGCCTGTCTTGACTGCAGAGAAGTTTGTGTCGAACCCTTTTTGTAATGAGGAAACTGAAAAGTTGTACAAAACTGGCGACTTAGTACGTTGGTTACCTGAAGGAAACTTGGCATTTTTGGGCCGATTGGATGACCAGGTAAAGGTAAGAGGATTTCGCATTGAACTGGGAGAAATCGAATCTCAGCTGCGAAACCTAGATGGGGTACAGGATTCTGTTGTACTGTTTCGTGAGATTGCTGGGCAAGACAATTCGCTTGTAGCTTATATTCTCTCGGAGTTACTTCAGGAAAACGACGAAATCCTAGAACATCAGAAAGCTCGGCTTGTTACAGGCTACAAAACTCAACTTGTAAAAGCATTGCCGGACTATATGGTGCCCAATGCATATATATTTTTGAATGAATTTCCATTAACTCCTACTGGAAAAATTGACAAGAAGAGCCTTCCTGTTCCTAGCGAACAAGATTTACTTAAAAATCAATATGTTCCGGCGGGCAATGAAATCGAAGAAAAACTTTGCGTACTGTGGCAAGAAGTATTGAAGCTAGATCAAGTGGGAACTCTTGACAATTTTTTTTCATTGGGTGGTCACTCACTTTTGGCTACTCGCCTAATTAGCTTGGTGCGAGAAAACTTCGGTGTAGAGATACCTGTGCGTGCCTTGTTTGAATCACCTACTATAAAGGACTTTAGTGGTGTATTGGCATCAGCTGCTGACAGTACAGATTTAGTTCTTCCTTCAATTTTGAAAGCTAATCGCAGTGACCGTCTACCGTTATCGTATGCACAACAGCGATTGTGGGTAATCGATCAGTTAGGCAGTGGCAGTGTCCAGTACAACGTGCCCGGAAGAATTCAACTTCAGGGCAGGCTCAAAGTTAAGGCGTTTAAGAAAGCCCTAAACAGTCTGTTGGATCGACATGAAGTACTGCGGACGCAATTTTCGGTTGACTCCGTGGGCCCGTATCAAGTAATTGCAAATGATTATGAGTTGCCCTTGGTTCAGCATGATTTGTCAAATTTGGATGAGCCCTTGCGGCGATTGGAAGTAGTACGACTGAGCGAGGAAGAAGCAAGTCGCCCATTCGATTTATCGGCAGAGCTGATGTTGCGAGTGCAGCTAATAAAATTGTCACAAAGTGATCATGTGGTTTTATACACAATGCATCATATTGCAAGTGATGGTTGGTCGATGGGCGTGTTGCAATCTGAATTTAGTGCGTTGTATGAAGCATTTGGAGACAAGCGTGAAAACCCGTTGTTGCCGTTAACTGTGCAATATGCAGATTACGCGATGTGGCAGCGAAGCTGGTTGCAAGGGAAGGTGCTGTCTGAACAGCGAGAGTATTGGAAAACCCAATTAGCGGGTGCCCCACTGCTTCATAATCTACCTTTGGACAGGCCAAGGCCAGCGGAACAAGGCTTTGAAGGGGGGGCTTATTTACAAGTACTTGATGAGAACGTCCTCAATAAAATCAAACTTATATGCGCGCAACACGGTGTGACCTTGTTTATGTTTTTGGAAACAGCGTTCGCAGTATTGCTTTGTCGCTATAGTGGATCTGAAGACATAGTGGTTGGCTCTCCCATTGCGGGAAGAACACACAAAGAAGTAGAAGGCCTAATTGGATTTTTTGTCAATACTTTGGTTATACGGTCTGATTTGTCAGGAAGTCCCAAGTTCAGTGATCTGTTGGTGACAAACAAACAGACAATCCTGAATAGCTATACGTATCAGCATATTCCGTTTGAAATGTTGGTAGAGGAACTGCGTTTAGAGCGCCGGTCAAATCATAATCCTTTATTCCAAATATCTTTTGAGTTGCGCAGTATGGAAGAGGCAAGTCAAAACTTGTCAGGTTTACAGGGAAGTAGTTTTGAAGATGCGGAGGGTGGTGTAAGAACTCGATTCGATTTGGAAGGTCATGGCGAAGAAGATGGAAACAAGCTTTGGTTCAATTGGGTATATAACATAGATTTGTATGATGGGGAGACTATTGAGCGGTTGGTTACGAATTTTGGGCTGTTGTTAGATAGTATTGTCAGATCATTCGGAAAAATCGGTGAGCCTTGCATCCATTCGCTTGATCTCTTGAATGAGGGGGAACGCTACAAGCAACTGGTTGAGTGGAACGACACGACAACTAGTTTTCCGAAGGATAAATGCATCCATGAGTTGCTTGAAGAACAAGTAGAACAATACCCAAACCATTTAGCTGTGGTGTATGAAGGGGTTAGTTTAAGCTACGCAGAACTGAATAAGCGTTCCAATCAGTTGGCACATTATTTGATAGCACATGGAGTGACGCCTGAAACGTTTGTGGGACTATATATTGAGCGTTCGTTGGAGATGATTGTCGGTTTGTTTGGGATTTTGAAGGCTGGCGGTGTGTACGTGCCAATGGACCCAAATTATCCGGCGGTCCGCTTGAACTATATATTAAAAGATAGTGGAGCGAAGTTAATTCTTACACAATCCAATTTACTTGATACTCCAATCATTGAGCAACATGATCACATTTGTTTGGACGATGAAGACGTAAGCTCAATGTTGATAAAGTGTTCAGCGGAAAATCCGAATAAACAGCACATGTCATTGGAATCAAGACACTTGGCCTATGTCATTTATACGTCAGGATCGACAGGCCAACCCAAAGGTATCATGATAAGACACTACAGCGTTGTTAATCTTGCTTTTAATCTTTTTTCCACGCTCTCTCAACATAAAAATTCTACTAAAAAATGTTGGGCCTGGAATGCGTCCTTCAGTTTTGACGCCTCTGTTCAAGGAATCTCTCAGTTAATTTTAGGTACTACGTTAGTAATTATTCCCGAGGAAGTGCGGCGAGAAGCCAATAAGCTTTACCAATTTTTTGATCGACACGACATTGGTTATTGGGACTGTACACCGGTCCAGTTGCAGCAAGTACTTAATATTAGTACTAAAGATCTTCCAGTTATAGTAGTTGGCGGTGAACCCCTTGGCGATGTTCTGTGGAATCGATTGGTAGAGTTGAGCGAAAAGCAAGGAGTTATTGCTTTTAATGCTTATGGCCCAAGTGAGACATGTGTAGATGCAACATTGTGTCCAATAACGACGGAATTTGCGAGGGAATCTTTAGGCAAATTGTTAGGCAATACACAAGCATATGTATTATCCAAGGCAGGGATGTTAGCTCCCATTGGTGTGCAAGGAGAGCTATATCTGGGAGGTATCGGTTTGGCCAAAGGATATTTGGGTCAGGAAGATTTAACGGCGGAAAAATTTGTTGCGAATCCTTTTTCCGATAATTTGGCTGAACTTCTATACCGAACTGGGGACTTGGTGCGTTGGTTGCCCGACGGGAATCTTGAATATCTGGGCCGAATTGACGATCAAGTTAAGGTTGGAGGATTTCGCATTGAGTTAGGAGAGATTGAATCAGTATTAGTTGCGCAGGAGTCGCTTAACAATGCCGTAGTCACGGTGCGCACGCTCGATAACGATGACAAGCAATTGGTCGCCCATGTATGTCCTTCCAAAACCTACCTCGATGCCATGGCAAGTCGAAATAGTAGCTCCGATCTGCAACGTTGGACGACGGTGTTTGATGAACAGTACTCAAGTGTGCCAGTTGTTGAAGAAACTGATCTCAATTTTACCGGTTGGAACAGCAGTTACACAGGCGAAGCGGTAGAGATTGGCCAGATGGAAGAGTGGTTGTCAGGGACGGTTGATCGAATCGAGGCCATGGCACCCAAGCATTTGCTGGAGATTGGTTGTGGTACCGGATTATTATTGTATCGCTATGGTGGATATTGCGAGTCGGTGCATGCCCTGGATATTTCCTCAGCAGCTTTATCGGGAGTTCGTCAGGAGCTGGATGCGCGTGGTTGGTCGCACGTCGAGTTACAGCAGGGCGATGCACTGAGTACAGAAGGCTTGGTCGACAAGCAGTTTGATGCGGTAGTGATTAATTCGGTGGTGCAATACTTTCCGAATCGTTTGTATTTCAATCAAGTATTGGAACAGCTATTAAGGTGTGTTGCCCCGGGCTGCCAGATATTTATTGGTGATGTGAGGAACCTGGATTTACTGACGGCCCACGCGGCGGCAGTTGAAAAGAGTCAGCTAACTCAAAGTACCTCGGTGAGTGTGTTGGCGAGCCGTGTTCAACGGCGAATTCAGCAGGAGCCAGAGTTATTAATCAGCCCAGGCTATTTTCATCAATTGGCAGAGGATTATGCGGAGATCAGTCGTGTTGACATTATGGTCAAGCGTGGCGTGGGTGACAACGAGATGTTGCGCTATCGCTACGATGTAGTGCTCACGGTGGGGGGTGAGGCAGAGGAGATTGGTACTCGTTCATTGCCCTGGAGTGACTTCACGACAAACCAGTCACTGAGAGATAGGTTAACAGAGGGAGCAGAGGAGTGTTTTGCTGTATCGAGTATTCCAAATTACCGGATAAGTGAGGATGTGGAACTATCGACAGGGTTGAGTGAATGGGAAGGAGTGCGAATGGTTTATCCGCCAGAGGAGGCGGGCGGGCTGTCAGCGGATGCGATTGTACAGGTTGATGAACTGGAATCGGTATTGCAACAGGCAGAGCAGTGCGGTTATCGAGTTGGAGTGTCCTGGTCACAGGCTCGGTTGGACTGTGTTGATGTAATTTTCAGTCGTGGGGAACTGCCTGAAGTTCGGTCAAAGCATGCGTATACAGGGCTTTATCAGACAAACTATCCGCAGTTGTTGTCGATAGGGCATGAGTTGTCGATTGAGTTGAAGGGCGAGTTGGAGAAGAGTTTACCGGATTATATGGTGCCCAGTGTTTATGTGGTGTTGGAGCAATTGCCGCTAACACCGAATGGCAAGGTTGATAAGAAGGCATTGCCGTTACCGGAAGAAAGTGACTTGAAAAGGGAAATTTATGTTGAAGCTGTAACCGAATATGAAAACATACTGGCAGCAATATGGAAGTCAGTTCTATCCGTTGAGCGAGTAGGTCTAAACGATGACTTTTTCTTGTTGGGCGGGCATTCAATACTACTATTAGATCTTATGAACAAAATAAGAGAAGTCGGATTTGACATTGCGTTGACACCATTATTCAAATACTCCACCCTTAAATCAATGGCTGCCCAATTAGAAAAAAGTTCGGCATTGTTACCAATTAACAAAGGCTGCGTGAAATTAAGGGGGGGTAGCAATCTAACCCCACTGTTTCTTGTTCATGAGTATACTGGCTATGTTTTCGGTTATGCTGCGATGGTTCAAGATTTAGAATCAGGAATACCTGTGTATGGATTGCAAACAAGTGGTGTGTTTGGCCCTGATACTTACGAATATTTGGCAGGTGAACACGTTAAGGAAATGCAGCAAGTCCAACCCGAAGGCCCTTACCGTATAGCAGGCTGGTCATTGGGAGGCATTGTTGCCTTTGAAATAGCCACACAGTTGATACGAAATGGACACTGCGTCGAATTTTTGGGAGTTATTGACTCCAATTTTCCCAGTGGTGAAGATCATGAAATAAATCGAATGAACGATGTTAGTGCTGTGCTAAGTATATTCTCGGAGTTCACTGCTGAAGCGGATGAACATCTAATGTCTCAGTTGACCGCCGCCACGGATCTCGAAGAATTATATGAAAAAGTTACCACACTTGAATTACTTGCTCCAAACATTACTCTGGAGATCATAAGACACCGTCTTCACAAAGAACGGAAAACTTATAAGTTTGGCAGGAATTATAAGCCGGAAGTGCTTACTATACCGACATATTTGTTTCTTTCTAACGAAGATTCTGAAAGATATATGTCTACGGCGGCAGACTGGAAGAGGCATCTAGGAGATGCAGTCAGTGTTTATTCAATAGAGGGAACACATAAGACCATGATGCAACAGCCTAATGTTCGTAAAATTGCAGAACTATTTAGCAAAGCATTAAACCGTTAAGAAGGAATAGAGTAATTTTGACTTAACACTAAATCCACGCCATTCGATAGATTGAATGTGTAAAGAGAAGCCAAATTCACAAACAGTGCCTTAAATGAAAAATATTAGCTCAATGATTCAATATATATTAATTCGATTTCCATTCGGCACTCGAATTAGTGTGTTTATAGTTTTGCCACTGCTTCTTGCATTATTGGGTATTTGGGTATATTTGCGCTCAGGTCTGCCGGCATATAGCGGACAACTAAGAATTTCAGGAATATCAGCTTCGATTGAAATTACTCGCGATACTTATGGCGTAGTAAGTGTGATAGCGGGGACAGATGAGGACGTTTTTTTTGCAGTGGGCTACAGCCATGCACAGGATCGACTTTGGCAGCTCGAATATATGAAACGACAGGCTGAAGGACGCCTAAGCGAGGTGTTGGGCAAAGCATATTTTAGTCAAGATAAATGGTTCCGCATCCTCGATCTCGATAGCGCATCAGAACAGGCAATGGAGACTCTCAGCGAGGATGTTCAAATTGCCCTGGATGCCTATGCCGATGGAATTAATACTTGGTTGCAAAATAATGACATTCTACCTGTGGAATTTCTATTGTATTCGATAACACCTGGCGAGTGGGAGGCAAAAGACTCAATTTTGCTTGCTAAGTTATTTGCTCTAAACCTCAGTGGCAACTTCAATCAGGAGCTCACCAATTTATCTTTAGCAAAAAAATTATCTGATAGCCAGTTCAATGCACTTCTTCCGAGGTACCCGAACACGAACCTTTCTGATGTGCATTTAGTGGCTGCAAACATTGACGAAAATTTCGGCGATTTTTACGATTTAGTGACAAGCAATAATAAGACCGGCGAAGGCGCAATTGCTCTTGGCTCGAATGCATGGGTGATCGGGCCAGAATGGACGGAAAGTGGGGGCGCGTTGTTGGCCAATGATCCTCATTTGAGTTTGGAAGTACCGTCTCCATGGTACGCCGTAAATCTTAAGGGGAGTGATCTAAACGTTTCAGGTGCAACGCTGGTCGGTCTGCCTATGGTGATAGTAGGTAGAAACCAGGACATTGCCTGGGGTATAACCAACATGGCAGCGGATACGCAAGACCTATATTTGGAATTTGTAAACTCTTCAGACTTTAAACAATATTCTCAACAGGGTGAATGGTCCTTTTTCGATTTACAAGAAGAAACAATCGAGATCAAAGCAGATTTTCCGACGATATTAAACGTAGACTATAAGCCGATAACTTTCACTACCCGGCGTACCCTTAACGGGCCGATTGTCAATGATATCTCAGGCAGGGCTGATGCCCCTCTGGCACTGCGTACAACTGTATTAGATAGTGATGACACAAGCATAGAAGCCTTTTATCGATTAAACTATGCAGCTACATGGTCGGACTTTCGACAGGCGTTAAGTAAATTAGTAGTACCAGCCCTAAATGTTGTGTATGCAGACAACAGTGGGAATATCGGCTACCAGGGAGCAGGCAAAGTACCGATACGCAATAAGGGGGATGGTATTTTTCCCGTAGATGGGTCGGACTCGGCATACTATTGGAATGGTTATATTAATTTTGAAAATATGCCTCGTAGTTTTAATCCGAAAACCGGATACATAGTCAATGCCAATGATAAGGTAGAAACATTTATCTCAGATGCCTTTATATCCTATGAATGGTCTAATCCTGCAAGAGCGAGCCGGATTCGACAACTAATCAAGAAAAATATGGATAACGGGGTTCTAGTGAATAGCGAGGATAATTGGAAAATACAAATGGACGTCCTTGATCAATTGGCAATTGAAGTTATAGGCGTTATAGAAGAAACGGAAGGGATGGGCGCTGATCAGCATGCCGTGATGAAGCATATCACTAGCTGGGACGGAATCGTAGGTGTCGATAGCTGGGAACCAACAATCTTCTTTATTTGGATGAAAGAATTACGTAGAAGATTATTCGACGACGAACTAAATGAAGCCGCGGGACATTCGGCGCTACCAGATGATGTTCGTTCAGTTGTGGACAACTCCGATCTAAGTGTCATCTTGAATGTATTACGTCACAGTGAATCTAACTGGTGCGATGATGTAAGCACTACAGCACTCGAGTCTTGCAGTGACATTTTGAGCGAGTCATTCGCTGACTCTATTCAATTGCTGGAAAATTGGTATGGAAGAAATATTGATAACTGGCATTGGGGAGACTTGCACACGGTCACATATAACCATCTCGGCGGAAGTAACCATTTGTTTGTAAACAATGTTTTTAATCTAAAAGCTGCGAGTACTGGATCTCAGAATACGATTAATTTCGCAAATGTAATCGAAGGAGATGATCATACATACACACAAACTGTTGGAGCAAGCTTTCGACAGATTGTCGATATGCAAAAAGATAATACCAAACACTATTTTTTGCAACCTACAGGTCAATCTGGTAATCCTCTGAGTGAAAATTACGGTGACATGCTTGAGGTTTTTCATGATAAAAATTCGAATAATCTTATCAACATAAAAGGTGAAGCTCCTGTATCGTCGACCATGCTTCTACCTATTACTCAGCCATAGCCTATGCAGATATTTAGGATATTCTCAAAATTGGCTCCCAACAAAATGTTCCTATCAGTGTTTCTTGGGGTGTTGGTAGGAGGAATTTCAACATTACTTATTCCATTATTGATGCGCTCTGTCCAAGTTAGAGATAATGAATCTGAACTCTTACAGACAGGAAATACAGTGCTGTTAGGATTCGAAATCACAAATCCAAAGTTTGCTCTTATGTTTGTGATCGGCATGCTGTTAGTAATCCTTCTTCGTTTGGTTTCGAGTATTATTTTGATGCAAGCTGCAATTGATATAGCCGCTGGCTTAAGGTCGGAAATTTATGACTTACTGAAAAATACTTCAGTCTTGACTGTAGAGAAATTCGGCTACTCAAAAATAATTTCAGTTCTTAACACAGATATTGCTAACGTTATAGGCATTGGTCAAGCTATGCCTATACTGCTAATGCAAATCGCAATGATGCTTTGTTTTATGAGCTTTCTTGCGTACATTGATTTTGGGGTGTTCGCATTCACTCTCAGTTTGGTTATTTTTGGGTTTGTATCAAACCTTTTCTTGAGACGATTTTCTCAACGCCAACTAAGTATTTCTAGAGAATATGTAGATGAACTACAAGAGTCTGTTGGTGGCTTAGTGTATGGATTGAAAGAAATTAAACTAAACACGAAAAAGTGCAAAGACTACTTTGATAATACACTTTTGTTCAATAATAAGAACTACACAAGGACTCAGAAGAATGGATTTGCTATTGCGAACTTAATAGGAAGTTATGGGCGGCTACTCTACTATATCTCTCTTGGGGTTGCGGCCTTTATTTTTGGAAGTTTCAGTTCGATTAGTCCTGACGATATTGTTCTAATAATTGTCATCTTGCTTCTCCTGGAGGGGCCAGTTATGACTTTAACTGGGTTTGTTGTCCAGTTTGCCAACGCATCTGTATCTATAAAAAGGTTCGATTTATTAAAGCGCCAACTAATCGAAGAAAAGGTAAGTCATGTGCCTATTCCAATAGAAGAGTGGGCCGCAGTTAAGCACACTCAGATTAGATTTATTTATGACAATGAGCCTGAAGAAACTAGTGACAATTTCGTATTAGGTCCGCTTGATTTTACGATACGCCGAGGCGAGATTACTTTCATCGTTGGTGGAAATGGCTCGGGCAAGTCCACATTAGGAAAACTGATTACTCTGCATTACACCCCAGAATCAGGAGAAATTTGCTTCGGTAACAAAAAAGCAGACGAAGATTCCATTTATTCCTTGCGTCAAGAAATTTCCGCTGTATTTTCAGATTTCTTTCTTTTTAATCGACTGCTCGGTGTTAACGATTTGGCTGATTTGGATGTTAAAGTCAGGGAATATCTCATTCAAATGCAACTAGCAGATAAAGTCAGCTATGCTAATGGTAAATTCTCTACTATATCCTCATTGTCTGATGGGCAAAAACGGCGCCTTGCTCTCATAGTATCCTTGATTGAAGACAAAAATTTGTACTTGTTTGATGAGTGGGCGGCGGATCAAGACCCGCAGTTTAGAAAGTTGTTTTATTTGCAAATTCTTCCTGATCTCCGGTCTAAAGGAAAAGCCGTTGTTGTCATCACACATGATGAACGTTATTTTGACATTGCGGACCAGATTTTTTTGCTTGAAAACGGAAGGATTCTTACAAAGGATGAAGTGCCCTTGAATATAGGAAATAGAGCATCGCATTATAGTAATTTGATATAACAGTTCTAGTTCTAGGCCGTTGACGAAGTAAACTCTATGCCTCAAATTCCTAGTTTTGTAAGTAGAGAGAAACTCCTACTAATTTAGTAAGTAGAGATATTTTTGAATATATTGCTCGTAATGCACTAACCTGAAAGGGTTCCTATCGAGGATGCTTGTTTGTCAGGAATTTGTCCTGAAATTGTTCACTACGGTTTATCTATTCACTTGGAACAGAATTGTCTAGATTGACTTAACTCGGATCGAATTTTGTTTCAGATCCTCGTTGTTTTGGGATATCAAATCGCACGTGATTGATCTTTTAGTGTTGGTCAAAAATATATGTTAATGATGTTTTCATTGGTTAAGCTATCACTGATGCTTGTTATTCAAGACAAATGCTCCAACGGTTGCCTTAAGGTATATCTTGACATTAAGAGCCTAGCGTGAGTAATTTTTAGATGTTACAAATTAAGATGAGTCCTATGAATCTTTGCAGAACAGCGTGTTATCGTGGGCAAGGAATTAACGTTTTTGTAAGTGGAATTCCTACATCTGTAGCGTATGGCAGCCTAGCGAATCTGTACATCAGAAAGAAATTATGATAAATGATGCCCAGGACGATGTTTGAATTTCGTAGGATATATGTCGCAAATAACACCCGAATTTCACTATAATAGCTTTATTCACAAGGTATGGCTGTTGTTATGCAAACTAACTGACAATTTCGGATGAATCATGTTTACAAGTTACCTAAAAGCTACGTTACGCAGTATCAATCGTGAGAGGTTTTATGCACTAATCAATTTCTCCGGTCTTTCACTCGGCATGGCCTGTAGTATTCTCCTCGGACTTTATGTTGACAGCCAATTTCGCTACAACACACACTTTGATAATCACGAACGAATCTATCGAGTAACTAATGACTATTCAATACAAGGTTCTGAGACACGTTCAGCCTTAACATCACACACGTTAGGGCCACTACTTAAAATGATTGAGCCAGAACGTATAGACGCCTATACAAGATTTCGTATTCCAAATATAACAGGCAGTACTGGATTTCGAAGTGAAGCCGATATGTACTACTGGGATAACGTATTTATTGCAGACCCTAATGTATTTCAGTTTTTCGGTCATGAAATCATTTATGGGGACCCTGATCAAGCATTGGATGATCCATCATCACTAGCAGTAAGTGAGTCCTTTGCCAGGGCATATTTTGGCGATGAAAATCCGATCGGAAAATTTCTTCGCACTGATCTTTCACAATACCAAATAACTTTAGTATTCGCGGACATGCCAAGCAATACTCATTTAAAATATGATGCTTTGCTTTCTATGAGACTGTTCGGTGATACACCTGGTTCTCCGGCGGAACTAAAAGGGATGTTGTTTTCATTTTCAACATACACTTATGTGCGAACTCCGGCTGAAGTTGTGCCAGAAGCGGTTAGTAATATGTTCGATGACTTTAAGGATGAACATATTAATCCGTTAATCGAAACAGCTTCGGAGGGAGTTTCGATTGATTTGCGATATCGAGCTCAGAACCTATCAGATATCTATCTTGAGTCAGGGCTTGATTCAGATCAACCCACAGCAAATATCCTACACCTATATGGATACAGTGCACTTGCATTCTTCCTTCTGATTGTCGCGTGTTTCAACTATATAAACTTGAGCACTGCCAGGTCAATGAGAAGAAGTAGGGAAGTGGGTATTCGCAAGATTTTGGGTGCAGAAAGGCGGCATTTGATTTGGCAACTTTTGGGAGAATCGGCATTTTTCGTATTCATATCACTAATAGTAGCGTTGACTGTAGTTAATATCATCACTGACTTGGACCTACTTGATTCGAGATTAGGAGAAGAAATTCTTCTGAGAGATATTTTTGAGTTTGGTTTCTTGGGGTTGATGGTTATTCTTGGTTTGCTCGTTACATTGGTTTCCGGACTTTATCCTGCTACGTATTTTTCTTCAGCTAACCCTCTATCTGCGCTATCTAATTCTTTAAGCAGTTCTAAAACACAAAGTGGTCGTCTAAGACAGCTATTGATATTACTACAATTTACTTTATCAATAGGAATTGTTGCCAGTATATTGTTAATGAGCAATCAGATGCAGTTCATATCTGAAAAACCTCTTGGATATAACAAAGAACACAAGATGCTAGTTCCACTACGCGGCGCTGAATTGTTGCAGCAAGAATCGCAATTAATAGAAACACTTGACACCAATCCTCTCATTCTTGGTGCTACTACGACTAATAACATTCCTGGTACATTGGCGTCACTTGAAGTGTTTAGATTTGAAACTGAAGTAGGTGCAGTGGAGCCTCGTAACGTCCGTGGACTAAATGTTGGTAGAAACTTTTTGGACACCATGCAAATACAGCTTAAAGTAGGTAGGGATTTCCCTCAGACTATTACAGCTAATTCCAGTGCACCTGTTATTGTTAATGAAACACTGGTTGATAGCCTTGGCTGGAGTCAGGCTATTGGCAAACGTATAGAAAATCGGGCCGGTGAAATTATCGGAGAAGTAATAGGAGTTGTTGAAGACTTCAATCAAAATTCTTTGTACAACCCAGTATCGCCTCTTATGATAAGAAGAGTAACGATGGATTACGAGAATTTGCCTGCAACAGAGAGTGTTCTTATTACTAGAACATTGATAGTTGATTTTTCAGAAGAAAGAACAGCAGAGGCTATAGAATTTGTTCGCGGAGTGATGACGGAGTTCGATCCTGACCACCCCTTCGAGTTTGAGTTTCTTGCTAGTAGGCTAGACCAACTATATCAATCAGAAGGTTCCGCAATCGACCTGGCTGTGCTGTTTTCTGTTATCTGCATTTTTATCAGCTGTCTTGGGTTGTTTGGGCTATCATCGTTTACTACAGAACGGCGAACAAAGGAAATGGGTATAAGAAAAATCCTGGGGGCATCAACAGCGCAAGTTCTAGCTTTGCTACTACGTAATATTACTTTCTTAATTTTGATATCGTCTGCTATAGCATCGTTCGTTTCATACTTGGTAATTACTCAATGGCTTGGTAATTTTGCTTTTCGTGAGGCTATCAATCCTCTAATCTTTTTACTGTCTACAGCAGCAATTTTGGCAGTTGCTATTGGCTCGACTGTTCTACAATCACTCCGAGCTGCACGTGCCAATCCAGTGAACACCTTGCGGCATGAGTAGAATTGTTGGGTTGCTCAATGTTTTTTCGATTTTATTTTCGACAACGCAGCGAAGCGAGATATGAGAAACTGGATATCAATTTCGTGTGCTTTGTTTGCGCAATTATTCAACGAGTGTAAGGGGGTTGAAAGATTGGACAGGCTCGATTACTTCCGTATTTTCGGTTTATAATTCAAAGAAATAGGTTTTCAGTTTAGGTATTTTCGACCACTTGGAGAGTTAAAAATGGTGCAAATCGGCAACGTTCCTGAAATATTAGAAGTAAAAAACTTACTCGAGCAATTAGTGAAGGAAGGATCAATTTTGGAGTGGGAACTCCCATATGAAAATTTACTCACTCGCCTTGATGCCGCTATTTTTTTTCTTAGTCCTTCCATGGATTCACAGTTAGAATCAATTTGGAAAAAATTGGAGGAAATTCCACGGCTAAGTTACAAAAAAAATGAAGAAATGAGATTGTCACAGCTTCAATGGCAGTTTAGTTTTACGGATTGACGCGAAGCTAGTTGTAATAATATTGACGATATTTGGTATATTCTAATTCTTGGTTCTGCGTGATTGGCTTTATCTCTCTTGAAATCAAATAGTTGGCTTTATTCGTTCGAAAGTAACTCTGCGGCGAAACTGCGCTTATTCTGCTTCCATTACGCAGGTGGTGGAGCGGCGGTCTTTCGGGATTGGCACAAATATTTGCCAGATTACATGGATGTGGTGTGCGTGCAGCTACCTGGCCGTCAATCTCGTTTTTCGGAACCTCTTATTTCCGATCTTTCCAAAGTGATTGAGGAGTTGAGTGTAGCCATAGTTGGGAAACTGGATTTGCCCTATATATTTTTTGGGCATAGTTTGGGTGCTCTTATCGCTCACACTCTTCTGATGGAACTGGTTGTACTTAAGCATCCAACGGCGGAACATCTAGTCGTTTCAGGCCGTTCTGCTCCGTCTGATGAGAATGAGTACTTCGAAAAGCTAACACATTTACCAGATGATGAATTCCTCGAGGGATTGTCAAATTATGGAGGAACCCCGACGATTTTGCTAGAGAACATGGATCTGATGGAAATATATCTACCAATTTTACGTTCAGACTTTTTACTGTCCGACGGCGAATTAGAAAATGATACGATTCCTCTAGACGTCTCTATTTCAGTTTTTGCGGGTCGTCTGGAGGGGATAGAGCAGCATAACTTATTCCTTTGGGAAAAAGAAACTAATCGAGAATGTAACGTGACTATGTTCCCAGGGGGACATTTTTTCATTAACACCCATAATAATCTCGTACTAAATGCTCTAAATCAGATAATTAAAGATGTTATGCGAAAAATTGTGTAGGTTCTGACCGGGCTAGTATAAGAACTTTTGTCAATTGAAATGTACTAACTAACACTTCTATACAAGAATTGATAAAGTTGAAAGTGAATTTCAGAATTTTTACTGAGCAAGAGCGGCTTGGTTTTCCCCAAATATGTGTCAAAACTAGTGTTCTCTGTCACAAATATAGAATTATGCGCAAAGTAAATATATGGCAATCCTTATTCTGGTCTAGCATTACCCTTCTTGGGCAAGCGAGATATAGTATTGAACACTTGTAAGACTATTCTTACTTCCTGGAAAGAATGGTATAAATATCGAAAAAGCCTTTATTTGTCGTACAAAAACCTTAGAATCGTTACTTTGGTTTAAGTGGTTATATTGTCCTACATATTAGCGTACCCATTGAGTAAAATGATTGCGAACGAATTGAACGATGCTTGATATACATGAAATGTTAATTGCTTCAAGCTTGCGTGAATTTGGGATTGTTTTTGAAAAAGGATAAATTTACTAGCGGGGATGGAACTTCTATAACCTGTGCGGTAAGTAACACGCAGGAAGGAAGGCCGTGGATAGTAATTCTAATACCATTTGGTTTAAGGTTAGAAATCTTAAAAGCATTTTTTGACTTTTTCGAACCTAAGTATCAGATACTTGGCTGGGAATCACGATCTATCCTCGATCCGACTGATCGAAAATTTCCGGAGAGTGAATTTTCTATTGATAATCATGTTATGGACTTTCAGTCTGCATTGTCCATACACAATATTGGCTCTTGTATATTGGTGGGTTACTGTTCTGGGGCTGGTATTGCGCTCGCGGCAGCTAACCGTTTTCCGGATTTAGTTGGTAGTTTAATCCTGGTTCATGGTGAATATTTGATGCTTGACGATAAAGTATGTTCAACTCAATTCGCAATTGAAATAGACAGTTTACTGTCTTTGGCATCTAAAGGTGAAAAACAACTAGACCAGGTTTTTAAAAAAATAGATAGTCAGCGGATTGAGAGCTTTAGTGAAAGGCCTCCTGGAATTGACCTACCTTTTACTAGTATAAATTATTTGCGACGATACGCGGCAAATTATTTACATTATAAAAAGGGCCGCTTTGGAGAATTGGCTAGCTCTATATCGCAAAAGACACTGGTGATGAGCGGTGCACTCGACGCTCAAGTAGGTGTCGCAAGCTCAGAGAAAATTCATAACTTAATTCCTGACTCTGAGATTTATACTGATCCTGCTAGTGATCATTATGATATTTTGAGGGAAGACTCGAACACGCATGTTGCGATATGGAATTACTTATATGGGCAGCGACAATAAATTTAGGCCATATATTGGCATTCACAATCTTTTCGAACAAAAGGTTCGTGATAGGCCTAATGATATTGCAGTTAAAATCTCAGGTAATTCTGTGTCGTATCACCAACTCAACGTTAGGGCAAATTACCTCGCGGATTACTTGCTTTCAATCGGAGTAAGAGAAAGAAATGTTGTGGCGATATCTATGGAACGGTCCTTTGAATTGATCGTTTCTCTTTTAGCGATATTGAAATGCGGAGCGGCATATTTGCCGTTAGATGCTAACAATCCTGCTGCTAGAACGAGTGCGTGCTTGGAATCTGCCGATGTTCGGATAATTATTTCTGACATTTGTGGTGTGTCATGCTTTTCTGGTAGGACAGTAATCTCGACAGCCGAACAACATTTATTCAATTCATCTTTGCAGGAATTCAACAGTTATCAGAGCGCACCTAGCGACAAAGCCTATGTAATGTTTACTTCTGGGTCCACTGGAAAACCTAAAGGCGTAGTAGTTCCCCACCGAGCGGTCGTCAGATTAGTCATAGATACTAACTACATTCAAATTAGCTCGAAAGATAGAGTCCTACAGCTCGCTTCAATTTCATTTGATGCCTCAACTTTCGAAATATGGGGTGCATTGCTAAACAGTGCTACCCTGGTTCTGTATTCAGGATCGGTGCTAGACCCAAATTTGCTGAAAAAAGAAATTGTAGATAATCGCATTACTATTTTGTGGTTGACTGCTGCGCTATTTCACTTGCTTATTAGTAACATCTTAGATGCTCTAGTATCGGTGAGAGTGTTATTGGCAGGGGGTGATGTGCTGAATCCAAAATACATTAGGCAGGTTTTGGAGGCGCTTCCTTCGATCACATTGATAAATGGTTATGGGCCGACAGAAAATACCACATTCACTTGCTGCCACGTAATGACTCCAGACAACATTCCCAGCTCTACAGTGCCGATAGGTAAACCTATTAGCGGTACAGAGGTTCATATACTTAATGATTCTTTGTGCCCGGTCGAGAAAGGCCAAGAAGGCGATTTGTATGTAAGCGGAGAGGGGGTGGCCTTAGGATATCTTAATAATGATGAACAGCCTCCTCCATTTTTTATTAATGAAAGTATTGCGTCAGGTTTAATATATCAAACTGGAGATATCGTCCAAATAAATGATAATGGTGATATGGAATTCATAGGTCGGAAAGACAATCAAGTCAAGATCAGAGGCTATAGGATATCTCTTGAGGAAGTTAGGGTAAATATAGTTGAACTGGAAGCGGTTAGGGACGCATTGGTTATTTTGAAAAAGTTTGAATCTGGGGATCAGTTGCTTATCGCCTACATTCAATTTCAGCCTCGGCACTCCATACAAATTGTGGATATTGAAAGGCAGCTCTCGGTCAAGATTCCTAAGTATATGATCCCGAATAAATTTATTGTAAGTGATGGATTTCCCATGACAGATGGTGGGAAAATTGATTCCAATGCGATTGAACTTCATGGCGAACACAGTGATCGAGAATACATGAATTCAAAGGAGGATACGAATCGTGACCGTAGATAAAATTGGCGAAACCATATTTAGGTTGTTCACTGAAAAAGAGGCATTAAAGAATCTTGCTGAAGATGAGGATTTTTTTGAGCGCGGAGTATCTTCTCTTACAATCGTAGAATTACAGATATCTATTGAAGAAGCTTTGAAATTTCAAGCTCCAACTCATGAATTAATGCGTTCTAGCACCATTCGCGAATGGATATCAATCTACGTACAAAGAGCTAAAGACAGTGAGCTCATAGGAACTGACACAGCGTTCTAATTCCGTGTACTTGCTATTGTTACTTAGGTGATTTATGAATAGAGATGACTACAGGTTGAGTAAAGCGGAACTGCATCAATTTAGGGAGCAGGGTTATTTGGGTCCATTCGATCTCTATAGCGGTAAATACATAGCAGAAAAATACAAGGAACTTCGCGGCGAGTTGTTTAATAGAGAGTTTGCGGTTTATGATTTGCCACATACCAGTCTGTTAGCAGGATATGATCGGCACCTCGATATAGACTTTTTCAGTCGCCACATATTGAAACGGGAGATTGTCGGAAGACTTGGAAGTATGTTAGGACCTGATATTCTGTGTTGGCGCTCGGAGTTATTTCCAAAATACCCCGGAGACGAAGGCACAGATTGGCATCAAGCGGATACGTTTGCCCATGCTTCCGGTGCTCCTCAAATTGTATGGCCCAACGATTCGGGATTTGGTGGGGCTATTACAGTTTGGACTGCCATAACAGATGCAACTGAAGAAAATGGCTGCCTACGTTTCATTCCAGGAACACATGAAGAAATGGTTTATGACGAGTCCAAGGACATGCAATACTCGCCGGAAGATGTCAATAAACTTGAAAAAGACGGAGTTAGAAGAGGGTTTTTTGGGTACGATTATAGGAACTTGCAGAAAGACCCAAACTTCGTTCCAGATGAGTCTGAGGCTGTGTCGATAACACTGAAAGCTGGCCAGTTCGTCATCTTTTGGTCTACTTTAATGCACTCATCTTTCCCTAATTCAACAACCAGAAAAACCCGTTTAGGTTTTACGGCTAGATATGTTCCTACCAGTGTTAAAGTGTATCCAGAAACAGATACTATTGAGGAGTACGGCAGTGTCTTATCGCTTGAAAAATATGGTGTTGTGCTTGCCTCGGGGCAGGATATTTACAAGCAAAATAGAATTGTTACAACTAACAGGCGGGGTCAAAAATTTGTGCAAGATCCAGCGTAAATTGTCGTTGTCTTTATAGGACTGGTATGATTTTGAGAAAGGATCGATAGTTCTAAACACCTTGTTGTTCTAAATGTAACTCAATATTTTCCTATATCTTTCGATTATAATATTGACGATTAGCTGTTAATCGACGTTAAATGATTCCGAATATTCTCGACAGTGTTTGCATGTCCAAACCGCCTTGATTCGTAAAAACCAGCCCCTATATTGATTCCGACGACGTCACCATCACCATTTAATACTGGAGCCCCGCTGCAATACTTTGGCAACGGTTTAGATGATTCGTAACGGTATACTAGGCTACGATCGGTTTTTTCGATTACTACAGCTTTCCTGATCCGGCAGTTGCTTGTCGACCTCGCTGCAAGCCAAACAGGTTGACCAATATCTGGACTTTTTATTGCTAATGATCCTGGGTTCAAATTGTGACGAAGCGGGCGTTCGACAAAGAAAGCATTGATATCTCGATCAGATTTTGGCTCTTCAATTCCGATTCGTGCTTCGGGCAGGATAATTAGAGTCTTACATATTCCTATCTGGTGAAACATCCAATCATGCTCTAGTGCGTCGTAGAGATTTACCTTATCTATTACACTCAGTTCCTTGCCAGTATAATTGCTATTTTCGATTGATGCGTCTATGTGGAAATTTCTAATCACCTCGTCGAGTACATGCAATGCTGTTAAGAAGAGCATTCCTTTAGTTGTTTTTACTATGAATCCATATCCTCCAAAATATGAGGAGTAACCGCAACGGAACTCCGGTCTTACAATAAACCCACGTTCATACGCTGGCGCAGAGTGATTCGGAATTTCAATATCAAACCAAGCTCGATATAAGTCAGGCGTTTCGCCATGACAGACTAAGAATTTATGATCGGCCTTAAAGCTAGTGTTGTTTGGAGGTGGCGGGTGTTGTACTTTGCCCAAGCTAAACAGTGAAAAACACGATGCACAGAGGTTTGTGTCGGGACCAATTGTGCAAGTTTGACATTGATACCGTACACCTTTAATGGGGCATGCTCCACAATTGTGGCAGTGACTCCAAATATGAACCTCCTCCGTATTATTCAATTGAATCTTCGTCCCGGTTGACAGATTAGTGCAAAATAGTATCACGACAGTTGTAGCGCATTTGACAAACCTGCTTATACACCATTGACCTCTCGCTTTAAATTACCCGAAACAAAGGAGCTTGCTCGTAGTAATTGTGTGCAAACTAGGAATAATTCAATATAGACAACATATCTTCTCAGCGTCTGTTAGCGTAATTCGTAGTAATTATTGTAGTGCGTAACAGATTTAGATGAGACTGCAGAAGGTTGTGAGCAGGAATTTCCAAATATAAATGTTTACATAACCTCCCGCAATTCAGCTATGCTGTCTACATGGGTAATTTATTTTTGTTGCTCATACCGGTAGTTCTATTCTTCTAAATTAGCCATAGACTTCTGTAAGCTCAACGGGCGCATGTCAGTCCAAATTCTCCCTACATGAGCGAGGCATTCTTGTTTCGTGCCCAAAGTTCCTTCATCCTCCCAACCAAAGGCATTCTTCTTCCCATCGGGCCAAATAGAATATTGCTTTTCTTGATTTAATACGACTTTATAAATAGTATTGTCTTCTTCTTCATCGTTGTACATATGCCGGAGGCCTTTTCTCATTGCACGTTCATTCAAAATAGTTAGAAATATTTACCTATACTGTCTTGCCGCCTTCACCTGATCACACTGGCGTTTATTGTATTGTGAGAGTTCAACAAGTCTAGAGACTCAGTGAAGAATGCCCCCTGTTGCAACCACCGAGGTAAATAAGGATAAGATGTGCTTTTCCCAGCAAACATCGTAAATGCGGTTGGCCTCAACATAAGTTCTATAGTACGCAACTTGTCAATTATGGCTAGCTTTGAGTAGGTTTTCTGTAAGCTGATATCTTCAAATAAATTTTCTTGGCCTACCGCTAGGTCTGCATATAAGGGGTCTATAACCCCGTTTATATCGACAAGCACACTCCTGTTAATAAGGTTCAAGCTCGCAACAGAAGCCCAGTCGAATCCCGAACTTAATAGCATTGACAGACCCTTTGGTAGTCGATAGGCCTCAACGATTGGATGCATAAAAGCATCTGCGTTGATAGATCTACTTGATACTTCCTCTTCTATTTGACCGGCAGAAGAACCATACCGATGGGAACCAATATCAAAATTCAACATATCCATCATGGATGCCGCTTTATCGAGGTCCAAAGGGTTACTACCTCGTAGAATACTTAGTAACTCTCTATCAACAAATCTTTGAAACTCACCCAGGGAATGGTATAGCCAAATCATCGCCAATCCAGAGTCGGTTAAATGATTGCGAAGGTTTTGTAATCCGGTGTTCGGATCTTCAAGATGATGTATAACTCCGGTTGAAATAATTATATCGAAAGTCGTATCTAGCTTGAGCGAAAGTAAATCACACTGTTCAAATACTATATTTTTGATCCCATTATGCGCTGCTATCTTTTCGGCTGCATCCAATGAAGCGGAAGTCATGTCCACCCCGAATACTTGAGCCTTGGGAAAAGATTTAGCAACTCCGTTTGCTCGTTGCCCTGTTCCACAGCCAGCGTCTAAGATTTTTTTCCCCTCAAAGTTTTCATCGGGAAACAGTACGCTTAATATGTTCGCGTTATCTTTGATGACTCCGCTGCCTGTAACTGGGCTGGGGTAAGGAAATTTTTCATACATTGCGCGGACTTCACTAGTCGTCCCCATAATAATTCTCCTGAAGCCCAGATAAGGGATAGTGGCAAGTAGAGCGGAATAACAATTTAGTGCTTTTGGCAGTATATCAATATTATATACACTTAAAATAGCTAGTTAAGGCGCTAGCATCAATTACACTATCGAGAATTTAGATTATCGGACTTATTTAACGCTAATGTAAAATTGCCTATTCCTCTGCTATCAGTAATTGTGCTGCCAGCAAGAAAACTGAAATGAGTCATATATAACAAAGCAAGTGTGCTTGATTTTGTATTCTCAGTGTCAGTCTGAATCATCTGGCTTACCAGCATTGCTGTCAGGGCAGGTGATAATTACACGTGCCCTTTCGTTTTTTGCGTAGAGGTATTTCAAATGTTGTCAGTTGTGGCGATTTGGAGAATGTTGTGGAGTGGATTCGATTTCAGGAACTAAAAACTAAGAGTCATTCTGCAGCACAGCACATAGTGAGACACAATCTTGTGTAATTCTGGTTAATAACATATAACTCAAGTCCTAAGCCAGTTTACTGTCACATCAAGCGGATTATTTGTACACGAAAACTGTGGGAAATATAGCAATTTCTTATTAGAAGTCACGCTTGCAATATCGTATGGCACGCTCTGTCATATTTATAGAAGTACGGATAGGTTCACTCGGAACGATATTTGAAGATTTTTTCCTCTATTCGGTTTGTTTATTCAACTAGCTGCCCATAGTAAAGATTATGGCATGCACAGGAACTACTAACGCTTTCTGACGCGTCTTAAGCAGCTATCTAACATAATAGACGTTGCAGTTCGACAATGGCGATGCTGGAGGCGCTCTGTGTGCCATGTATCAGTTATAGATCTAACCAGCTACCATATTAGAGCGACTCTACATCTTTGTATCAGAAGGGCTTCCAGAGTTGATAATCAATACAGATAGACGCCAGAGAGCTTAGAGTATTTCCTAGCCTAGGTTTCGTTACCAATGATTAGGAATATTCTTAGCCTAAAACCCTAACTCTTTATTCCAGACGCAATTGTAGGAACTTTTTGTAGGACAATTGCATAAGCAGATACCAAAGTACTATCAGATTGCTCAGATCCTATTCATGTCAGTTCTAACCCGGTTAATATTCGACAGCGTCGATACCACCTCTGACGGTCTCACTAAACAGACTATGAGAGTAGTTTGGCTTGCGAAGGTAAGATACTATCAGCATAGAAAAATATATTTTCTGTAAATCATAAGGGCTGAAAGATTACTTTAGACAAAGGTTAATCAATGATAGGCTATTCCTTATCCTGTACATCAAAGCAATATTTGTGGTGTATAAATTTTCAGCAGGGGATGGTGATAGGGCGTCGAACACCCGTAATTTTTCGATCGAATGATTATGCGAAATAATTCTTCAAAATGTTGATCAGCAAGAACTATTTCTGACGTATGTAATAATGCTGTCTTCGAAGTCCTCATTAGACGTGTATCTGAAAATCGGCTTGGGTTGTGCTTTTGAGAATTGCTATGATTAATGCGTGGACCTTTATTGACGGTAGTGAATATAGGACAAATTACTAGGTAAAATTTGATATTTTATACGATAATTCAATAAAAAAGTTGAACATTGTTGGAAGCGTGTTTTGCAATTATTCAAGTTATACATTCCAGAAATTCCTAGAGAGACATTCAAATTGCGGGTTCAAGGAGCTAGCAGTTATGTCTAGCCAATAATTATTCACTTAGCAAAAATTAATAAGAGATCCAGTGTCATGAACGCAAATCAGCTAGTGCATATTTTGATGTCACGGTTGGCAGTAATTAGAAAGTCCCGTGAGAAAAAAAAATTACGACGAAAGTATGCTGGGATTAACAATCCAAAGCCGCAAGAATTCGATGAGATAATGCAATTGGACCAACTTGATCTGTCGTCTCCTTGTGTTTTCAGAGATGTGCTTTCTTTTAAAGGCGAACCCATTAAAAAAGACGAAATAGTACGTATAAGAAAAGGGCAAAACTATGATTCGATGATACATAAACTTATCAGTTCCAATGTTCATCACAAATATAAAGACTGGTATGCAACTCACAACTATAATGCAAGTAATTACAAGGATTGCTCGCTACAATTAAATAAAAAGGGCTTTCCTGTTGCTGGGGCGACACCCCGTACGTGGGTAGGTTATGAGGATGTCGGTGTTCATTTTCACAGAGATTGGACTAATAGCATACTTATTCAGGTGTTGGGGGTTAAGAAAGTTAAACTGATTGAGCCCTTCAAACACGACACTATACTTAGATATCGAAAGATACATCATTACGTAGATGCATTGGAATTTGATTACGATTTTATTTGGTCTAGTGAGTTTGCCGATCTTCTTAATAACATGAGTATTGTCGTTCATGATCTAAGCTTAAGCGAAAATGATGTACTAATTATTCCTCAGGGTTGGTGGCATTCGACTAGAAATCATACCTACGGTGTTTCATATAACTTTAATTTTTAGTAGAGCGTATTAGCATCGTGCACAGGGATTTTCTGTACTAGTTCTAATTGATATTTTTATATAGTTCCACTTTTCGAAATCACTTGGAGGAATTTGTAAGAATGAGAACCTATGTAAGATACTACTAATTTAATCGCTCCGCGGAGAAACATTGTAGCTGCGCATAGTTTAACAAGTTCTTGTAGACAGATACCGGGGCCATTGCGAAGAATTGGTCTGTTCGCCCAACTTATTGCGAGTGATGTCGTGGAGCCGTAAGCGGTACAATCTCTGTAGAGCTGAGCTGCTTATTGGTCGCAGTCGAACAGGTTATGCAATTTCAAAATTTAGCTATTAGATATTGAAACCTACTCGATCAGTAGTAATATATTTAGACCAAATATTTTGAGATTTTGCTTTCCCTTGTTGTTAATTCTTAATCAGTCAATGCGGGAAATGTGATGTTTAGGTTGCATTTCATTAATATGTGCGAATTTTAATCAGTAAGTGGAGCTGCTATATGGAGGAAAATTTCGACTCTCGACATCTGATATCCAAAGAACGGTTGCACGAGCTTGCTGTAAGAAATAACCGGATCGGTGCTCTTTACCTGCTGTTACACTTGCTTCTATTTGCTCTGTCCTTAAGTAATTTGTATCTGAGTGTGAAAGTAGGGCAACCTTTGTGGATAGGGCTTGCAATATTGATACAAGCTATCCTCATGGCGAGCGCTTTTGGTCCTATACATGAGTGTACCCATTATACTGCCTTTACCTCTCGGAGGCTTTGTGATTTTGTAGGAACTATCTTTGGAATTCTTACCCCAAGCCAAAAATTACGCAATTATAGATACTACCATTTAGAGCATCATCGATTTACTCGAGGTGCACGTGACCCCGAAGGTGTTAGGGCATGGTCGAATTCTAGGTTACAAAGTTTAGGTCTATTCCTAATGGTAGGGGCGTTGACTGTTCCGGGTGCTGTTCTGGGATCAGTGCGTATTTGGTTGGTCCCATTTAGAAAATACCAGTGGAAAGCATATCCCTGGGTTCCAAAAGGGAGGAGGGGACTAGTATTTTGGGAGAATCGTCTTTTTGGTGTTTACGTGCTATGTATTGCTTTTGTGGGATGGAGATACAACCTTCCTTTTCTTGCGGCCTGGCTAGTGGCCTGGAGCATTTCTACTACGATTCTTGTATTCCATACTAGTTGTGAGCACACCGGACTACCGTTGGAAGGTGATATCTTTGATCGTACTCGCAGTATGCGTTCAAACTGGCTTTGGAATTTTCTATTTTGGAATGAAACTTACCATGCTGAACATCACGCTTATCCAGCAATTCCATTTTACAATCTCCCTGCGTTGCGCAATGACCTTGAGCCATACATAACAAACATGGTCCCGGGATATATCTCAACGCATTTAAATCGTTTAAAACATCAGCCATGGATTGCATCAACTAAGACAGATAGGAAATAAAAACTCATGCGGAGATTATTAGCAGCCAAATAACGTTTTTGTGAATTGGATATCGAGCGCCTGTTTAATCGGCCATCGCAAAAAAATGTATAATACCTAACGAGCCGTTGATAATGCTTGTGCCTAAATTTTGAAATATTTGTTGAGCACCACAACGTTGGCCACGATTTTAAGGGCGTAGCTTTTTACTGAATTTATAGCTCTAAAAGCTACAAATTTAACGACTTGTCACTTTTTGCTGAATAAACTAAGTTCCCCTATTGCATGCAAATATATTAGTATTCTATGCAAAGCAAATGTGATGGTTATTATTTGCTTCTGAAAGAGGTTGAAACAATGAAATCGATTGACTTACCCGGCGCTGTTGTGACTTCGGCTCTGGACAAAATTGACAGACCATTGCCTGTCATTTTTCAACCTGCCTCAGAAGGCACTGATGTGCTGAGCTGGTGTAAAGAGAATAGGGAGGGCATATTGGATGTTGTTCATGATTTTGGAGCAATTCTTTTACGTGATTTCAATGTTGAAAACTCATCCGTATTTGAAAAAGTTGCGTCGGTCTTGTCAGATAATCTATTAGATTATAGTGAACGGTCTTCTCCTCGAAAGCACGTTCATGGGAGCATCTATACATCGACAGAACACCCACAAGATCAGGAAATAGTGCTCCATAATGAACAATCATATAATCTCAACTTCGCTACTAAACTGTTTTTTTACTGTTCAAAGCCAGCCTCATCCGGTGGGAACACACCTTTAGCAGATACTCGCAAAGTACTGAGAAGGGTTGAGGCGTTGGACCCAAAACAACACAAATTATTGGAAATGGGGTACAAAATAAACAGGCACTTCAAACAAGGGATAGGACTACAATGGGAGACGGTATTCCAGACTTCTAGTCGTGAGGAAGTTGAAAAATATTGTACAGAAAATAGTATTGAGTATGAATGGGGAGCTAAAAATACACTGTTTACATCACAGTATAGGAAATGTGTTGCCAGTCATCCTACTACTAAAACAAAATGCTGGTTCAACCATTGCATGATATTTAATATTCATAGCCTAAGAAAGGAAATTAGAGATGTCTTAGTATCATCCTATCCTGAGAAAGAGCTGCCTAACAATACCTATTTTCATGATGGTCAAACTATAAATGCGGATACTATAGAAGCGATAAACGATTGTTACGAACAAGAGAAAAAAGAGTTTGACTGGAAGAAAAACGATGTTCTTGTAATAGATAATATGCTAACCAGTCATGGGCGAACGAGCTATAGTGGAGATAGAGAGGTATTAGTTATCATGAGTGATCTCTGCAATTGGAACGCGGTTAGTTAAGAATAGTACATAGCACTACACTGCATCATCAGTGAGATAGTTTTCACAATTAGGCTTGCGACTCAAAGTGAATTACTTTTTTACCATATAGAGATTCTGCGTCGATATTCATTTGTCGACAAGCTTCTAACATTTTATTGGACTCTATCACTTGCCTTGAGTTCTCATCATACTCGATCCCCATAAAATATTTGTACCACGGCTCCATACCTAAAGCGTAAACGAAAACTCGTTTGGCTTTAAATGCCTCTACCATTGGGAATGCTTGATCACAATCTGAACCGTTAAGGCGTCTTGATTCTTTGATCGCTTTGCTCACCATCTTAGTATGTAGAGCTCCATAGAGCCATGTGTAAGGCGCTCCGACGCATTCCATGCCAATGGCGAGTACATCGATTTCATTATATATTTCTCCCAATCGCTCATACAGTTTCTTATCAGGGTTTGATGAATCAGCACCAAAAAACATTTTTCGACCTAATAGTTCTATATACCAAGCTGTCTTTGAACGGATGTTGAGGTCTCCGTGCTCACCAAAAAATGGTATGCCAACAATTTTTCCATCAGGGATGGCTATTTCATCAAGGTCGTCGATTTCTATAACGTCAAACTTAAACTGTTTTAACAGCAACCTAATAGAAGGGTCTGCAAGAGTACCGCCATTGTTTTTAGGAACTAGTACTTTTTCAGTTTTATAACGAAGCTGTAACAAGGTTTCGAGATTAACGTGATCTTGATGGTTGTGTGTGAGGCAAATGTAGTCGATCTTAGGAGGTAATTGGCTGTAACTAAGCACGTCATCGGAAAAGTTTTCACCTCTGCTGGTAATTACAGGATCAATGTAGACAGAAACGTCGGGTGTTTCGATTAAAAAGCCGGCATGTCCTGTATAGGAAAGCCTTATACCTTGCTCTAAAGGCATATGACTAGACGGCGCAGGTTCAGGCGTAAATAGATCACTTATTTTTAGCCCTCCTTTCGCATCAATACTATTGGACAGCTCGGTAAGCTCTCGTTGCTGCATTGGGAATTCTCGCGATCTAAACAAGGCATCTACTAGTGGGTCGTTAAAATCAACTCCAATCTGAAGATGGTTGTTATCGGGCAGCCGTGGTGTGCTAAGAACAAATGGCCTTTCTTCCACTCTTGATAGCAGTCCAAAAGACAGTGATTGAAGTGAAGGTTTATAATACGAGCTTCTATACAGAAGTGGCTCAATCAATCGGTATGATGGCCTATGTTCTAGGTCAAGAAATAGCTCCACATACCCCTGAAGAGGCTCCGGTATTTTTGAGTACAATGGATCGATCGTTTCACCGTTGGTGTGGCTACGTAATAACTCATCCAGTTCTTCAACTGCTTGAGAAAGCTTAATCAAATCTCCACACTGTGAGTCGATCTGCTCAATTAGCGACCTAATCTGTGGCAGTTGTTCTTCGTCGCAATTCAAAAACTCCGCTCCAGCGAGTCCTTGCTCCTTCATCGCCATAATGTGGAGTTCATAATTATTAACAAATGAAGTCATTATTCGTCTGTGTGTATTGACCATATGTCTAGCTCCGGTAACTGGAGGTAATAGATATGGCCATGCGTACCAGTGGTTAAATAATGGCTCGAAGTACACGTCCTCGCGCAGATACATGCCATTACTTTCAATCACTTTGCCACCTCGTTTTCATTTAGTTGTAACTCTGGGTTATCGATGCCCATTGTTCCAGCCATTCCAGTCAGGATTTTCCGACTACCTTTATAAGGTTGTCTGCCATGAGCATAAAGCATATTGTCGAGGAGTAATAGATCGCCTTCAGTCCAGCCTGGGGAAATTTGATTCTCCTGATACGCGTTTCTAATGGTATGAATAATATTGTCTTCGATTGTACTTCCATCACCGTAGTAAACGTTTCTCGGCAGGTTTTCATATTCAACGACGTTTAGAAGGTTCTTACGAACATCTTCTCTCAAGCTGGAAGTGTGGAACATGTGAGCCTGATTAAACCATAGTTTTTCCTTGGTCACCGGATGAAAATAACAGGCACTGTTAATTTGCTTAGTCCTCAATCCATTCTTGCCTTTCCACTCAAGCTGAATATGGTTCTTCTTACAAAATGCTTCTACTTCCGTTTTGCTTTGAGTTTGGAATACCTCGAACCATGGAAGATCAATTTCTCCATAGTTTCGGACATAGAGCAAATTCCTTGCTTCAAATTCTTCCCTGACACCTATTGGGATGCTGTCGTATACAGCGCGGCTATCTGCTATTGGAGTTGTCCCTCCAAATTCAGCCTTTTTGATGCAGAAAAATGCGATGTTCATTGGCCATTTATTGGAGTAAGCATTTTCATTGTGAAGTAGAATTGTTTCGTCTGGATGATATTCGGAAGAAGTGTAGATTCGCCCTCTCATCTTAGTCCTGGGAGTCGATCGATACGTATAATCTAGGAGTTCCTTGTTAAATATCATCTCTAAAACTTTTTCCAACTTCCTGCTGCCTTGGATAGGTAATCCTCGTAGTAGAATTACGCCATTTTGTTGCACCAATCTTCTTATGTGACTTGCATTTGCTTTAATCCATTCTGTAAATTCTCCAGAAAGGATATTAACTTTCAATGCGAGTTTGCTGCCGTCAATTGAATCCAAATCATTTATTTGAATATCTGCTAAATCTTTATTCATTCTGACTAACTACGCCCCCTAATTTGTTTTGATTTCCAACACTGCGAATTTTGTGTGAGATTAATCCTGCGTACTTAGGTGGAGTATTGTTTTTTACAACTTCTTTGCTCGATTATCGAAACAGTTTAACGAATTAAGTGCTGATATAAAATGACTTCATGAAATCAGAAAAATCCTAGATAATTCAGGTATTGACAAGTTAATGCCTGAAGCAGAAAGAACACGCAAAATTAGGATTCTATTTCGCCACTACCATTCCCAAGACGTATATGGACTCCACCTATTTTACAACTATAAGTTTTCCTAAAAAGTAAACCGCTTACGTATATACGGCTTGTTATTGAGAGAGCTACTCTCTAGCCTTTGATGTTTGCGCACCTACCATCCTTTTCGCAAAA
>JAJFKE010000004.1 GCA_021773355.1 Gammaproteobacteria bacterium | reverse complement strand
TGTCCGTATATGGACTCCACCTATTTTACAACTCTAACTCTGCATAAAAACGTAAACTGCGTCCGTATATACGGCTTCTCGTTGAGGAAGCTATCCTCTAGCCTTTGATGTTGGCGCACCTACCATCCTATTCGCTTCTGTAGCCTCGTTGGGCTTTCGGACATTACAGGTTTCTGGCAGGTTGGTCTTACCTTTTATGCGGCGTTATCGTTGTAGAACTCTTTTTATTGGCTTATCAAAATTGGTTTGTAGGATTCGCCTGTTGCAAGTAAGGCCCATGCGGTCCGCACTGTCTTATTGGCCAAGGCTATACAAGCACGCTTAACGCCTACTCTTTTTACTAGTTCAATTAACCAGGCCCGCTTAACTGTTTTTGGTTCAGCGGGTAAGCGCGATATGACAGACAGCGCTCTTTGATACAAGGCAGCCCTCAGTTCCTTGTTGCCACCTTTCTTGTTAATTCCCATCATGTTGGTCTTGCCACCGGAGCTGTGTTGCTTCGGGGTTAATCCAATACACGCGGATGCTTCACGGCCATTCTTGAATTCTTTACCATCACCGATATTCGCATAGAGCATTGCTGCACAGACTTCACCCACACTCTCTAAAGCTAACAACCTTTTACAGGGCTCTACTTGCTTCACCAAAGCCGCTTTGGCTTTATTTGCTTCGTTTACTTGAGCCAGCGTTAATTGATACCGTTCCCAGAGTATCCGCAGAGTGTGTTTGAGACACGGCGGCAAACGAGTACCTATACCGTCAAGAACAAGAACAATGGTTTCTCTCAGGCTTTTGCGCCCCCGTCTCATGGTTATCCCATACTCATACAAGTAGGCCCGAATGTGATTGTTTAGGGCGGTCAGTTCTCTGTCCAAAAACTTGCGGCTTGTCTCCAACGTTTGCAATGTTTGTTGATCCTCACTTTTTACTCCGCTAAACCTCACACCGAACTGTGTTGCTGCCATAGCGATGGCTAGAGCGTCATTGGCATCTGTCTTTTGTCCCTGGAGAAAGGCTTTGACCTTTTTAGGGTTAATCACTCTGACTTCATGACCGAACGATAGAGCAAGCCTTCCCCAGTAATGGCAGGATCCACTTCCTTCCATGGCGACGATTGAAGGGGTTGAGGTGGCTAATAGTTCTTTTAATTTACTGGGGCTCACGGCTTTGTTCGTTGTTAATTCCCCGTGTTTGCTGACTTTACAGACCTGCAAAACATCCTTTGCTAAATCTATACCGATCACGTTAGACTTTTTCATTGTATGGGCTCCTTTTGTTTAGTCGACACCAGCCTACTTAGGTAGGGTGGTGGAGTCCATACATCGCTTCTGGCCGAAAGCAGCCATTTTAGTAATGAAATTTTGGTCAAATTTAACCAATTCGGACGCAAATTTGACTCTCTACGACCTCCTCTGAGCTATTCGCTTTACAGAGAGCTTAAGATGTTGACTAGAATAAGAATTGTGCACCTCTAGAGACAGAGTCAGTATTTGTACCAATACAGATTTTTGAGATTTCACTTCAAATGACCAATACTCTGATGCCCTTTCTACGCCTACTTCCCTAGTCTGCGGAGTAGATAAAGTGACTTTACCTCAATGCAACACTCACAGTAACAACAGCTAGGATAGAATTAATTTTTTATAATGGGTACAACTATTTATCGACTGGGTTCAACCTCTCCCCCGCAGTTGAGTTGATAAAGTTTCAGATTTGGCGCCAGGAGAGGACTTGAATATAATACATAACATATTGATAACACTAGTTATAATATCTATTGTATTGGTAAAGTGTGACATTCGATGTTGCTTTAGTCGCCAAACTCAATTCAAAGAGTGGCGGTAAAGATTGACCTTCGAGCGGGTCTAGAGTTTAAGGTAACACTTCATATTTAGATGTCTGCTGCTATGAGGGTGGTTAGGGATTTACTGATTCTCTGATTACTAAATATTTCTGAAGAGGTTGAAACCATATACTTTTCAAGAAAATTGCTAACATTGACGACATAATTAAGAGAGGTGCGTGTTCTTTCTAGTTATTGATCCATGGATTGTTTCAATGAGAAATTGAGTCAGGTTGTTACTTTTTGTCATATTTCCCATTTTGAGCTGTTAATTTGACGCACATCATAGACTTTGGCTATGCATGGTGCCCATAATAATCGGATATGTTAAGAAAATATTCAAAACTTGAATTTGTGCTGAATTGTTTGATTGTGCTAGTTATTAGCAGTCAGACAATCGTGGCTAGTGCAGATGCCCATCAATTGCACCCGGAAGATGTCAATTCAATCGGTATGGATGAGCACGCGCATATAATTGGGAATAACCCACTAACAGAGCCCTATGTTTCGCATGAAATTACCAGTGATATAGGTAATATTGACGACACTAATGGTGAATGTGAGCACGCTCATGTTCATGTTAGCTCAACGGGATATATAAGTATTTCTGCCGATTTCCCTTCACTCGAACGCTATTCTTCAGTCTACGTCTCTCTGCAGTCTGTGCTTCACGACGGCACCCATACCCTTCCTTTTCGACCTCCTATCTCCTGAGATTTATCAATATAAACGCTAGGTCTGACTATTACTGTTAGATGTTTTAGCGATTGTTAATTCTATGAATTTGTGTGTTCTCAAAATATTGGGCATACGCATTTTTTGAAGGAGATATTTTTTGAAACCTTGTTTATTTGGTTGCTATGCGTCGCGATGCCGTATTGTGGCTTTTTTAACCTGCATTGTCTTTTCGCTTACCGTATCTGCGCAAGAGCCGACCTTGGGCATTCAGAGGCAATGGGCGAATTCAATCCTGATTGAAGTATCCAGGCTGCCGAGTTTAAGAGCAGCGGAATCTGAGCTTGCTGCTACCGGCTTTTTCACCCAGGCGGCCGGTAGACCTTTGTACAATCCTGAAGTAAGCGCGGATTACGAGGACAAGCCGGGCCGAGAGTTTGGAGTTTCAATTAATCAGACTTTAGACATGTCAGGGAAGAGAACAACACGGGCAAAGGCCGCTCAATCGTCGTTAGTTGCTGCAGAATATCAATTATCGAGTATCAGAAATAACGCCTTCTCCAATGCGCTTTATGCCCTTAACCAATATGCTCTGGCGAGACAGTCTGCTGACTTATTTCGGCAGCAAGTAACGTTATTGGAGCAATTGCTAGAAGTCGCAGAAGACCGGCTTGCGGCCGGCGACTTAGGGGCTCTTGATGCGGAGTTTGTACGTTTGAGTTTATCCGAAGCATTGTACGAGGCCGCCCGAGCCAACAGTGAGTTGCGAATAGCGCAAGGTTTGGTTGAAGCCGAGGCGGGTATTACAGGGGTTATACCGATGCCAGAATTTACCTTGATCCCGCCTCCCATTGGCAATGCGCTAGAACAAATTGTGGAGGATGTTCCTGTAGTTCAAGCTGCGCAGTACCAATATATAACCGCCAGAGACACTGTCGATGTTGCTAACGCTTACCGGAAAGCGGACCCAACTGTTGGATTAGGATCTGGGAAGGATGGGGATGACACGGTTGTGGCTTTTTCGCTCTCCATTCCTTTGTATGTGCGCAATCGGTATAGCGCAGAAGTGAATGCTTCGCGTGAAGAAGCCCTAGCCGCAGAGCTAAGGTATATCAATACCCGACGTGTCAAGTTGGCGGAGTTAATCGCGGCGAGTGACAGCTTTCGCCAATTGGATAACGAATGGCTGCAATGGCAGAACATTACTGCCCAGCGCCTCGATCAAAGTAGAGATTTACTGACACGATTATGGGAAAGCGGCGATATTACTACCGCCGACTATGTCTTTGGTCTGCAGCAACAAGTTCAAGCTACACGTGCCGGTGTTGAATTCCAACAAGATGTTTTCAGAGCTTGGGTAGCTTGGCTTGAAGCTAGCGGTCAAACTGAACAATGGCTTGAATCAATTTCGCAGCAAACCACTGCACAATGACACAGGAGTTACTCCAATGAATATATACAGGCACTTCAATTATTTTGCTAAACCACTCATGGCTGCAGGGTTGCTACTACTGCTCATCGGAAGCCAAGCCTTTGCTCAGGATACTCCAGACGATGATCATGATCATGAAGAAGAGCTGGTAAGCGGCGCAGCGGCCGACGAGCACGCTGACGAAGTTGACCATGATCACGATGACGAAGAGGAGGAGGGTGCTGGCCTCGTGTCTTTCTCTGCTTCTCAATTGACAATGGCTGGCATTGTAGTAAAGCCGATTGTACGCCAACCACTGAGAGTCCAATTGAGTGCGCCAGGAGAGGTTGTCAACAATCAATACCGTACTACCCATATAGCCCCCAAAATCACTGCACAAGTAGTAGATCGAAACGTGGTACTTGGGCAGGAAGTAGCTGAAGGAGGACACCTTTTAACGCTCTATAGTTTGGATCTGCTGGAAGCTCAAAGTGAATTACTAGTGGCGTATAAAGAATGGCAGCGTGTAGAAGAATTGGGCGAGCAAACCGTCGGCGCAGGACGTTTCACTGAAACGAAAGCCGTCTTTGACGAACTTTACAGTAAGGTTGGCGCCTATGGAATGACGGAACAAGAAATACAAGATTCACTTATTGGACAACATGATGATCACAACTTGGGAGAATTTGATCTGCTTGCCCCTCACGCTGGTATTGTACTAAGTGACGACTTTTCCGTGGGCGAAACAATAGAGGCAGGCCGCACACTGATAAAATTAGTCGATGAAAGCACTGTATGGGTGGAAGCCTCATTACCCCCAGATATTGGTTTCCGGATGCCTGAAAACACCCCGGCGTTAGTCAATATTCAAGGCTCTACATTTGAAGGCTATGTAATTCAACAATCACATTTGATTGATGAAGCAACCCGAACATGGAAAGTGCGAGTGATTGTAGACAACCCAGACCACACTTTGCATGCTGGATTGTTTGCAGATGTTGTTTTTACCATTACATCAGAATCCCAGGGTCTTGTTGTTCCGGATTCGGCATTAATGCGTGTGAGTGATGGGGATTGGACTGTGTTTATAGAACGGGGTCCGGGCCAATTTGAGCAAACAGAAGTGGAAATAGTACAAAGCTCACCAGGTTTCAAGGTGGTAGAGGGTATACAGGAGAATACTCGCATAGCAGTGGAGGGGGCATTTTACATCGCCTCAGAAATGGCTAAAAGCGGCTTTGATCCTCATGACCACTAAGGAAGGAAAATTGTATGTTTTACAAAATAGTTAATTGGTCTGTTAAAAACAGACTATTGGTCGTTATCGGATTGGGAGCAGCCATACTTAGCTCAGCTCTTATCCTACCGCAACTAAATTTGGATGCGTTTCCCGATGTAACTAATGTTCAAGTCTCCGTAAATACCGAAGTCCCCGGTCTAGCTGCCGAAGAAGTCGAACAACTTGTCACTTTTCCTATCGAGTCGGTGATGTATTCACTACCTGACGTGGCGGAGGTGCGCTCAATCTCGAAAACCGGCCTTTCCGGAATCACCGTTGTTTTCAACGAGGGCACGGACATTTATTTTGCCCGTCAGCTTGTATTTGAGCGCTTGCAAGCCGCTAGGGAGCTAATTCCAGATGGTGTGGGAGTGCCAGAGATTGGACCCAATACTTCTGGTCTTGGACAAGTCTATCAATATGTTCTACTGGCACAGCCAGGTAGTGGCTATGATGCTATTTCCTTACGTAGCTTAAACGATTGGGTTATTAAGTTATTGCTGATGCCAGTTGATGGCGTCACCGATGTGTTGTCGTTTGGAGGTGAGGTTCGTCAGTACCAGGTCAATATAAACCCATCTCGATTTCTTGCGTTTGGGCTCACCCTTGATGAAGTAGTCGCGGCCATACAGGCCGACAATCGCAACGAAGGTGGTTGGTATCTCGATCGAGGTCAAGAACAATTGGTAGTTCGTGGAGTTGGTTGGTTGCCCAGTGAAGAGGAGGGTATCAATGCCATTCGACAGATTCCTATTAAGGAAGTAGATGGCACAGTTGTACGTGTTCGCGATATTGCGCAAGTTGGCTACGGTGGCGAAATACGACAAGGCGCCGTGACCATGACGCGCCGCAATGAAACAGGAATTGAGCCACTAGGTGAAGTGGTCTCGGGCATCGTACTTAAGCGTTTGGGAGCGAACACCAAAGCAACCATCGATGGAATCAAGGACCGAATACCATTGATAAATCAAGCCTTGCCTGAGGGAGTCACCTTTGAACCGTTTTACGATCAGGCAGATTTAGTAACTGAAGCCGTCAATACAGTTCAAAGGGCGCTGATTGAAGCATTTATCTTCATAGTAGTTATCTTACTGCTCTTTTTAATGAATTTGAGGGCTACTTTTCTGGTACTGATTTCTATTCCTCTCTCGGTGGGAATGGCACTTACGGTAATGGCTTACTATGGATTATCCGCTAATCTTATGTCGCTAGGTGGTCTTGCAGTGGCTATCGGCATGATGGTGGATGGTGCCGTCGTGATGATGGAGAATATCTTTAAGCATTTAAGTCATCCCGATAAGCAGCATGATCAATTTGTAGCTGACCATGTAGCCTTGGATGATAAAGACCCTTATGACGTTGCTCATAACAAGGATGGGATTGCTCTCCGTATCACGGAGGCGGCACAGGAAGTCGCAAGACCCGTCTTTTTTGCAGTGATTATCATTGTGGTCGTGTTTGCGCCCTTGTTCACGCTGGAGGGTGTTGAAGGCAAACTCTTCCAACCAATGGCAGTGAGCATCATTATTGCAATGCTGGCCGCACTCTTAGTTGCTCTCGTCGTTGTCCCGGCGTTGTCCAGTTTCATGTTCCGCTCCGGAGTGAAAGAGCGTAGCAGTCCGATAGTGGTGCCCCTTCAGAAGCTGTACAGTTCGTCGCTTGAAAAAGCCATGGGATACAAGCGCTGGGTGGTAGCTGGAGCAGGTATGCTCCTATTGGCTTCGTTGGCGTTAGTTCCCTACCTGGGGACAGAATTTGTTCCCGAACTCGAAGAGGGCACCATTAACCTGCGAGTTACGTTGGCCCCGTCTGCCAACATGAACACCTCCCTTGATGTAGCACAAAAACTAGAAAAGGAGCTGCTTGATTTTCCGGAAGTTATCTATGCCCTCAGCCGTATAGGACGTTCCGAGATAGGTGGAGATCCAGAGCCGGTGAATAATGTAGAGATTTTTATCGGCCTAATACCTGTTAGCGAGTGGACATCCGCGGCTAACCGGCAAGAACTACAGGAACTCATGGAACTGAAACTGGAAGTACACCCAGGACTATTGTTCAATTTTTCCCAGCCTATTGCTACGCGGGTAGATGAGTTGTTGTCGGGTGTAAAAGCTCAATTAGCCATTAAATTGTTCGGTCCTGATTTGGATACTCTGGTCGCCAAGGGACAAGAAATAGAAACGGTGGTTAGTGAAACTCCCGGTACACGAGATGTCGCGCTGGAACAGGTTGAGGGTGAAGCGCAATTAGTTATTCGTCCTAAACGCGAACAGCTCTCGCGATTCGGGTTGTCCGTCAATGATGTGATGAGTCTGGTTAGAAATGGTATCGGCGGAGAATCGGCTGGTCAGGTTATCAATGGTAATGAACGTTACGATATTTATGTCCGGCTACAACATCAATCACGTAATAATGAAGATGCGATTCGAGCGTTACGATTACAAGCAGCCAACGGTGCCTGGGTCCGACTGGGCGATGTCGCCAGCGTGGAGATTGAATCTGGGCCACCTCAAATAAGACGCGACGATGTTCAAAGACGAGTTGTCATTCAGTCAAATGTTCAGGATCGCGATATGGGTAGTGTAGTGGCTGACATTCAAGCAAGAATAGCCACTGATGTTGAGTTACCTCCTGGGTACAGTGTGGTTTTTGGCGGCCAATTTGAAAATCAGCAACGTGCACAGCAGCGATTACTTATTGTAGTTCCTTTATCTATAGGTTTGATTGCATTGTTATTGTTTTTTGCATTCGGATCAGTCGGGCAGGCTCTATTGATTCTGGTCAATCTACCCTTGGCGATGATAGGGGGAATTGTAGCCCTCTTTATATCCGGTCAATACCTTTCGGTACCAGGCTCCATTGGTTTTATAACGCTCTTTGGTGTCGCGGTTCTCAATGGTGTTGTAATGGTGGAAAGTATTAATCAACGCATCGAAGGTGGGGAGCGGTCAATAGAAAAAGCGGTTTATGATGGTGCGCTCTCACGTCTCAGGCCAGTGTTAATGACGGCGATTATTGCAGCATTAGGACTAATTCCATTATTGCTTTCAAATGGGATAGGCTCCGAAATTCAACGGCCACTGGCAACGGTTATCGTTGGCGGGCTGGCATCAGCTACATTTTTAACACTGTTTGTATTGCCGGCGCTCTATCCTTTTTTCTCTAGAACGAAATATAAATCCGAATTGAACTGACCGTGTTCCGGTAGCTGTCGAGTGGAATGGTTTCGGTTTCCAAATTGTGACAAGGATTAATGTGGGAGAAATAGCAGAGAAAGTAAATGCTTCACCTATTATTTGTAATTTGTATGAGTTAGGTCCATGCATAAAGATATGGAAACACTTATTTCGCTTGGTACGATTGGGGTAGCATTGGTAGTGTTCTCATTAATCGTTACTGCGCCTGAAAAGAATCCTGGGCCAGCATCCATAGCAAGACGGAGGGCGGTGCTGGCTGCATGCTCATTCCCTACAGTAGCTTCAATACTTCCTCTGCTAATTATAGTGTTCCAACTTTCTCGAGAGGCTATTTATCAGATTTCAGCCAGCATAGATTTAGTGCTCATTTGGCTTGCGGTGTATTTAACGGTTCAGCAGCCAAAAAGCCTGACCAGTACGATTCAGAATATGCTTTCAGGGAAATACTCGACTGCATATATCTGGATGCTTTTTACTTCTGTCCAGGTACTTTTGATAATCTGTTTTTTGCCCTTGGGGGAAACCTACACAGTAACGCTTTACGTATTTTCAATAGCTTTAAGTTTGCTTTTAGGGGGACACTTTTTCTTAAAGCTGGCCATTTATCCAGTGAAATTGTAATGAAAAATAGCTTGAAGCGATCTAACATAAGCCAATCTGCATGCTTACTTACAGTTTCAAAGAGGATCACATAACTACTTATGGAGCACAAACACGAGATAAAAAAATTGGGAGATGGGCGTCTAATAGTTGCTGTTGGTGTAAATGTCTTATTAACTGTTGCGCAGGTCATCGGCGGAGTTATTTCTGGTAGCCTTTCGTTAGTTGCTGATGCGCTGCACAATTTGAGCGATGCGGCTTCGTTAGGAATAGCTTTATTCGCGCGAATAATTGGGCGTAAACCGCCGGACAAATTTAGAACATTTGGCTATAAGAGAGCTGAAGTCATTGCTGCTCTTATCAATCTAGTTATGCTGGTTATCATCGGTCTATATCTTATATATCAAGCGTTTTTTCGTTTTTTCGAGCCGAAAGAAATTGAAGGATGGACAGTTGTTTGGGTGGCAGGAATTGCACTAATTATCGATGTAATAACCGCAATTCTGACATACTCCATGATGCAAAACAGTATGAACATCAAGGCAGCATTTTTGCACAATGTATCAGACGCTTTGTCCTCTATCGGTGTCATCCTTGCAGGCGTGCTGATTCTTCTCTATGAGTGGTATTGGGTTGATACGATCATGACCCTAGGAATTTCTGGATATGTTCTTTGGCAAGGTTTTACGATGCTGCCAAAAACTATTCATCTATTAATGGAAGGCACTCCTGATCATATTTCAATTGCAGACGTAATAGAAACAATGGAGTCGTTGGACCATGTTAGCAAAGTACACCATGTCCATGTTTGGCAACTAGACGAGCATCGTAATGCATTGGAAGCTCATGTAGTGGTTAACAACATGAACACTGAGGAAGTAGAACATATTAAAGCAAGTCTAAAAACTCTGTTACTCGAACGATTTGATATCGATCACTCAACATTGGAAATTGAACTCAGCGGCAATACATCCTGCTGTGAGGATTGATTTGGGAATACGAACAGCTACAGACGAAGTGTTATCAATTAGGGCAATATCCCAAATTAATGAGACTTTGGCGCTAAAGCTACTGCTACTTTAACGAACGAAGCTACGTTTCAATGTTGCGCTTCTTGGTTTCATATTCTTCCTGATCGATCTCGCCTCTAGCATAGCGCTCATTTACGATATCCAGAGCAGTTTTCCCTCTTATTCTGTCTGAGCTAGCTGAGCTGTTAGAGAGCCACTTTATAATTGCAATTATGCCCAATATGACCAGGATCCAAAATAGGAGCATAAAAATCCAACCGAAGCCCATGCCCCAGCCACCAAATATACTCATACCATTCATCAAGACCTTCTCCTTCTTGCCTAATTTAAAGCACTTAAAATTTGTGAGCCTGTGCCGTTTTGTTGAAAATCAATTCCAAATTTCCAGGCTATATATCCTCGATGCGCTGATTGCTTGGTAGTACGTATACTCTCAAGCAACTGCACCGCTGAACGGCCTCACTGTATCATAAAATATTAATTGTTGACTGGACCAAGCAATTGCCTGATTGGAGGGTTTATTCTCGAATTTACTAGTGCACTATATGCTGGGAATTGTCTGATCCAGTAGTGTGTATTATTAGTATTGAGTATGATAGGCTATTTTTTCTAAGCTACCATCTTTGCAAATTAGCTGAAAATTCTTAGGTATCGGGCAATTAGACAGTGATAGATATCTGCAACAAATACAATAGAGTTACAGCCATATTCATGGTTAGTACCCTCCTGGTGTTATGCGCTAGTAGTGCCACTATCCACTATTGTTTTGATGGGAATGAGCCTGCGGCTAGTTTGACACTTGGTAGTATGACCGGTGATATTTTCAACATTTCAGAAGCAAATAATTATATTGATTCTGATAAATTGGTTTTTTCTGAAAATACGTTTAAAAGTCCTTTTGATCTCTCGACCTTAGTGTTTATTACCACCTTGCTGCTATTCACGTTGGCGTTGATGCGAGCAATTCTCCCTTTTCGTGTGTTCAACGCGATCCCGTGGATTCAGTTCTTCATCCACCTTCCTCCACTTCGTGCTCCACCTAAATACTCCTGAAATTAGCTTAACTGTTTTAGGGTTATATCTATCCAAAGCTTTGGATGTATAACCCCCTCATAAATTAGTTGCGTTGAGTGGAGTATAGATAATGTTTCCTCGTGTTCTTGTTGTGCTGATATTACTTATTGGCGCTTTATCCAATTTATGTGCTGCAGAGTCTGCCCTTGAAAACAGACTGACATTACGTGATGCCATTAGCACCACAATGCAAAACTATCCACAATTTAGAGTATATGAACTACGTAATAGTGCGCTATCCGGTGAACGACAAACAGCTAATCTAAAGCCAGCTATTCAGGTCAGTAGTGAGCTGGAAAATGTTATTGGTACTGGTGACTTAAATTGGTTTCAGGGTACTGAGTTGACACTCGCAGTCTCTCAAGTTGTAGAGTTAGGAGGTAAGCGAGAAGCACGAACGAATATTGTTAGCCAACGCCAAAATCGCTTACTGGCAGAGCAAAAAATCTTTGAATTGGAGTTGATGTCCGAAACGGCCCTGCGCTTTATCGAACTGGCTTCTGCTGAACAGCGTCTCAATTTATTATCCCAAGCAACTCAACTGGCCCAGGAGATACTCGATGCAGTAACTGAAAGAGTTGCAGCTGGCCGTGCGCCAAATGCGGAGCAATCTCGTGCGGATGCCGCGTTGAATATCGCTGTCCTTGCTGAAGAATCTGCCAGGTTCAGTATGGAGGCAGCTAGACTTCGCCTGTCAAGTATGTGGGGTGACCTGCAGCCTAACTTTTTGGGAGCATCGGCAAATCTGCTAGATGTAGATGAAGCCAGTTCGATACAAGCATTATTAGCAAGGCTGGAATCTAATCCTGCAATTTCTGTATTCGCCAGTGAAGAGCGTTTGTGGCAGGCGGAATTACGTGAAGCCGAAAGTCGTCGCCAAGTAGACATCGAGTTGGGGGCGGGGATCAGACATCTGGCGGAGTTAAATGATTCCGCGTTCATGCTTCAATTCAGAATGCCATTGAATACGCGCAATCGTGCTAGGGGAGCTATTACTACAGCGCAGGCAAATTTGCTCGCAGTGGAATCTGAGCGTGAATTAGCTCTGCTAAAAATGAGCGCCCAGCTGGTTGTGCTGGATCAGGAGCGGCAGCTCGCCATAAATCAAGTAACTTCTTTACAGACAGAAGTACTTCCTTCGTTAACAGATGCACTTAATCAGACCCGTGAGGCTTATGACAGCGGGCGCTACAGCTACTTAGAACTCAGTGCTGCACAACAAGCACGGCTGGATGCAGAATTTGATCTGATAGAAGCTGCTACTAGAGCACATTTGTTACGAGTAGAAATAGAAAGGCTCACCGGCGAAGAATTCAGTGGGTCTACCTTGAGGAATTTACAATGAAGCTGATGACTATACTGAACAAAATTAAGCCCTGGATTCTGATCCATCTAGTTATATGCGCTGCTGCCACTTTCAATCTAATTGCGGTTGCTCAAGAAGAAGGAGAGGAGGAGGAAGAGTCATTTCCGGTTGGCGAGCACGGGGGTAGATTGTTAATGAGTGAGGATTTACAGGTAGAAATCCTTCTTTATGACCGAGGTATCGCTCCAGAATTCCATGCGTGGGCAATGTATCAGGACTCAACTATTGCCCCGGAAGGATGGCAGTTGGCAGCAGAGCTTAGTCGTCTCGGAGATCCAGAGGAAACCATTTCCTTTGCACCCAATGGTGAATTCCTCGTCAGCACTACACCTATCGAAGAGCCCCATTCCTTTGAAGTCGAGTTAGTGGCTCGCTACGGCGGTAGGTCCTTTGAATGGGAATTTGAATCTTTTGAAGGTCGAGTGGAAATAGATGCTGAAATGGCTGAAATTGTGGGAATCGGTGCCAGGCGTGCGACTGCTGGTATCATCCATCAAACAGTCTTGTTATATGGAAGAATCACTCCAGATCCTCAGCAAATTCGCAATATCTCGGCTCGTTTTCCCGGAATAATAGAATCTATTGGACCCAGAATCGGGGATACGGTCCGACGTGGAGATCTCCTTGCAAGCATCGAAGCTAACGATAGTCTGAGAACCTACGAGATACGTTCACCAATCAACGGGCTTGTTATCGAGAGGCAGGCAAATCCTGGCGAGTATGCCGGAGATGGAGCACTCCTGACACTGGCGAATTATGAAAACGTTTGGGCAAGTCTGAGTGTATTTCAAAATGATGTTTTGCGGATTAAGCCTGGACAAATAGCCACTTTGCGAATGGGCGAGAATTCCATTGCGAGCGAGATCGAATATCTAAATCCTGGGAAGGGGCTCTCGATGCAAATCGCTGCAATTGTTCCTTTATCGAATCCGGATTTGATGTGGGTTCCGGGGCTGCTAGTGGAAGCCGACATTACTATCGCTGAAATCGAAGTACCATTGGTGATTGACAATCGTGCACTTCAAGAAGTAGGTGGCGAACGGGTAGTGTTTATTCAAGTTGGCGATATCTATGAAGCTCGTGAACTGAAATTGGGGAGGACTGATGGTAGATTGACAGAGGTTTTAGGAGGTCTCGATGAAGGCGATCATTATGTTGTGGAAAACAGCTACCTGTTGAAAGCAGATTTGGAAAAATCACTTGCGGCTGATGACGATTAAGGAGATCTCATGATTGAATCCATATTGCGTCTCAGCATAGCACGCAGACAACTTATACTCGTTCTTGTTCTTGCATTCGGTGGCCTTGGTGTATGGAATTCCCAAGTCTTGCCAATAGATGCAGTGCCGGATATCACAAATGTGCAAGTTCAAGTTAATACCGAAGCACCAGGCTTTTCACCGGTGGAAGTTGAGCAGCGAATTACCTTTCCAGTTGAAACCGGGTTGGCGGGTATGCCCAATCTTCAATCTACCCGTTCCTTATCTCGTTACGGCTTATCTCAAGTAACAGTGGTGTTCGATGAAGGGACGGACATCTATTTTGCCAGGAATCTTATTGATCAACGAATTGCAGGGTTAAAAGCGCAGCTTCCTGCTGGGTTTGAACCAATCATGGGTCCTATAAGTACCGGGCTCGGCGAGATTTTCATGTACGACGTATACGCAATGGAAGGTGCAGTTCAACCTGATGGATCTGCCTATGATGTCACTGCACTTAGGGAAATTCAGGATTGGATCATTCGACCACAATTGATCCTTGTAAATGGAGTTACCGAAGTCAACTCAAGCGGAGGTTACGAAAAGCAATATCACGTGACACCTGACCCAACCGAATTATTGCGCTGGGGATTAACTTTCGAACAGGTTGTGATGGCCTTGAGAAATAATAATGAGAATAGAGGAGCTGGCTATATTGAGCCTAACGGTCAACAACTCCTAATTAGATCTCCGGGACAATTACAGAATATCGCTGATATTGAGAACGTCGTTGTGGCTAATATCGAGAATGTCCCGGTTAGAATCAGTGACGTGGCTGAAGTAGCCATTGGTAAAGAATTAAGAACTGGAGCGGCGTCAAGGTTTGGTAAGGAAGCTGTGATTGGCAGTGCATTTATGTTGATGGGAGAAAACTCAAGAACGGTGGCGAGGGATGTGGCTGCCAAGATTGAAGAGATTAATCTTTCGCTTCCGCCAGGTGTATTTGCGGAACCTGTCTATGATCGAGCTGACCTTGTTGATAAGACAATCGATACAGTAAGCACCAATCTAATGGAAGGGGCATTGTTAGTAGTGGCAGTACTGTTTCTGTTGTTAGGCAATGTGCGCGCTGCGATATTAACGGCCATTGTTATTCCATTTTCCATGCTTGGCACTATCACCGGTATGGTTACAACTGGAGTATCGGCCAACCTAATGAGCCTCGGTGCTCTGGATTTTGGGTTGATAGTTGACGGCACAGTTATCATAGTTGAGAACTGTGTAAGGCGGTTGTCTGCAGCACAGAAGCTGTCGGGGGCAACTCTGCCCAGAGAGGAAAGATTGTCTGTCGTGTTTGATGCGACCAACGAAGTAATACGCCCCAGCCTATTTGGAATAGGCATTATCACTTTTGTCTACATGCCAATATTTGCTCTCACTGGTATCGAGGGAAAGATGTTTCATCCTATGGCAATCACAGTGATTCTGGCTTTGTCCACCGCCATGATACTTTCATTAACGTTAGTTCCAGCCTCGTTGGCACTGTTTATGACGGGGAAAGTTTCGGAAAAAGAAAATTTTCTCATGGTAGCGTTAAAACGCATCTATCGGCCGGCCCTACTACTCGCTTTGAAATTTCGTTGGTTGGCCGTGGTGAGTGCATTCGGTTTTGTTACTTATTGTGTTTGGTTAGCCACAACGCTTGGGTCTGAGTTTATTCCACAGCTAGATGAGGGCGATATTACGTTGCAGGCTCTGCGAATTCCGGGAACAGGAGTTGATCAGGCTGTAACTATGCAGGGTACATTGGAAAACGCAATAACTCCGTTGCCAGAGGTAGAAAATGTGTTTTCCAGAATTGGTACGGCCGAAGTTGCGACTGACCCAATGCCACCTGCCATCGCAGATACCTTTATTCAGTTGAAACCCAGGGAAGAGTGGCCAAATCCTGAAAAAACCAAGGCAGAGTTCTTGGACGAATTAATGGAGTTAGTTTCTGATATACCAGGCAACAACTACGAGTTGACGCAGCCAATTCAAATGCGTTTCAACGAAATGATTTCAGGAGTTCGAGCCGACCTGGGGGTGAAGGTGTTTGGTGATGATTTGGACCAATTACTGATTGCTGCAGTAGCGATTCGGGGAGTGATCGAAAATATTGAGGGTGCAGCAGACGTCAACATGGAGCAGGTGGGCGGTCTACCTGTAATAACAGTTCTGCCTAAGCGGGATGCGTTGGCTCGGTATGGGATCCACTCAAGTGATTTACAAGAGCTGGTGGCAACCGCGATGGGAGGACAAGATGCGGGAATTATCTACGAAGGCGACCGGCGTTTTGAGCTTGTTGTTCGATTACCGGAAGCCTTTAGAGCCGATTTAACGAAACTCGAGCGTTTGCCTGTCCCGTTGGGAATTTACGACGAGGAGGTAAAGTTCATTCCTCTGTTGGAAGTGGCGGAAATATCTATAGGTAGCACGCCGAATCAAATTAACAGGGAAAACGGGAAACGCCGCGTTGTGGTGACGAGTAATATCCGAGGACGTGATCTTACTTCTTTCGTCAATGAAGTTAGGGAGCATATTACTGCGCAAGTTAAATTGCCACCAGGGTACTACCTAGAATATGGAGGTGCTTTCGAGAATTTGGTATCTGCCAGCCAACGCCTTTCCATCGTAGTGCCGGTCACGCTCGCAATAATATTTGGCATTCTATTGATGGCATTCAGTTCATTCAGAGACGCATTAATCATTTTCACAGGCGTGCCACTCGCGCTGACAGGAGGTGTTTTGGCTTTGTGGTATAGGGATATGCCGCTCTCTATTTCCGCGGGGGTTGGTTTTATCGCGCTCTCCGGAGTTGCCGTGCTAAACGGTTTAGTGATGTTGTCCTTTATAAAGAATTTGTACGAGAGGGAGGGAAATCTTCAACATGCCATTATTGATGGCGCTATGACACGATTGAGACCTGTACTTATGACCGCATTAGTGGCGAGTTTAGGCTTTATCCCAATGGCATTGAACACCGGTACGGGAGCTGAAGTACAGCGACCCATAGCAACTGTGGTTATCGGCGGTATTATTTCGTCAACGATCTTGACTCTACTTGTACTTCCTGCACTTTATCGCATTGCGCATTTTAGGAGTTCAAGCTTTGTCTAAATTTGTTAGCTGGCTTGAATGTACTTATTGAGAATTTTCCAGTCACGCAAAAAGAAATTGAGACTGCACTTTGAATAGGATTTAAAATATGTCAACGAGGTTTATTCCCAGCCTATCAATTAGACTGACAATGTCGCTTTTACTAATGGCATTCAGTTTGTCAACCTATGCGCAGTCCGAATTGCGACAGATACTTCAGCTGGCAGAATACATCGGAGTAGATTACAGCGAAGCCGTTCAGGATGGCGAAGTTCTCGACGAAGGCGAATATCAAGAAATGCTTGAATTTTCCAGCCTCATTTTGGACGAAGGTGCAAAACTCGCTACCGTCAACGCTGATGAGCGATTCAGGGTAGCCGCTTCTTCACTATTTCAATTGGTACGGAGTCGAGGTGATCAAGAATCCATAGTGACATTGACTATCGAAATAAGGGCACTGCTGCTTGACCTCTCGCCAGGATTGTCGCTCCCTGCATCGCTATCGCCAGTAAACGAGTCGGCTTCTGCATTTAGTGACAGTTGTGCCATGTGCCATGGTATCAGCGGGCAGGGGAATGGCGTATTGGCCAATCAAATGCTGCCCGCGCCCACCGACTTTACAGACATTGAACGTTCCCGGAATCGCTCAATATTAGGTCTTTTTGATGTTATTTCAAATGGCATTGATGGCACAACTATGCCTGCGTTTGAGCAGCTAAGCATTCAACAGCGCTGGTCCTTGGCGTTCTATGTCGGCAGCCTGGCTTTCAATATCCCCGATGAAAGTGTAGCTGTAGAAATTCCACAAATCTCAACGCAAGACTTCGTTAATTTCAGTCCGAATAGTCTGCTTGGGCAATTCCCTGACATACCACGATCAACGATAGATAGTTTACGGGCTAATCCTCATCTACTTTTTACTACTCAAAATGATCCATTGGGTATAACTAGGCGACAGCTTGGGCAATCCCATGATGCCTATCTTGATGGAAATTACCAAGAAGCTCTGAGGCTGGCGGTTAGCGCTTATCTGGATGGTTTCGAGCTGATTGAAAATAGTTTAGATGCTCGAGATTCAAATTTGCGAAGGGAGATTGAAACTAACTTATTGTCGATCCGTCAATTGTTGTCAGTTGAAGGTCAGGAACTTCGAGTTGAACAAAACATGCAACTCGTTCTGCAACAGTTACAGCAAGCCGAAGATATCATGGAAGAGGGTGCCCTTTCTGTATGGACATTGTTCGTCGCCAGCTTTGTCATTCTAGTAAGAGAAGGACTCGAAGCCCTGCTAGTAGTCATTGCTCTTGCAACTGTATTAATCAAAACCGAACGCAAAGATGCATTGAGGTATTTGCACCTTGGTTGGGTAACAGCACTGATTTCCGGGCTTGCCACCTGGTGGGCTGCCCAGCACCTGTTTAGTATAAGTGGCGCCAGTCGCGAAATCATGGAAGGTCTGGCAGCTCTGCTAGCTTCCATAGTCCTCCTCTATGTCGGATTCTGGATGCATAGTAAGTCGAATGCGGTGCAGTGGCAGAAATACATTAAACATAATATTGATAAAAATTTAAAGAAAGGGACATTGTGGGGAATCGCGGGATTGGCATTTATTGCTGTTTATAGAGAGGTTTTTGAAACTGTTCTATTTTACCAGTCTTTATTAACTCAGACAGATTCTAATCAAATTGTATTTGTCTCTGGAGGATTCATTTCGGGTGTAATTTTGCTGACGCTGATCGCAGCTCTGATGATCCATTATTCAGTTAAGTTGCCTCTTGCAATATTTTTCTCAACTACCACTTACTTGTTGCTAGCGCTGTCTTTCGTACTTATGGGCAAAGCGGTACTCGCCTTACAAGAGGCGGCAGTTATAGACATCTCACCTTTGCCTGTTAACATTTCCGTGAGTTGGTTAGGAATCGGCTCAACATGGCAGGGTATTCTATCTCAAGCACTTGTTTTGATACTGTCAGTAATCATGATGTATAAGGCCAGCGGCTACGAAAGCAGTGCCAACGAGTGATAACTAATTGATTGCTAATTACGTGAAAAGTAAATTCCTATCAATTTTGGAACGGTGAAGTCACATGACACCAACCGATTACAACGAGCCTAACATTAAGGTTGTAGCAACGAAGAAGAGTAAGACGGAGAAAGGCTTATCTGGTAATTACGTCAGTGAATTTAATGTGCCTAAGATGGACTGTCCTTCCGAGGAGCGCATAATTCGTTTGTCATTAGACAGCATTGAGCCGCTGGTAGAGCTTAGAGTTGATATACCAAGCCGGAAGATAGTTGTGTTTCATGGCGAAAATCTGCATGAAATTACCACAAGACTCCAATCGTTGGGATTTGGGGCGACAATGGTAAATACACGCGAAGCTGATGCTGCCGAATTGAGTGAGATAAGAGCCTCAACAGTAGAGGATGACAAGCAGGAATACAATGTACTTCGAATACTGCTTGGAATTAATGGGATCATGTTTTTTGTAGAATTTTCCTTTGGTTTGGTGGCTCAGTCCGCTGGCTTGATTGCGGATTCGCTCGACATGTTTGCAGATGCTTCGGTTTATGGTGTGGCCCTTTTTGCAGTAGGCCGTAGCGTAAAGCTCAAACTACGTGCTGCCCATTTATCCGGTTGGCTTCAAATGCTCCTTGCTCTCGGCGCATTGAGTGAAGTTCTGCGCCGCTTTGTTTTCGGCAGCGAACCTGTGTCAACCTTAATGATCGTGATTGGGTGTCTAGCGTTGCTAGCCAATATCGCGTGTTTATTGTTGATCCACAAAAAGAAAGATCGAGGCGCGCATATGGAAGCCAGTTTCATATTTTCTGCCAATGATGTCATAGCTAACACTGGCGTGATAATAGCGGGTGTTTTGGTTGTATTGACTGGATCACGCTATCCCGATCTCATCATCGGCATAATTATTGGGCTGATTGTGCTTAATGGTGCTCGTCGTATTTTGCGACTAAAGTCTTGAGCGAATACTTCGAATTCGTGGCTTCAATTTGTCGGTTCGCAGAAGTTAACTTCCCCTAAGCGATGATCAACCGATGAATACATCAACAGAGATGGCTTATTTTGAATTAAGCGATCTGTGTCGTCGACTTGTCAGTACCAGTAATTCGCTTGTGCAATGCTGTTATTTGACGTATTTTATTGAAAGATTTCCCACTGATCAGCTGTCCTTTACATCATGTTGCTGAAAACCAAAAAGACTACCCGCAAATGGCTTACACTGCTGTTTGTCGCCAGCTTTCTTCTGAATGTCCAGGCTAGCTATGCCTGCGCTATGATGCCTGATATGGCAGAAAAGCAGACGGAGTGCTGTTGCGGCGCCAATCACCGCATGGCCACTGCGCCTGACGCTATGGAAGGGATGTCACACTCAGCAGATTTTGGAGATAGCCATTCCGTTCACGGCCAGATCTGTGACGATCCGCGCCAAGGTTGTTGTGTTGTCGAAATGTCCGTGGGGATTAACGATCCTCCGCCCGACGATTCTGATAGTATCACCGGCATTTCAAATGTTGTGCCGCATAAGATCGTCAAGCAGTTGGACAGTTATTTTCCAGACGCGGATATTTGCGTGTCGGAAAATTTAATTGATCACCACAAGCTCGAAACTGCATCAAAACCTCCAGACCCATACCTTTACGTCTATAGCACACCGTTATTTCAAACGACGGAACGATACAGAATTTAAATACTCTCCTGGTAATCACTAGTAAGCGCCCTTTCGTTATGGAAGGGTTGTGGACTTGTTTGTTATTCGGAGTGCTGTTATGTGTTCTATTCAAAGAGCCTGGTTGTACCGGACTCGCCTTTCATTAATTTTTAGCCTGACATTTTTCTTGGCAATTGGTGTCTCACCTACAATGGCAGCAGAAATTTCTGATTTGCCATTGGATATCGATGCTCTTATCGCAGCAATATTAATTCGTAATTCTGGACTCGAGTCTCAGCGACTTCGCGTAGCTGCATTGGAAGAATTAGCTTCCAGTGCCGGAGCGCTGGATGATCCTCAAGTCAGTTACGCGATCGCTCCTGCTTCCTTCGGCGACAGTATCCCGAGCAATCTCGGTAATGCTCTGGGTGTGCGGCAGAATATTCAGTTGAGTCAGAGTATTCCCTGGCCAGGAAAGCGGGCACTTCGTTCGGAAAAAATGGCGGCAAGGGCTGAAGCCACCCAGCATTCTTATCTGGGCTCGCGTCTTGAATTGGTTGCTGAGGCTCGATCGCTCTGGGCGCAATGGTGGTACGTTAACTCAGCGATTTTGACAAACCAGGAACACCAACGACTCTCATCGGATTTAAGGAGCGTGGCGGAAACTCGTTATGCAACTGGCACGGGCCTGCAACAAGAAGTGTTGCAGATACAAACTCATGCTGTTCAGTTGCAACACCAACATATCGTGCTGGAGCAAGAGCAGAGACGGGTCCAGTCGCATATCAACTACCTGCTGAGCCAATCTTCATCAGTTACGCTTAATCGACCGCTTGGTCAGTTGGCCATGCCTGAATTACCTGAACGAGCAAGACTGGAACAATGGCTATTGGAGACACACCCAGCGCTTTCGGAACTGAAAGCCCAGTCCAATGTTGCTTTGCTAAACCGGCGTCTGACAGAAAAAGATGACTACCCAGATCTGCAGATTAACGTTGGTTACAACGAGTTGTGGAACGAAAGCGATCTGCGCTTGCAGGTTGGTGTCAGTTTGAGTATTCCTCTTGATTTTGGTAAGCGCTCCACACGCAAGGCAGCAGCGCAATTCGAGTATCACAGCGCGCTGATGGTAATTCAGGACAAGCGCAGTGAACTGTTGTCAGAACTGGAAGCACAGCTTTCCAATTTCGATCAGGCAGCGCACGGAATTCATCTCATCGAAACAGAACTGCTTCCCAGTTCTGAGCAGACCCTGAGCGCAGTCCAGGCAAATTACGAAGGGGGTGGGGGTAATTTCTATGCCCTAATTGATGCCCAAGAACAGTTACTGGACATGCAGCTACTGCTTTCCAATTCCTATGCCGAACAATTTATAGCGTTAGCCGAATTAAACAAATTAACCGGCGGCCAGCTCTGGCCGCTTGGAGCAACGAAATGAAACTAAAATTTATATGGATTGGTTTACCTGTGCTCTCTATTTTAGCAATTGCCGGCGTTTGGATATTAGGTATTGACCTCGATATGAGTGAAGAGAGTGCCATGACCGCTCCAGCTTCTCAGAATTCTAGTACAGGCCAACCACTGTATTGGGTGGCGCCAATGGATGCCAACTACCGGCGCAGCGAACCCGGTTTATCCCCGATGGGTATGCCGCTGATTCCAGTGTATGAGTCATCCGACACGATCACCGTGTCGTCATCAATCCAACAAAACCTCGGCGTACGCACAGAAGTAACCGTAAAAGAAGACTTCTCACCTGTTATTGACGCAGTGGGTTATACCGGTTGGGATGAATCGAGCATCCACATGTTGCATACACGTGCAGAGGGTTGGCTGGAGGTATTTAATCTAGCGAGTGTCGGTGACAGGGTTAATGCAGGCGATGTTATTTACGAACTGTTCGCACCAAATCTGGTGAGCGTTCAGCGGGAATATCTTACAGCACGAGAATCTGGTAACGGACAGTTGGCTGCAATTGCCAAAGACAGATTGTTCTCCCTAGGTTTCACGCAGGTTCAAGTTGACGAACTCGATCGAACAGCAACAGTCAGTAATCGTTTATCAGTTAGGGCTGAGCGCAATGCTATCGTCACCCACATCGGGGTGCGCGAAGGTAATTACGTAGAGCCAAAAACTGCGATTGCAACATTCGCTTCGTTAGATTCAGTCTGGATAGAAACAGAAGTGTTCGAATCTATGGCCGATTGGATTGAACCAGGTTTGCCTGCATTGCTGTCATTTGCCGCGTTTCCGGGAGAGTCATGGGCAACCGAAATCGCTTATATCTATCCGAATCTGGAATCCACCACCCGCAGCCTGCGCTTGCGACTCGTCGTCGCTAATACCGACCAAAGACTTCGACCCAATATGTTCGCGACTGTAAAAATTGAATCCAAACCAAAGCTCAATGCTTTAACTGTGTCCCGTGAAGCCGTGATTCGGGCTGGCGAAGGCGACCGGGTCATCGTTGCATTAGACGGTGGGCAATTCAGGCCACAAGTTGTCAGGACAGGGGTGGCGAGCGGATCACGCATCGAGATTGTCAGTGGCCTAAGCAAAGGCGATAGGGTCGTGACCTCCGGGCAATTCTTGCTGGATTCAGAGGCCAATGTCGAACAAGCCTTCGCCAGACTCGAGGCAGCGACCTCTGCCGCGCCAATGGCGGGAATGGCCATGCCAATGGCTGAGGGCACGATATCCCCGGCTGACAATTTGAACAGCGGTATGCCAATGCCTTTGGCCGCGAATCAGGACACTGACTCTGCAAACGTTACAACTTACAGCGCCCTGGGTGAAATCAGGCAAATCGCTCCCGGCGCATCGGTGACTATCTCCCATGGACCAGTCTCCGCGCTTGCTTGGCCAGCCATGACCATGGCTTTTCAAATCCCGCCGCAGATGAACGTCAGTGAATTTGCAGTTAGCGACCTGGTGGTGTTTGAGTTTGTGGAAACACCAGAAGGCAGCTATCAACTGTCCCGAATCAGTCTGCAGGTTGATGCTCAATGATTACGTACATTATTCAAAAGTCTATTGAGCAGCGCGGATTTGTGTTGATTGTAGCACTGCTGTTGGCGGTCGTCGGCGTGCAGAATTTCCGTTCCATGCCGGTGGATGCGATTCCCGATCTGTCTGATGTACAAGTAATCATTCGCACGCCATTTCCAGGCCAGGCACCGCAGGTTGTGGAGGATCAGATAACTTACCCCCTTACCACTGCAATGCTGTCGGTTCCCGGCGCAGAAACGGTGCGCGGTTATTCGTTCTTTGGTGATTCCTATGTCTACATTATTTTCGAAGATGGCACCGACCAATATTGGGCGCGCAGCCGCGTGTTGGAATATCTGAGTCAGGTTACTGCGGCATTACCAGCCGATGTAACTCCGGCATTGGGTCCCGATGCAACCGGGGTAGGCTGGATATATGAATACGCCCTCGTCGATCGCACCGGCAACCACGACATCAGTGAACTGCGCGCAATTCAGGACTGGTTTTTAAAATTCGAATTGCAAACAGTCGCCGGAGTTTCCGAAGTGGCGACAATTGGCGGGATGGTCAAACAGTATCAAGTCATTATTGACCCCGATCAGCTGAGTGCACTGGACCTTACTCTGTTACAGGTTAAGGACGCGATTCAGCGCGGCAACCGCGAGGTGGGCGGTTCGGTTATCGAAATGGCAGAGACCGAATTTATGGTGCGTGCCACCGGGTACATTCAGGGTATTGCAGACCTCGGTCAAATCCCCCTAAAGATAAATGCACGTGGAGCACCGGTACTGCTGGGCGATGTGGCTGAAATACAGTTAGGACCACAGCTACGGCGTGGCGTGGCGGAACTCAATGGCGAGGGCGAAGTGGTCGGCGGCGTGGTGGTCATGCGTAGTGGCGAAAACCCGTTGGACACCATCACCGCCGTTAAAACCAGGATCGAAGAATTGAAATCAGGATTACCTGTTGGGGTGGAGATTGTGCCCACCTATGATCGCTCACTACTTATCAATAGCGCGGTCGAGAATCTGTTCAGCAAACTGATCGAAGAGTTTCTGATTGTTGGTGCAATATGTTTGTTGTTTCTATTTCATATCCGTTCGTCTCTGGTTGTCATCTTGATGCTCCCGCTTGGCATAGTCGCAGCTCTTCTGGTTATGCGCATGCAAGGTTTGAGCGCCAATATCATGTCGTTAGGTGGAATCGCGATCGCCATTGGTGCCATGGTAGATGGTGCCATCGTAATGATCGAGAACGTGCACAAGCACCTTGAGCGTAATCCGACTGTTAATAAAAAAGAGCGTTGGGAACTTATTGGGAAAGCATCTGCTCAGGTCGGACCTCCACTGTTTTTCTGCCTGTTGATTATTACTTTGAGCTTCCTTCCTGTATTCACGCTGGAGGCGCAGGAAGGAAGAATGTTTGCACCTCTGGCATTTACTAAAACCTGGTCGATGGCAGCGGCGGCTGTTCTTTCCATCACACTCATTCCAGTGCTAATGGGTTACCTGATTCGGGGACGGATTGTTGCGGAACACCGCAATCCACTCAATCGACTACTGTCATGGTGCTATAGCCCGGTGATTCGCTTCGCCACCAACTTACCTTGGCTTGTGATCGCGATTACTGTTCTGCTCATGGTGTCGGCGCTGTGGCCCTTGTCAAAACTAGGTTCTGAGTTTATGCCGCCATTGGATGAAGGGGACTGGATGTATATGCCAACCATGCGTCCCGGGTTACCGATTGGAGAAGCCTCGCAGTTGTTGCAACAAACGGATCGTCTCATCAAATCAGTGCCAGAAGTGGAGCGTGTTTTCGGCAAAATAGGTAGGGCAGAAACCGCAACAGATCCCGCTCCATTGACCATGATTGAAACCCTGATTCATTTCAAGCCGGAAACTGAATGGCGCAAAGGAATGACCATGGATTCGATCCGAGAGGAAATTCAACGTACGGTACAGCTTCCTGGTGTAACTAATGTCTGGGTGATGCCTATCAAGACGCGCATCGATATGCTGGCCACCGGAATCAAGACTCCCGTTGGAATTAAAATCGGCGGTCCGGATCTGTCGGCAATTCAATCTCTGGGCAGGGAAATAGAAACATTGTTAACCGATCTTCCTGGCACTGCTAGTGTCTATGCTGAACGTGTCGTTGGTGGTCGCTATGTTGTAGTTGATATTGATCGGCAAAAGTCCGCGCGACTCGGGCTCAATATCGATGACGTGCAAGCCGTCGTCTCTTCTGCAATCGGCGGTTTGAATGTTGGGGAAACTATCGAAGGGCTGGAGCGATTTCCGATCAATCTACGCTATCCCTCAGCGATTCGCGACTCATTGGAGAACATTCAGAACTTGCCCGTGATTACCGCGCAAGGCGCGCGCATACCGCTAAGTGACATAGCAAATATAAGTGTTGAAGGCGGTCCGCCGATGATCAAGAGTGAAAACTCACGGCCCACTGGTTGGGTGTATGTTGATCTTGCAGATATCGATGTCGGCAGCTATGTGGCATCGGCGCAGACACACCTGCGAGAGAATTTGAATCTGCCTGCTGGTTACACGATTGCCTGGTCCGGTCAATATGAATACATGGAACGCGCAATAGAACGATTACAAACCGTGGTGCCATTAACCCTATTGATCATTATTTTTCTACTTTATCTGTCATTGAATAGCCTGGGTGAAACACTTATTGTGCTAGCCACGCTGCCCATGGCAATAGCTGGAAGCACCTGGCTGCTCTGGTATCTGGACTACGATTTGTCGGTAGCGGTGGCCGTCGGCCTCATTGCGCTGGCTGGGGTTGCGGTTGAGATCGGGGTGATTATGTTGGTTTACCTAAAACAGTACAGAGACGCTTACCTTGAACAAGCAAGAAGTAATGGCGGCATTAAAAGGGAAGGATTGCGAGTAGCCATTAGCCAGGGTGCGTTACAACGTCTGCGGCCGATAGTTATGACCATGGCCGCAATTACTGCTGGTCTGCTGCCTATCATGTATGGCCATGGAACTGGGTCGGAAGTTATGCAACGCATTGCGGCACCGATGATTGGCGGGATGATTAGCACGCTATTTTTGACTCTGTTGGTAATTCCGGCGGTTTATTTGATTTGGCAGAGGTGGCAACTGCGGAAAGAGTTTTGAATAGCGTCCAAGTATGTCCGCTGAGTGCGTTGCGTTGACCGATTGAGATCACAGTCGATAGCTGACCATCAGTTCTTTGCTGGTAGTGGTCAGCTAAAACTATCGTAATTCGTGCCTGCTCAACTGATTTATAGGCGCGAGATCACTCAACGACACTCCTCGTGACAATATGTCATTGCTGTCGATAGAAAGTTCGAGCAGCGATAAGCTCGGGGGCTCTGTCTGTCAACACTTTAAATTAGTTGCTATGCATCAAGTCAGTAATAGACGCTAATTTTTACAACCATTCTTTGCGCATGTAATTCTTTCTGAAGTTGTTACCCAATGCTCAGGATTTTTCCTTGTATCGAAGCCGCATCCGGCAGTGCCACCTTTAGCACCTTTGTGAACTTCTTTTGTTGGTGTATGTTTTACGGCCATTTCCAAACTCCTCTAATAATTAGATTAAACTGGACCTGCTTCCCTTTACAGATTGAAGGGAAATCAGTATCTCACTGTTTTTGAGGCAACACCACAAAATTGGCGGTATCTTACCCCTAGTCGATCTTCCTCAAGCATTCTATAGAAAACAGCTCAACTCGAAGGGATACTAATCTTGTTCAAATTCAACAGAGCCAGCTTGTATGCGGTATAACTAGAAGCATTATTGCAGGCAGCTTTGAAGGAGATATGTGTGCACAAAGCAAAATATTCATTCAAGAGAACTGATGGAATAGAGGGTTTTTTCAAAGCAGGTGGTGCTAATACAGACGCGCTAAATGCGCTGCTACTTTGGATTGGTGGCGGGAATGGAAACTATGTCGTTCTTCAGGATGAGGAGGATGGACTAATAACACAACTGGAATTCGACGAGAGCGATGAAAAAGCCGGACCGGAATTGGACCATGAATGCCATCAAACCGGGATTGAACGAATGTTTTTGCAAAAAGGATAAAATTTCGATAGGTACTACCATGATTCCAATTGAGTCAAACTCTAAGGCTATCTGTCGCGCTGTAGTGGAGTAAATGTTCGATTCGAACATTCAGCAGGGCAGTCTGCTCACGACCCAGACTGTGTGAAAACATGAAACATTGTGCATTTCTAAGTACATGCTGTATCCAGCTTGTACCACCGAACCCTGTGAGCCTTTTATTTAATTTACATATAGTCTGTCGGAGCTGGGTCGTTTTGTTCTTCATCTTCT
>JAJFKE010000030.1 GCA_021773355.1 Gammaproteobacteria bacterium | reverse complement strand
GCAGACATTTGAGGGAGGAGTGCACCGGCAGGTAATAGATAGGGAAATGACCGTAAAGCTCAAAGAGTTGAGTAACCGTCATGGTGTGACTTTGTATATGTTGTTGGAGACGGCGTTTGCGGTGTTGCTGGGTCGTTACAGCAATCAAACAGATATCGTAATTGGTACTGCGACAGCCGGCAGGGTGCATCGAGATGTGGAGCAACTAGTCGGGTTTTTCGTTAATGATATCGTGGTTCGAACAAACTTATCCAATAACCCATCATTCTCTCAGCTATTGCAAGAAAATAAACAAACCATTTTGGATGGTTATGCGCATCAGTATGTTCCATTTGAGATGGTGGTAGGAAAACTAAATCCAGAAAGATCCTTAATGCTTCACCCACTCTTCCAGGTAAAACTGGATGTGCAGAAAATTGAAGGCCTGGAACCAGTGCTGAGCAGTGAGCAGGCAGCAGCAATGCCCGTAGAAGAGAGATTGTACAGTCGTTATGACTTATATCTGAATGTCAAAGACTACGGTGACTATCTAGTGTCGGACTGGGTCTTCGACAAAAATATCTTATTAGTAAATTCAATAAAGCAAATGTCTCTATGTTTTTCGAGTTTGTTAGAAAGCGTAATTGAATCTTTAGATAGAAAAGATTCAATAAACATTGAATCACTGAATATGTTGGCGGACGTAGATCGTCACCGCCAATTGCGGGAGTGGAATGGCAAGACGGTATGCTATCCGAAAGAAAAATGTATTCACGAGCTGTTTGAGGAGCAAGTTCAGAAAACTCCTGGAGAAGTAGCAGTCGAATTCATGGAGGAGAAGCTTAGCTATCGCGAGTTAAATGAACAAGCAAACAGACTGGCGCATCGATTGGTAGAGATAGGTGTGACCTCCGATACATTAGTTTTGCTGTGTGTTGAGCGTTCTTTGCAAATGGTTATAGGTATACTCGGAATTCTTAAGGCAGGAGGGGCTTATGTGCCTATAGATCCAACTCATCCAACGGACCGGGTAGAGCAAATCATTGATGATTGTGACGCGAAATTTATCGTGACACAGCGAGAACTGATAAAAAACATATTAATCAAAGGTAGGGGAGTGATTTATTTGGATGTAGATACAGCGCAGACAGAATTTTCGAATTCTCAAACTAGTGCGATGAACTACAAAAAGGGCGAGTTAAACCCTGCTAACCTTGCCTACGTAATCTATACATCGGGCTCTACGGGAAAGCCCAATGGAGTGATGATAGAACACGCTAGTGTTGTAAACTTGGCAAAAAATTTGGAAAAAATTGTTAGTCAGTCCGATTGTCGTGGCAAAGTTAGGTGGGCATTGAACGCTGGGTATAGTTTTGATGGATCTGTTAAAGCTTTGTCTCAAATACTCGTTGGCACAACGGTTGTTTTGATCCCGGAAGACGTGCGGCATGATGTTCATCAGCTGAAACTATTTCTAAAAGAAAAAAACATAGCCATATTTGACTGTACACCTTCTCAACTTCGATTGTTAATTAATAGTGGTGAAAATCCTGATCTTCCAATGTTAGTGGTTGGGGGTGAAAGCATTGGTAGCAGGCTATGGTGTGATCTGGTTACGCTAAATAAGAAGTCAGGTTTAAAAACGATTAACGTTTATGGGCCAACCGAGGCCTGTGTAGATGCCTCCGCATTTAGAATACACCAATATGCTGACACGGAGACCATTGGCAAGTATTTGGATAATATCACTGGCTATATCTTGCGAGCCCAATCGTCAACAGCTGAACTGCTACCTAGTGGTGCTGCAGGTGAATTGTATATTGGTGGTGTGGGGCTAGCACGCGGCTATCTAAATCGTCCTGTGTTAACACAAGAGAAATTCATAACCTATCCGATTAATGGTGTGCTTAGGGAGCGGTTGTACAAGACAGGGGATATGGTCCGTTACCTCCACGATGGAAATTTGAAATTCCTGGGTCGGTTAGATGATCAAGTGAAAGTGCGTGGATATCGCATTGAGCTTGGCGAGATTGAATCGCAGTTGCTAAATTTGGAATTTGTTCAAGATGTGGTAGTTACCGCCCATGAGTTGGACGATGATAAAAAATTGCTTGCCTATGTTGTGGCTACAAAAACATTTGTTGTAAGTAAAGAAGGCGAAAAATTGTCTAAAGTCGGAAAGCATGAATTTATTTCATACATCAAGGACAAATTAGTTCGAAGTCTACCAGATTATATGGTGCCAGCTGTTTATGTAGTGCTAGAGAACTTCCCATTAACTCCTAATGGGAAGGTTGATAAAAAGGCGTTACCCTTACCGGAAGAAGGTGATTTGCAGAAAGAATTTTATGTGGCTCCGTGCAATGAGGTTGAGAAAAAGTTGTGTGAAATGTGGTGTGAGGCTCTCAACCTCGAACAGATCGGTACAACGGACAATCTATTTTCATTGGGTGCGCATTCTCTTTTAATCATCCGCTTTGTGAACATTGTTCGTGAAAGTTACGGTATAGATCTTTCAGCAAGAATAGTATTTGAATATCCAACTATTGCGGATATATCACAAGTTGTAAAAGCTTTGTCTTCAAATGTACAGCCTGATAGGAAAGGGGCTACTGAGAAGGAGCTAATTCTATGAGCGTCATAGATGTTCTGGATGAGTGCGCCAAGGCAGGTATCAGGCTAAGTGTTGCAGAAGATGGGCTAAAAGTTGTCGCATCGGAAGACAGTTTTACACCTGAAATTGTACAACTTCTGAAAGATAACAAAGATTCTTTGTTGCTTTTCTTAAAGAAGTATTCAAATCATCAAGATGTTGCTTTGCCTCCAATCGCAACTCGAAATAGATTTGATAAATTGCCGCTGTCTTATGCACAGCAGCGCCTGTGGTTTATCGATCAGTTAGGCAGTGGCAGTGTGCAGTACAACATGCCGAGTCGTATTCGACTCGAAGGCAAGTTTAAGGTTGCTGCGTTCAAACAGGCCTTGAAGGTTCTGCTGGATCGTCATGAAGTGCTACGAACGCATTTTGCGGTGGATTTGGGTGACCCTTATCAGGTGATTGTAGGTGACTATGA
>JAJFKE010000029.1 GCA_021773355.1 Gammaproteobacteria bacterium | reverse complement strand
TAAACAAAGCCTATTTGAATATATAGAAGTATTCTACAATCAACGAAGACGGCATTCCTACGTGGGCTATGTAAGCCCGGCAGAATATGAGAGGCAATATGCCCCTCACTAAAACAATCCGTTTTACTGGGGGAACCTCAGGTCTCCAATTGCACACAGATTACACCTTGAGTTGCAGATGGAGACCTGACCCCAAGGACCTTTTCTCATGCTATTCAAGGTACCTGTCCCTCTAGCGCCTGGACTCGAGCCTTCAGACATTCGATTTCCCTATTGAGAGCTCTTGCTTTCTCATGAGCATCCGAAAGTGGATCATAGTCCAACGCGGCTACCAATGAATTCAACTGCGCTTTTAAATTCTGCCAAGCTGTTAGCTGCTGAAAAGTTTCTGGAATCTTAATTTGACTGTTCATTATATTGTCCTCTTGATTATTTCATTTGCAGTGTCAGTAAGAATCTACCCCGACACCCTGTTAAAGGCGGTCTCAATATCCGAATTCGATTCCGGCAGAGACTCGATCTTTTTCCTTAAACTGGCCAAACAAACCTTTGGATGATCCAAAGAAAATGTCTGCACCAATGTTAATTCGAATATTGCTGCTCCACTCATATTCCAATGAGGCCTGCAATACGCCGTCATCGTTATTCAGACTTTGGATAAATAAGGCTTCAGCCTGAACCGACTCATTCAAAAAATAGCGGCGCGCCAGAAATGTTGCCGTGGTATCAACACTGTCGCGTACCAAGCTTCCTCCATCGTCTGTGACGATCGATTGAAAAATCTGTGCGCTAACAAACCAATCGCGCCAACCCTGGTAATCGAGGCCAAGGACATAGGAAATTTCACCACTGCTCACAATGCCATCGCTGTCGTTGCCGTCGTCGCTAAGAAAGAATCGATCACTGGAATACCCAAGCTCTGCTCTAAATGTGGTATCACCAAACACGTTTGAGAAACTGCCCCCTAACAAGTGTGTGCGCTCATACGCTGGAGCCAGAGTAATGCCCGACTCATCGCGCAGTTGATAAAGAACAGGTTGATCCTGATAGTGGTAGAGATAATTCAGAGACACATCCCAGCCCCCAAGAAACGCCGAGAGACGTGCACCGGCGTCGGCATCCTTAAACAGTCGCTGAGGCCGATCGGTCTGTCCAAGAGTAACGGGAATACCGGCAGGGGCCGTTGGTATTAATAAGGGCGATCGAATCGCAAAGCTAGCATCGCGATCTGGTAATTCATCGTAGGTCTGATCCGGTATCAGCAGAAGTTGTGCAGTCCAATCTTCATTCAGCGAAATTTCCACATTAGCGGTCCACAGCGGTATTCGATGATCTTCGAACTCGGGAAGAATAAATTCACGCAAATCCACAGGATTAATAACGTCGAGAACTCTTAAGCCATCTGCCTGCCCCCAAACTATCTGTTGCTTTCCAAGGCGCCAATAAGCACCAGCCCACTCCGCATCGATATACAGCTCGCGTAGTTCAAGATCAACGTGAGCATTGCTACCACTAAAACCCAATTTGGCTTCCGTATCCAGGCGCGCTCTTCCTATGGCGGTTAGGCTAGTGGAATCAGATAGATCGGCATCCCAACGCGGTTGGATAGTTGTTTGGTTCTTCTGCGTGCTGCCATCATTACTGTTTATAGTAAGCTGTTGATCGACAGTGATACTAAAATCGATACTGTTGAATGCCTGCCTATCAAGCTGCGCAAATGAGGCATTGTTGCCAAACACAATTAAAATAGCGCCAAGTAACTTTAATTGCGGAGTTCGAACAAAATTCATTTCACCTGCCCCGTGTCAGAGAACGCTGCGTAAACACTCCATCCTCTACAGGGGAGTCGTAGTCAACGTCGCTAAAAATGAATTGCGTGTGATGGCCCGTCTTATGATTTTCGATAGCGAGCCGATGGCGCGTCCAGATGCCGTTAACCTGATGGATATCACTTATGGTCAGGGACTTAAGAGGCTCTCCTTTAGGGTCCCAGTAGTCCGCCTTAATCACCATCCAGTTCGAAACATCGACCCAGAATTCAGTGCGGCCGTAACCAAGCTCTTTTGCAATAGCTTCGCTCTTGGGCTGCGACTGAACTTTGTAAGTAACAACGCCGTCCACAGCTTCTTCGCCGAGAAAAGCAAAGTTGTAGTCTGCTGGCTGCAAGCTGCCTTCCAGTTTAATATCTTCATAGGTGAAATCGGTGCCGAGAAAGTAGTCGCCGCGATCGGAGGCCGAGATTCTGCGAACCTTGCGCACGGCTGGCAAGTACAACCACTGATCATCATCAACCTCAGGGTCCGGATAGTCCCAGGTTAGGAAGGCTGTATCCTTAACGTTAGCCGGACTCTCGTAAAATATGATCGACCGTTTCTCATCACCAAAATATTTACGGTAGCCGAAAGTCTCCCTTACACGTTCTCGACCGCGACGATCGGTGAGGCGCATAACTAATTTGCGCGTAACATATTCGCCGTCATCCACATCATTTACACGTTGCACTATTTCATCGGCGGAAGGAGTCTCTGCCGCGTCGACAATCGCCGGGAATAGAAAGAAACCACCAAGACCAATCGCCAGCACCGTAGTCGCAACTCGAACGAATGAGCCTCCTTTCTCCAGATCATTCACTTTAGAGACATTGACAAATGCCGGTTGGAATACTTTGAGCATTGCCGGCAGCAGAGTCAGGCTGGCAAGAAAGCTGGTGGTGACGGAGAGCGCTACGATGACACCGAAGTTGGTCAAGGGCACAACCTTGCTGGATATCAAAACACCGAAACCACAGGAGATGGCGAGGAAGTTAAAAAACAGCGCCCGGCCGGTACTGGGATAGAACCGCTCCAGAGCACGATCAATATTGCCATCAAGATTTGAACTGAAACTACGCAATCGGTCCAAAGTATGAATTGCAAAATCGACCCCCAGACCTATCGCTACGGAAGCGAACATGGAGGTACCGATGCCCAACTCAATGCCAAGGACAACCATGGTGGAATACACCAGCAAAATCGATCCAGCCACTGGAACCAACGCGAACAAGCCGGCCAGGAGTGACTGGAACAGCAGTGCCGACACTGCCCAAACCAGGAACAGAGCTATAGCTACACCGACAAAGTGACTTTCGCCCAGGTCTTTTATCCAGTGGTAACTTACGTTAACCCGACCAGACAAATTGGCCTGAATTGCGTCATTATTAAATTCCTGAATAATGTACTGTTCCAGGTTTTGCACAATTCCTTTGGTGTCCTGATAGCTCCCGGAATTGATATTGATGCGGACGTTTGCCAATTTGTAATCGTAATCAACCTCTTCTTCGAAGTCTGTTGGATCCGAGGAGGCAGAATACAGAAGAAAATATTGAGCGACTAAGTCACTGCTCTCAGGCAATTGGTACTCAGCGATGTCACCATCGTTTAGTGCCCTGTTCATCTGCTTGAGATAATCGACGATGGACGTAGATCCCCGTACAAAAGGAAGTGATTCCGCATAAACCTGCAATGCTTCTATTTTTTTCAGGTTGTCAGGAATGAACAGATCTTCAACTCCCGGAGTTTCAATCACGATATCCAGGGTGTTGGTTCCGTCGAGGTGTTGATTGATTACTCTATCGGCTTGATAGATTCGCTCGTCTGGGTGGAATGTGTTAATGCGATCTTCATCTACTACCAAGAAACTGGCAGAGTAAATTCCACTCACTGCCAGTACCGCAAATATTGCTATCACGGTCCTGGGATAGTTACAGGTGACATGTCCCAGGCCGGACATCAGTTGTGCGAAGAAATCGCTTTTGCCAGCGATTCTCTTTCCAATGAAATATTTACTAACTTGTACCTTGGTCAACACCATTGCTGCGGGCAAGAACACCAGCGAATACACACCGGCCACCAGCACACCAAAGGCGGTGAATAGTCCGAAATATTTGAACGGAGGCATATAGGCAGCAAAGTACAGGCCGAGAAATCCAGCCATGGTCGTCAATGTAGTCAAGGTAACGGGTCGCCACATATCCAGCATTGTGTCGACAATAAGTTGCTTTCTGGCCTGCTCGGGGTGCCTCGCCTGCAGCTCATAGAAGTGACTGTAGATATGTATTGCGTCAGCGACCGAGATACCGATAAGTATCACCGGCAGGGCGTTGGTTATCACAAAGAAAGCGACGCCGCTGGCTGCCATAATACTCAGGGTCATTAATACCGAGGCTGCGATAATCACGTTTCCAGTGAGCGCAGGACTAAATCGCCGGAAGGCAAAGATAATAATCAGGGTTATGATGAGTCCTGCCAAGGGGTTGAGTCGCTGCGCGTCAGCATCGATATAGCTACCCAGGTAACCGGCTATTGCACCTTCGCCTGCTACATGTAGCTGTTCATCTGCTGACACCGGCGCTCGATCTACTATGGCCATTATTTCGGCATAGGTGTCTTCCGCTAATAGTTCGTCAACCATTTCCGCTACTATCAGCGTTGCTTTCCCGTCTCTCGCCACGATGCTGCCCAGGTAGAGAGGAAAATCGTTAATAGCGTCTCTTAAGAACTCCGCTTCTATTTGATTTGCCGGCACCGGATCGAAAAAATCTGTCACCTCCATCCCGTATTCAGTACCGACAATGTTTTTCTCGGTAGCAAGACTAACCACCCTGTCACTATCAATGTTGGAAAGTTGGTCAACTTCCGTGTTAATCCAGTCCACTAATGACAGTGTCGCGGGATTGAAAATCCCCTGTTCGCTCTCGTTTACCACCGCTATTACCAGAGGATCACTTAGACCAAACTGCTCTTTGACTTTATCGCGATACAGCAATGCTGGATTATCAGGCGCCAAAAAAGTATCCGCTCGCGTATCCTTTACCAATTGCGGCAGAAAGCTCAGAGTCACCCCCATGATCAATAGACTTATGGCAACTACTGTTTTTGGTCGATCCACAAGTAGTTGGAAAAAAACTTTTAATGAACTGCTATTGGATTGAGTGTTCATATTTTCCTCTTTATATGTCTACGCATGTGTTTGTATTTATACATGTATATGCATGTTTATTGTAAAAAATAACCTAGGTTTTAAGACTGGCAACCAGCCTCGATATTTCTATTACTTGCTCAGCAGATTCAGCACCCAGGCGCTTTTTCACCTCTTTCTGTGCATTCTGCCAACATTTGTTTGCCCGTAAGTACAGCTCCTCCCCTTCCGAGCTTAGAGAAAGTATCTTCATCCGTAGATCTTCTCCCTGCGTTACTTCAATGTAGCCATCCCTGATTAAGGGCTTTAAATTGCGGGAGAGTGTGGTCTGATCGATTAACATCACGTCCTGTAATTCGCTATTAGTGGTCTTCTTACGGCTGCTGATAATTTTCAACATTGAAAACTGCCCGCCTTTCAGGCCACATGATTGTAAATGCCTGTCATAGATACTATTCAATACCCGATTGGCTTTACGCATATTAAGATTCATGCATGGGTCCATCACTACTAACCTGCTTTTAGGAGTTATGGTTGCCAATTATACATGCATATGCATGTATGTCAAACTTTTTATAATTAACGCAGAATTTCTCCTCTATTCCAATTTTGATTCCTGTGAGTCCTGACAAATATTGCTATCAATCAATTTGTGGGCAATTCTATGCATAGCGCCGAACTCGAGAAGATAACCAGGCGCTATGCAGCACGGTCTCTAAGACTGTTTCCGAATTGGGCATCAGGGTTCTCTGCTCGATGAATAGCCTTGTTAATAGCAAATCGCAAACCTATGGCTTCGCACCAACGCAGAACAGACGGATAAGCCTCCAATTCAACTCCCACGGATTCCGCATAACGCAGCCAACCGTAGTTTGCGATGTCCGCGATCGTATAGTGAGAGCCTGCCAACCACGGACTACGCTGTAAACGAGATTCGAGCACTTCAACCAGGCGCCGCGACTCTTCTTGAAACCGTGCAACAGCGTTTTCAGAGGGATAACTCTCGGTAGATTTAAAAAAACTCACCTGACCGAACATAGGTCCCACACCGCCTATTTGGAAAAATAGCCATTCCAATGTACGTATTCGATCTTCCGCGGTTTCACCGATTAAACCTTGATACTTTTCGGCCAGATATAGAAGAATAGCACCAGATTCGAAAACGCTGAGTGGCTTACCGGACTCATCGATGACATCTTCATCAATGATGGCTGGAATACGCCCATTCGGATTGATGGCCAAAAAATCAGGCGATTTTTGCTCTCGATTGGCTAAATCTAGTCTCACCAATTGGTACGGTATGCCCAGTTCTTCCAAGGCCATCGGGATCTTGATGCCATTGGGAGTGTTTGCCGTAAATACCTTGATCATTTTACCAACTCCATTCAATTTTTTTGTTAAGCACCGGGCCCGCAGTCTAGACAGCGCTCAACCGGGACCGGTCCCATCCTTAGCTCCCTACTTAAATAGCGCAACGCGGTTCGCACACCTTCTTCTATAACCGGATGATAGAAAGGGCTGTCTAGCATTTGTTGCACGGTTAATCGGTGCTGAACTGACCAGGACAATAAATGCCCGATATGTTCTGCTGCCGGGCCAACCATTTCCGCACCAAGGAATAATCCGCTTCCTTGCTCGCCATAAACTCTAATGCGGCCTTTGTTTTTTCCAATCACCCGACTGCGGCCCTGATCTTCGAAACTGGCTTCACCGACGGCAAAGTTTGTGCCCGCTTCAACGAGCTCTGCATGCCTTGCGCCTGCCAGTGCAATCTGAGGATCAGTGAATACAACTGACAGCGGTGCTCGCCTGGGCCGGGCCTTTATGTCTGGAAAGCGGCCAGCATTGTCACCGGCAATTCGCCCGTCATCTGCTGCCTCGTGCAGCAGGGGGTGCGCATTGCTTACATCGCCTGCGATAAATATTGCCGTGTCTTCAATTTGGCCCGTGGCCAAACTAAATTTGGGAATCCCACGCTCATTTAGTGTTATCCCTGCTGCCTGTAGATTAAGAGAATCCAGATTCGAACGTCGACCTGTTGCTGCTAATAAGTAATCAAAACTGGCCGTCTTTAGCTCATCATTCTCTTTATAGGTAATTTCGATGCCGGTGTCAGTTCTTGAAACAGCTTCGACTGACGCGTCGCCAGAAAGTTCTAATTCCCCTTCAAGAAATTTTTTAGCTTCGCTATTTATAACTGGATCACTTATTGGCCCAAACTGATTACCGACTCCAAAAAGATGCGTTCTAACGCCTAAACGAGATAAAGCTTGAGAAATTTCCATTCCGATGACGCCGGTGCCGACAACTGCAACGGATTCTGGCAACGAATCCCAAGCGAACACATCGTCATTTACCAGTAATCTATCTTCCAAGGCATACCATGGAGGGGGCACGGCTGGTCTGGAACCTGCCGCAACGACAATTCGCTTTGCGATCACTTTCGTATGATCGTCGACTTGCAATTCATGGGCCGAAAGAAATTTTGCCTTGCCGATTAACTTGTGTTCTGTTGGCCAACTCTCCACCGCTTCTTCTACGAAGCCGACAAAGCGATCCCGCTCAAATTTTACGCGTTGCAAGACTTTATTGCCGTTGACCGCTTTACCGGTAAGCTCAATGCCAAACTGACCTGCCTGATCGATCTGATGGCTAATTTCCGCTGCGGCAATCAGTAACTTGCTTGGCATACAGCCAACCCGTGCGCAGGTGGTGCCATACACACCAGATTCGATAAGCAATACATTCTGGGTATGCTCCAGAGCTGATCGGTAGGCGCTCATGCCCGCCGTACCAGCGCCGATGATCGCCACATCCACTTCTCTTGATTGCATTTTTAGTCTCCTCATGATTTTTTTGCATGCTTGAATTAATTCAGTCTTGTATCCGTCCAGATCTTCAATTAAGGCGATGACTTCTCTCTCATCTGTTTTAAATTAGATTTTTCGTGCCGCAGCAACCCTGTCCTAGAGTGTTATTACAGGTCAGATCATTGCGAAGACTAGCGCTACGACCACCGGTGCGATCATTAAGTAAACCATAGTTCTAACTCTTATCATTTGCGTTTCCTCTTTTAAAGTCCCTTGTTAATCTACTATAGGGATGGAATCGTTTGTTGCTTGTCCATCTCTGTAAATATTTGTAGATCATCTTTGCGTCACAACTGGGCCACACCACTTGCAGTTTACTGACACCGGTTGTGCACCTACCGCATCACCGGTAGCAACTGTTATTGATATGATCAATCCACACAGTGTCTTTGTAATCATATTTGTACTCCTTTCCATTTTTTCATACTCCGAGTTTGGTTCTGTATACCAGCGCTGGTTATTCGAGAAATCAACTGCACACTGAGTGCGCTGTTGCAAGGGGGAGCATTGCTATTCCCAGGAAAAAGCTTCGAACGCACTATCCACCGGAGTGTTCATCAAGTGGTTAGTATAGTTACTCAGTACTTTTTGCGAGATGCCCAACACGATTTCAAGCAGATGGCGTTTGTTATAGCCTGCTGCGAAAAATGTGTTCAGTGACTGCTCGCTAAGATGTCCACGCTCGCGCACAAGCTCCAACGTTGTTTCATGAAGGACTTGAAGCTTCGCCGTTGGCATTTCTGTTTTCTCACGCAGTGCCGTGGTAATCGTTTCATCAACTTTCATCATTTTTGCAATCGCAGTGTGTGCTGCTACGCAGTAGTGACATGCATGCTCTACATTTATGGTTTGCCACACGACCGTGATCCCGTCCTTATCAAAGCTGCTGTTCTGAAAAAGCTCATGTAGCAATTGATAGGCTTCCAGTACATTAGGCGACTCCGCCATTACTGCATGCAGATTCGGAATTCGACCAAAGGCTTGAACCGAATTCGCCAATAACGGCTGGCTGTCCTGTGGCGCACTTGCTTGATCATATAATGGAGTGTTCATAGGTATCTCTCTATAGTTAGTTAGGTGTCATATTTTCCTGCCAGCACAAAGCTTCGAATGATGCTGTGAGCGCCGCGGTTCGAATTAGTTAGAATTTCTTCATCATCTCCGTTCGTTTTCCGTTAGGCACGCGACGAAGATTCCTTTTGTGCTCTTCGTCGTGTAATGAATCGTGCATTAAGTTGTGCCTCAAAGATTGCTTAGCTGAAAGTGGTTCCCTGTCCACTGGTCAAAAATCAGTCAAGCTTACTTCCAATTTTTCTCCATTTGTTTTGTATTCGAGATGTTGCAAATAAATGCCACGTAAAAACAGGTAGTCGTCCCCAATTATGAGATTGTCGAAATTCAGGAACGAGGCTCTGGCATCAACGGCAGCGACTGAACGCGCTTTGTCTTGTGTTCCGGCATCCTCTATCGTTACTGGATTAAGAACAAAGTCAGCGAAAACTCCCGCGCTTTCGCGAAGTGTGCTGGGACCGAGTAATGGCAACACCACATAAGGACCTGGTGCAACGCCCCAGTGAGCCAGTGTCTGACCGAAATCCTCGTCATGTTTTTCAATGCCAAGCGCATCACCGGCAACATCGAATATCCCACCCAGCCCCAGGGTGGAGTTGATAGCGAGGCGACCGAAATCTGAACCTGCCTGGCCTAGCTTCAATTGCAACAGGTCGTTAATAGTGACCTGTATATCATTAAGATTGCTAAAGAAATTTTTTATCCCTTTCTTGACAATGCGCGGAGTAATATTCTGATACGCTCGGGCCAGAGGCTTGAAGAAAGCAGAATCGACGGTTCTGTTAAATCCATGCACGGGTCTGTTTACAGATATAAAAGGGTCTTCGGGCTCCGCTGCAAAAGCAGTGCCAAGCGGCAGCATGTTTGACAGAAGCAGCGTGAGCAAAAATAACGTTCGCAAGACAGCGAATCGCAATGGCACCTCTGGCAGCGAAGTCGAGTGAGAGAAAGCCTGGTATGTTTTTGTAGTGGTCACTATATATTCTCTTTCGTCTTTTTGTGAATTCATCTATCGCCAATTAGTCGTTACGGTTTGCTTTGGATTGTTTTTCCTGCCCTGTACAGTCTTCATCACGAATGTCGACTCGCAGTCTGTAGTTCCAGTTTTTGCACAAATTCTACCTCGGTAAAACGTTTGGTAATGTGTTGCGGGCAGTTCCAGTCGAAGGCCTGTAATTCAATGAAGAAGACTCGCTCTATTACTGCGGCATAGTCTGGCAGGTCTATCTGTGCCAGTACTTCTTCCGAAACATTTGCAGCATCCTCAACTCGAATATGGCCAAGCAATTTCAAGCGCCGCCGGTTGGCGTAGTCCATCAAGATTATTGAACAGCGATCACTACTGGAAAGATTTCCGACACTGATCAATTGTGTATTGCCACGAAAGTCTGCATAGGCAAGCTGCCTGGGTCCCAGAACCTTTAAAAATCCAGTCGGTCCGCCGCGATGCTGAACATAGGGCCAGTTGGTTTCACTGACTGTCGCCAGGTAGAACGAATCACGCTTCTGTATGAAATCAGTTTCCCTAATCCTTAACTCATCGTTGGGACCAAAGTTTGCCCGAAGCTTTTCATTGTGCTCACGAAAGCCATACGATTCTTCTGCTGCTCTTACACCCTCGGTGAACATTGTGTCTGCAAATGCGTGAGTCATATCGATTCCTTAAAACCTGAATTAAAATTGTGCGGCCACAAGCTTGTGGCCGCACACAGCGCAGCATTAGTCAGCTGCCAACGGGGATTGCGTTACTTCACGACGAAGGAAAGTGCGCATGTGATCGGCAATTTCGTCGACGTGGGTTTCCAGAGCGAAATGCCCGGTGTCCAGTAGATGGAATTCGAGATTATTTAGATCTCGCTTATAAGGCTCGGCTCCAGCAGCTGGAAATATCTCATCGTTCTCGCCCCAGACAATCAACATCGGAGGCTGATACTCGCGGAAATATTGCTGCCAGCTGGGGTATAGCGCTGGATTAGTGCCGTAGCTGTAGAACATCTCTAGTTGAATCTCTTGATTACCAACCCTGTCCAGTAGTGGCTGTACGTGATCCCAGGTGTCGGGGCTGACTGCTGCAACATCGCTAACACCATTGGTGTATTGCCATTTAGTCGCACCAAGTGTCAGCAGAAAGCGCAGAGCCTGGTCGTTAGTCATTTCGGGTTGCTTGTAGGCGGTTTTTACATTCTTCCACCAGGCGTTATCCAGCCCTGCATTAATCGCTTCACGATCTTTCCAGTATTCTCGAATCGGTTCCCAGAAATGATTATCGATGCCTTCCATGTAGGCATTACCATTCTGTACGATTAGCGACTCGATACGTTGAGGCTGCTCGGCAGCGAGCCGATAGCCAATGGGCGCACCGTAGTCCATTAGGTAGAGGCTATAGTCATCGATGCCGATGTCGTCGACTAATTTGCCCATCAGTCGTGCAATGTTATCGAATGAATACTCAAACTCTGACACGCTAGGCATCGAGCTGTAGCCATAGCCAGGATAATCCGGCGCAACCAGATGAAACTCGTCGGCCAGCGCTGGTATCAGTTCCCTAAACATATGTGACGATGTTGGAAAACCGTGCAATAACAAAATTGTTGGATTCTCGGGATCGCCCGCTTCGCGATAAAAGATTTCCAGGCCTTCGATTTCAACGGTCCTATAGGAAACATCCGTTGAATCATGCTCTTCATCTGCCTTGGCGATTGTTGATTGCCAAGCCGTTAGTATTAGTAACAGCAAAAAGACTGCTACAGATTTTTGTGCTGAGTTAGTTGCGTTGTTTTTCATTGTCATGCTCCGATTTGTTCTGTTTTCCATTTCTGGGTCGTTTTAATGTGCTTCAGTAAGTGTGCTAATCATCGTTAGCGGCCAATAGCTGATCGCAGTTTTGATTCTCATGCTTCGCTACGAATCAGCTCTGGCCTACTATTTCGCTAACGTTTGTGTTGAATCTTTTCGACGGCTTGATCGGTCGTCCAAACAGAATTCGCGATGAAACGAAAATTAACCAGGGCTGCCTGGTAACCATCACCCTCGGCAACTTGCGCCGCTGCCGTGGCATCGCTCACTACTACCACTTCGAATCCTTGTTCCATGAGTTCACGCATATGAGATTCAGTACAAAGGTTCGCCGACATGCCCGCTAGAATCACTTTGTCGATACCACGCTTACGCAGTTGCAACACCAAATCATTGGTCTCTGGTCCAAACACCTTGTGCGGGCTGGTGACTACGGTGGCGCCGTCATTGATGTAGGGCTTGTACTGCTCCAGCCAGTCCGCGCCGGAACCCTCAAAGCCATGTGTGTCCAACGCACCTTTGCGGTCGAACATGCCAATGGTATGCATGAGTTTTTCCAAGGCACCCTCGAATTCCCAACCATGGTCAGTTGGGTAGTAGTAGTGAGGCGAAATGAATACTGGCATGTCGGCGGCTTTGGCTGCCTTAAATAAAGAGTCGATATTCTCCACAGTATTATTTTCAGTTACGCTCGCGCCCACCACACCCCAGGCAACGCCATTGGGGCTAAGAAAATCGTTTTGCGGATCGGTAACTAGCAATGCCGTGCGGCCACCCACAATTTCCATTCCTGGATCGGGTAGTTGCGCATGGACTGCAGCGCCGTTGAGTAGTAGTAATGTTGCTGTGATTTTCAAGTAAGTATTCATGCTAGTGCTCCGGATTCAGATGATGATTTAGTTGTTTCCCGATCGATGCGGCGATCACAGGAAGTTATTGGAATATCATTGGCGCTCATATCGCGGCGCTGCATGTAACCGTCTGCATCAAATTCCCAGTGCTCATTACCGTGAGTTCGAAACCATTGCCCGGTTTCTGCATGCTGCCATTCGTATTCGAAACGCACCGAGATGCGATTGTCGCTATATGCCCATAACTCTTTCATGAGCCTGTAGTGAAGTTCCTTCTTCCACTTGTCTTTGAGAAAAATCTCAATCGCTTCGCGACCCTGAAAAAACTGATCTCGATTTCTCCAGATGGAATCAGGCGTATACGCCTGCGCGATTCTCGCTGGATCTCGTGAGTTCCAGGCATCTTCCGCGGCTTGAACTTTCGTCCTCGCGGATTCGTAATTAAACGGGGGTAGAGGTGGTCTTTGCATTATCGACTTCCCTCAAAGATCAAAAGTGTGTTGATGAGAGACATAGGCCGCGAGTGCACCAGGAACTTCGGTCATGGCCTCAAATTCAAAAGTTCTGTTTTCGTTTTGAAAGCGTGCGGGCACGAAACCGGGAATAGAGTCATACACGCCATAGGCTCGTTCAGTTGCTGTATCGAAGTCGGCGAAATCAAAATCATCGCTATTGCTGTTCATGGCCTTTCTCCTGTATTGAATTGAGCATTTCATTGTTCGGTAAGCACACAAACAACATTGCATTGACCGTGCCAACTATTATTTCTATATTTATCAATTGGTTATCATATTCAAATCAACCACAAATTCTTGTGATTCTCAATTTCTTGTGGTTTAATCCTCAAAATTTTGAGGAATTCAGCTATGGAAAAAAATTGCCAAGACCAGGAATCTGAAGAACTGGCGCAGCTACGCTCTCAACATCAATTGATCCTCGATAGTGCTGGCGAGGGGGTATGGGGACTCGATAAGGAAGGCAAAATTACCTTTGGCAACAAGGCCGCCGTCGAAATTCTTGGCTGGCAACTGGATAAAGTATTGGGTCAGTCATCCCATGAAGTACATCACCATTCCCACGCCGACGGCTCCCCCTACCCGCGCAGTGAATGTCCAATCTTTGCTTCGCTGAAAGACGGGGAAGTACATAAAGTCGACAATGAAGTGTTTTGGCATACCAACGGCAGTCCAATCCCGGTTGAGTATATAAGCACCCCGATACTCAAAGACGGCAAACCCAATGGCGCCGTCATAGTGTTTAGAGACAATTCAGCACGCAGAGAAATTGAAGCCCAGCGCCAAAAAGCATTTGAAGAATTGGAACGGCTACGCACCGAGTATCATTTAATTCTCGATGCCGCTGGTGAAGGCATCTATGGCCTCGACAGAGACGGATTGATTACCTTCAGCAATGCTGCGTCTACCGAGATTCTCGGTTGGAAAAGCAGCGATATTCAGAGTCGATCTGCCCATGAGATACATCATCATTCCCACGCAGACGGTAGTAATTACCCTAGAGAGCAATGTCCCATTTACGCGTCTATTCAAAATGGCGAAGTCCGTCGCGTGGAGAACGAAGTGTTCTGGCACACGAACGGATCAGCAGTACCAGTGGAATACACAAGCACACCGATTATCCAGGATGGCGAGACCGTGGGCGCCGTGGTGGTGTTTAGGGACATTTCTGATCGCAAGACTATCGAAAAGCAACGCGAACTAGCCTATGAAGAAATCAAGGAATTGAAAGAAAAGCTGGAGATGGAAAGGGATTACCTGAGAGATGAAGTGAATACTGCCGGCAGCTTTGGTGAAATTATTGGCGAGAGCGCAGCAATAAAACGCACGCTCGCACAGGTTGAGGCGGTTGCTGCGACACCGGCAAGCGTGTTAATCCTCGGAGAGTCCGGCGTAGGTAAAGAAATGATTGCTAGAGCGATTCACAGCAGAAGCGACAGAGCAGAATGCCCAATGGTTAAAGTAAATTGTGCATCGATTCCAGGTGAATTATTCGAGAGCGAATTTTTTGGTCACGTGAAAGGCTCATTTACCGGCGCCCATCAGGACAGGGTAGGTCGTCTGCAACTCGCCGATGGCGGCACCTTGTTTCTCGATGAAGTAGGGGAGATTCCCTTGGCTCAACAAGGAAAGCTACTGCGTGCACTACAGGAAAATGAATTTGAACGGGTGGGTGATGATAAAACGATGCGCGTTGATGTGCGTGTGGTGGCGGCAACGAATCGCAATCTTGAGCAAGAAGTTAGGGAAGGTCGATTCCGGGAAGACCTGTTCTACCGTCTGAGCGTGTTTCCCATCGAGGTCCCTCCTCTGCGCGATCGAATTTCAGATATTGCACCAATTGCACTTAGCTTTCTGGAAAAAGCCAGCAATGAATTGGGTCGCTGCAATTTACAACTATCACGCAGTCATCTTGCGGTGCTTGAGAAACACAAATGGCCGGGCAACATCAGAGAACTAAAAAATACTATTGATAGAGCTGTGATTTCTTCTACTAGCAATAAATTGCGGCTGGACCTTGCAGTGGTGGAATCGGGTCCAACAACTGAAACAAGCAAGACCCCTGCCCCGACCACTACTAAAGATTCTGCATTCTTAACCAGCCTTGAATTCAAGGAACTAGAGAAAAGCAATATAACTGCTGCCTTAGAACAGGCAAATTGGAAGACCTGGGGTGACGAGGGCGCGGCAGCGCTGTTAGGTATTAAACCCTCGACTCTTGCCTATCAGATGAAAACACTTGGAATCAAAAAACCGGATTAGAGATTAGAGGGTCAGGTCTCCATCTGCAACTCAAAGCATAATCTGTGTGCAATTGGAGACCTGACCCCAATGGCCCCTACATCTGCAACTCAAAGCATAATCTGTGTGCAATTGGAGACCTGACCCCAATGGCCCCTACAAAACACGGTCAATCCGGTAAAGACTCACGTCCATCGGCGGCTCCCTTCCCGCCGACATTGCCGCCAACGTCGCCCCGGTAACGGCCGCCTGGGTCAAACCCAGATGTCCATGCCCAAACCCGAAGTACACATTCTCAAAATGCGGTGAGCTCGAAATCACCGGCACCGAATCCGGCAGGCTGGGGCGATAACCCATCCATGCCTCGCCGCCCTCAATGCTCAGTCCGGGAAGCAGAGTGGCCGCCTGCTGTGCCAGCACCTGGGCGCGGGCGTAATTCGGCGCTGCTTTCAATCCAGCAAACTCCACCGTACCCGCCAGGCGCAATCCACCCTGCATGCTGGTGGCTGCGAAGGCGCGACCGACGAACAACAGCGGCCGGTGCAGCACGATACCTGGATCGGGTAGCTGCAAATGATAGCCACACTCGGTATCCAGCAACACTTTGCTTCCTAACTCGCGGGCCAGTAGGTGAGACCATGAACCAGCTGTTATGAATGCCTGGTCACAGCTCAGTTCACGGTCGGTGCGCACAGCGGTCACCCGGTTGACATTTGTCAGGAAACCATTTACCTCGGCCTGAATAAACTCACCGCCCTGCTGTTGAAACAAGCCGAACAAGGCGCAAGACAGCCCCAACGGTGACAGAGTGTGGGCCGCTTTTGTGGTCAGCACACCACCGGCCAGACCAGGCCGCAGACTGGGCTCCATGTCAGCCAGCTCTGCCGATTCCACAATCCGGTAGTCCACGCCGCGGCGATCATAGTAAGCGCAATCGACCTTCGCCCTGGCGAACTGCGTCGGCGTCTCGTAGACGTAGAGCGACCCTTCCTGGCGCAGCAAATCATCTGCCCCCGCCTTTGTAACCAGCGGCTGCAGATAGTCCATGGCCTTTGTTGATAGGGCGTGGATGGCAACGGAAGCAGCTTCGGCTTTTGTTTGAGAGCTATTGGCCAGGAAGCGCGTGAGCCAGGGCAGAAAGCGCGGCAGGTAAGCTGGTCGCAGCGTAACCGGCGCCAGAGGCTGCAGCACCATGTGAGGAATTTCTTTCCAGATACCCGGCATGGCTTCGGGATGCACAGAGCCCACGGAGATAATGCCGGCGTTACCGGAGCTGGTGCCTTCCCCCGGCGGCGAACGATCTATCAAGGTGACCTGGCACCCATTCTCCTGAAGGTAGAGGGCGGTGCAGATGCCGACGATGCCAGCGCCGATTATTATGGTTTGGGTATATTCTTGCATACTCTTGCTTTTGAGCTAATCATGCTAAGTAGTTATAGGATTAGAGGGTCGGGTCTCCAATTGCACACAGATTAAATAGGATTAGAGGGTCGGGTCTCCAATTGCACACAGATTACGCTTTGAGTTGCAGATGGAGACCTGACCCCAATGGCGCCACGTTGGAAATCCACACCGTCTGATAGGGTTGCAGCTGTAACTGTTGCCCAAGATCTTCGTAGCTGTCCCCACTAATCAAATCGCACCAGTCATCGGTACTGATCAGATTGATATCGGCCAGATTGATCAACTGAGATTGTTTGCTGATGTTGCTGATGCAAAATATGCTCTGGTTACGATTGATACTCTGCCGCCAAAAGGCAAACACAGAGGTGCCAAGATGTAGTGTAAATTGCGTGGCATTGGGATGAAAGGCGGCATACTGTCGACGCAATTTGATCAGCCGCCGCAATTCCTTAAAAATCCTGGCATGATGCTTTTCCGGATCGATCAGTGCGGCTTCCAACTCCTCTTCGTTCCAGATGTGCCTATTGATTGAGCGCGCCCGTCCTGTGTGTTCTAACCGCCAGTGGTCGTTACGGGAGCCAAACAGACTCTGAATATAGATGGCGGGTATACCTTCGAGCGCGAGCATTATTGTGTGGGCACAGAGGAAGCGATCTACACCCCACTCATCTTCGCCATCTTCGATGGTGCCCTTGAGTGCATCGAACAAGGCGATATTCAATTCATAGGGCTTGTCATGGCCCTCCCGGGCGCGACGAAACGTTACCCTGCCGCCGAAGTTTTTTGTGGTCTGCACCAGCCTTTCCCGCTCGGCATCGCTGAGTAATCCGTCCAATGGCCGTAGTCCGATGCCATCATGGGAAGCGATAAAATTCAGGTAGGTGGTGCCGTATTGTGCCGGTGGCATGCTCATCATCCAGGTCTTCAGGTGCCGCGAGTCTCCACTGAGCAAGGTGTAGAGCAATAGCGGGGGCAACGAGAAGTTGTAGATGATGTGTGCTTCGTTGGCGTTACCGAAATAGGTCAGATTCTCGCGGTTTGGTGCATTGTTTTCGCAGATAATAATGGCTTCAGGCGAGTGATGCTCAATAAGTGTGCGTAACAGCTTGATAAGTTCATGGGTTTGTTGCAGATGCACGCAGCCGCTACCCGGTTCTTTCCATAGATAGGGCACCGCATCCATGCGGAAGATTGCTACGCCATGATTGAGGTACTCGCGGATGATGCGCACAAACTCCACCAGAACGTCGGGATTCTTAAAATTCAAGTCAACCTGATCGGCACTGAAGGTACACCAGACGTGACGCGTGCCGTCTGCGGTTTCCACTTCGCTGAGTAGTGGCGAGTTGCGGGGCCGCACCACGGCGGAGAGATCATCCTCCGGCGATGCCTCGACGAAATAGTCCTTGCCCGGGTCGACACGTTTCCTGAAATTGTCAAACCAGTGGCTACGATTGGACATGTGATTGATCACAAGGTCCGCCATCAGTTTGTAGTCCTTGCCTATGGCTTCGATGTCTTCCCATTCACCCAGCGTCGGATTGACCGACAGATAATCCATAACCGAGAAGCCATCGTCGGAGCTGAAGGGAAAGAAGGGCAGGATATGCACGGCATCAATCACGCCTTGCAGATGCTTGTTGAGAAACCTGTGCAGGGTTTTTAATGGCGCTTCATCGGGCTTCTTGATGGTGTTGCCATAGCTGATGATGATGCAGTCGGTCTGGTCCCAGTTGTTATGAAACGGTTGTGGCGCCTGCAGGTTTCGGCCCATACCTATTTCTGCAACCAGTCGTTCCACTAATTCATCGATATTCACCGCAGGATAGAGAAGACTCAGGTGTTCGCCGATGCGGCGTCTGAATTCCTTTTCCAAATCTAGTAGCTGTTCCACCATATCGCTCAGGGCTTGCTGTATTCCTGATTGTCCAACTCAACGGCGTCCTTCAATTGTTCGAGAATGTCGGGAATGGCACTGATGACTCGATTCCAACTGGGGATAAAAGGCTTGTCCATGGGACGATCCAGGAAATGCTCGCCGGCCAGCATGAGGTTGCTGGCGAACAACTCTACCGATTCTTCTTCACCGTGACGATCATACTCCAGGCCATTGATCATAGCATCGTTTTGATAAGTGTCGATAAAGTCCAGCGCAATACGATAGTAAGTAGCCTTGATGGTGCGGAACACTTCGGGAGAGAACACTGCACCATTGGTTGCCAACTTCCTGAAGAATGCCTTTCCAATGTCCACGCTCATCTTCGATAGCCCCTTGCTTTGATCTTCCAGTGAAAGCTCCTGATGCTTATGATCATAGATGTCGGCAATGTCCACCTGGCACAGCCGGTTGGTGGCATAGTTGCGTTTCATCTCCGACAGCACACCGATCTCAAGTCCCCAGTCACTGGGGATATGCAGGTCGTTGATAACATCGACTCGCATGGAAAACTCCCCTGCCAGGGGATATCTGAAACTGTCCATGTACTCCAGGAATTCGCTGGGCCCACATACTTTCTTCAGGGTACGAATTAGCGGGGTTACAAATAGCCGCATCACGCGCCCCCCGATTTTCTGGCCTGCTACCCGGGCGTAATAGCCCTTGCAAAATTCGTAATTAAAGTTGGGATTGGCAACAGGATAAATGAGCCGGGCTAATAGGCTGCGATCGTAAGTCAGAATGTCGCAATCGTGCAGCGCCACTGCCTCGGCTCGACCCGAGGCGAGGATATAGCCATAGCAGTACCAGACATTGCGTCCCTTACCCATATGTGTGGGTGCCAGCTCTAACTCTTTCAGCTGGGCGTCTATCGCCATCAGGCGAGGTCCATCGTTCCACAGCATACGGTGGTGTTGTGGTAGTTTGGCAAAATACTCCAGGGCAAACCTGTATTGGCTTTCGTCCGCGCGATCCAGACCAATAACAATCTCATCGAGGTAAGGCACTCTCGTCAGTTCGTCGACTATATTGGATAGCGCAGGCCCCTCTAATTCGGAGAACAGGGATGGTAACACCAGCCCCATGGGACGATTATTCTTGAAGCGAACAAGCTGCGCTTCCATGTCTTGCAGTGGACGCTGACCCAGGTTGTGCAGGGTTGTGATTATTCCGTTCTGATGAAAGTCACCCATCTATTTAATCCTTTCCGATTGGACGAGAAGTTGATTGTCGTGTAAGCGCAGAATTTCCTGCATGGCATCTTGCCAACCCGCAGGCCCGGGGCGCTCGGTACGGATGACTCGATTGTGACCCTGCAGCTCGATGCCTTGCGATTTAGGGGATTTGATAACGACGGCAATATCCGCGGCGGCTAACATCGCCGTGTCGTTAGGGCTGTCCCCCAGCGCTACCGTGACCAGGTCGTCATCGCAGGCATAGTGCTCACTAAGCCAATTCATGGCAGCAGCTTTGTCGTGCTTGCCCTGAACACTGTAGAATCGCCCGCCTTCCATGAGTTGCAAACCCAGTCCTTGCAGTTGCTCTTCGAAACGGTTTTTGGCAGCGGCCGAATCGTGCCAGAGAACCGGCTCACTGAACTGCCGTTGTTTGGCGAGCGCTGCTTCGGCGTTGCTCAATCCGCAGAGTTCGGATAGCTTCAGGGCAGACCAGTCGGAAAAACCTTCGAAGTGATAGTGGTTAGACTCTCTCAATGCATGTATCTGTGCTAGCCACTGTGACTGTGGCTGGCCGAATATCATCTTGTCAGTGCCCGCAATCATGTCACCCAGATTCATCAGAGCTGCGCCGTTTTCACAGATATAGGGATTAGCCAGTCCCAGCTTACTTTGCAGGCTTTCTATTTCAGCACTGGTCTTGCTGGAATTCATAATCAGCGAGAACTCTCTCTGCGCGAGTATTTCCAGCGCAGGCCGGGCGGCCTCGATGGAGTAGGTCTCGTGCTCCATCAAGCTGCCATCGAGGTCGGTAAATACCAGCAAAGTCATCAAGTGTGCTCAAAAACGGTTCGTTAACTTATGGAGTGACTCAAGAATTGCGCCAGATTCAACCGATAAAGCAAAGTGCCCGGAATATTCTCGGTCTTCATCGACTATGCCACTGTAATAGCAGGCTTATCAATCGATTTATATACATGACCTTGACGTATCCTGGCGATTCACTAGACGATGACCCGGGTTGGGATTAAAGGGTCAGGTCTCCAATTGCACACAGATTACGCTTTGAGTTGCAGATGGAGACCTGACGCCAATGCTACAAACGACGCTTTTTGTGAAACAAAACTGAATGAGAATATTGGAGAATTTGGTGCTGATCAGTTGACAATTTCGGGTTGGGCTACCGATTTATGTGTAGATTCAACTATTAGATCAGCCGTTGGCTTAGGGTATAATGTTGGAATTGAAATGAAATTGACTAGTGGGTGGCAATAGTAGATGTGGGCCATATTTGCGTTCTTTAAATTTCACTATTACTCTACAAAGAAGCCAATATTTCGAAACTATGTGGGACAGTGGTGACTCGGATACTCTTGACAGAGTTCATATAAGCTTCAACCGCCTGGCAGCAAGAGCGGCCTCTGCTCGGCTCGAAATATTCAGTTTTCGGTAGACTTGTTTTAGGTGATCTTCCACGGTGTATTTGCTGATCTTGAGTTGCGTCGCGACTTCAGGGCTACTTGAGCCAGATGCGATCAAAGTAAGTACATCACTCTCGCGCCGGGTCAACGGAGATTCTTCTATTTCTTCATTGGCTTTGGAAAAATGATTTAGCACCATCGTTGCTATAGCAGGAGAGAGTGGTAATTCGCCCGCCATCGCTTGCTTCAGCATGTCCGCGATTCTTTGCCGGCTCTGGTCCTTCAAGATGTAGCCTTTTGCTCCCGCATTCAAGCTAGGTAGCAAATGGTTTTCATCGGCGTAGATGGTAACGACAATACAGAGACAGGCTGGATGACAACTCAGAAGAGTGGGAATAAACGTATTACCTTTCCCATCGGGCAATTCCAAATCCAGTAGTGCCAGAGTCGGTTGATTACTCGCTATATAAACATTGGCTTCCGCGATGTTGCTCGCGATGGTGATCTGTGAATCTGGGTAGGCCAATAAACAAGAGTCTTTTAACCAGGTTTGAGTGTCTGGCATATCTTCCAGTATAAGAATTTGCTGTGTCACTTAAGTCCTCCTTAACTCGTCTCTATCGGGACTGTCCAGGATGCCTGAACCCAACTCTCTTCCAAATCTGTAATTCCGAATTCCCCCTGCAGGTCTCGCGATCTTACTCGCAAATTACTGATGCCTCTGCCTGCCTTCCAATCGCTCACCGGTCCTGCAACGCCATCGTTTGAAACCGATATTGTAAGCTCGTTTTCACATAGGTTGATATCCACCCGGATCTCGGTTAAACCCTCGCTATGGAGTATCGCGTTACTGAGTACCTCTCTTAGCATTCGGCGCAGGTGCGCATGCTGCAACTCATTCAGCATCACGCCTTTGTCTTCGTCATCGTTATGATAATGCCACGAAAGGGCGGTTTTTGCGTCGGCCACTCTTTCCGTCGCTTCATGTTGCCATTGTTGTACTGCATTGCTGAGTGAGCAGCTTTCCAAAGACTTGCGGGATACGATATCTCTCAAGTCTTCCAATGCCGACTTCGCTAAAGTGCTATCTGACTCCTTGTCTAGCCGATAATATAAAGAAAGAAGTTTTGAACCAACATCATCGTGTAAATCTTGATAAATACGCTCTCTCTCCTCGCTGGCTGATTGTTTGACGAGGACTTCTTCGATCGCCTGGTAGTTTTCGGTGAGTTCTTGACGCGCTTGGCCAACTCTCTGCTCGAGTTCTTCATTGAGACGGTCTGCCGCATTCATAGAGTCTATAAAACGCTTGGCCAGGCTCGCTCCAATCAATAGAAAAATGATTGGGGCAGTAAAATGGAGGAAATTGAAATCATTTTGAAATCCGAACTCAGAAGTTCCTCGCCAGCCGTTATTCACAATCGCCTGCATGGCTGTATCGTGCACACCGGCAGCGAACACTAGAGCCAGAACGCAGCAATAAAAAGCAGGTAGTGAATTCCTTGTTTGGAAATAGCAAGCAACACCAATGTAGAAGCCATAGACAGCGATTAGAAGAGAGCCGATGTGATAGTAAATGTTTATATCAAAAACTTGATTAAAACTTGCATAGAAATAAATTGGAATTCCACTGATCAAATAAGCGAAAACCAATTTTTCCGCAGTTGGCTTCTCAAGATTTAGACTTCTTAATAAGAAAATGAAAGTGGCACAGGCCCATAAATCTGTTGATACATTAGAAAGCCAGCGCCAAACATCTGCATCTATAGGTAAATAGCGAATGAACTGATTCAGGCAATAGAAACTCAGGCCCACAGAAGCAATGGCGAACCAGAGGTACTGGCTTTCTTGTCGGCGATAGAACCAAGCCGTGAAACAAAATACGCCAGTAACTAACACGAAAACAAATAGTCCCATAGCGATGTCATGTTGAATGAAGTAGCGGGTGTTATAAATGGGTTTAAGAACGTTCTCATGTCCGATGATGACGGGTTCCATGGATCCCCAGGAATGTTGGGCATAGTGTTTAATAAGAATTTCGTTGCGTTCCTGAATTAAGCTCGAAGGGACAGAAAAATAGAGTGGGCTGTTCCAGTACCTAGCCATAGGTTCGCTGGTATTTCCGCCTGATCCAACTTTTGTTCCATTGAACCAGATATCTGCAGTTTGATTTAATCGCCAGATGTAAATTCCCAAGAGCTGGTCATCGGAACTTGGCAACGGGTTATTTAGTGACTCCAGTTCAGATTGAGATACATGTAACCGATACCAAACCGCACGGGTGCTGGCAAACTGATTTCGCCAATGGTATGGGAAGTCTACCGAAATCCAATTCGATTCGCGGTCAGCCAATTCTCGCAAGCTGACGTCCAATGGCAGTGCTTGGGCGCTTGATAGAGCGAGATAGTCGTCTTCTGAGACCCCGGTATTTGACAGCAGATTCAAATAGTTAAAGGCCAACACAACTGCCACAAAGACCGAGATAAAGAGAAATATCAGGGCCCGATTAGAAGTGTTGTGAAGAGGCTGACTCATTCCGGCTATCTTAATTCATAACCCCGCTCTTTTTGGATCTTTTTTCAACCAGCTCTTACCTCCCTGAACTCGGGGATTACCAGTGAGAATGATTAACTCTATGATGGCCGCTTGCTAAACCATTGGAGAATAACGCCAATCATCTCCAGAAAAGGAAAGTGCGATGAAACATTGTATCGAAAGAGTGTTCTCAGTCTTGGCGAAAGCAATTGTATTGTGCTCTTCGCTTTCAATTTTACTATTGGCTCCAAATTTGCTTTACGCTCAGGAACTCGTTCTTAAAACAGGCACTACAGAGCCTGAGAAGGCGAGCGTTAGTATTACCAAAACTACCGATGTGGCCGGGCACTCCTGTTGTGTGATCGCGCCACCAAGCCTAATCGAGATTTTTATATTGGAAGGAGATGTAGTTATTCGCGAGAATCTTGGCGGCAACTCCGTTCCCTGGTTGGCATTTGATCCGATGGCGGTTGACAGCAATTTGGAATTCATCGGTCAAAGTCGGGCTACGGTGGCCGGATTTAGCAATATTTTGACCGTTATCACCGGCACAATTTATCAGGACAGGATTACCGGTCAGATTACTATCGGTGCAGACGATGGTCTACCGACTGGCGCACCCCTCATTCACGAATTTACTTTTACTCCCTTAACTGGAACAGAATTCTTCATCACAGACATTGGAGTTCCAGAACTCGCCCTGCAGACAGCCCTTGGCGGATATAGTATTGCTGAAGTAGAGGTTGAAGATGAAAATGGAATGCCTCCTGGTTTCTCTCTCTCATTGGATGCAGGAGGACAAGGTGGTACCGATGCGGAATGGTGGCTTGTGATGCTGATTGGTGGAGAATTATTTTCTTTCGATATCAATACAGGCCTCTTTATGCCAGGGCTAACACCGACTTACCAGGGCCCAATTGTCGATATTCCCGAGGCCGTACGCTTTTGGGAATTTGATATTCCACCAGGTAATGATCTAACGATCTTTTTCGGATTGGACTCTATACTAGATTCGCTCGTGAGTGAGCCATCGCTTATTGGAACTGGCTTCCATTATTACTTCTAACTTTTGAGATGGGGTTAGTGTAAAAGGGATTAGAGGGTCAGGTCTCCATCTGCAACTCAAAGCGTAGTCTGTGTGCAATTAGACCTGACCCCAAAACGCAGTCATTGCACCGACTCCGCGAAAGACTGACCGATTCTCGGCGCAAGTTGTCGAATCAGACACGAGGCATTTTGAGTGAATACGGCATCATCATGCCAAAGGGCTACGGTCCCTTTAAAAAATGCCCCTTTCTTTCCCTCTACTTAGAGCGAGTTTACTTGTCAATAGCATAAAAAAGGCTCTTGGATTTGTTGTTCAGGTTCAGCTTTTCGTAACGCCTAGGACGCGATTGGTCTATCGCGGAAACGCCGCAACTTCCACAGCGACAGCCCATGCAGAATAAAACTCAAGGGAATGATAAAGGCCGGAATCATGGCAACTGGATAATAACCGGTCAAGGCATTTGGTAGATCGAAAGAGAATTGTTGTAAGGGGCCTGGCGAAGAGGTCAGTCCCAAAAATAACGCCATTAGATGATCCGCAAGGCCCAGTATATTCCAGGCTATGATCACGCCAGTTGCGACCACCGCACTGCGCATCATCAAAATAATAGCCAACGCAGACACGCCAATAAGAATATCGCCAATCGCTACCGGCAATGCGAACAAACCAGGCATCAGGCCGTCGGCCCATAGCAGCAGGAAGCTACCGCCAATTACACGAAATACCTGAATACCCACCAAGGCTGCTTGTGGTATTTCATCAATAAACACTTTGGCGGCTGAGGTTCTGCAAAGAACAAACGCTATTATGACGGGGATAAAGATGAACAGTGGCAGCATCACAGCCTGATATACGCCGAATCGGATCAAAGCCCAAACAAAGGAACACCAAACTAGCAGCAAGGCCGCAATCAACAAGTATGCCTTTTCAGCCTTGGACCTTCTCCGCAGAATCAGCAAACCGGTGACAGCTACGGCTAACATCAGCAACACTCTAATGAATACAAACAAATATTCGGCATAAGCCGGTACGATCATTGTCATTATCAGGCGCCTCCTGGCTGGCGTTTAGGGATTCTCGCTCCAAGCAATCAATTCAAACGAAAAGGTGACTCACCCTGCTCTGTCCATCTATTGTTCACAAAGCAACTTTCAATATTAAATTCGCTTGAGTCTATTAACTTGTAAATGGAAGGGCCCAAGAGGGGCAAATTTATTTTTCACATTTTCCTGATGAAATATGTTATGAAAAATGAATCTATCGTCGTTTTCTATAGATCCTCACCATAAAAATCCTCAATCCAGATCATACACGTCCGCGATTAGAGTTGCTTGATCGCCCTGATTGCAGATGCGAACGTATCGCCATGGACTGCTATAGTAAGGCACGTCCCAGTCGCTGAGGATATTGTCGTCTTGAAAGCAGCCGAACCAGTTTTGCCTGTCATTGCTGACTTCCACGGTGATGGCTTGGTCCGTGTTGTCACGAATGATGCGCAGGTCTGATCTGAAACCATGGTCTTCGACGCGGCGAATGCCAAAGTCTACGATGATGCTACCTTCTGGATCCACGCTGCACCTTTCTGCCGCGGATTTTGCTCCTGGATGCAGATTGATGTCGGAGAGTGCGCCATTGGGATTGCTTACTCCACCCATGGTGGTGACGCCGATTCCTCCTGCAGTGAGTCGCTCTGGAGCGTTGGGGTCTGCTGACCAGATTCGCATGAGCGAACTCCAAAGAGAGCGTATGAATTTAAACAGGAGTATGAGAATCAATATCAGGGTCATCGACGCAAGCAAGGTTCCAAGTACTTCCGCGTACAAGGCAAGGTTGAGCAGTTCTGAAAGTAGTGCCATCACAATATTTGTAATCATGTAGAGGATAGCAATTAAGGTACCGGCAACGATGAACCAATAGCCGCTTGCAGGCAGATCGTGCCGTGCTAATTCCAGGATGAGATATATATAGACTATGAGCAAGTTGCCTACACCGATGAGGAACCAAATGCCTGGCGCTTCCGCTCCAGCCAGGGGTCCGACTATTCGAAAAAAAACTGACAGCATAAGTAACAGTGCGATGAACCAAGTGATGGGTTCCGAGTTCCACATGATCTCGGTATTTGAGCGTTTTGACCCTACCAGCCCGTTGAAGTAAGCCAGCATGCTGACATACAGGCCTGCTGTGGAGAGAAGCGCGAGGGTGAATAGATCAGCGGAACTTATCATGATGCCTACCTGGTTAAGTGGGTCTAATTATGAGATTAGAGTAAATATACAGTAGTTTAGCCGGAATTCGCTTCCCTCTTCTTTTAAAAAACGCAGCAATCAGCTATTCTGCCAGAACCTTAATATGCGTAGGCTTTTCGCTGCAAGCAAATTAAATTCCAATTGAAAAAGACAAGGGCTCTGAGTATCTTTTATCCGACTTAAGCTACCGTTGTTTTTGGCTATAACAAGTTTATCACCGGGCAAAGCGAAGTGATCCATGCCAATATAGATGTACCCCGCATCTTGCAGGCGGCTAATTGTAAGCTCTAGTATTACCGGTTTAGTGACTGTATCCAGCAAATCTGCTCGCCGAATAAGGGATTGGCTTGCTAAAAATCAACAAAAAGTTCGGACCTTTTCCTCAAGTCTTTATTACTTCTACTTGATCGAGAAGATAGCGTAAGGGTTTCTTTTTGCGTCCTGATATTGTTTCCAGATTTACTAAAGCACTACTTTTTACTGCACTTACTCTAATTCAGCATTGCAAGCTGTCACGGCTGGCAGATAGCTGATGTAGCTCACCAGCAATGCACCTTTAATATCAGTTATTTCGAGGAGACTAGTATCTTCGGTAATATAGAACGTTTTGGACGCATTGTTGACTAGCCTTTCATCCATCACCTGCGCGCATTCGTGCATTGCTAATTGTGGCGGCCGCTGTGCCTCAACACCTTCTCTGTACAAGAACACTTCGTTAGAATCCTGAAAATAGACGAATTCGACTACACCGTCGTGGTCAATATCTTGTGTACACATGTCATAGATTAGAAAGCCACCACAATAAAGACTAGCCGCCGGCATTGAGTCATCTTTAATACTAGAGGCACAAGAGATAAATAAAATCGGAATAAAACTAACAAATACAAGTCTGTAGAAGGCCATTGGCAACCCCTTGGGCGTGCGTCGTGGTCGGGAGTATGCTGCATAAATTACGACCGGGCAAAACAGATAATCATTCAGCTTGACGTAGTATCGTTTTACAGACAGCCGCTGTGCTGCGTTACTGGAATTGACGTCGCTGCTTTGCAGCAACATCCATATTTTGAGGTTGATACTTGCCCAGATACCTATGATAAATTTTAGCCGAATACTTTTCCTGATTTATTTCCTGGTCTGGATTGTCGTTATGGTGAAAAACATTGAATATCTAGCATTACGGAAATTTCTCTGGTTGCCGGCAACGCGCTGATCGTATCTATATTTGTCGATCTGGGTATCAATACATTCCTAATTGGGAATAGAGATAACCAATACCCAACCCTAAAAGATAAGATTAATTATATTAGAGAGCATTTGTTGAACTCGCTTATGTTTTTCGCGATCCCTTTTTGTGTATCTACGGCTTCCAGTGTTTCTATAACGGGCGATGAAAAAATATTCTGGTAAGTATGTTAGGAACCGACAATTACTTAGCCATTATGGCGCTTGGTGTCATTGCCTCTATTTTAATCCCGGCTGTACGCATCTATTTGAAACATGGCTGGGAGTAACGACCCCAAGCCTCTCAAATCAGTCGCCCACTCATTAGAACAATACTTTACCTGCCTGCTAAGGAGCCTCTGGACAAGTCAATACATAGTCAATCGGACGGAAGTTGCTGCCAGCACTCCGGTTGCAGATGTGCTAATCAAACTGCTGTTTTCATCAGGTTCCACCAAAGTTGACCTGCATCGAGAATAAAATCACCTTGCTAGTGGCTCTGCACACTGCTTGGCAAAGCCCAGGCCAGTGTTGTCAATATCATGATGTAAACGCGGAGTTCTTGGTTATGAGAAGTCCTAACAAATGAAAGATTAATACTGAAAATGTACTGGATAGGAACCACAATCTTATTGATTTGAGTCAGGCGGCTACTGCCAAATGCTCAAACCTGCGCCAATTTCGAAAAAACCTACCCATGATCACTAAAAATTATTACACTGAGATCGGGTCGTCCGTTCCGAATTTCTGAACTAAATTTGGTGTAAGGTAGGTCAATGTAAATTGACGTGGTGACGCTTGTTATTACCACTTCGCAGCTATATTCATAATTTGAGGTTGATAATCAGGGAGTTTTTCTGATGTATCTAAAACTACTAAAACAAGGCACTATTTATGGCCAACTCACGCTCAAGCTCCCAAATCAAGAAGTGCATCATTTCGGTAGTAGTGGTCCACACGTTACCTGGGTCATGCGTAATAAAAATACAATAAATAAAATAGCTAAAAATTGGGAATTTCAACTCGGCGAGACATATATAAACGGCGGCTGGGATGTTGAAGACGGCAGTCTTTATGATTTGATATCAATCTTGCGTAAAAATTTCCAGGTCCTAAAATTACCTTTCCTTTTTAGACAGCTCTTCGCATTAAATCGCTTAAGTCAGAAATTAAATCCCTTGACCGCCAGTCGTGAAAATGTGGCACATCATTATGATTTGGACAGGGAGCTATTCAGTCATTTTCTGGACAAGAATCTGATTTATTCTTGTGCCTACTTCAAAGATGACAGTGTTAGTCTGGAACAAGCTCAGCTTGCGAAATGCCATCATATCGCTGTCAAATTATTACTTAAACCCGGGCAGTCAGTTCTGGATATCGGCTGCGGATGGGGTAGTTTGGCTTTTTTCTTAGCACAAAACTTCGACGTAAAAGTTACTGGATTGACGCTTTCCAAAGAGCAGCATGAAGTGGCTTGCAAACGAGCCGATGAATTGCGGCTTGGTGGTAAGGTGGATTTTAAGCTGGTGGATTATCGAGAGCATCATCATCTTTACGATAGAATCGTGAGCATTGGTATGTTCGAGCACGTAGGACGAGAAAATTATTCTCCCTATTTTGACAAAGTTGAATCTTGTCTGAACGATCAGGGTTTAGCGCTGATTCACACTATCGCGAGAACAGATCGTCCACGAATAACCAATCCATGGATTGAAAAGTACATATTCCCTGGCGGCTACTTGCCTTCCTTCTCGGAAATGTGCAGCGCAGTGGAACCTACAGCTTTACAAATGACAGACATCGAGATCTTAGACGGGCATTATGAAAGAACTTTAGCTGCCTGGCGCCAACACTTTTTGGAACATCGCGAAAAGTTCAAGCAAATCAAGGGCGAAAAATTTTGTCGAATGTGGGAATTCTATCTCGCTTCTTCTGAAGCTTCCTTTCGTTACACCAGACTCACCGTAATGCAAATGCAGCTTGCTAAACAAAGCGATATTGTTCCACTTACTAGAGATTATATATATCAACAAAAGTCAACCGTACAATCGACAGAAGGCACTGAGTTGCAAGCGGAAATCGCCTAAATATTATTGAACAGCAATGGTGTACCGATGCACAGCGTAGAAAACATAGCTGCGCGAACGCGCCTCTGGATTGAATTTCGAACAACATAGTCTGCGAAAAGAGGAATCTACTGATGGTCAATCAATATCCACTTTCAGACAAACTCCACGCCGATACATACACGGTTGAAAACCAGCCTCCAGCGTTACAAGACATCAATTACTATCTTTCAGACACGGCGCTTATGGAGGCGACTCAGCGTGAAGGCGGATCATGGGCGCAGGAAAAACTGCAACGCTGCGGCGGATTTTGTGGTAGCACAGCAGCCATCAAACTGGGCTGGCAAGCCAATCACACTAAGCCCGAGTTAATCACTCACGATCATTATGGAAATCGAATCGACGAGGTTGGCTACCATCCCGCTTACCATTACTTGATGAAACATGCCATTAAAAACCAACTACATTCCCTTCCATGGATAGACGATAAAAAAGGCACACACGTTGCACGAGCCGCACTCAACTACATGCAAACACAGACGGAGGCCGGGCATGGCTGCCCAATCACCATGAGCTTCGCTGGAATTCCTACCTTGCGCCTGGATTCCAAAGTGGCAAAAGACTGGGTGCCGAAGGTCACCAATGACATATATGATCCTGATAACAAACCCTATGCAAGCAAAAGCGGGTGCACTATTGGCATGGGTATGACAGAAATACAGGGTGGTAGTGATGTACGCACTAATAGTACTCAAGCTCATGCTATCGGCCAACACGGTTCGGGTGAAGCATATGAGTTGGTAGGTCACAAGTTCTTTTTGTCTGCCCCCATGAGTGACGCTTTTTTGATGTTGGCACAAGCCAAAGCGGGTATTTCGTGTTTTCTGGTTCCTCGTTGGCGCCCCGATGGCAGCAAGAACCCACTGCAGCTAATACGCTTAAAAGATAAAATGGGCAATGTTTCCAATGCGTCGGCCGAAACCGAGTTGCGCGGCGCCTTCGCCTGGTTGTTAGGAGATGAAGGGCGAGGAATAGCCAACATTTTGGAGATGGTTGCATTGACTCGATTTGATTGTGTCATTGGTTCCGCTGGCGCTATGCGACAAGCATCTATTCAGGCGATTCATCACTGTAGGCACCGAGTGGCTTTTGGCAATAAGCTCGTTCAACAACCACTAATGAAAAATGTACTAGCCGACCTCGCGTTGGAAAGTGAGGCCGCGGTCGCCTTAGGCATGCGCTTAGCACGTGCACTCGATTCATCTGGGGAGGTTAAATCTGAACAGTCCATAGTGCGTTTGGGAACCGCAGTTGGCAAGTACTGGGTTTGTAAGCGTACTCCTAATCATGCTTACGAGGCCATGGAGTGTTTGGGTGGTAGCGGCGTCATGGAAACTACCCTAATGGCGCGAATGTACCGGGAAGCGCCAGTCAACAGCATTTGGGAAGGCAGCGGCAATGTCCAGTGTTTAGATGTATTAAGAGTAATGCAGAAAGAACCAGATTGTTTGCAGAGTTATTTGGATGAAGTGATGTTAGCGAAAGGCGCTAACAGAATTTTCGATAGCTATGCCACTCAATTGAACAATGAGCTAAAAAGCAATGACCAATTGCAATTCAGAGCACGCCGCCTGGTTGAAGGGTTAGCACTAGCGATGCAAGCATCTCTGCTAATTAGGACAGGGAATAATCAGGTGAGTGATGCGTTTTGTGCAACTCGATTAGGTCATGCTAGCGGACACACTTATGGACTGATGCCAATTGGCTTCGATTGTGATGCCATAATTGAGCGAGCATTTCATGCTTGAGATAGTTTCACTATGTCACTACTCCTGATGTCTACTAAATACTTGAAATCGCGGATGGCGATGATTTGTGCAGTGTTAATTCGATCGTTCTAAATCTAGAATTTCGGATTAGTTTAGCCCTAAATCGAGATCTGCGTTTTTCTCTTTAAGCCAATATCTTTAGCTCATCTAAAACGTAGCCAGGACAAGCCTGTGAAACGAAGTATATATTCCACTTTTTGTAATGCCTGGATTGTTTTGCTCCATGTGGAGAGAAACCACTAAAAAGACCTTATGTGGTGCTTGTGGGTCTGAGGATGTACAGCAAATTCAGTTACATCATCAATCTAAAGCTGAAGTAATTTTCCATCACTCCGAATACGAGTTCCTATGCTGATTGACTAGTATGAATATGCACAACCACTTAAGACGCCGAATTCAAACTGGCGTCTTTTTTGCGCTGAACAGTTAACGATCTAAATTATTAAGTTTTCTATATAGAGTAGTGGCAATAATTATCTCCGACAGGCTTGAGGGAAATTCACACAATATTTGTAAGTATTCATCCCTAACGCCTGTCTAGATAGTGTGGTCGGTGCAAGAAGATTTCAAGACTTAAAGATAAACGAATTCCACTTCGCATAGTGATTTCGAAGTGCAAATTACTTGTATCATGTTTCAAATAGAATATTAGGAAATTGGGCTATTGATACTAAGGCCAGCAACGCGAAGGAAGTTAAGGTTATGAGTAAATGTAGATTTAAAATTTTTCGGAAATACGTCTCGTCATTACTACCGGTATTGCTTATTGGCATTTACTCTATAAGCTCGGTTGCAGACAGTGCACTTGATAGAATTGAGCAATCGCTTGAAGAAAATAGCGTGGTCGAGCATCTAAGCAATAAAATAGTTTTGGATAGTCTAGTAAATGAAAATTTAAGCACCTATTTGTTTGATGTTCGCACCGAAGATGAATTTGCCGTAAGTCACCTTCCTAATGCAATCAGGCTGAACCCGGATACACCGGCACATGATTTATTCGAGACTATGGCGAATTGCTGGAAGAAAATACAGTGATCTTCTATTGCTCAACTGGCAGACGCTCCACCGAGCTAGCTGAAAACGTTGCCAATATTTTGGCTTCACAAGGAACATCTGCAAAGCCGGCTAACATGAAGGGAGGGATATTCCGTTGGCATAACGAGTCCAAACCTCTAGTTAATGCTGTTGGTTCAACTGAAAGTGTGCATCCCTATAATTGGTACTGGAGACGCTTACTCTCACGAAAAGACAGAACCTCCTATAAGCCATAGAAATGGTGAATACTGCCAATACTCCTTAGCAAGCCGCCGACAATAGCAATCCCATAGATCCAGGACATGGGCGCTGAGTTTGGGCGTAGATGAGGAGGTAAATTGACAATTTAAGACTCTTAGGAAAATCCCCGGGCGCCCAATTCGGACTCGCCATTTAAACCCTCAATTCTCTTCTAGGTGAAGCTTCAAGACTAGACCGTACAATTAGGATTGTAATTTTGCTGGCAAAATTATTTGGACAATGAAAGCAAATTCAAAGGCCTCCGGTCATTAAAAAGTTAGTGTTCATCGAACAACGAAAACGAATAAGCGAAAAATAATGAAAGACTCGAGCAAAGAGCTTGATTGCGGAGGCGTAGTAATGAGAATTTATCCAGCATTTAGTTTACGGATTTTGTTCACACAACTTGCCCTGATGACTGTCCTACTGTTTAGCAATTTTGTGCAGGGGCAAAGTGGCAACCTTGACGGAAACTCTATTATTCTACCGGTGGTAACAGTCGCCGATAATGCGTTTCGAATTGAATTTTCCCTGATACCCGATTCTTCTCCACTGCTAATCACTCTTACAGGCGCTGAAGAACTTGGCAGCACCGATAGCATTGACACGGCGAATGCCAACTCATTCTCAGGCCTCACTTTGTCGGTTCCCGACCTATCCGTTGACGGGGCTTCATATTGGGCAGATTTTATTTTGCTCAGTGAAGACCCTTTGATTTTCCAGTTGGCAGGCGCAGGTTTGAATGGCGTTCAAACTGCGGCGGGCGACCCAAATACCTGCACCCGGCCCGAACCGGATTTTAGTAATGGCCCCAACAATCCGCCTGTTGTATCCGGTTTCTCCATTGATCCCAGCAATATTCAGGACGGAGGCCCGGCTCCCGACGGTATCCCACCCTTAACCAACCCGATTTTCACACAAGATCTGGAGTCGACAGGAATCTTTCCAGATTCACTGGTGGTAGGCGTGAAAGTTGGCGACGAAGTCCGTGCTTACCCACATCAAATATTGGATTGGCATGAAGTGGTCAATGACACTTTTACTGTGGCCGGCCAGCAACAACAGATGACTCTGAGCTATTGTCCTTTAACCGGCTCGGCAGTTATGTGGGAGGGGTTTTTAAACTCGACGAACAAAACGTTTGGCACTTCTGGACTATTGCTTAATTCTAATTTGGTTCTCTATGACCGTGAAACACGAAGTCTGTGGTCGCAGATGCTTGAGCAGTCCATCAGCGGCAGTGAGGTATTGCGTATTCCAAATAAGGCCCAAGTAGTTGAGACCACTTGGGAAACCTGGCGAACCATGTACCCAGAAACAATTCTGATGACCGAGAATACGGGATTTAGTCGTCCTTACGGGATTTATCCATATGGCTCTTTTCGAACCGATCAGTCTCTATTGTTCAACGTCAACAATCAGAATGACTTGCGATTACACAGAAAAGAGCGAGTGCTAGGCATAAATGTGGGAGATAAATCGAAGGTCTACCCAGTTTCCGATTTCTCTAGTGAGGTATCTCTTATTCATGACGGAGTCGGCGGGATGGATGTGGTGGCTGCCGGTAGTGCTGGCCAAAACTTTGCGGTCATGTATAACCGACAACTAGAGGACTGCACAACGCTGGAATTTACAGCGGTACAAGACCAATTACCAATTGTTATGATAGATAACGAGGGAACGCAATGGGATGTGTTTGGCTCTGCCGTCTCGGGTCCGCGAACAGGATCGACGTTGCAAAAAACTAATTCATTTATAGCTTACTGGTTCGCCTGGACTTCATTCTTTCCCGGAACCGAAATAAATTGATTATGCGCCGCGCAATTACCCTTTTTTTGTTGCTGTCTTCCACGCTGTTGAGCATTCAACTAGATGCCGCAACCTGTAGTTGTGCAGGAGCCCCCCTGTTGAGTGCTATCGACTCGTCGTCGACGGAGCCGGGCGACTTTTACATAAACTATACGACGGAATTCCACGAAATAAGTGATCTGGTTCAAGGCACGAAAGACATTCGGGATGAATCAGACAGAGAGCGCTCCTCTTTTTCTCAGGTTGTTTCCGGCACCTACGGATTGGCAAATCGTTGGTCCATTTCTGGCCTGCTGTCCTACGTTGAACACAGCCGTAGTGTGGGAACCAGTTTCTTTGGAGAACAGCACACATCGGGGCTCGGTGATGCAGTGATCTTACTGCGTTACACTCCTTCGTACATCACACCATTTTCCCGCCACGAGGTTTCTCTCGGCATCGGCGCCCGATTGCCCATCGGCAAAGATGATGCGGGGGGCATCATTGTTCAGTCAGAAGACATGCAGCCTAGCGTGGGAGCCGAGGGCGAAATTCTCTGGGCCAGCTACAGCTATGCATTCAATCAGGCGGCGACCATGCAATTGAACCTGTCTTCAAACTACACATTTAACGATGAGGCTAACGATCGTAATTATTCCTTCGGCGATGAATTTAACTTTGCCCTTGGTTTTAGCCAAAGTATCGGAACTCGCTTTGGCTATTCAGCCGGTCTGCGTTATCGGACCACTAACGCCGACACGCGCAGCGATTTTGATATTCCCAACACCGGAGGAGAATGGCTGGATTTCGTTCCGGCGGTTCAATATGGCGTAACCGATAATTTAACTCTGGGTCTGTCAGGGCGCGTACCTATTGCTCGCGACCTTGAAGGTGCTCTTCAATTTACCACCAGCTACTCTTACGCACTGTCTTTGACCTATGCGCTTTAACCCACTCAAACTGCCATTTCTTATTCTCTTTTTGCCTGGCCTCACATTCGCGCAAGAACTAGCGTTGGATTTCAGCGCCGCAGAAATCGGCGGCAACGGACTTATCCAATTATCCGATTACCGCGGCAGGGTTGTATTCCTGGATTTCTGGGCATCCTGGTGCCCCCCCTGTCTGCTGTCGCTTCCGGCCTACGATAAGATGTATCGCGAAATTGACGACCCCCGGTTCGAAATCATAGCTGTCAACGTCGACGAAAACACTGAGAACGGATTGGAATTTCTGGAAGATCATCCTGTCTCCTATCCTGTAATGGCCGACCCGGAAGGTGCTATTGGAAAACCTTACGGAATAAGAAGCCTCCCGGTATCCTATCTAATCGGTCCTGCAGGTCGCATAGTTAGGAAATACCGCGACTATAAAGCTGGCGATGAGATAGAGCTAAAGCAGGAAATCTTGAATCTCTTGAAGGAGCTATAGTGGGCACTCATGGCTCTATGTACTACCTCGAATCTCTTTAACAAAAATATGTCTGGCATTTAGAAATATCCCTAGCCTAATGCCGATAATTATTCCGGCAATCGCTAAAATGCCGGATAGGGACTGTGCAGGTAGGGCCATCAACAGTTGAAAATCATTTCCTCCTAGGCTAATTGCGGCGCCGAGCCCCATCAAAATGCCGCTGGAAAAATGCTTGATTATTCCGCGCAGGTTTGGCGCTAACCATTTAAATCGTCGATAGCGCCAGGCACCAATACTCATGCCCAGCAACATCACCATCAAAATTGCAATTCTATCTACAGCCGGGAGAATTTGAGGATTTTTTCTAAGAATTGCCAAGCCTAAGTCTTTGACAAAATCACTTGGTGACCAGGCTGGTTGCAGCAAGAAAATAGCGCCCGCTAGAATTCCCACTAACATGATGCCGCTCCAAATATTCCAACTTTTACTCTGTTTGACATATACCCAGACGCTACCGAGTATCAAACACAAGACTATGATCCATGTCAGCGATTCGTTGTATGAAGTCAGCTCGGTATGCTGAAACTGTATACCGGTGAAGTCCAGCAACAACCATCCACCAAGCCAACCCATCATGGTAAATATCATCTGCAAATCACCACTGGATAGTCGACTCGCAGTGGAAATGGAACAGGCACCATTGACAACAGCACCCAGTCCGAAGATCAGGCCGCCCAGCAGAAAACTCCAGTGCAGCTCATAGCCAATTGGTATCGTTGAATTCTGAGAGAGAAAAGGTAGATACAAATAGACCCAAAATCCACCGCCAAGAATCGCAATCAACCGAAGCTTTCTACCCCTAACCCAATCGTGAACGCCTCGCACCATACAAAGCCCGGTGACCTGAGCGAGATACCCGATTACGGCAGCAAAGGAAAGAAGAAGAATCAAATTCAACACTTATATCCTGGAATGAGGCTTGGTATTTTCAGTTAGGTTACTCATTGTTGCTATTTGGTTCTTCTGTTTACACAGTCACAATGCTAGCCACGATATCCCGATATCCGTTTCCTAAAGCCACATACAGAGAGTGCTTCAGGAATTCTGCCGGCTTGGGTGTTAAGCAGCAAGAATACAAATACACAGTAGGGATGGGGATGGCTCATTATATTGGCATCATATGTGGTAGTCCGTTCTTTCAATTGGCAGTGAATATCAATGTCTCTGGATGAAACGCATACCAGGCGAACCAGAAGGCGGTAATGCTCGGTTGCAACAAACCATCGCGTACTATTGATGCCGATTGGTTGGCCTCGTCCCAAATTACGGTGAAACTCTCGCCCGATAATTGATCTTGAATTTGCGAACTCGAGTTTGCGCGCAATTCAATAAACGGGTAGGCCTTATACTGATCGCCGATATTAAATCCTAACACCCATTCCTTGGAGTGCCATGGGCCAGGTGCTTGGTTGACAACGGGAAACATCGTTCTTGGTGAATCTGCGTACCCGATATATGGGTCCTGTCCATAATTACGTGACGAACCGGTATCTCTGCTTAGCACTTCGGATTCCGGGTGTGATTGGCGCCAGGCTCTCCAACTCGTGTGGGTGACAGGTAGAGCATGCAGTGGCTTGCCGCGCATTTCCCCGCTCACGCCTTTGCTTAGAATTTGTGACCAGAGGCTTTCTGTCTGGCGATCGTAAAGCAGCACATCGCTCTCATACAACAAGCCCGACACGCCAAATGTCAGAGCCTGTCCTTCAACGTTACTCTCAAAAACCATTCCGGTACCGCATAGCGGGCAAAAGGTAACCACAATTCTTTGCCCTGCAATAACATCATTAGCAACTTCATGCCAATTTAATATAGCTATGGGATAGGCCCGGGCGATTCCATTCAGAACGATCCCAATGACCCGGTCTTCGGGATCGAGCCAGTCAGCCGAGCTTGCAGATTGAAAGACCGGCTTATCAATCGCTGGAATTCCATCGCGCGGAGGCCCTCCTCCCCTTATCAGCGATGGCGGGATTGAGGCAGTACTGAGGTCGAAACCATTAAGAGTCTGCCCCCGCGCAGTGCCAGCCAGCATTATCCAAGTTAAAACAACGAAGAGAACATAGGGCATTAGCGTGTGCCTTCTATTGTAAATATTTACTACGAGTATATTGAGACCCCGAGGGTGGTATGAAAATTACAAAAAATGAATACGAAAACATTAATTGCGACTAGAACTTTTAGGTTCCAGTATTATGCTAGGGACTTAGAAGGAATTCTTATCTAGGGAACCTCACTATATTCACATTTCCATGATTGCCTCCTCATATCCTTTACCAACTTCCGCGATGAATTCAAATAACGTAATTCGCGTCACCGTTTCACGTTCTGCTACTGGTAATCTTTTAGCACTCTACTTAAACACCACTCATTTCGACAATACAACAACCCTGGTGCGGATCGTCACAAATCTGACCATGAACAGAATGCGCATCTCCAAAATCTGTTGAGTATGATATCCCTTCTATAGCGTCAGGCGTAGTGGACATGCGGTGATTGGAACCGCAACAGCACTCCGTCTGCTTTTCTGCCATATCCGGCATCATGGCGCAGGCATAGCTGGCCTGGATATTCAGGAGAAAGCTGGCGACAAACAGCAGTGTAAGCCATTTGCGGGTAGTCTTTTTTGTTTTCAGCAACATGATGTAAGGGACAGCTGATCGGTAATAAATTTTTCGACAAAATACGATAAATTGCAGCATTGTACAATGCGAATTACTGGTACCGATTAGTCAACTACTCCCTGATGATTTCTTCTTAATCTTTGGGCATGTTTTGATCCAAATTTTCCTTCAGCTAGAACACCAGAACCCTATCAGCTTGCTTTGTAATCTCAACTAATTCCTTCATTGTACTTCGACTTGCCCCCTCAACGACTTCGGAGTCATCCAAACCGCGAGCATTCATGAAAGTGGCACACAGCAACACGGTATTATTTTTTGCCAGGTTTTTAATCCTAAGCTCCAAATTGTAATAACCTTCCGGCACTTTTTGGCCTTTCTTGGCGCAGGTCACAGCGTCGGTAAGAAGAAACACATAAACCTCTACTCCATCAGCTCGCAAAGCTTTGGCCAAGCGCAAGCCGTTATAAGAGCGTTTGGTGCCATATGGAGGGTCATTTAGAATGAGCAGGGCTTGTCTAGCAGTAATCAAAATGAGTCAAATACGTTTACTGTAGATACAATCAATCCAAAAAAAATTGAAGAAATGTGATGTTTAGTCGTTCCTGGCTTAGGCGATTCGCGGCGATATACAAAAAAGAGATGCCTTTCCAAGTATGGGCAATCCCTCCCTACCATCGAATCTCCCTGTCACACCACTTCAGGTTATCCGAAGGAATAACTTAACCAGACATCAGATTCGGGCAAGCAGGAAGTGCTCATTCGTTAAGAATACGGCGACGCTCCTCGAATTCTTCTTTGTCAATCTCACCACGAGCATAGCGTTGCTTGAGAATATCAAGCGCAGTGCTCTCGGTCGTTGGCCCTTTCCCTGTTGATCCTCGCATTGGGCCGTCACCAAGCCAGCGCACGAGGAAAACTGCGAGCGCGACCACTAAGGCGAACACCAGAATCATAAATAGCAATCCGAATATCATGCCGAACCATCCACTGCCCGACCACATCATATGGGAGCCATAGGCATACCTCTCGGGATCGGATGGCCCTTGCGCCCACACCCCAGTGGACACCATGACAATCAGCACTCCCAATGCGGCAAACTTAGACTGAGTGAGTCTTCTCATGTTTTCTCGCTTTCGTTGCAATAGTAAATTGCTAATATCAACAGCTACTCTAAATTCCTAATTTACAGTAGGCCAAGGTGCCAACGAACCATCGTTACTGAGAATCGGAGTCCTGAGAATGGAGTCCCATCATCTGACTCATCATCATCTGCATGCCTTCTTGCATATTTTCCATATGCTCTTGCATCATCTGTATACGTTTTTCAGAATTTTGTTCCTGTTTGATTGAAGCCATAAGCCCTCGCATTTCCTGCATGCGTTCCTGCATTGCCATCATCTGCTCTTTACTCATCATAGCCATCATCCCACCTGCACTTGTACTAGTGTCTTCGTGAGCATGCTCGTGCTTAGAATTCTCCGCCGCGTAAATCGGAGCAGCCAACATTATTGCAACCGTAAATAATAATAGATTTTTCATAATTGCCTCTTATCGATATTGTCATTAAAACTGCACTTTAATCTGAGAAATAATATTTGTATTGCTTCCGCATAACTCCGTTACTATTCTCCGAATTCATTCAGAATCGTTTAAATTTACATATTTGACCGCTGTGCATATAAACCGGAAGATTTACCTATTTGGCTTCAATGATGACAGCATTAGCGCTGAACCGGCCTCTGCTCGATAGAAAAGTGTCTCATTAAATTCCTCGACAAACTTGTATATAACATCTACGCTCCGCGTTACATTGATCTAGGACAACTCTGGAAACCACCTTGACAGTATTTCTGCCTCCGCCTAAGAACATCTATATTGACACTGCCCTTCTCCGCTATACGTAAAGGTGCACAGTCCTTATACAACTGGATATCGTTCTAGAAGGCAGTGCGATCAATTCTATCGAATATGATTTGCCAAGATCAGAATTTCGTATTTTTTTGAAGCATGAGAGACGTTCCCACAAAACTCGTGTTGAATTAATGAAACCGTCATAAGCTATTAACTTGTGAGTGACTCCTCATATTCTCTACCTACTCCCGCGATGGGTTCAAATAACGTGATTCGCGTCACCGTTTCACGTTCTGCTACTGGTAATCTTTTAGCACTCTACTTAAACACCACTCAGATTATCGAGATTCAACTAACTCGATAAACAAAGGGAATCAACATGAGAGTTACAACTTCGCTTTTAACTATCTTAATGCTGTCGTTCGGCTTTTCTGCTAACACCGCGATCGCAAAGGGTGGCGAGCTAAAATTTAACAGCATTGTCATCGCCGTGTCCCAGACTGACAGTAATGAAGGGTCAATCGAAGTCACTATCCATGATGTAGCCGTATCTATCATTGTCAACGGGGACACGGAAATTTCCGAGAGTGGTGAAGAAGTTGGTCTGGCTGATGTGTCGGCGGGTGACTTTGTTAAGGTAAACAGTTTCTTCTCCGATGCAGGGCTGGTTGCTGACGAAGTTGAAATTCTAGATGTAGGAGACGAGCAATTCAGGTTCCGCGGAGCCATAACAGCGATCGATACGGTGGCCGCAGACCCTGTTATTACGCTGCTTGGTGTTGACGTGACAATTAATGTTGATACGGATATTACTCAGCGCGGTAACGGAAGCGGTAACTCAGTGGCTGCAACCGATCTGTCCGTTGGCGATTTGGTCAATGTTAGCGGAAGTACTAAGGACAGTATTCTGGTTGCCACTCGAATTCACGTTGGCACCCGGGAACAAGGCAATATCGAACTGGAGGGTGAGATTGTCTCGTTTAGCGACACTGAGATCGCAATCGTTATAGAGGGGGGCACTACCATTACCCTGGTCGTCGATGGAGATACAAGCATAGTCGGAGAATTGGAAGAGGGGACATTTATTGAAGCAGAAGGGCAACTTCTGTCAGATTTGTCCTTGATAGCATTTGAAATCGCTGTGGACTCAGACGGTGACGGTGATGCCGATGATGATAATCAACGTGGCAAACGAGGCGATGAACATTCCAACAATGGCCGGGGCAATGGTAATGATAACGGAAATGGAAACTCCAGTGATGACGATGACAGTCCTGCATCGGATGAAGTTGAGGTTGGTGCGGAAACAGTGCTGGCGGCAGACGGTCTGGAAATCCATGGAAAAGTCGAATTCAAGTTTGCTTCGGATGGTGTAGACATTGAACAGGAACTTGAGGTGGAGCTTAAAGATGCCACTTCAGGAACCGACTACGCTATCCTGGTGTTCTTCGGGGCTGATTCAGTAGACTTCGGCACCTTCACAGTTAGTGACTCCGGTGAGATTGAAGTTAAATTCAGGTCTGCAGATTCCAGTGAGGATGTTTCTCTCGACTCTCTCCTGCCAGCTGATAAAGATGTTAGAGATATTACCGGTGTACAAATACTGCAGGATGGCGGTGTTGTTCTGGAAGGCGATTTCTAGTGGGCAAATGGGAGGGACTATTTTTTCCAGGTCAAGTGGCTGGACAAAAATTGGTCCCTCCTTATATTCTCACATACTAACTGCAAAAATCGATAAAAACCTATGCCAAAGAACATTTACCTGGCAGCCTCACATTTCTAAAACGCAAAGCCTCCCAATCTGAAATATCGGTATTTCGCCATTGCTAACATGAGTTATGGATGTTCCTTCGCAGTTCTTAAATGCTCTCGGAAATCCATTGCTTGAACTGGGATTCCGGCAAGGCGCCAGAAATTCGTTTAAGCTCCCTGCCTTGGTGAAAAATCACCAACGTGGGGATGCTGCGAATTCCATATTGCTGCGCCAATGTCTGTTCCTGTTCGGTATTTACCTTGCCAAGTTGCACCCGGGGTTCCAGTTTTGCAGCGGCGTTTTCGAACACCGCTGCAAATTGTCTGCACGGGCCACACCATGGCGCCCAGAAGTCTACCACCAGCGGCAAATCCGATTCGGCATGGCGACGAAAGTTTTCCGCGGTCAGTTCTATCGGCCGACCGCTGAATAGGGGCTGTTTGCAAGCGCCGCATTTACCTTCTCCGGTGAGTCTGTTTACCGGCACGCGATTATTTCGATGGCAATGAGGGCAAGTTACGAGACGGGTATCTGACATTGTGTTCTCCGATGCGACCGTTATATATTCCAGGTTGGGGCAGTACAAAAGAATTCCAATCAGACCTGGCACCTTAGCCGTCGTTAGAATTAGGCAGCGACCTAAACTGACTCATACAGACAACACAGGGTTCTGTTCCAGCTTAACACAAGCTGGATAAACTGCGGCCGAGCAAAACATTCACTGCGGAATGCGGGGCAGATATCTTCTCAGCTTGCTAAGCGGCAGCGTATTAATCACATCGTTTTTCGTTAACCAGGCTCTACGTGCGAGTCCAATGCCATAGCCCATGAATGCGAACTCATCGGTACCGTGGCCATCGGTATTGATACAGAACTTCACCCCGCTGTCTCGCGCCTGAAGAATATGAGTGTCATGTAAATCCATTCTGCTGGGCTGACTATTTATTTCGAGAATCTTGTTATTGCTTGCCGCCACTTTGAATACCTGCTTGTAATCAATCTGCAACGGCCCGCGTCTACCAATAAGCCTGCAACTTGGGTGAGCCAGAATATCGAGGCAGGGATGTAACAAAGCCCGGGTCAATCGATGTATCAGTTCCGAAGCGGGCATTTTGAACGAGGAATGAATCGCTCCAATGACGACGTGAAGCTGTTCGAGTATTTCATCAGGATAATCAAGCTTGCCGTCCTTGAGTATGTCTACCTCTGCGCCTTTAAGAATACGTATCTTGAATTTGGCAGCGATATTATCGATTTCCTCCCATTGCGCCTTGAGACGATCGAGGCTGAGACCGTTGGCGATTCGAGCAGAAATGGAGTGATCCGTGATGGCGATATAGGAGTAACCCATGTCCTGTGCCCGCTGTACCATTGCCTGCAAGCTACTGTTGCCATCACTGAAAGTCGTGTGTGTATGCAGGTCTCCTTTCAGATCAGCCTGCTCAACAAGAACCGGTAGGCTGGCGATTGTTGTAGCTTCAAACTTGCCGCGCACTTCACGTAATTCCGGCGGAATGTAGTGAAGCCCGAGTTGCTTGTAGATACTTTTTTCACTATTACAGGCAATTGGTTTCTTATCTGTTAGTGTGAAAAGCCCATACTCGGAAAGTAGATAACCCTTGCGGTTAGCAAGGGCGCGAATCCTGATGTTGTGTTCCTTGCTGCCGGTAAAGTACAACAGCGCCGCTGCATAACTTTGTTCGGGTACCGCCCGAAGATCGACCTGCACACCATTGTTAAGAACAACACTGCTCTTGGTAGATCCATGTGCGAGCACATGATCGACCCGTGGCATGGAAGTGAATGTTTTCATCAGTTCTTCCGGCTGCGCTGTGCACACCAGAATATCGATGTCTCCGACCGTGTCTTTTCTTCGACGCAGCGAACCGGCGTAGTCAATTTTTTGCGGTACCGCATGCTGCTTGAGGTAGTCGATTATTGATTGTGACTCTTTCAGCATCTCGGCGAATGGCCGACGCTTCTTGCCCTGGAGATGCATCTCGATAGCCCTTAGTATATTGCTCTCCGTTTTTTCACCGAAGCCCTTGAGGACACGAATTTTTCCTTGCTGTGCCGCAGCCTTCAATTCTGCTATTGAGGAAAGTTGCAATTCTTCTATCAGCTTGTAGGCTTTCTTCGGACCTACTCCCTCTAACTGCATAATCTCACTATGAGATTGCGAAACTTTCTTGAGCAAGCTATCGATTTTTTTACTGTGACCGGTTTCCAGCAGTTCTATGATGTGCTCTGCGATTGCCTTGCCGATGCCAGGTAGCTCAATTAGTCCTTTAATGCCATGGAATCGATAAATTTCGAGCAAATCCTGTTCCAGATTCTGTACCGAATTGGCAGCCTTCCGGTACGCTGCCGGCTTCCACTCAACGCCTTGCAACTCATAGGCATCCGCGACACGGTTTAATAGTTCTGCCAGCTCTGAATTGTCCATAATCTGCTCCGCTGCAGAATCTCGTTCTTGTTAAGACCCGATTGAAGTCTCAATTACCTGTTTATCCCCATCGCTGATTAGCTCGGATCTAAGGCTGTCAGCCGAATAATTTCATCAATCCTGAAAAACTCGGTTTGCCTGCAGCAGCTGCTCTACTTCCCTAACTGACGTTGCCTGGGTTACGCAGGCCCTCGACAAAATTGCTCTCACCAAAGCAGTCAGAGCCCCGGAGGTATTTTCCATGTTTGCTCCTTCAAAACGGCAATCAATGGATTAATCTTTTTCCCCTATGGTCTTGAACATGGCTGGCACAGACTTATCGTTGCGTTATTCGAGCAACTAGACAGCCTACTTGATAAAAGATTATTGATATTGACCGGCGTCATGAGAACCAGGGAATCAATATTGGCAGGGAATTTTGCTTCCGTGTGGTGGCCGATTGACCAGCATCAAAATTCCGGCCCTGTTTTCGGGTTACTTTTCGCTCAATATCAGGTATTTGAGTGCCTCTATAAATAATCGCTATATCGCTCAGCATGTAAGGTAGAGAGTCCGATGACAAAGCTGCAGACGGCGAAGAATGAAACAGTGAAAGAAGACAGTTCAGTGGAACCGGCTATTCCGCAACACAGCAGTGGAATTCTTGTTGGGCGTGATCTTCTGGATGCCACCAAACCTTTTGCTGTGGAATCAACGGTCAAAAGCTGGTGGCACACACTTTCCGTATTCGCTTTATTGATAGCCTCACTTATCAGTGCCGGCATCACTCCCTGGTGGCCCCTTAGGCTGTTGTTTTCTATCATTGGTGGCTTGTTGATGGTGCGGGCCTTCATCACCTATCACGACTACATGCACGGAGCGATACTGCGGCACTCGCGCATAGCCTGGTTGCTGTTTCGTACGTATGCTGCTTTTACCTTGACACCTCCCCGGTCATGGCGCAAAAGTCATAATTATCACCATGGCCATGTCGGCAAAATAAGCGAATCGAGCGTGGGTTCGTTTCCGGTGATGACGACAAAGATGTGGCGAAATGCCTCGCTCGCCGAGCGACTGAGCTATCGTGTTAAGAGGCATCCACTTGTGGTTCTGTTTGGTTATATTACTGTGTTCGCACTCACCATTTGTTTATTGCCATTTCTTCGTGACCCAATACGACACTGGGACTCAGGCTTATCCCTGCTGCTGCATGGCTTAGTGATTGGCCTGATATGGACATTGGGGGGGTTTAGTACAGTTTTATTTACTGTTTTACTGCCAATGACTATTGCTTCAGCCCTTGGCAGTTATCTGTTCTTTGCACAGCACAGCTTTAAGAGGATGCATATCTTCTCCCCTGAAGCATGGACTTTCTACCGAGCCGCACTTGAGTCCTCCAGTTACATGCGGCTCAATAAATTGATGCAATGGTTTAGCGGTAATATCGGCTACCACCACATTCATCATCTCAACATGCACATTCCATTTTATCGTCTGCCGGAAGCCATGACTGCCATTCCCGAACTGCAAACACCGGTAAGCACATCGCTTATGCCACGCGATATTATCGACTGTTTTCGGTCAGCATTATGGGATGAGGAGGCACAACGAATGGTTTCCTATGGTGAGGCAAATAAAAAAAGGGTCGCTGACGTCCGCAAGTAAAAGAGTGCGGGGAAAAGACCAAACTTGCTGGCTAGCAATGCAAATCCGCAACAAGTGTTCTGTGTTAGCGGATTAAATCAACCGAGAATTTTAAGTACTGAACGAGCCTCTCGAATCTGGCTCTTACAAGTCAGCCACGGCAGTCACGATGAAAACTGCATAGTCTTGTCTGTTGCAACCATCGACATCTGGCATATCCGCCCCCGGCCTGACCGGAAACGCTGACTTCTTTGCTTTCGCTGGTGAGCAGGAACCATCGCTGGTTGTCGGTGTGTATCTACCGGAACGACAGCGTAGATGGGTCACGTCATAGATCGACGCATTATTATCCAGTTCCCATTGCTGAGTACCATCACTGGCCATGGGATCAACTGTCAGTACGGCAGCAATCTTGCGATCACCCGTGACTCTATACCGGCCAGCAGCGAGAGGGAATTCAGGTTGCTCCATTATCAGGCCATGTTCTTCCAGCCACCAATCCTCCTTATCGAAAGTCCATCTTGCTGGGGCAACACCGGCATTGGCCCGTAATCTGTCATAGTCATCCAGATCAACTCCGCGGGGGCCAGGGTCTTTTGCCCATAAGCCCCACTCTTGAGCATTGCTCCCGGAGCGTGCCTGCGGATCACCCAGGGCTGCGATGTACTGTATTGGAACACGCCTGAATCTTGGCACGGCTGATTGAGCCAGTGCAGCCGGGGATAGCATGAGGGTAGCGGTCGCTACAGCGCCAGCGACCAGTATCTGACGTCGACTAATTCCATTATCGACCGAGTAGTCCAGTTTAGCCTGGCCGAATGAGTCTTGTTCTTGTTTTCGGCTCATAGCGGTTTCCTCCTACTTTTTCAGCCGACGAGATTTCAATCAGCATCAGTTGCTTTTCGCCTTAATTCACTGCGTACCGAAAATTACGTCTGATGATTTTTCCCCTTAGACGCCAACCCTACTACACCCGCGGCAGTCGATAAACCCGCATCGCCGTGTCGTGAAACATGGCTGCTCTCTCGTCAGCCGAATATCCGCTGGTCAACTTCTTGAACTGATTCCATAACACAGTGTAAGAGCAGGACAGTTTATCCACCGGGAAATTGCTCTCGAACATGCAGCGGTCCGGGCCAAACTGATCGATGGTGTAGTTGTACCAGTCCCGATTGGCCGCAAGTAATTGATCCGATGTCGGTGGCCGCTCTTGCTCATGCCAGCCGTAGCCATTGACAACCATCTGTATACCGCCAACTTTGGCAACAACGTTGGGGCATTTCGCCAGTTCGGCAACATCCAGCTTCCATGCAGCGAACACCTCATCACGACGTCCCGCATAGGAGCCCACACCAATAGGACCGCCAAGATGGTTGAAGATGATGGTGGTATCGGGAAATGCATGCGCGAGATCAGTTAGATCGGCGATATGTGTGTGATAGAGCCAGCCTTCGAAGGACAGGCCGTAGGTACGCAGATGTGCATAGCCTTTGCGGAAGTCCGGATCCAATAATATATGTTGCGGCGCATTGGGGGACAGGTTTGGGAGCACTGTCTTATCTGCCCATGCGGCACGATGGCGGATGCCACGAAAACGCTGCGGACTTGCCGCAATCTGCGCCTCCAGCACCGGCGTTACCCGGTCACCCAGTCGCAGGTCCGCAGTACCCACAATGCCTGTCGCCACCCGGGTATCACCGTAAAGACCACTGGCACTCTTGGCTGCAACTCCCTGTACAAATTCTGTTTCACCTACCACTCGCAACTCTTCCGGTCCGTCGGCACGGTACATGGATGTGCATTCCACAAACACGGTTTGACGCACATTGTGCGCGCGAATATCTTCGAGCAGATGCTCAAGCATATAAAGATTGCCGGGTCGGTCCCATAGATGATGATGGGGGTCGATAATGGGAAGTTCTGGTTCCAGCGCTGGCTCGTTGGTCAGAGCGAGCCAGTCGGGGACGGGCTGAGCCTGTGCCGATTTCGACACTAGTCCCGGTAAAGCACCGCTTAGGGCGAGACCACCGGCGGTGTACAAGCCAGCCTGACGCACAAAGTTGCGGCGTGTGATGTCACTCATTACTGTACCCTCTAATAGTTATCTGCAGATAGAATAAGAGCTATAACGGTTTAAGTCTACGCTTAGCTAGCCCAGGAGCTTATAAGTGAGATTTTTTAAATGAGGGCAATAACTGCCACAATTTACTATTCGAGCAAGGAGTTGAAGTTAGCCTATAGGGATGTTGCCGGCTTCTGAACTGAGCATTCCTGAAAACCCGCTTTCGCCCTTAATACACGGCTGTATTTTTACTCAGATACTATTGCTTTCAATGCCTTAGCCCCATTACTTTAAAGTATTCGAGCTGGGACTATCCACCTAATCGTTGGCTCTTACCTCATTCTTTTGTTTCTATATGCTGGCGAACATAATATTCTTCCCGTCACTAATAGATTCCTGTTTTAAGAATCAGCGGATTGGCAGATTATGAAGAGTCTTCGCTTGAAACTACCCGGTAGCAGAGTGCTAATAGTGGCGCCCCTAAGGGCAGGTGCTGCGCAAATGCGCATAAAAATACACTATGCAGTAGCCCTCATTGCCTTGATGTCAGCCTTCAGCAGCCTTGTTAGTGCTCAGGATTCAAATGAAGGCGATACGACGGTCACCTACCCTGCTTCCTTCTTTGCTCAATATGGCCCGGTCTCTGTCAACGATATGTTGAATGTTATCCCGGGTATTGGTCTGGCACTGGAAGGCAATAATGTGCCAACTTTTAACGGGGCTGACCGTGGGCTGGGGGGCAGCGATCAAATTCTGATCAATGGCAAACGCATGGCCGGAAAGGCGAATGAGGCCAGCAGCCAATTGGACAGAATCTCGGCCGAACAAGTTCAATATATAGAAATTATAAGAGGCACCTCAGGCGATCTTGATGTGCGCAACAGTGGGCAGCTGGTTAATATCGTACTACTCGAGTCTCAATCAAATTCAAACCTGTCAACCGAGCTTGGCATGACGCACTTCCACGATGGCACAGTGGAGCCGGTTGGAACTTTTTCATTCAGTGGTCAATCGGGACAATTCGATTATCTACTCAGTGCCGATGTTAAAACCGGCTATGAAGCGCTGGAAAGTTTTGAGATCAGTGTGCTGCCGCCTGATCTTTCACTCAATGATACACGCGTCTTCGACCGCGTGCGGGATCAGACCACCTACACGCTAAATTCAAATATTTCCTATCAACCCACGGCGGTGGACAGAATTGCATTCAACGGCCTCTACAGCGAAAGCGATCCGCCTTCGAGCCTAGTGAGGACTATTACCGATTTTCAAAGCTCGCCAAATTCGACATCCATTGAGCGCGAAGATATTCCCGCAACCAGTGACAACTGGGAATTTGGTGGCGATTATGAACACAACTTTAACAACGGTGGCAAATACAAAATTCTTTTCATTGTGAATGAGAGAAACAATGAAATTACTCGCGAGAGATTTACTTCCTCTGCCATAGGGAGCCCGGAAACGAAAAACCTTTTCCTCGATACAAGCAGCCGCGAGCGTGAACGCATCGTCAGAACATCTTATGCCTGGGGCTTGGTAGACAATCAGAACCTGGAGCTCGGAATAGAACGAGCCCAAACTATATTGGACTCCTCGTTAAAGATTGGCCTGAACGTACCCGGCACCCCTTCGGCTGGGCACGGCGATCTTACACCAATCCCCTTACCCAACGCCGTTTCAACCGTAGAGGAAATTCGCTATGAGGGATTTGCCGTGCACAATTGGCAGATCAATCAACGCATGTCCCTGGAAAGCAGTTTACTGTATGAGGATTCGGAGATTGAACAAACAGGGGACACCAACAAGAAACGAGGTTTCGATTTTTTGAAACCAAAACTGGATTTCAGGTTCAACCTTAGCAGCAGCTTTCAACTTCGCATGTCTGCCGAAAAAGATGTTTCACAATTACGATTTTCCGATTTTTCCGCAGCCACCAACGAGAGGGATGAGGAGCAGGACACCATCGCCGGGAACCCCGAATTGGTACAGGAACAGGTTTGGCGCTACAACCTCAATCTTGATTATCGTCTGCCCAACGATGGCGGCGTACTGAACTCCAGATTATTTTATTACGATGTTGGCGATTCAATCGACAGAATCGATATTTCAAGCAGCCCTAGCAATCTTGCCACCACTAACGGCAATGTCGGTGACGGTACGGTAGTTGGCCTTAATCTTAACGCCAGCATCAGGTTAGGATTTTTAAACCTTCCACAGGCGGTAATTACTGCGGGATTATTGGTGCAGGATTCCTATATCGATGACCCCCTGATAGCCACCGAGAGAAAAGTGGTTCCTTTCGACCGCGGAAATGTCCGCTTTGGTTTTCGACACGATGTTCCCTCACAAAATCTCAATTACGGCTTCAACTATCGCGACGGCATCGATGGCAACCGACCCTTCTATGACATCGACAACGTTATCTTCATAGGCTCAAACAGCAATCTTACTCTGTTTGCCGAGAAAGTAGGCTTCGGAGGTTTCACTTACCGCATGGAAGCTGACAATATCCTGGACCATGAAAGCTGTCGAGAAAGAAGACGCTTCAATGGTTACCTGCGGGACGGAGATCTTAGTGAGATCGAACGTTTCTGCACCACTAACGGCGCCAGGCTTACCTTTAAAGTCAGAGCTACGTTCTGATTCACTCACAGGCTTGTGAATTCGAGGATCACTCGAGCTATCATCCGGCAGCAGCGGATTCTGAAGACAGCATCGGAATCAGCTGAGGGAATCGGTGAGGACATCAAAACTCCCCTTAATTTTCGAACGTGGAATTTATATTAATCTGCGTGGCATTCGCCCGCTTCTTAACCGAGCATTTCTGAATATCGTTAAGCTCTTTCTACTCTACAGTACGTTTACTCTGAGCCTGAGATATCCCCACGAAATCTTGAAAACGCTGGCTTAGTTTTATTGTAAATTCAACGCTGAAGTAAGCCCGCGGTAACGCAGATGTTTCCTGGGAACAATCAGGGCCAGGGGCCCGTGAGCAGGGAGCATCTGCGTTACCGCGGGCGATGAGGTATTCTGTCCAGTCCAGCCGCCAACAATAGTCCTGTTTCTGGCTCATTGTTCAAAATTTAACGGCTGAGCAGAAAACAGCAGCTCAAAACAAGTTAATCTATTGAGTTGGCTCAATATTTTCTGCGGATATCTCAGACTCTTACCGCAGCGAAAACACATAGACATTAGTGCCCCTGCTGGGTCGCAGCTCCGGCGTAAGATTTATCTGACCACTGCCGGTATTGACTGCCACGTACTGAGTTCCGTTCACTGAATAGGTAATTGGATAGCCACTAACAGATGAACCCAGGTTAACTTCCCAAAGTACTTCGCCAGTTTCGTGATCGTGTGCTCTAAAGCGGCCATTGGAATCACCACCAAAAATTAAACCGCCACCGGTAGCTACCAGAGACATGGTGCCCGCTCTCTGTTCATACAGCCATTCGGTCTTACCTGTCTCTGCGGAGATCGCCCGCACGGTGCCGAGATTTTCTGTGCCCGGCGCAATCTGATGGCGTGCGGCAAGAGAATAGATGGCGAGACCCCCTTGCCCTCCAGCGGTTAGTGCCTGAGCCGTGTCACTATCAAAATTAGCCGTCGCCATCATATTGGCGCAGGTGTTGCGTAAGGGGTAATACATGGTATTGGTTAGCGGGCTATAGGCTCCCGCTTCCCAGTCCTTGCCACCAGTCCAGGTGGGACAGACAAACACCACCTGTTCTGATTCCCGGAAGATAACTTCTGGGTTTTCGGTGACTACTCCGGTAGCTCCATCAATATTTTCGATGACGTTTTGCTGCACCGTCGGAGTTGCCCAAAGAAATTCTCCGGTGGCCCTGTCAAGGGTATACACCACGCCTGTTTTCCCGGGAATGCCGGTGATTACTTTACGTACTTCACCTGAGACCAGGTTTGGATTTATCCAACTAACTTCATCCGGGTCGGGAGCGACTTTGGTTTCTACCAACAATCTCTCGAAGGGATGATCCAAATCCCAATGATCATTTAAGTGCTGGTAATACCAACGCATCTCACCGGTTTCAACTTCCAGAGCCATAGTAGAATTGTGATAGAGATGTTTGTTCTCTACTCCACCTAAATAGAATTTTGGTGCCGGCGAGGTAACCGAAGTGCCGAGAATGATTAGCTTCAATTCTGGATCGTAACTCGGCACCATCCAGGAGCCCACATGCTGACGTTGTTCGAAGGGAACATCTGCCCAAGTTTCATCGCCGGGCTCGCCGGGAGCAGGAATCAGTCTGCGTCGCCACAGTTCCGCACCGGTTCTAGCGTCATGGGCGGCAATAACACAGGCATTGGGCCCACCCCAGGGGCGGCAGCTGCGTCCCGATATTACACGGCCATCGGCTATGATTGGGCCTGAACTGTGAGTGGCTGAGTTAACTTTATAGTCAAAAATCTCGGTTTCCCAGACCATTTCACCGGTCAAGGCGTCAAGGGCGAAGACAAAATTATCATCGCTAGTGTTGATAATTAGATTTTCGTATATAGCCAGATTGCGATTGTTGCGTGCATTGCCGCCCACCATCTCATATAGATCGTCAGGTATGTCGCGCCGATATTCCCAAATTAAATCACCCGATTCCGCTTCTATGGCCTGAATTATGTCATTGACCTGCGGCACATAAAGAATGCCGTTGTAGGCCAGCGGTGTAATTTCGCCTGTACCAGTAGCAAGATCGCGGGTCCAGACCAAACGTAGCTGATCAACGTTACTGCGATTGACTTGAGCTAGGGGACTATAACCCCAGCTATCCAAAGTTCTCCTCCACATTAGCCAATCGCTGTCCGCAGGATTCTGCAACATGGCATCGGTAACTGGGACGAAATCGTCAACCGATTGGCCCTGTGTCACCGCGGAAAATACAAAGGCGTAAAGTAAGACTGCGGCCGTGATGATACGAGTACGAATAGTAAGGGGAGTCTGACTTGGCATCCCGGGGCTCCTAATTATTGGTTTTATATGGTTCGGCTTCTATAACTTCCGTTTCAAAGCCTGAACTTAGGGCTTATTGTTCCAAACGACAGCTAGCAAGAGAGCTTTTACGGCGAGCCCCATAGTAACGGATCACTTTTCTAAAGGATATTGGGCGACTGCTCTTGTTGCGCCGTCGATGCAAGGGGGCAGCAAAAATCTGCTGATAAAACTTCAGCGACAACTTATTCAAAAACTATAGACTCGCCACGCTAAGCCAACTATTCTGGTCCCCACTCAGTCCCATATGTGGAGGCGTGTAATCATGCTCAAATTCATCAAAGCAGTTAGACCACTAGTCATATTCTGTGCCATCTGTTCGGCGCTTTTGCAGATAACCAGCGTTAATGCGCAGCCATTTCAGGTTCATCCTTCGACCCAAGATAGGGCTGTAAAAGTCACTCTAGAGACTCTGGCGAAATGGGAAGATGAACTCTCCAACTGGGGCCGATGGGGGCCGGATGACCAACGTGGCACATTGAATCTGATTACCGCGGAGAAAACCAAGCAGGCTGCGGCATTGGTTCGCGTCGGTGAAACGGTAACCCTGCAACATTTCGTGACTACTGAACCGCCTGCCATCGATAGTGCAAGTTTCGGCCCAACCGAGCATTGGATGAGCCGCCTGGATCCTGACACCGGCGAACCCACCTTTGCACTTGATGAAATTCAATTTTCTCTACATGACGGTATGCTTTCCCATATCGATGCTTTGTGTCATTACCGCACTGAGATCGATGGCGAGTACGTGATCTTTAATGGCTATCCACAAAACCTGACCGCCACAGGCTGTGAAGACCTGGCCATAGACCGCATGGGCACCTCCTATGTGACTCGCGGAATTCTGGTTGATATGCCGCTAATGCGCGGCGTGGAGTGGCTGGACCCAAGTACGCCTATCTATGTAGAAGACTTGTTGGCCTGGGAAGAGTTTGCCGGGGTGAAGATTAGTAGCGGCGACGCGCTGTTCATCCGCACCGGACGCTGGGCCAAGCGCGAGGCCGACGGGCCCTGGCAATACGGTCAGGGTGGCGCCGGTCTGCATGCCTCGGTACTGCCTTTTCTGCACGAGCGTGACGTGGCGATACTAGTAGGCGATGCCGTAAATGACGTGCAGCCCTCAGGAGTCACCGGCATCAACCGACCGATTCACCAGCTAACACAGGTGAATCTTGGCCTACCCATAGTCGACAATGGTTATCTGAAAGAAGTGGCGGAAACGGCGGCGCGATTACAACGTTGGGAATTTCTGACGGCTATTCAGATTAATCCAATCAAGGGCGGCACCGCGAGTCCATTCAACGCACTGGCTTCGTTCTAACAGCCGTTGATTGATTGGAACGGATTAAGACTTAGAGGCGATCGCGATTCCATTGAGCGCCTCGACGTCACGGGGCAGGTCTTCGTCTCCAGCAGGAAACGAATTGGCTTGCATGATGTAAGCCACCACATCAAGATAGTTCTGCAGCGGTAACTGTCCCGGCCGGTCTGTTGGCATTTCCTCTCGAATTTTTTCAAAGAAAGCGCCAAGTGTCCGCCCTTCCCACAAAAACATGAAGCCCATGCCCACCAGACCTGGCGCATTGCTATTGCCACCAAGGTCCTGCCCATGACAGGCGATACAGGTATCGCTATAAACTACGGCCCCACGTGTAGCCTGCTCGGTGGAATAGACACCATCCCAGATTGTAATGTCGCCCTGGCTGTAAGCGCTGCCGATTACGCCGAAGGCGGCTAGCAGCAGAGCAGTCATTCCGATTTTAGATGGATAGTTGTTCATTAGTCTGGAAGTGCAAATACATTGATAGAACTGCCGTTACGCGGCCGGCTGAGTTCGGGGGCGAGTTGATTCGGCAAGCTGCCGGACCAGCTGGCACCGCCGGTACCTGCAGGCATGGCGACATATTGCTTGCCGTCGACCATATAACTAATAGGGAAACCCTGATTCGATGTGCTCAGGCGCACTGTCCACAGCACCTCTCCGTTATCCGCATTCAAAGCGAGCATGGTGCGGTTCCAGTCCCCGGCGAAAACCAGGCCGCCAGCGGTGGTTAGCGCAGCCGTATTGATCGGTGCCCGCGAACGGTACCGCCATTTAACTTCGCCACTGGGAATATCCAATGCGAGCAATTCCCCCAGGTTTCCATCTGACTCGGGATGTGGATAGTTGACTCGTCTTACCGGACCGGTTCCGCCCCCACCTAACTGTCGTTCCGTGGGACCGAAAGTGGCCAGCTCGCAATTTAGAGTTATAGGAATATACATGGCACTGGTATCTGGCGAATAGGCCATGGCACGCCAACTCTTAAAGCCTGAGGTGCTTGGACACATATTTATTTCTTCGCCAATTCGAGGAATCATTCCGTCCCTATAAGTAATCTGACCGGTAACGGGATTCAAATTGACGATGGTCTGATAGCCTATATCGGTACCCTTGATGAACTCACCGGTCTCCCTGTTCAACTGCCACAATATACCAAGCTTGCCCATCTTAAAGAGTGACTTCTGACCCTCTACATCGATAAGCACGTTCTCAAAAACTTCGTCCATGTCATGAGTCTCACCCGGAAGATGCTGAAAGTACCAAGCCATCTCACCGTTATCGGGATTCAATGCCAGTGTTGAATTGGTGTATAAGGCATCCCCATCTGATCCCCGTACTGCTCTCGCCCAGGGTTTAGCCTGTGCCGTTCCCCAGTAAATTAGATTAGCTTCGGGATCATAGGAACCGGCAACCCAGGCGTCGCTGCCTGCGCGAAACCTGAGTGGCAGGTCGCCCCAGCTATCGCCGCCGGGATCATCTGGCCTTGCTACCGTAGAAGTACGCCACTTTTCTTCGCCGCTTAAGGGGTCGTGCCCGGTAATAAAACAAACATCATCTTTGTAGCGTTCACATCCGGTAATTCCAGTAACCAATGTTCCATTGGCGATGATAGGTCCTGCTGTATAGAAATAACCCAAGGTTGGATCTGCAACCTGAGTCTCCCACACTAATAGACCGCTACGTACATCGATAGCTCGAATACTGGCAGTTTCGGTGGCGGCATAAATCATCTCGCCATATAGGGCGATGTTCTTCTGCACGCCGCGGCCGACACCTGCGAAGGAACCAGGTGGTAATACGGCAGCTCTGGTACCCGCACCAGAGTTGATAAATTCTTCCGTAGGGGGAGCCGGTCGATACTCCCACAGCAAGTCACCCGTGGCTGCATCCAGCGCCTGAACCACACCACGAGCTGAGGGGATAAACATTATGCCGTCGTGGATTAAGGGAGCGGCCTGTACCGCGCCGGTATCATCCAAAGCGAATGACCATTTAAGTTGCAGCTGATTGACATTGTCGGTGTTAATTTGATCCAGGGGGCTATAACCCCAGGAAGACGGATTACCGCGCCAACTCAGCCACTCGCCTGACGGTTGCTGTTGCAGCATTTCGTTAGTAACGGGGGTGAATTCTTCTATCTGCGCACTAGCACTGAAGGTAGCCAACAACAATGGCAAAGGAAGCAGCAACCTTTTCAAGACGCTGCAGTTGTGGATTGTCATATCAGTCACCATCATTGCTTTGTTTGCTGGAAAATCTATTGTTCCAAATAGTCGCTCCATTCCCGCCAATTGTCCAATGCAGTACTGCGTTATTTCTCTCATTGCCTGGCGCCCTATCCACGCAGAATAAGTGGCTGAAATTCAGCGCCCTTGGGCTTCACCTCCTACAACCCACAAATGGCTTGTTTTATGTCAACGAATCCAGGCATAGATCGGCTGCATTGGCTCAAACGCTTTGATCTGGCAGCCAAGTAATGGTCAAATACTTGTTGTTAATTTATGCCGTAGAACAAGATATCCAGAGAACCGAAGCAATCATGACGATTCAACATGGAACCAGGTCAGGACTTAAATCCCTTATAAGCAGTGGCCTGCTAGTAGCGGCCATTATCTTTGATGGCGGAAGTCCCATGATGGGATATTTGCTCAACGGTACAGCTCTGCAAACAGGCATCCACGCACAATCCAAGAACAAAGATCACACCTCGCTACGCTTACTCAAGGAGGTAATCCCCGGAGCGGACAGTTTCTCTGATAAAGAAGGCGAAGTACCGGTATACAAGGCCTATCGCACGGATCCAGTGACTGGGGAACAGACTCTGATTGGTTACGCCTTCGTCACTGCAGATACGCTGCCGGAGCCGGATGGCTTTAGCGCTCCTATAGATACTCTGATAGGCATGAATCTCGAAGGGGTTATCGTCGGCTTAAGAGTGGTCTATTACAAGGAGTCCCTTCGCTACACCTGGGGAGATTTTTTGGAGTTTCCCGGAGTTCAGGAACAATACTTCGGCAAGCGCGCCGAAGACGCTTTCCGCGTGGGCAAGGATATAGACGGTATAGCCAGAGCCACAATTTCCAGTAAGGCGATGGCAGCTGGAATTCGCCGATCAATCCGCGCGGTCACACTCGCTTATTTGCGCTAAATTCAGCTTTTTAGCTTGCCGAAAACAGACAGATTCAAAGCCCAGCCAGGCTGGGCTTTTTTATACATTGAAATCCAGAATCAAATTCCCGCTCATTCAAGCATCACTATTCCATTTCTGATTTTATCTGGTAACACCCTGGACCAAGCAGCAGAAACCCAGCCTTGACGCAGATCAAACTCACTCTTTCCAAGCCTGATATTGTCGTACGGGAAATGCTAAAAAGAGTAATGCTAAGTTTAGCGGCGAGTTTTTAAATTTTGGCTAGGTACTATTTCCTATATTTTGACGCTTATCTGAACACACCAGGGTCCATATACAGAATGTTTGAAGCAGCGGAAGTAGGTCACTCAATCGCGAAAGCCGAGTACAAGCGCCTCGAGCCTGAGATACATCACCTGATTCTGGGTTTGCAGCAACGTCTTCGAGAATCGGGCAAGGCGCTTATCATCATCGTCTCCGGCGTGGAAGGAGCTGGTAAGGGCGAGGTCGTGGATCGGCTGAATCGCTGGTTCGATATCCGCGACGTACAAACACATGCCTTCTGGGATGAGACCGAGGAAGAGTTGCAGCGCCCGCGTTTCTGGCGCTTCTGGCGGACTCTGCCGATACGCGGCACGGTGAGTGTGATGTTCGGTTCCTGGTATAGCAAACCCCTGGTTGATGCCGCATTCGAGCGCATCGATGAAGCTGAAATGGATCAGGCTCTGAAGCGCATTGAGGAGTTAGAAAGAACCCTAAGCGATGCTGATTATATTCTGGTTAAACTCTGGTTTCATCTGCCAAAAGCGGTACAGCAGCAACGGTTAGAGGCGGACGCCAAAGCGAGCAAATTCAAGAAGTCACCTTTACTGGCGGAGTTTTCAAAAAACTATGACCGATTCGCGCAGGTGTCTGAACGAGCGATACGCTTGACGGATACTGGATTCGCGCCCTGGCACATTATTGAAGCTACTAATCCTCACTATCGTGATATCACTGTCGGTAAGGCTATTGTTGAAAGACTGGAAACCTGTCTGGATAGGCAATCCCTGGATTGCAATTCCTCTGACGACGACAAATTTTCTGGAACCAGACTATTGCGTGAGGCTTTGGATGAGAAATCGTTACAACCTACTTTGTTGGATACGGTTAACCTGACGCTCTCCCTAAGCGATGCTGATTACAACAAGCAGATTGTCGAAAAACAACAAATCCTGCACGACCTGGCCTGGCGAATGCACGCTCAAAAACGTAATGCGGTACTGCTATTCGAAGGTTGGGACGCGGGTGGCAAAGGTAGCGCTATCAGGAGGCTCACCTCGGCCATGGATGCCCGGCTATATCGAGTCATACCCATCGCCGCACCCACCGATGAGGAACTTGGTCATCACTACCTATGGCGCTTCTGGCGTCACATACCCAGAGCGGGCTATATCACTATCTATGATCGTTCCTGGTACGGCAGGGTTCTGGTAGAACGGGTAGAGGGATTTGCCAAACCTCATGAATGGCTGCGCTCTTATCAGGAGATCAATGACTTTGAAGAACATCTGGTGGACCATGGCATTTCGCTGTTCAAATTTTGGATACACATAAGCGAGGACGAACAATTACGGCGATTTAACGAACGCAAAAAAGACCCGCGCAAGCAACACAAGATCACCGACGAAGATTGGCGTAACCGCGAAAAATGGAACGAATACAAACTTGCGGTCAACGATATGGTGGCTCACACCAGCACCGCACGCACGCCGTGGACCCTGATTTCAGGTAATGATAAAAAATACGCCCGCATTCAAATTCTGGATACTGTTTGTGAAGGACTCACAAAAGCTACGGTAGAGGGAGAGAACAAGCTTGTCGGTTGAGCCAATTCGATGCCCCAGGATGGCCGGCTCAATATAGCTATACTGCCCAGTTCTGATCTCATCGGTGTTAGCTCAACAGTACACAGCCTTCCTGGCTCGCCAAATATTCAACTTAATCTGTGAGTAAGCGAATCGCAATTGTTGCAGCTTGCTGAGCAGCTAATCGACCTGTTTCTGTGTGCAGATCAATAGCCACTAACAGCTAAGACTTGAATTCAGAGTCCTGACCTTGAGTACTCTGCCGATATAAAACCTATCTTTAACCGCCCATCCAAGGCGCAAATACTGTATAAAGACGCCATGAAAATTCCTAAACGAATTCAACCGCTAATCGAAGAAGGCCTGATTGACGAGGTAAAGAGTCGCCTGATGAGCGGCAAAGAGGCTGACGTCTATGTGGTGCGCTGCAATACCGACATTCGCTGCGCCAAGGTGTACAAGGAAGCTGCCAAGCGCGGCTTCAAACAGGCGGCGCAGTACCAGGAGGGTCGCAAGACTCGCAGTAGTCGACGTGCCAGGGCCATGGAAAAAGGCTCGAAGTATGGCCGTAGACAGCAGGATGAGACCTGGCATAACGCCGAAGTCGACGCCTTGCGTAAACTTGCTCAGGCGGGAGTCCGGGTTCCGCTACCCTATACCTGTGTGGATGGCGTGTTGCTAATGGAACTGGTTACCGACAGTGAGGGCGCTGTGGCGCCCAGACTTAGCGAAGTTACTCTGTCGCCAGAACAGGCTGTGCATGACCACGGCGTGGTTATGCAATACGTAGTGCGCATGCTTTGCGCGGGCATAGTGCATGGCGATTTATCAGAATTTAATATTCTGGTGGATGAACAGGGCCCGGTGATAATCGATCTGCCACAGGCCGTGGACGCGGCGGCTAATAATAATGCCGAATACATGCTGATCCGTGATGTTAACAAGATCAGCCACTATTACGGGCAATTTGCACCGCAGCTACTAAAAAGTCAGTACGCCAAAGAAATCTGGGGCCTGTATGAAGACGGCGAACTACATCCGGATTCCGAATTGACGGGTCACTTCGAGGAAAGTACCGAAGCGGCCGATGTGGACGGGGTACTGGTGGAAATCGACTCTATACTGGCCGAAGAAGAAGCGCGCAAACAGCGTATGGCGGAGGCTGAGGAATCAGCCTGAGAGTGGGTGGGTTATGCTCAGACCATAGCTGCGGAGCAGGAATAGTCGGACCTGCGTTGCTGAACAAGCCCGATTAAAGATTTCTAGTTTGAGGGTTGTAGCACAGCCCCGATTCGAGCTGATGTTGCCGCTCCCGATTGAAATGCGATTACCCCATTCACCATGACGATATCAAAGCCCTGGGAAAGTTGAATTGGGTCAGGGTAAGTCGCCTTCGCTCTAACTGATGTTGGATCAAATATGATCAAATCTGCCACCTTTCCTTCTTCGATACTACCGCGGTTGTCCAACCCAAGCAACGAAGCGGCGAACGACGTCATCTTGCGAATAATTTCTTCGAGCTCTAAGGATTCTCTGTTTACCACGTATTCTTCGATTATCTTTGCAAAAGTACCATGACCACGAGGATGGAATCCGCTTGGGCTGCCATCGGAGGATACGGTGATATTCGGATCTTGCAATAGTCGCGATTGCAGCTCGTCGTCCATGATGAAGTAAGCCCCAGCAGCACCCTGAGGCCCGATCACATCTATTAGTATTTTTTCGTAGGGCAGACCCAGCTCTGTCTCCAAGTCCGCAAGTGTTTTCCCCGTGTAGGGATCCGTACCAAGTAATGTGGCTTTTGGTCCATTGCGACGGGTAATCCGATTGATCAAGTACTGTTCCAACTCTTCCCTGCGATCACGTTTGGCTATTTCGAACTCTTCATTGGTCTTCGACCAAACAGGAAATAGCAAGGCGATTCCCGCATAACTTGCATTATACGGATAGACGTCGGCCGTAATCTCCACGCCAGACTCCCTTGCCGCTGCTATTACTTCGAGTATCTCCTCGGCTCTTGCTGCGCCCTTTCCGTACACTGACTTCAGATGAGAAATATGCACTCTCGCATACTGCCCTTGACTGAGAAGTTCATCTATTGAATTCTCCAGTTGATCATCATCTTCATTTCGCATGTGACTCATTAGAATACGATCGCGATTTCCTACTACACGCGCCATTGCCACTAATTCAGATTCCGGCGCATGCAGGCCCGGGTTGTACTCAAGCCCGGTGCTCAGGCCGAAAGCATAATCCAGCGAGTTATTGAGTATCTCCAGTAGCCGCCGCAATTCTTCTGCGCTGGCGTCGGGTTTCTGTCCTATGCCTGCCAGGTTTCGAAGCGTGCCATGACCAACAAACAGCGCGACGTTAACGCCAATACCAATCTCAGTTATCTGGTTCACCCAGCCACCGAGGTCTTCAGTCTCTGGACTGTCACCGTCCTGGCCGAGAGTGATAGTAGTAACACCTTGCGCCAGAAAGTTTTCAAATTCCGGCGTTTCCAAAGGGTTGCCATGGGAATGCACGTCGATGAAGCCAGGGGCGACTATCCGGCCTGCCGCATCGATGGTGTTCAGCGCTTCTGCGTTTAGCGCACCGGGCACAGTGATGCGAGCGATTAACCCTCCATTGAGATAGATGTCGGCGGGCCTTGTCGGACTGCCCAGACCGTCGATTAGCATTGCATTAATAATACGAATGTCGAAGCTTTCCGTGGAATCACTGCAATTGGAGAGCAATAAGAATAGGCCAGCCGTGAATAGAAGCCTAATTAATAATTTGGTCAATGTTAGTCCTTGAAGAATATTTCTGTTGTTCGAGTTTATTTTACAAAGACCTAAAAGGATAGTCCTGAATCTGGCTCTGTGCTGACTTCAATTAACCAAGCCTCTTGCATTGGCACTCCACTGAGAGCCCCTCTCCGCCAAATAAAAAGCCCAGCGATGCCGGGCTATTCTATAGGCCAAATAATATTGAGATTTTTATTTCCCAAACTACAGCATGTCTATTCTAAGCCAATTTTCCTTTCATCTCGCTGCCTTTTTCTTAGTTAGCTTAAGCAAGTACGGCTGGCGGTTCAAAACCGCCAATTGTTACGCAAGCAATAAAAAGAACTGCAAAAATATATGGCAAAAACTCGCTGCCTTTCGGGTCAGTGCCTCACAGATTTCTTGGACTAATGAAGGTAAACCACAATATTTATGATTAGTGTTTCTCATTTTAGAAGGAAGTGCTTGTGATTGAAAGCGACGATTTCTGTTAAGCAAGAAGTCACTGCACATTGCTAATCTTGAAACCACTAAATGTTCGCTCTAACTCTTATTATTAGGGGCTGCATATGTCTGCCGACTTTGAAGAGCGCTCTGCAGCACTACTCCCATTGACTCGAACGAATAAGGTTTAGGAATGAGATCGAAAAACCCGCGAGACTTCACTTTTTCTGAAGTCCAGGTACCGCTATATCCAGACGTGAGCAGGATTAGTGCTTGTGGATACTGCCGCAATATTTCATCAGCCAGCTCTATTCCCGACATGCTTGGCATGGACAGGTCGGTGATCACCAGGTCCCATGCTTCTGGTTCGGAAAAAAATTCGTCCAGGGCTTCACGTGGATCGGTAAAGACGGTGACGTTGTAATTCAGCTTCTCCAATAAAGTTTTTGCAATTCTACAAAGCACAGCCTCATCGTCTACAAAAAGTATACTTTCTCCCTGACCCATTTTGGGGGAAACAAGTTTTGAAGGCGACTCCGCCGAGACAGATAAGATCACCGGGAAATACAACTTGAAGGTCGTGCCAACACCAGGCTCACTCTCCACCAGGATGATGCCTTCATGGCCCTTCACTATTCCATTCACTACTGCAAGACCCAAACCTGTACCTTCACCTGAACACTTGGTAGTGAAGAATGGATCAAATATCAGTTTGATAGTATCGGCATCGATACCACGCCCAGTATCGCTTATAGACAGACATACATAAGAACCAGTGTGAAAATCTGGCTGGACTTGCGCCAATATTGCATCGGCCTCGAATGCCCTCATCTGAATTTCTATGCGTCCGGTATTTAGTCCAATGGCATGAGCAGCATTTGTGCAAAGATTGAGAATAACCTGGTGAATCTGTGTTGCATCGGCCAGAACCAAACCTGCATCGGCATGAATATCGAGATTTATTTCAACTCGTGACGGCAGAGTCGGGCGCATCAACTGGATCACTTCAATGATAACCGGATGTAAATCAATTGGCTTGCGTTCATGGGCCTGTCGTCGGCTTACCGTCAAAATCTGGTTTATCAAATTCTTCGCACGATCCGAAGCTTTGGAGATTTCCTCCAGGCTGTCCTGAACATTCGCACTATCACTGGGATTCATTAGCGCCAGTTCAGAGTAGCCCATAATTGCACCAAGAATATTATTAAAATCATGCGCAATGCCGCCAGCAAGTGTGCCGATTGCCTCCATCTTCTGACTCTGCAGCAGGCGTTCTGCGAATTGCTCTCTTTCCTTTTCGGTACGCTTGACCTCGGTTATGTCACGAATAAAGGCACTAAACTGTTGCTCGCCACGGATCACGACAGGGGTAAGCCTCACCTCCACAGTAAGCTTTTTCCCGAAACGGTCCTGGGCTGCCACTTCCAAGTGCTGGTTGAATATGTAGCTTTCTCCAGTGCGTATATATTTTTCTATGGCGCGCCTAAAAATTCCTAGCTGGACGGAGGGAAATAGCGTTTCTGCTATCAACTGTCCTATGGCTTCCGAGGCGCCCCAGCCGAAGACTTTTCCGGCCTGCGGATTCCAGCCGCGAATGCGACCGTGTATATCCATGGTCACCACTGCATCGGGAGCACTGTCGATAATCAGCCGCGTGCTCTCCTCACTTTCACGCAATGCAATTTCCGCTTGTTTACGCTCTGTAATATCACGCACAAATGCAAAATTGTATTCTCCATCTCCAAAGTTGACGAAATTCGCATTGATTTCAACGTCAATAATCCTGCCGTCTTTACTACGATGACGGCTCTCGAAAACCAGCGATCTATTCTGTTTTAGTTTTGCCCAATGCTCTGGCCAGGCATCAGCGGGAAAATCTGCATCAATGTCAAATACTCTCATCTGTAAAAGTTCGTCAAGAGAATAACCAAGTCTGTTTATGGCGGCATCATTGGCATAAAGAATTTCGGCATCCTTCCCCAACCGCAGCACAGCATCCAAAGTGTGATTCGCTGAAAACTGCGACATCTGTAATTCCTCGGCCGCGAGTTTGGTTTCAGTGACATCACGAATATATACGCAATTGTATTCCTCACCCTCGAACTCAATAAAATTCGCCGAGACTTCAATTTGAAGAATGTTACCGCGTTTAGTGCGAAGCTCACCCTCGTATGTCAGCGATTTTTTTTCCTTCAGTTCAGCCCAGTGCGCTGGCCAGGAGTCTGCTGAGACATTGGGAATCAGATCGAAAACGGTAGATCCAATAATTTCTGTATGAGCAATACCCAACAAACGACAGCCGGCGTCATTGGTAAGGAGTATTCTTCCATCCGGCACAACCCAAAATACTGCAAAAGCAGCTTGATCGATGCCGAACTGTGTCAGCCTGTTTTTACGAGCTACTGATCTACGGTCATATACGGTCGCAAAGAGCACCATAGCTGATACAGTGATCACGCCAAGATAGAACTGCAACAGTAGCAGCGGATTTGCGGCATCGCCTTTTGAAAACATGCCATCTCCAAGTACTGTCCATATGACACCAAAGCCAGAGATGATTATTATGCTCAGAGTGAATATTCGCTGATTAAAACGATTAGCTGCCCAGATCAAGCTTGGGAAAATTAGCCAGTCTACGGATGGTTGTACGTTTTCCAACCAATTACCAAATACTATCTGGCAGATAATCACCGTCGTGAAAAATAATAACGAGGTTTCGAGCACTCCACGTTGCGGCTCACCCACAGGCACCCGACACCAAGCCAGCAGTAGAGGCGTCACAACCAGCGCGCCCATCAAATCTCCTAGCCACCATGTCAACCATGTTCTGCCGATGGCTGAGGTAGCCGTTTGTCCGGCCACCCAAAGGCTTGCCGCACCGACGCTGGCGGCGATGATGCACGCTAGAGCTATCACGCCAACGAATTTGAAGACATGTTCAGGTTTTTTTAGCAGATTACTATCGGACATTGTGCGCTGTATCAATGCTGCACCGACCACTGCCTGTAACGAAGCCCCTGTACTGAAGCTTATGCTTAGTAATACATCAATTGATCCCCAGGACAGCCCGTTGTACACCACAGTATTAGCCAGGAATGCTCCAAGCCAGATACCAGGCCAAACGCGAACGCCAGCCAACAAAATTGCTCCCAGGGCAATACCTGAAGGTAACCACACGGCAGAGACATTATTGGGGTTAGATACTACGAGATAACCGAGTTTCGCGGTCGCTATGTAGAGTAAAATCACTACGATCACGCATGCTGGTGTCGAGTTCAGCATTCGGGAAACAGAAGACCTGGTGAGAGCATCCTCAGAATAAACAGAGATAAACGGTGTTGCCGTCATAACATTATCAAACCATAAACGTAATCTGTTCACACAACTACAAAGCAGGACGTTTATGAGAAACGATTTCTCAAACGCATTATACTGTTCGTTACGCTGCTAGTCGTTAACAAGGGGTCTCCACATTAACTACTTGATTCGGCAACAAAAGGCAAGTTTTAAGGAAAATTCCAGGCACCCTCAATATTTGTGAACTACATGACAAACACAAATAGGGGCTGCGTAAAAAATATGAATTCCAGTTAAAAACCTAATCGCTTCAGTAGCGGAAATTAGTGGATAATCGAAACGATTGGACAGAATCGATTCGTCGAAAAGAATAAGGGCAATGGTGTGAAAATTTTCTTAAGAGTAAAGGCGATTACCTTACTTGCAATATTTTCTGTGAGCTGCGATGTCGAACCCGTTGGTGTGGGCGTTTGGGACGTTACGACCGAATCACAATCGGGAGATCAAATTTCTGTTTGGACGGTTACAGCGGATGGAGCCATTAGTATGGCTGGCGAAACAACGATAGTTGTTGACGCCGAAGTGCTGTCAGGAAGCAGAATAGTCTGGTCAAATGAGGTGCCGAGGGCTGAAAACCCAAAACAGCTGCCAAACAAAAGCTTCAATGGCAGCGTTGATGGAAACAGACTGCAGGGAACTCTTTTTACAAGGCTTGGGAATTCGACAGTCCGAGGTAGGCGGAGATAATGCTGTTCTGCGACCTATTCGTAGCACTATAATATAGACGGTTTATTAACCAGGCGCCCAAGCAGGAGTTAGTCCGACCTGAAAATGTATCAATAGTTCCAGCTTTGTTCGAATTCCACCTCTTATTAAAACAGCCATCAGATTTTAACTGCCCTCCAACTTTACCAGACTGCCGCCAAGATAAACCAAAGGCGGAATCAAAATGGGAACAGCCAGGTTGTACCAGTCAGGCAGTAGATTCCACAAATTGTAGAAGTGCGCGTAGGCGGCGTAAGCGAATAAAGGGATCACCGTAATCAATGCATGCTTTCTATTCTTGGTGATAAATACAGTCACCCAGCCGGCAATGGGATTTACCCAGAAATACATCAGCAACAAAAGTGAAAGCATGGAGCCAGTAATATGACTCCAATCGTTATCTCTAATTGCCGGTCTGCCTGCTTCTAACATTTCCGGCCAGGCAACGGCAAAGACAGCAGTTGTGGCATAAAAAGCCAGCCACCAGCTAACAAACCCTGCAGCAATACCTGCAACAATTTTAAAATTCATGGCGGCTCCCATTTTTAGTTCTGGAATCGAATGACTCTAACACTTTTCAATAAGTGAAGTTAAAACCTTATTGATTCTGTGATCACTACAACTAAACAATCAAAAATTGCCCCATCATCCCGCGATCTTCATGTTCGAGAATATGACAGTGGTACATATAGGGATTATTCTCGTCGCGAAAATCAGTGAAGCGCATGATAATCCTCACTACCTCACCCGGGTTCACTTTCACTGTGTCCTTCCAACCCATTTCATTAGCAGGGGGCGGGTTGCCATTCCTGTCCAATAATTGAAACTGACCGTTGTGTACATGAAACGGGTGCATCATGGGGGAGGTGTTTTTAAGCTCCCATATCTCCGTAGTATTGAATACGATTCGTTCGTTAATGTAGCTCTCTGCCATACGCCGGCCATTGATAGAGAAATTGCCACCGCCGAAACCACCGCCGCGACCGTTACGAGAACCACGGCCAGGACCTCTATCATCGCCACTGCGCATTCCGGCGCCCATGGAGAGTCGAAATTCTCGGGTGTTGGTGGCTGCTGCTTCGGGAAGTCTATAGATTTCGTTCAGTCTACCGGGAAGGGCGATATTCTCTGCCAGTTGCTGCCCTGCACGAAATCGCAGAATGTCGAAGCCTTGCGTGTTTAGCGCGCGCATCATTTCACTCATGGCACCGGGAAATTCGGGAAAACCAGACGGCAGCGCTACATTTATCAGTGTGGTCTCTTCACCCGGATCAAACTCAAGCAAAATCTCAGCGCGCTCGGCTACGGCTAACTGCAAACGTGTCATTGCTACCGGCTCATTCAACAAGCCGCCGTCAGTGCCAATTTGATAAAATTCTCTGTTGTCGCTGAATCCCAAATTGTAACTACGAGCATTTGAAGCATTGAGCAAGCGCAAGCGAACAAAACGAGTTGCGGGAGTAAACACAGGATTATTGGTACCGTTCACCAAAATAGTGTCCCCCATCATGCCCATCACCTGATCTTCATAACGATTCATATATATGAAAGAACCATTACTGTCGAATCGGCGATCCTGAATTATTAAGGGAATGTCATCGACACCGTAGTCGCTTGGCAGATCAACTTTCTGCTCTTCGTCATCGACTATGATCATGCCTGCCAGGCCCTTGTATACCTGCTCGCCAGCTCTATGCATTACATGGGAGTGATACCAATAGGTACCGGCAAACTGCACAACATCGAAGCTGGGATTCCAGATTTGATTTGCGGCTATTTCCTGATGTGGCCCCCCGTCTTCAGTGGCTGGCAGATGAAAGCCATGCCAATGTAAGGTGGACGCCTCACCTATGGAATTTTTCACCTGCAGCGAGACTTTATCGTTACGCTTGAAGCGCAAGGTGGGCCCTAAATACCCGCCATTAATACCAAGAGTTTCGGTGTTTAGGCCAGCAAGAAAGCTGTGATTGCCACGCTGCAGCCTTAGTTCAAAGTTATTGGTGCCCGAGCTAAGCACTCCGTTATTCAGAGAGGGAATATTGAGTGGCTGTAATTCGGCCTGTGTACTTTGCGCGAGAATCAAAGGAGACAGACAAGATCCCGAAGCACTAAGACCGAACCCAATCGCTTGCAGAGCACTGCGGCGTGAGATCATGTGGAAATTATTGCACAGAAATAATACTACGTCAGTGACTGTCTCTCACAACGTTTGACTAATCCTCGCCGTAATTACGCCAATGCTGTATTCGGTACTTAAGCGGGTCGGCGAGAATGCTTTTCCTGGCAGTGGCTACTTCGTCGCGAGTCAATGGTTCGAAGTCCGCAGGTAGCGTCTTGGCATTGAACTCTGTTAGCACCCAGTTTACGACAGCAGTTAGATCAGTATCGCTGAGTGCACTTTGCGCCGAGCCGGGCACTCGCACAAGATAGGAGCGCATCTGCGGAACCGCCATCATACGGCCGAGTACATCGTGCATCGTGGGTACATTCGGTGGCGCACCCTCGCCGCCGGGAAGATGACAACCACTGCAATGCAACAGATAGTTAATTCTTGGGCTAGCAGCGGATGCTGCCATAGGGCCTAAGGCAAACAACAGTGCCAGCACAGCCAGTGTTATTTTTTTGCCAATATTCGAAGCATGCCACCGAGGGCTACTTATACCCCACGCTCTCATTTACTGGTCCGTAGAGCCTAGCACCAATGAAACGGTGCAGTGATAACTAGTGTCTTCGACGCCGAAACACCAATACACCGTGCTGCTGGTGCTGTTGAAATACACAGGTTTATCTCCTTCGGTACGGTGACAACTACATCGACCACAGTAGGACTTGCCGCAGCAATCATTGTAGGACATGAGATAGTCGCGCCCATCCACCGGATTATGACAGGTACCAACCCAGGATATTGGAGAAGGCTGCGTGCCCGGAGGACAAGACGTGGAAGAGCCACCACAGCAGGCACAGATCGATCCACTCATGGCACAGTATCGCCAATATTCACAACTTTGCGGGTCACCCACCTCCTGTATGGAATTTTGCGCGAAAGATCGAGACACGGGCAGCAGTGGAAAAGCCGCCGCGCCTGCTAACATCATGCCGAGTTTCGACAAGAAGTTTCGTCGCGATAGTTTGCGCGCTAAAGAAAGGCTAGTGCGCCGTGCTTTGTCATCAATCCAGTAATAACCACTGTCTATTATTCTTTCAATATTCATGATGTGCGTTCCACCGTTGATCGCTCAAATTCTTTAACCGCTTCATCTTCCTTATCGGCCTTATCTGACGATGAAAGTCCGACAAAATCTTGTAACGTTGCAATACCTGAATCCATGGATTCGATAAGGCTTTCCATATGCTCGCGAGTATTCACTAACCCCTTGCTCTTCAAGATTCCATCGGCGCCGATTAGCACCGCGAACGGCAGTTTGCTTACTTCATAGCTCATTCCTAACTGCTGCGAAATAATGTAGGGGTACTCGCTGATATTCAGATCAGTTACATAGGATCTATGCTGCGACATTTGCTTGTCAGAGTCAGCACCGTCGCTGGCGAACAGCAATCGCATGCGAGACTTCTCGGAATTAACTAAGGATATCGCGGTTGGCACCAATGATTTGCACACCGGGCAAGTCGGCGAAATAAATAGGATAAAGGTAGCGAGCTTTGTATTATTTTCTCCACCCAGGATCAACTGCGTGCCATCCAAGGCCTTGAGTTCCAGGGCTTCAGTTATCTCGCCAACCTTCGGTCCAGAAGTTGGAAGTAAGGCTCCCGCCGGTGCGACTCTTTCATGAAGTATGCCTACCTGGCGAGTCAATGCCAATACCAACAGGGCCAAGGCGATAATTACAAGCCATAAGACAATATTGGAAATTAGTAATGCTTCAGTCATGGCTCACCTCAACCTCGATCTTCTTAAGCAAAGGTTTGCGCCAGGAATCGATAGCATTGTTATTCACTAACAACTGATTGAAGGCAGCGTAGAGAAAAATCAGAGCGAGTAGCGCAGCGACCAGGGAAAAATAATCCAACACCCCCATACTTCTGTCTGAAACATCAGCACTGGCAATAGTTGCAAGCACCATCAAAACCAGATTGCGAACCACCAGCCACTTTGATAACTGCTGCACACCACTGTCGTTTTGACTAGCTTTTAGCGACGAAAAACCACAACCACAGTCGATATAGCTACGGCCGCGCATAAGATTAATTCCCATGGCCATGCCATAGGCAGTGAGCAGTGCTGCTGTCGCCACAGAGACCAGATCAATCTGCCAGGCAAACGCCCAAGCTAGGCCTAATAATGTTTCAACCACAGGGATTGTCATGCTAACTGGAGCTATCAGGTGTTCAGGTAAAATCTGATAGCCGCGAAGAATGCCTTGAAAGCGCAATCTGTCGCCAATTTTGTGCAAACCTGCGGTGATTAATAGCAAGGCAAAGGCGATGGCAATCAATCTAAAAATGAGCGGGTCTAACATGGCCTAAAAATCCTCAAACATCTGCGCACCCGGGGCTTGGATCGAGCGCTCCAGAACGAATGTAAGAGCATTGTATATCTGGGTGCCACCCCCCTCACCGCCAAATGGTTGCACCAGTAGCTTAGGATTGTCTTCCTGAGTAACCAACAAGGTACCGACTTCAGATTCCATTTCCATACGGCGCAGGAGTCGTCTGCTGTTTAAGTCCACTACCCAAATTTCCGTGCCGCGATCATGATGAGTGTCCACCCCACCCTCATGCATGGCCACATACAGTAGACCCGAGTCATGATGCACCGAAAGAAATTCTCCACGACCACCGGGACGCCAGCCGATATCTGCGGCTCCAGGAATATTCCAAGCCTCTTCTATGAGTATTTCATCATCGTCAGTACTAACTTCGAACAACAAACCAGTATGACTAAGCAGTAGCCAACCATTGGCGGTTTTAGCAGCACGATCAAATACCGCATCTTCCTGCACATTAAAGAACATCTCACTGCGTTCTCTGTTCTGTTCGAAGCCGCTTAGATCCAGTTGGATAAGTTGCAGGGTGCCATCGCCACAGATCTGCAAGAAATCATTTTGCCCAACCGCCATATTCACCGCACAGCCCGGGGTGGATATCTCGTAAACGAAAACGCGGTCTTGAACATCTACAATAGTCACGGAGTGACCGGGGTTCATATTGTGCACAGCAAGATGGCGACCGTTATTCAACAGAGCCAAGTGGGCGCGAACGCCCAAACGCGCCATGTGGTTGGGGATTATGACCTCGGCGATGGGGCGCAGATTATCGTAATCGTAGATCGCCACCATATCGGTGCGCTCGCCGCGTATGCCTCTAGCGAAGTAAGACTCGGCTGCATAGAATTCCTTGCTCGGGTTCCACATGGTAACCGCCGGCGTCCAGTCAGATAAAGACAATAGCCCATGCATCTCACCGGTTTCGGCATCGAAAACACGGGCACTGCCACCGGTCTTGGAGATAAACCAATTAGTCCCGGGCGCGGGCATGGTTTCGACAGAGATTTGTTCGGGGGCAATCTGACCAAACAGCAGTGGACTGGCTAGGGTTAGGCCTAGCGCCATTGCAGTGATAATGCGCATATTATTCTCCTGTGCAGAGACCGCTTTATTGCAAGCGTCGCTGTCTTACAGTTCTGTTTTAGCGAATTCTCAGTTACTTCAGTGAGGCGAGAGCGCCCCGAAATATAAGGCTTTAGGGACTGTAATCGAATTCGAAGAGAAATACTATATGCCAGCAAGATGGCCCTAATTCCGTTGCTGTTAATTCCAGATGGAGCGATGCTTCGCGCCACACATCTGTTTTAAAGCCACCGCCTACAATCGCCAAGGGCTAAAAATCCTTCAGCCTTGCTCGTTACCCCTACGGTTACTCTTTTACTTAATTTCTCCCATAATTTCACGCCAGCCAGAAACCGCCTGACTGCCAGCTTCTGCAAAAACGTTTCCCAATAGCCGCAGCTGAGTGTTTGTCAGCTTAGCTTCTAATTTTTGCCCAGCCTTACTAAGACTAAGCCGCTTCACACGACGATCATGCTCGGCAGTTTTCTGCTGTATTAGTCCTTCCTCAATAAGTTTTCTAAGCGGCGCATTGAGAGCCTGCTTGCTAACATCGAGAATGGCTAACAATTCGTTGATATTCACGCCCGGATTCTGCCCTACAAAATACAGAATACGATGATGAACACGACTAAGCCCCTGCTCTTGCAAGATTCGATCGGGTCCTGATGTGAAAGATCGATAGGCGAAATAAAACTGTTCTATCGCCTCACGCAGCTCTTTACTGTTTAATTGGTCAACCATATTGACATAGTTTCCTTGACCGCTTACACTCAGCCAATTAGGTAAATTATATTGACCTATTGTAAACTCTGATTGGGTGTAAAGCCATGCATCAATTGTCTAGTAGGACTGCAAATTTACATGCCTCCCCTATCCGGGAGATTCTGGCGGTCATCGATCAAGCTGGCATGGTTTCTTTTGCCGGTGGCTTGCCGGACGCAGCGTCATTTCCAGATTTCGAGGTCGGCAGCATGCCTGCCAAATACAAACAGTATGGGCCGAGCGAAGGCGAACCAGAATTGCGCGCCGCAATCGCTGCCGAGCTCAAGCAAATCGGCCTGCGATGTAATTCCGAGCAGGTACTGATTCTATCCGGCTCGCAACAGGGCCTGGACCTGGTAGCCAAGCTGTTCATCGACCCTGGTACCTCGATTGCCGTGGAATCCCCAACCTATCTTGCTGCCCTGCAGGTGTTTCGTTTTTTCGGCGCTCAGTTTCTGGATTTGGGCAGCCTGTTAGCCAATAGCAATCAAGGCAAACCCGCACTTTGTTACGCCATTCCAACATTTCAGAATCCAACGGGGCACTGTTACTCCGCGGACGAGAGAGCGACACTGGCAAATTATTGTGACAGCCACAACATCCCGCTGTTTGAAGATGATCCCTATCGAGACCTTGTTTATGACGACTGTAACCGCTCGCCCGTATGCAGTCTGTTAGAGAAAAGTTCGTGGATTTATCAAGGCTCGTTTTCGAAAACCCTGTCGCCGGGAATTCGCCTGGGCTATCTGGCCTGCTCAGATGACCTGCTTCCCTACCTGACTCGTCTCAAACAGGCAGCCGACCTGCATAGTAATCGTCTCAGCCAGTGGCTCGCTCTGCAGCAGATGCAAGATAGCAATCGCTTGCAACGCATGCAGCAATTAGTGGAATGCTACCGCTGCAAACGCGACTATTTCGAGCAATTGCTGATGAAATATTTTTTTGATCTCGCCAGCTGGGAAACACCAAGAGGCGGCTTGTTCTTCTGGCTGAAGCTCAACCGTAATATGGATACAAAAAAATTATTATGCAGATCGATAGACAAAGGTGTTGCGTTCATGCCAGGCGAGTCTTTTTTCCCGCAGTCGGAGCATAGTGCGAGTTATATTCGACTAAATTTTAGCCACGCATCGACGATTGAAGCAAGGCGAGGGATTGAAACACTGGCCCAACTGATCAGCTCATGCTAATAATATTTTCAATTATTGAAGCGTCCTCTCCATTCACAAAAGCTGGGAGAACGTGATTCAGAACACTCAAACGGTAAACCAAATCCCTGCTGCCGCGTTTGCTAGATAATGAAGTCCTATCTTAATGTGCCGTGTATACTGAAAAGCCATTACCGAAGTATGGAGTGAACTAAACATTTTTCTCAAGCTTTCCAAAGCAGCTATTTTTAGCCTATTGACACTGGCAACTACGGCCTGGGCTCAAGATTTGCCGGCCCTTGTCGGCGCTGCAGCGGTTAGTGGCAGCTCGACGTCGGCTGTCTTTCGTGCGGGAGCGAGCACGGACGGAATCACCTACCGAAATGAGTTCTCCTCTTCCGAAACAATCAGCATCACAAGCCAAATAGCCGTCGAAGCAGCACACATAAATCAAGTCGGCAAGCTGTTCGTACTCATCGAACTTGATGGCCAGTTCTACATGCGTGGTGCTGATGGTGCTTTTTCTCTCTGGGACCTGGATCCAGCTAACCTGGTTGCGAGCGTTGAAGATGCAGCCTTACCGGCCTTGACTGAAATACCCATAGTAGAAAACCTGTCACTAGGCAGCCTGGGATTGGCTGGTCGCAAGTTGTCAGTCTATCTGGCTTACAATTTGAACAGCGCCGCAGAGGAACTCTACTACAGCAGCTCTCCCTTGCAGGTGAGTATTGCGAGTTACGACCCACTGTCAATCGAGTCATCGAATCTGCAAACGCTCGATACATCTATGTTGGACAACAGTCGAGATAGGGAAATACCGCTACTGATATTCCTGCCCGAGAGTTTGGCAGCTGCGCCGGTCATTCTGTTCAGCCACGGTCTGGGAGGAAGTCGCGAGACCGCGGTGTATCTAGGTGAACATTGGTCGGCTCGCGGCTATCTGACGGTTTTCATGCAACATGCCGGTAGCGATTCAGGCATTCTCGACGGTGTGCCTGCTGCCCAATTGCTGAGCGCCCTGCAGGCTGCAGCCAGCGCCGAAAATGTTATAGCGCGGATTGCCGATGTAAGCGCGGTCATCGATCAACTGGAGGTTTGGAATTCAGACGGCTCTCATTCCCTGAATCAGCGCATGAATCTCGATCGCCTCGGCATGTCCGGTCATTCCTTCGGTGCACGCACAACACAAACTACCAGCGGTGAGATCGTGCCCTGGCTTAGTTATAGTACCCGCGACCCCCGTATAAAAGCTGCTATGCCATTAAGCGGTAGCGTTACCGATATTGCTACTGCAGCCGAGTTACTGGCTGATGTCGATATACCCTGGTTAGTCATGACCGGCAGCAACGACGTCAGCGTAGTGAATGACACTACAGTAGAAGACCGACTGGCAGTGTTTCCCGCATTGCCTGTAGGCAGTAAGTACGAATTGGTTCTGTTTGAAGGCGAACACCATGCCTTCACGGATCGTCCGCTATCGGCGATTCAGAATCCACGCAATCCAGCCCATCATCCTGCCATCATGGCACTCAGCACAGCATTTTGGGACAGCACCCTGCGTGACGACCAGTCAGCAATGCAGTGGCTAGAAGGAGATGATGTTCGCTCAGTCTTGGCAGCTGAAGACAGCTGGCAATTCAAGTAGTCTCGGCACTCGGCCCTGATGTAGTGGTATCGCCGAAAAACCTATGTGAGCCTGGGGCGATCGAAGCGGTTCGCGCTAATTCAAGCCTCTAGCAAAACCCGAATAGACCTTGGGCTTTATCTGCAGGATGTTGAGTTCACAGAGAAGTTGCAAAAATCCGGCGGCTTCAATGCCATGGTCAATCATCGCGTTCGCATTGACTCAATAAAAGATGAAGACTCTGACTTGGCAAGCTGGATTGAGTCGGCCTACACACAAGCCTGCGTGCAGCACATCGGCAAACATAACTGTAGGCGATGCTCTGTGAAATCTTTTCGCCCATATCACTGTCTACTTGGCCGGGAACACATTATCGTAGAGACTATTCGTTCAAAACTTCAATGCGATTCAAATTCATTATAGGTGGAGTCAAATATCGTGCCCCTCAAACGCAATAAAGTGGAATTCGAAAGTAACGGAATCAAATTAGCAGGACTCTTAGAGTCATCTGATACTAGTGTTGTTCGCGGCTATGCATTATTTGCTCACTGTTTTACCTGTAGCAAAGACATTGCTGCCGCTTCGCGTATCTCAAGAGGCTTGGTCGCTCTGGGCTATGCCGTGCTTCGATTTGACTTCACTGGCCTAGGAAATAGTGACGGCGATTTTTCTAACACCAATTTTTCGTCGAATGTTGAAGACTTGGTGGCAGCAGCAGATTTCCTGCGCAGCGAATTTCAAGCACCCCAGTTATTGATCGGCCATAGCCTAGGCGGTGCGGCAGTATTGAAGGCAGCCGATAGAATTGCAGAAGTAACTGCTATTGCAACCATAGGCGCACCCTTCAACGCCGAACACGTGAGTAAGCAACTGAGTGCCGATATGGACAGGATTACAAGCGAAGGCGAGGCAGAAGTTGATCTGGCCGGCCGTAAATTCAAAATCAAAAAGCAATTTGTTGATGATATCCGCAGCCACAATAACGAACATATTTCGAAACTGCGTCGCGCTCTGCTAATACTTCACTCACCTACAGATGAAACTGTAAACATCGTCGAAGCAGAAAAAATATACCTTCAGGCCCTGCATCCCAAGAGTTTTATTAGCCTGGACAAGGCCGATCATTTACTCAGCCGCGCAGAGGACTCGGAATATGTGGCTGCCTGTATAAGTGCCTGGGCGAGCCGCTTCTTGGCAAAAGCAAGTGCAGAAGCCGCAGACAGCAAACGCCCAGAGCTTAGCAAAGGTCATGTCGTGGTTGGCGAAAAGAATAAGCAGTTCACTCGCACTGTCCATAGTGACGATCATACGTGGTTAGCCGATGAGCCAACTAGAGTCGGGGGCCAGAATCTCGGGCCCGATCCTTATGAACATCTACTCGCTGCCTTGGGCAGCTGCACATCCATGACCCTGCGCATGTATGCCAATCATAAAAAGATCGCCCTTGAGGATGTCAATATTGAGTTGAGTCATCGACGCGATCATGCCGAAGATTGTGAGGGCTGTGAAGGCGACAGCGGATTTATCGACACTCTGGAGCGGAGAATCACATTGAAAGGTGATTTGTCAGATGCCGAAAGAAAAAGATTGATGGAGATAGCAGATCGCTGCCCCGTGCATAAGACTTTGGAAAACAATCCGACTATAAAGACAGTGCTGGAAGATGCGGTTTAACGACAGAGCGATGAACAATCTGACCCGGCGACTCCTTCCACAGCAGAAAGTATGTCTAGCTTATTTATGCACTCCTATTAACGGGAGATTCTTTCTGTAATTACTTAGTGTTAACAGGTTTTCTAAAGAATACATCGCGCTGACTTACTAAAAGTCGCGCTAAGACAATTAGTATAAAGAACAGCGCAAGAAAATAGACCGGGAATGCCATTAAAGCACCAACAAATACTCCGTTCTCGGGTTCTTCAGCCGCGTAGCGGCCCTGTTGCGACGATCTCAGTGCAGCAACATAACCAGTATACAGCAGACTCGCGAAACCCAGGCCGAGATTCAACGCCAGCCCTTTAAAACTCAGCACCGTGGCGCGTAACTCCGAGCTGACCGCCTTGTTAATATAATAACTGGCCTGGAATTGCACCATGCCCATCATCGCGAATGCGCCGATTGCGAATAACACTCCGTAATAGGGTATGGCGAGAGCGATTCCCACCAGGCCAGTCAAAAGAATCGCCGACAAGGTCATGAAATTAAAGAACGGTGAATGCACACTCACCAGATAGCGAGAGAAGCGTGCGTTCACAATGCCGATGAGCGCCATGCCCGCACCAATAAAACCGAACCAGCTAATAGGAATTTCGATAATCCTGTAGTACTCACTCGCCAATACAGCGAACTGACGACCGACACTATCTAATGCCAGCCCAGCTAAAATTACGAAGAGGACAAAGCGGTGACTAACGGTCCATTTTGCCGCCACGGCAATCTGCTTGAAAGAATCCAATAGGGCATTCCTGCTGGAAAAATCTTCTGCTTCGCCATTCTCTTCCTTCTCATCAAGATCATGGAATCCCAATGCCGTGATCAGAACTATGCAGGCTGTAATCAGAGTCAGAATCACCGGCAATCGAATTACGATGTTGTTATCTAACTGCCATTCAGAATTAATTACGCCAAGCACGGAATTTACGACACTGGGATCGTAGGCAAAGGCACCCAGAATCATGGTCGAGAAAAAACCGATGGAGACCACGAAGGTGGTTCGCTCAAGCAGTTTTGCCCATTCATCTTCGCGCCCCAAAGCCTTTAATGAATCATAGGCTAGCGCCTCATCGGCACCGCTGGCCGCGGCTTCAGACAGGCCTGAACAAATACGATTACCGAGAAACATCCAGAACAGTAGCGCTGAAGAACCTATTGGCGCGAGCACGATCAAGGCCATCTCCACGACCATCATCAGCGCCGCAAACACCACCAGGGACTTACGGCCAACAATGTCCGCCAGCGCGCCAGAGGGCACTTCGGCAAATACAATAGTGAGTGCCCATACCAAATTAAGCATGGCGAACTGTTCCAGGCTCAGCCCGTAGTCAAGAAACAGAACGGTGAATACCGGATAGTAAAAGCGTGCCGTATAGAAAAGCCGAAAAATAATGAAGCGTTTCAGGTTGCCTTCTAACTTCTTCTGCAATTGTTCAGCCTTGTCACTAGTCACTAGTCCTTCTCAAGCTGCAACAGCTTCTGTTTGCGCTGGGAGCCCCAGCGATATTCGCCGATGCCGCCCGCTTTTGGCAGCACCCGGTGACAAGGCACCGCCAACGCCACAGGGTTGGACGCGCAGGCCGTCGCCACGGCCCTAACCGCTTTTGGTTTTCCTATTTTTTCAGCAATTTCGGAATAGCTAGCTGTCATGCCAGCAGGTATGGCCCGTAACGCTGCCCAGACTTTCGCTTGAAACGCGGTTGCCGCAATGTCCACTGGCAATATTGGCCAGGCCCGCTGCTGATTGATGTAGTCAACCAGAGCAGTGGCCCAGGTTAGTACCGGCTCCTGATCCTCGACTAAAGTAGCGAGAGGAAATTCAGCTTTAAGCTCCTTGGTAAGAGATGAGCATTTCGCGCCCAACCTCACGCAGCAGAGCCCAGATTGCGTGCCGGCGGCGATAATAAAACCAAAACTGACTTCTCTCACAGTAAAGTAGATTGTCTCACCTTTACCACCTCCAGCATAACGCGCCGGGGTCATGCCCAGCATGGATTCAGACATCTCATAGGCTCGACTCGCGGCGCCGTAACCGGCCTCGTACACCGCGTCGGTCACCGCTTCACCACGCTTCAGCGCCCGTCGAAAAAGCGCCTGCCTGACAGCATCGAGATAGCGCTTGGGCGACACTCCAAGGCAGCGATCAAACAAATTACGAAGGGTTCTGTCACTTACCCCGACCCTGGCGGCGACGCTCGGAATACTGATGTCCCCTTCCAGTTCATTCTCGAATATCTTGCAAGCAGCAACCAGCTCTGCCGGGTAGATAGCCTCGGCATCAGCACGTTGCGGATGACACTTCTTACAAGCTCGATACCCCTCGTTCTCTGCCGTGGCTTGATCAAAAAAATAGGTAGTGTTGTCACGTTTGGGACGCCTGCTTGAACAAGAAGGGCGGCAGTAGATACCCGTGGTTACGACAGCATAGAATAATTTTCCATCGTAGGCTGCATCACGATCTACAACAACCTGCCATAAGAGGTCATTGCCACTGTCGATGTCAGGTTTGTCGGACATAGTTGCTAGTATCGCGTAATTCATTTCATCACTCCACAAAGTTGTTTAGGTAGAGCGACATTAACCATGTTGCAGCCACACCACATTCCAATTTCGGCAAAGTAATTTAAAAATAGCAGCATTTCTCAACTTACTTCCGCCGTGCAGATCAAAACAACGTTGAACAATAGATTTATTGCCTTTCCTTTATTGGGAAGACACAAACACAGGTCGCAGCTAACTTATACGTAGCGTCTAATGTTAAAAATAATGGAGAAGAAAATGCAGACCCCCGTGCCCATAGTAAGAATGATTGAGGAAGGCTGGAATCAGGGTCATCTTGAGATAGTGGACGAATGTGTCAGTAAAAACTACAGGCGCGACATTCCAGGTGAAACTCTCTACGGCGCGACTGCATTCAAAAGCAGAATCGAGACAACCCGACTCGCCATGCCGGACTTTCATTGTGCTTTGGGTGAGGCGATTGTTAACAACAATACGGGGGTTTCTCGCTGGGTTTGTGAAGGAACCCACCAGGGCGAGCTACTTGGCATAGCCGCAACCGGCAAAAAACTCAGATGGTCCGGTGTCATCTGGTATGAACTGCATGAAGAACTGGTGGACTATGAATGGGAGTTGTTCGACCAGGCAGCCTTACTAACGCAATTAGGGGCGATCCCTTCGTTTTAGCTCCTGACTTTCTAGCTAACACAGTCGATGACCCAGTTACCGGAGACTAATACCATGCCGAATCCCCATGAGAAATTCGTGCAACAGATGAGTGATTCCTTTGGCGGCCTGTCGACGCGACGCCGTCTACTAGCCAGTGAGTTACTGGCCTTAAGAGTACTCGACTCGGATGAGGCTACCGGCACAGCCAAAATCGAATTTACAGCCAGCGATACGTTTTGCAATGCCATGGGAACAATTCAAGGAGGGTTCTTAACCGCAATGTTGGACGATGCCATGGGTATTGCCGGGACAGTAGCGAGCGGAATGAACAAGCTGATGTTAACCCACGAACTAAAAACCACGTTCATTCGAGCAGCGACTGCAGGAGTACTAGTAGCCGAAGCGAAGGCGATTTACCTGGGTAATTCAATCGCATTTCTGGAAGGCCAGCTACGCGATGAAGACAATAATCTGATAGCGACTTGTTCTACCACAGCCCGACCGATTACACCTAAACCACATAACACAAACTGAGTACCTGAACTGTGACCAATACCGCCAACAAAATCGAAGAAACGGACTGGAACAAGGTAGCGAGCGACGTTCATGAAAAAGGCTATGCCCTGCTGCCTGATTTTCTGTCGGAGCAGCAATGCCAGGACTTGATCGATAACTATGATGCTGTGAAAATATATCGAAAAACTGTAGTCATGGAGCGTTATCGATTTGGACTGGGTGAATATAAATATTTTGATTATCCACTGCCAGAACTCGTTCAATTACTAAGAACAGGGCTATACCCAAAACTTGCTCCAATCGCCAACACCTGGATGGAGCAGCTAAACATTGCTAAACAGTTTCCGGAACAGCTCTCAAATATGTTGGCCAAGTGTAAAACCAGCAATCAAGCCAAACCTACCCCATTGATTTTGAAATACGGGCAAGGTGGTTTTAATACCTTGCATCAAGATTTATACGGAGAAGTTTATTTCCCATTGCAGACCGCTTTTTTCCTCAATCAGGCGGGCATCGATTTTAGCGGTGGCGAATTTGTACTTACCCAGCAAATCCCCAGATCTCAATCGAAAGCGATTGTATTAAGCCCGCAGAAAGGCGACATGCTCATATTTGCAAACAACTTCAGGCCAGCCAAGGGAAAAAGGGGATATTACCGCGTAACAACGAAACACGGTGTCAGCGAAGTTAGCAGCGGAGAACGACACACTTTAGGAGTGATTTTTCATGATGCTGAAAATTGAGTCACTTTGTTTGAGCCGCAGAAAACGGAATTGACACAGCGGTTCGATTAGCCATGAAGCCGGGATTGTTTCACTATAAAGCTCGCCAATCGCAGAGACGAAAGTCTGACGATTGGCGACAAGCGCAAAAAACACCAGGCTAGAGAAAACTCTCTGGCGAGGCCTCAAACTGACCCACGCAGAAACCGGTGGCGAATATATAGATCTTTTCTTTGTGCACGGTGAATATCGCCGGGTTGCCGGGACCAGACGGTACCACGGGGCACATTTCGTTCTGGACCCCATATCTTGCTTTATCCGTATTGAAGCGATTCATGTTTGCCTGGTTTGCAAAATGGTATTGAAAGTGTTCATCTGCACTTACAAAATCAGGCTTACCCAGTTCTTGAATACCCTGAGTCAGGAGAACTGGATCAATCCCCGTTAGGGCCAATGGTTTCTCTTCAGCCTCATCTGCCCAGGCTGGAAGAACCAATAAAGCGACTAAGAGAATTAGGCAGTTTGCGAATGTCGAATTTAGATAAGTTGATTTCACTATGCACCTCACTGAGTTGTTAATCACGCAGACAATCAGGATACTAAGGCCAGTAGTGACGCTTGTAATTCCCTATTCGGTCAACAACGTCCCTGTACAGACAAAGCATGAGGTGGCTGCGCTGAGTCTGCTCGCGATCTAATTTGCGAGGCAATTCGCGATGGCGATTTGCTAGCGTCTCCACATCCGAACACTAAACCCGTTGATCTACACCAGACTACTGTCTAGCCGCTGTTAGCCACTGTTCGTCGATGACAGCTGGGCTTTTACAGTAATAGGATTTAGCTTGTATGCTATGCTCAATCGAACTTTCAACTCGCTGTAACATCCAATGCAAAAATACCTGGATCTCAACGATATTAGAATAGTGGTCAGATTACTCACTGTGATCTGGCTGGGATTGTCTTTCGTGGTTCTATTACGTGAAGTAGTGGGAAATATTACTATCCGCAACTGGGACTATGATGCCTTCGATGATCTCTACAATATAACTTTCCGCATGTGGCTGCCCTGGGTGATCATGTCTCCACTTGTCGTGTTGCTAATAAAGAGGTTTCTGTTTTACCCTGAGCAATGGCTGAAAAATCTTGGCTTACATTTACTATTTGTAGCCTTTTTTACGCTTATCCATCTAGCTGCCGTCGCCTATCAATACCAGGTTTTTGAAGACAACAAACTGGAATCGATGAAGGTTTACGCAGGCTGGGAGCACATGGGCCACTTTCTTGTTGCGGACCCCTTCATCTTGTCTGATATCATCATCTATGTTCTGTTTGTAGCTAGCTTCAACATATCGAGCCACATACAGATGGTGAGAGAAAATGAGCAGAACACTAGCAGACTGGAAACATATTTGGCGGAGTCGAAACTGCAAGCACTACAGATGCAAGTAAATCCGCATTTTCTGTTCAATACATTGAACAGCATATCTGTGCTAGTGCAGAAAAATGATACGAAAGCAGCGGGAGAAATGATTCATCGCTTGAGTGACTTTTTCCGTATGACGCTTGAAAAAAGCGTGGGCCAGTTAGTACCTTTGGAGTCGGAGCTGGAACTGCTGGACAATTACCTGGCAATAGAACAGGAGCGATTTCAAGATCGACTGAGCATAGTAAGACAGATAGATGGAAGAACTCTCAGCGTTGATGTTCCCACAATGTTGCTGCAGCCATTAGTGGAAAATAGCCTGCGACATGGAATTAACAACATTGATGGCCAAGGCAAAATCGAAATAAAAAGTAGCTTTCTAGCCGATCGAATTCTGCTCGAAATTAGTGACAATGGCCCTGGAGACGTGGAATTCTATGGGCCCAGCTTCAATGAAGGAATCGGTCTAAGCAATGTCCGGGCACGTCTGCAGCAATTGTATGGAGACAATTTTGTTTTTACCATCAATTCAAGCGTGGGCGAAGGTGTGCGTGTAAGCATCGAAATACCTGTCGAAACCGGCCAGCACCTAAACGATAATTCTGGCAAAGCGGATTCGGAAGATTATTCGATGAATATTAGTTTAAACACTGGAAAAGCCTAACAGTGAAACTGCGTACCATAATAGTAGATGACGAACCCCTAGCGAGGGAAGGTCTCGCGATGCTACTAGCGGATGAATCCGACGTACAAATTATACAGCAGTGTGCGAATGGCAACGATGCAGTCCAAGCGATAGAACAACAGCAACCCGACCTTGTGTTTCTCGACATTCAAATGCCCAGAATGAATGGATTTGAGGTAGTTAAAACTATTGGCTACGAACAGATGCCAATGGTTGTATTCGTGACCGCCTTCGACGAACATGCCGTGGAGGCTTTTCGCATCCACGCGTTGGACTATTTACTAAAGCCTTTGCGTAAAAGCAGGCTCAGTGACAGTCTTGATAGAATTCGAGAACAATTTCTACAAAGGAGCTTACGTCAGAGTGGGGAACAGCTTCGACAGCTACTCAAGGTCTTCAATCAGTCTGCGGAACAAGCAAGTGAGGATGGTCCGAATTTAGAAAAAGAGGCCGCAGAGCGCATAGTAGTAAAGTCCCACGGCCATGTTTATTTCTTACAAGCAACAGACATTCTGTGGATCGAGGCATCCGGAGACTACGTAACAATCCACACCAAACAGAAACCCCACCTCTTGCGTGACACCATGCGAAACATGGAAAACAGATTGTGTTCACAAGGCTTCAAACGCATACATCGCTCAACCATTATCAATCTAAGCCATGTTAGTGAGCTGCACACTAACAAAAACAACGACTACAATGTTGTGCTTAACGACGGCACAGTGTTGAATCTTGGACGTAGTTATAAAGATTCACTTTATGCCGCTTTGGAAAGCGGCGATTAGACAAACGCTCCCCCCTTCGTCGCAGCTGTCCGTTATACAACCGCAATTGCTACATGTTCAACGAAACCATCTTCTCCTGTAAGTACAACTCTCTACACTGCAAGCTACTAATTGGTGGCAACAGTTTTTCTAGGAACTAACAACTCAGTTTAATCGTTGGATGTTCCTGGCAGTGACGCCTATGTTTACGCCCGCTGGTTTAAGCCAGAAAGCAAGAACGACTCGGAAATACTAATGGATATACCAAAGAAAACCACCACAAGAAGATGGCCTATTGTAAGAATAGCCGGTGTTCTGATACTGGCTGGATCATTCACCATTGCCTATGCCCGTTTCAATGCTTTCTCCAGCACTGTCTTTGTCGAGCGAGATGAACTGGTAATTAGCGATGTCGTTCGTAGCGACCTGGTACGGGAAGTAAGAGCCCCTGGCAATTTGGTACCGGCAGAGCTGCGCTGGGTAGCGGCCACATCGAATTCGCGTGTGGAGAATATCATTCTTGATCCAGGTGATTCTGTGAACGAAGATTCGATCGTTATGACTCTCAGCAATCCTGATCTGGAACAATTACTAGACTCGGTCAAGCTGGAATTAGATGTGCTAGAGGCCGAGTATCAAGCGCTTGAACAACGCTTAAACAATGATCTTCTCACACAGGAATCGCAAATTGCCGAAGTAGAATCACTGTATGAGCTAGCTGATTTCCGCAAGAACGCCAATCAGAAATTATCAGAAGACAGAGCGGTATCTGAGATATCACTTAACCAATCTATCCTTGAAGAAAAAGCATTAGCTATACGCTTTGAGATCGAACTACGCAGGCTCGAAAGCCTGAAGAGATTGCATGAAGCAGAGCTGGTCGCGAAAAGAGCTCGCATCAATCAATCTGTCCGCGTCCTGGAACTACAGCAAAAATTATTCGATGAACTGCAGGTCAGAGCCGAATTTTCCGGCCACCTGCAGGACATTCCCGTCGAGCAGGGTCAACAGCTCAGCAAGGGCACAATCCTGGCACGGGTGGCCGACAACAAGAATCTAAAAACCGAGCTTCGTGTGCAAGAAAGCCAGGTTAAGGATGTTCGACCAGGACAAACCGTGGTCATTTCTGCCGGAGGCAACAGTGCAAAAGGTATTGTGCGCCGGGTAGAGCCCGAAGTGCAGGAAGGCGTTGTCATTGTTGATGTGTATTTTGATGACGAATTACTAATTGGTGCCAGGTCCGATCTACGCGTGGATGGTGTTATTCAGCTCGAACGACTTAGCGATGTATTGAAACTAAAGCGGCCCGTATTCAGTCAGGAAAACGCGGCAGTTAATTTGTTTGTGTTAGATCAAACTGGTGAGACAGCTACTCGAAAACTGGTGCGTATCGGCAAAACATCCACCGATGAAATTCAGGTTGTCGATGGATTGGCTGAAGGTGATCGAGTAATCGTTTCTGATACTTCTAAATTCAATCAATTCGATCAATTCACTCTAAGGTAATTAATTAGACGGTAATTAGGGAGGCACAGTAGTGCAAAATTTACTTGAAGATATGCGCTTTGCGTTACGCAATTTTAGAAAGAACCTAGGTGTTACAACATTAATCATCGTGACACTGGGTCTTGGTATTGGTGCAACCAGCGCCATATTCAGCATGGTCTATCATGTTCTACTTGGCCCCCTACCTTTCGCTGACGGCGAACAACTAGTAAAGATTCAGACTAACCGGCCTAATATTGATCAGTACGATGTGGCGGCTTCGGTGCAAACGATGTTTGACTACGAAGCACAGTCCGAAACCCTGTCTGATGTAATCGAATACCACCAAATGAGCTTCACCTTACTGGGCCAGGGCGACCCTGCGTTCGTACAGACCGGCGTCGTTAGCTGGGATTATTTTAATGTATTAGGTCTGGAGCCTATCCTGGGCAGGACATTTCAGCCAGGTGAAGACGAACCAGGATCAGAACCACTTATCGTTCTGTCCAATCGATTCTGGTACGAAAAATTTGGTGGTGACCCCAATGTCATTGGCATGAGCCTTGAAATGAATAATCACGCGCATACTGTTATTGGAGTGCTACCTCCAATGCCAGCCTACCCCATGGACAACGATATCTGGGTTGGCGCCTCTACCTGCCCGGGCCGAGGCAGTGACATGGTTATCAACACCCGTTCTCAGCCCTTTGTTCAAGCCTATGGGAAACTTCTTCCACAGGTGAGTTTGCTGCAAGCAAATACCGACATCAATAGCATCGCGCAGCGCTTAACTGCGCAGTACCCTGATGACTATCCCGCAGAACAGGGCTTCACTGCCAATCTCTCGCCGCTGCGTACGGAAATGGCCGGTGATTCTGGGCAGACCTTCTTTTTACTCCTTGGTCTCACCGGTCTGGTCCTGCTCATCGCATGCGCCAATGTGGCGAATTTGAATCTAGCGCGCATGGCGATTCGCGAACAAGAATTTGCCATTAGAGAGTCGCTAGGCGCAGGCCCTGGTCGCGTTGCAAAACAAGTGTTAACAGAAAGCGTGATGCTGTCGTTGACCGGGGGTGCATTAGGGATAGTGATAGCCTTTTTTGGCATTGATGTGCTGTCTGAATTCGCTGGCCAATACACTTCTTTAGCCAGTGAAGTTCGCATGGACACACCGATTCTTGTGTTTAGCCTTGGTGTGGCACTTATCACCGGCTTACTAAGTGGTTCGGCCTCAGCGTTTCAACGCCGCAATCTTAATCGGTCCCTCAAAGAAGGCAGCGGCAATGTGACCACCAGCAGTTCAAGCAAAAAGATAAGACAGGGTTTGTTGGTGGCACAGTTTGCACTGGCATTTATTATTCTTACCAGCGCCGCTTTGGTCAGTTTAAGCTTGTACCGACTAAACACCGAAGACCTTGGTTTCAAAACTGACAGTGTACTGAGTGCCGACCTGACACTTAACTTTACAACGTTCAGCGACACCAGCAGACGCAGGGAATTCTTGCGATTTTTGGAACGGGAACTGCCCTCCCATCCACAAATAGGCGGCGTTGGAGCCAGTTCTACTGTTCCTTTGGAAGACATACCTAATCGTTCACAAGCTATTCGAATCGAGGGTCACTCAAGCATCGACAACACAGAAGACATTGCTGTGTTCTCAACTACGGTATCGAAAGACTACTTCGATGTTCTTGATATTTCTCTGCTTACCGGCAGGTACTTCTATGACAGCGACGATACCAATAGCCCGCCTGTTTATATTATTAACCAGGCCATGCAGGACCGTTACTTCCCTGGCGAAAACCCTATAGGGAAGCGGCTGTCCGCCGACGATGGTGTAAGCTGGGGTGAAATAATCGGTGTCGTAGGTAACTCCAGGTCTGTCGCGCTGGATACACCCGCCGTAGAAACAGTTTTTGCACCTTATCTACAGTTCTCCCCTTTGCAATTCACCATGAACCGACTCAACCTGTTTGTTGAGAGCACGGGATCTGGCAACGAAGTCAAAAATTACCTGGCGGATACAATTCATTCCTTCGACCCGCAACAGGCAATAACTCGCATCGTGGAAATGGAACAGATTCGAGACTCCTGGTTGTCGGCACCACGCTTGATAGCACAGCTAATAGGTCTATTCGCCTTACTGGCTTTTGCTATCACCCTGAGCGGGGTTGTAGGAGTAGTAGCCTATAACGTGAGTCAACGATTAAAGGAGATTGGCATTCGAGTGGCGCTAGGGGCCAACCCAATGCGAGTCAGATCACTACTTACTCTGCAAGGCATGTTACTAGGTGTCATAGGACTAAGCATCGGTGCCGTGATCATGGTATTTGCTGCGCCTTCGCTGTCCAGACTGTTATATGAAACCAGCCCAGTTGACATAGTCGTCTACCTGAGCATAGCTGTAATTATTGCTGTGATGGCGGTAGTCGCAATTTCACTTCCAGCTGAACGAGCAGTTCGAGTTGATCCATCAAAAGCATTGCGAGATCAATAACACCATCGGTAAAGAGACAGTAGAGAAATCAGTAATTCAGGAGTAGTCCATGAGCGCAGAAACACTTATCAAACTTGAAAATATCAGCAAGTCCTTCAACTCGGATACGATGGAAACACACGCAGTCAGCAATGTGAATCTGGAGGTGTACGAAGGAGATTATCTCGCAATTTCCGGACCATCAGGATGTGGAAAGTCAACTTTGTTATCTATGTTGGGATTGCTGGAAATACCAAGCAGTGGAAAATACTATCTCAACGGTCATGAGATACAGCAATTAGACGCGTATCAGCGAGCAGAACTTCGAAATCGCGAAATCGGTTTCATATTTCAAGCGTTTAACCTCATTGGCGACCTGACAGTACTGGAAAACGTGGCACTACCACTGAGTTATCGCAAGATGACCAAACTAGAGCGCAATGAAAGAGCGATGGCGATGCTGGAGAAGGTCAACATGGCACAAAGAGCAGATCATTTCCCGTCACAGCTTTCCGGTGGCCAGCAACAGCGAGTTGCTGTCGCCCGAGGCTTGGTGATCGACCCTTCGGTATTATTGGCGGACGAGCCCACTGGAAATCTGGATTCCAAAAATGGCGACGCCATTATGGAATTGCTGGATGAGTTGAATGCTGAGGGCAAGACTATTTGCATGGTGACCCACGACCCGCGCTTCGCTGAGAGAGGGATGCGGCGGGTGACACTGGAGGATGGTGTGGTTATAGACAGCAATTAGGGTATTGACATATTAACGAACTAAGCCCAGAAAAACCGCGAAATTAGCGTTCTATATTGCCACTGCTTTTTCCCAAGACGTATATGGACTCCACCTATTTTACAACTATAAGTTTTCCTAAAAAGTAAACCGCTTACGTATATACGGCTTGTTATTGAGAGAGCTACTCTCTAGCCTTTGATGTTTGCGCACCTACCATCCTTTTCGC
>JAJFKE010000028.1 GCA_021773355.1 Gammaproteobacteria bacterium | reverse complement strand
TTGTTAACACCGAGCGATTCTGTCGTACTATAACTACCAAGCGATTCTGTCGCAATTAATTACCGAGGGAAATTGACGGATCTATTTGATCAGTGATTTTCTGAGCTTTTTCTAGAGGCTCGGGAGTCGCAGAGGATGATTAAAATGGATTCCAAGGCACAATTAACTGCTGACATTATTGCTAAGGTTGCTGAAGGTAAAACAAATATTGTTAATGCGGCCAAACTACTTAATAAATCCCGCCGAACCATAGAACGCTATCTGAAAAAGTACCAGAAAGTAGGCATTCGATTCATCGTTCATCAAAACAGTGGTAGATCACCTGCCAACAAGAGCTCTGAGGGAGTGAAGCGCGCGGTGCAAGCGCTGATTAGAGATAAATACTTTGATGTCAATCTTTGCCACCTTAGAGAGCTTCTGGCCAATAACGAAAATATCCAAGTCAAACGTGAAACCTTGAGATGTTGGGCGCATGAGATACACCATGTAAAACGCGCCAAACGGCGAAGATCACAGGTAAGAAAAAAGCGGGAACGAATGGAGTCGCCTGGCTTAATGCTGCAAATGGATGGCAGTCCACACCGTTGGTTTGGGGACAAGAAATCCTGTCTGATCGCTATTATCGATGATGCGACCAGCGAAATACATGCCGAGTTCTTCGACTCTGAAACCACGTTAGGTTGCCTGAAAGTGCTACGTGATTTCATTGCCAAAAAAGGAACATTCAAAGTACTTTATGTGGACAAGGCTGGCATCTTTGGTGGACCGAAACGCTGTAATTTCTCGCAAGTACAACGTGCCTGTAGCGAGCTGGGTATAGAGATCATCTTTGCTAACTCACCTCAAGGTAAAGGCCGCGTTGAGCGCTCGTTTGACACCTTCCAGGACAGACTCATACCTGAGTTAAGGCTCAATAATATCAAAGACAGAGGCAACGCTAACCGGTACTTGCAGGATGTGTTCATCCCTCAGTTTTGGCAAAAAAACATTGAGGTTATGGCTAGAAACGAAACCTCTGAATTTACACCGGTTCCTGGTCACATCAATCTAGACGATATCTGCGTGATGAAGGACTATCGGAAAATACGCAACGACCATACGTTCAGCTACGGTAATAAATTCTACTTAATTGAATCACCACTCAAGCACAGCATTGCCAAACAGCGCATTGAAATAAGGACACTCGATCACGAAGGGTTCACCGCGTACTTCGCAGGAAGACGCTTAACAGTATCTGAGGTCATTGAACCAACCAAACCTTCGATGTTTGATTTAGACATCCAAAAAAAACTGGATGTACTGAAGCTCGCTGACGAGCTGAATAACGTCACCGAGGCCGCCAGACTGAGTGGTGTGTCTCGCGATACCATTTACAGACACCGGCATATACTCAAAACTCATGGCCCCGAGGGGCTCAAGCGGCAAATTACCAAGGACCATCACCACAAAAATCGAGCTGATAAACATTTGGAAAAAACCGTCATAGAATTTTCTCTTGATAACCCCCATCTGGGTCAAGCTCAAGTCTCTCGACAGATGAAAAAGGTGTATAAAATTGACATCAGCCCGAATGGTGTTCGAGGCATATGGCTTCGAGCACAGATGCAAACGACAGCGCTTAGAATTCAGAGAGTAAGTTCTATGGCCGTGGCCAGTTGACCGTGAAACAGTGATTGTTCTTGAACAACCCCTTTGGTACGCCGCCACGACAAAGTCGCTTGGTAATTAGTCCGCCAGTTTCCCTTGGTAATGACACTACTACATCTAACCCCTATTAATTGAAGCAGTGATTTGGTCCTAATTCCTAGTCACTGATCAACCCCGCAATCTCCGATGGCGTTGCTTTAAGTGACAGTGCAACTTTGTCGAAAAAATCCAACTCAAAACCTCGGACTTCGTCATCGCTACGAATAACAGAAGCAAGCGATGCCAAAATTATAACCCGCTCTCTCTCGTTCAATTTGCGCGTAGCACTGGAAAGATAACGTTCAATAGATTGGTTCTCGAATATCTCCGAAGAGGCAGCAGTTAGAATGTCGGCTTCGGAAAAATCCTGGCCCAATTGCTCTTTTAGAACCTCCTGCACTCTAGTGATTTCAACTTTCTCTATGTTCGAGTCAGCACGGGTCACTCGAGCCAGTACCATTAACATTACTTCCTGAAACAGTTCCTGTTTGTGCTTTGCCTTTGCCTTGTTGTCGTTTAATAGTTTGGATATGGAATCAAAATTTACGAGGCTCATAATTATTTCCTATTTATTAATTTTATTATTTGAATTCTTAAAATCTAAGGCAGTGGTATCTCATCACTTTCCTGTGCACGGGCTCGCTGAAAATTTGCCACCGCAGTAGCCGTGCGTACTTGCTCAAGCCAGAACACACCGTCGAAGGGTGCGCTGTTGCCTCTGGTGCCGAGAAAATCCATGTCGCCATCTCCATCGACGTCACGTGCTATAAATTTGTCGAACATGCCGCGCTTGCGCCTGGAAATATCTTGCAGCGTCCATTCGTTTTTGGCTTCACCTGGATTTTCGAACCAGGCTAACCGCCCCAGCGCATCGTGCACGTCCACATCGCCATCGCCGGTGCGGGGTCCGCGGCTATAGCTGCCAACCATAATATCGGTGTCGCCATCATTATCTATGTCGGCTATTTCCATGCCCACCAGACCGTCCGGCAAGATAGTCCCTATGGTGTAGGCATTCCAGGTGTCGTCAGTGTCTGCCGGTTGCTCGATCCAGACCAGGCGTCCGTTATTGGCCATGCCAACGATATCCAGACGGCCGTCGTTGCTGAGGTCGGCATACTCCAGATTAAAACCACCCATGTTGGCACCGTTTATACCAATGGCATGCTCGGTGAAATCCAAACTGTTGGCAGCAGTATTTTCAAAAAAGACTAGGCGTGCATCGCCGCGGGCGCCGACTACGATGTCGAGATCGCCATCACCATCCAGATCCACCGGTTCTGCATTTTGCGGAATGCTGTAGTTACCCAGCACGTTTCGCTGCCAGCTTGCGCCCAGCAAGGGATCACCGTTGAGTTTGTACAGTTCTACCGGAGTAGAGCGGGCAAAATCTTCAGGCCCGGGTGATTGTGCGCCCTTGTTGGGTGCTGTCAGTTCGTCCACCCCATCGTCATCGAAATCGCCAGCAAACACGCGAATATAAGAACCGCGTCCCTGGGTCATGGGTAAAATCAGTCTAGGCCAAGTCGCTGTGCGTGCATTCGCGCCAGGATTCTGTAAATAAATCAAATGGGATTGCTCGGCGGCAACCACCACATCCAGATAACCGTCAGCGTTTAAGTCAGTGATCACAGCATCTTCAGGAGCGGGGGCGTCGGTGCCCTCAGCGATGGTAATATTGAACCAACTATCCGGATCGTTTGATCCGAAGGCTATACGCACTGTACCTTCCGGTGGAGGTATGAACCCGGGCGTGTGGGTAGCAGAATCGTATTCGGCATCGGACTCATGTACGGACACGATGTCTTCTATACCATCCAGATCTATATCACCCATGACCAGGCCATCACTGCCGCTAAGGGCAAAGCCTGCTCGCTCTGGGTCATCGATTATATGTTCTCGCCAGCTTATGTATTTGCCATCGCTTGCGCGCGCCTTAGTCAGAGATTCACTTATCAGATTTTGAGCCAGTACCGAGCTGCTCAGAAAGAGAAAAATAATTGTTAGCGTACTTGTTGTTTTCATTGTTATCTCAGGCCCTAAAAACCACTTGCAGAGAATAAGAGCTAAATTCTTTTAAGTCCAATCCGCTTTTCCTGATAATTCAGAATGAATTGCCTATAAACTCAAGACCGCTGGCCCCATTACAGCGCAACAGCGCAAATGGCTGTATTTTTTATCTCAGCCCAACTATTCTGTGACCCATGCCAAACAAGACTCCGACCAATTTTTTTGCTCAATTGCTTTTAGTTGCCGTGCTGTTTGTTTCCCTGCCTGCTCAGGCTCAGCCGGCTAGTCAATGTGTGGATCAGACACTCGCAGTTCAGGTTCTCGGCTCAGGTGGTCCCTTCGGAGCCGGTCGGGCTTCTGCGGGTTATCTGCTCTGGATCGACGGTGCCAGCCGGCTAATGGTGGACGCAGGCGGTGGAACCTTTGCTAATTTTGGCAAAGCCGGTGCTGCAATCAACGATCTGTCTGCGCTGGCAATCAGCCATTTCCATCCTGATCATTCTGCAGAACTGCCTGCACTGCTGTGGCCGCAGACGGGCTCGCTGCAAATTGCGGGTCCTACCGGTTCCGCAGAGTTTCCTTCAGTACAGGAATATCTCGATGGACTGTTTGGCGACGCTGGAGTTTTCCGCACAGTGAACAGACGTTTTGAGGTGGAGCCGATCGGCGTGGATGTGAATGGTCCCGGCGGTGAAATTTTGCGCACAGATAATTTTACGTTGCTGGCGCTGGGCGTACCTCATGGAGAAGTGCCTACACTTGCCTATCGTGTAAATGTGGGCGAGGTCAGCATTGCCTTCAGCAGCGATCAGAACGGTTCCGATCCACGGTTTGTGGAATTTGTCAGAGGCGTCGATCTTCTTATAGTTCACTTCGCGGGCAACGAAGATGGTTCGGGTAGGGGCGATCTCCATGCTAAGCCAAGTGTCTGGGCGCAGATTGCCGTCGATGCAGAAGTGGAACAGTTAATGTTGAGTCATCTGTCCATGAATCAGAACTTCGAAGCCAATCTCGCCGCCTTGCAAGCCATCTACACGGGCCGGCTTAGCATTGCCGAAGATCTAATGTGTGTTGCGCTTAACTAGGGTCCCTAGAATAGAAGATGGGATTTCCTCGGTCTCCTACCCACAATCATTGCTACAGGGAATAAACTCATGCGTCAGTTGATTGCAGCGATACTTCTTTCTTGTTTTAGTCTGGCTCCCGCGTATGCGGCTGAGTTTACGGTGGGTGGAATTAATCACTTTGGATTGGCCGTCACCGATATTGAGGCATCAAAGAAATTCTTTGTCGATACCCTTGGTTTTGAATTGCTGGGAGAAGACAGTGAATATCCCTCTGCCTTTGTCGCTAACGAAGAAATACTTGTTACTCTGTGGCGAGTAACCGATCCAAATACTGCAGTAGCATTTGATAGAAAAAACAATGTGGGTCTGCATCATGTCGCCTTCAATATAGACAGTTTCGAAGCATTGGATGCCTTGCACGGAGTATTAGTCAAAGTGCCCGGCGTGGTAATTGAGTTCTCGCCAGAACCGTTATCGGGCGGGCCTACAAAACACATGATGATTAGAGAGCCTAGCGGCAATAGATTGGAGTTTATTCACCAACCGCCGCGCTAACTCTCAGTTAGTATTTTTAGAAAATCATCGATGAGTGAATCGATTTTCCATAGAGCCAAAATATATCGGAGTAAGCTCATGAAGAAAGTTTTAAAATATAGTGGGCTCGGTCTGCTACTTATTCTGGTAGTGACTCTGGTTTCTCTGCGTACCTTCGGCTATGAACCACAGGATCAGCGCCCCGGTTTCTGGTTGGCGGGGGAACTGGTGGCCGAACCGGTGCAGGATTGGTCTTTTAGTGATGCCTTTGGTGAAATATTTGTACAGACGAAAACCCGCTATGGCATTCCCCATTCTGTCACTACTTACTGTACTTTTTATAATGGTAACTTCTATTTGTTCTCGGCCTATTATCAGGGTGGCACATTTCCCGATCTTCGCGGCTGGAATAGAAATGTAATGCGTGATCCACGGGTGCGATTAAAAATTGGCGATCGCTTGTATGATCAAACGGTGCGGCACATAACTGATGATGCGCTGCGGGCTCCAGTAATCCAAAGTTTCATGAGCAAGTATCCCGAATGGAACAATCCGGGCAACGAGAATGTGCACATTTTATTAGTAGAATAGAAAACGGAGTTAGTGCTAAAAAAGTAAAAACTTCGGAGAGATATGAAAAGGGGTGGCTAAATAGCCACACCTTTTCAGTTTGTGTTTTTTACTATTCCATAATTGCTTGCTGAACGGCGTTTTCAAAATCGTATTGCGCCGGTCCGAATGGCTGCTGCAACATAATTACCGCAGTCAATTCTTCTTCAGGGTCGCTCCAGGACCTGGTACCAAACGCACCACCCCAACCAAAGGCGCCAGCACTGCGTCTAGCGTTCGACGTAATCGGGTCCACAGTCACGGCGACAGTATAGCCAAAACCCATGCCCTCTTGCTTGCGCGAGAAGCTCTTGTACAAGTCACCGATCTGATTGCTCGACATCATTCTCACCGAGCGCGGGCTAAGTAAACGATTGCCAAATAATTCGCCGCCATTCACCAGCATTTGTTCAAAGCGTAGATAGTCTTCTGCGGAGCTGGTTAGTCCACCGGAGGCAGAAAAATACTTTGTTGGAGGACGGTCCAGAAAACGAGACATGTCACGATCCACAATATTGACACGCTTGTTTTGATATTCGGGAGGCACATTAAAGTAGGTGTTGTTCATGCCAAGTGGTTGCAAAATTCTCTCGTCTATAAATTCATCGAAAGGCTTGCCCGAAACAATTTCAACGATTCGAGCTACCACGTTTAAACCAACGCCGGGGCTATAGGTCCATCTAGCGCCGGGCTGGAAATCCAATGCGTATGAACCATAGTTAGGAATTATGCTAGCCAGTGTTGCATCTGGACCACGCTGCATGGGCCCGGCAATGGCTGTGCCCAGACCACCACTGGCAAGGCCGGAAGTATGGGTGAGTAAATCATGAATGGTAATTTCTCGCTGCGCCGGTACCAGTCGATGCGCCGGAACACTATCTCTTTGTACCGAGTAAGGACTAATATTCTCATCGATGGGTTCTTTTAGAACCGCGACCTGCATATCGGCAAACTCGGGTATGTATTTCGAAACCGGGTCCTCTGGTCGAATCAAACCTTCTTCTATCATCATCATGGCGGCAACACCGAGAAGCGGTTTGGTTGAGCTCATCATGATGAACAGTGCATCGTCTTCCATGGGCCGGCCAGTATCTACATCCATAAGCCCATGGGTTTCGAAGTGCACCAGTTTGCCTCTACGTGCCACCGCAGTAATAGCGCCCTGAATGTCGCCGGCATCTATGTGGCGCTGCATGGCTGTATTTATTCGTAGAAGTCGTTCGCTAGACATACCGACCTCTTCCGCGCTAGCCCATGGAATTTCTTGGGCGAAGGAGATGCTGTTGAAAATACCGCTGAGCAGAATGCTGGCGGTGATCGCTATTTTGCGTATTGATGCGGGCGTCATGATGACCTCGTTACTGTGTCGTTGTTGAATGGGCTTAAGAATACTTTCAAATTCTGCGTTGGGGAACAACTACTGAACGAGATTCAGTCACTTTTTGTCAGCTGACAGCTGATAGCAGCGCATCACTGATTCCGCGCTGCTACACATTCGGCGGCGCTCTGCTGGTTCTCGCTCATAAAGCGATACAGTGTAGCCCCCACTGCCTCTCTATCTTCCAGAGCGGCAGAGAGAATTTGCAGGCCCTGTTCACTGCAGATTCCTGAGAATAAGTCACGGCCGTAACTCTGCTGGAAATAATTGTCCCGACCTGTCGCCAGCTCTCTCAGGTTTTCTGTTAGTTGCGGCAGCAATGCCAATTGAAGCGCTTCCTGACCAGCGGGGAATATCGAAGCCATGGCGGCGCGCAAATTAGAAAGCGGCAATGGATTCTCACTATCCAGGATGCGATTCACCCAGTCTTGTTTGATTGCCAATTCCGGTAGTGCAGCCTCGGCTGAGATAGCAGCTCTTCTGCCGGCATCTGAGGAATCACGGAGTCGTTCGGCGGCAAGCAATTCATGGGCGGCGACATAATCGCGAGCGCTAAAGCGGCGCAGGATATTCCAGCGCTGGTTCTGGCCAAGGTCTAAACCCTCGATCTGAACAGTGCCATTCAATAGACCTTCCAGATTGCCCAGGGCTTGATCGCTACGGGCGAGTCCGAGGTAGCTCGATAGGCGCAGATTAAGCGTGCTTACCGTCTGTCCGCCATCGCCGTCATCCACGCCCTGCATAATGAGATCCCACAGTTGTCGCTCAGCCTGCGGGCCATAGTCAGCAAGCTCAGCCGCAAAGTCGCCTCCAAGGCGTTCCAGTTTATTCAGGTTATCCACCAACTCCCTCAACATTTGCCGAATAATCCTGTCGTTGTTCTCACGCGACAAGCGTGTTATCAGCGTTTCTAGCAGCGTGGCATTGTCCATCTGATCATTGCCCGGCGCATCGAATAACGCGGTCCAAATCATGGAGCGCAGCAGCGGGTCACTGATTCGATTCAGCGCGCCGTCATTGATAATAGTCTCCATGCTGATGCCGTCCAGACTGACTTCTGTATAACCCCAGCCTTCATAGTTAGGTAGTGCCAGCTCAGGGCAGGGTAGTCCGATAGCATCAGTCACTTGGGTCTCGGCACCCAGGATTTCTACAGGAATAGCAGCAAAGGCTTCAATTTCTCCACTCTCGCCAGCAGCGAACAGACCCAGTTGCACGCGCTGATCTCGCAAGGTAGGAAGATCGTCTGCCGCGGTTTGTAATATCGCGAAGCTACTTATGCCGTTCGCATCACAACTAAAACGCGCTTCGATGTTATTCACCCCAGCCTGATACATCCAGTCTTGCGCCCAGGGATCTAAATCTATTCCAGACTGCTGCGACAGTGCCCCCATGAAATCCGCAAGTTCGGTATTCTCCCAGGAGTGTTCCGTTAGATAGCTGGATACCCCCAGGCGAAAATCTTCACGGCCGATATAGTGGGACAACTGGTTAAGAACTGATGCCCCCTTGTCATAGGTAATTGCATCGAACACATTAAAGAAATCATTGGTGCTGACTACTGGCACTTCGATTGGGTGAGTCGATACGGCATTGTCGGCAGAGATGGCTGTCAGGTTTTCAGATAAATAGAAGTCATGCCACAAATCATCAAACTCGGTGGCCTCGGATACAGCAATGGACGACATCAGTGTGGCAAAGCTTTCGTTTAACCACAGTCCATTCCACCAGTTCATGGTTACTAGATCGCCGAACCACATATGGGCCATCTCATGCAAAATTGTTCCGGCACGGCGCTGGCTGTTAAAGCGGTTGGAGGCGCCTCTATCCACATAGCTTTCCGAGAAAGTCACCGCGGCAACATTCTCCATGGCACCGATCAGGAAGTCAGGCACGATCACCTGATCGTATTTAACGAAGGGGTAGGGGATTTCAAAATAGTCGCGGTAGTGCGCGAGGCCGGCTTTGGTGTAAGCCATCCACTCATCCACTGCCACATATTCCGCCAGTGATTGTCTGGCCATTAGTCGAATGGGTACATCGCCTGCCATGTCTTCCCAAATTTGGTAGGGGCCGGCATGCAGGGAAAAAATATAGCTGGAAAATTTTTCCGACTGTGGGAAATGCCAGATTCGAGAATCGCCATCGGTCCTGATTGAATCCTCAGTGGTCGATGAGACCACCTGCCAATCGCTGGCGGCACGTACCGTCATCTCATAGGTGGCTTTTAAATTCGGTTGATCAAAGTTAGGGAACAGGCGATTGGAATAATAGGGCCACAAATAGGTATACAGATAAGCGCGGTCATCCTCTGGGTCAACAAAGCGATGCAGTCCGGTGCCGTCTTGATCATAGGGGTGAGAATAATTGATCACGACTTGATTGCGGCCACTCAGTAGTGCCGACTCCGGCAGGGTGATAAAAAAGCCGTTGTAATCGGCAGTGATGCTTTCTCCATTGGCCACAACTCCCAGCACGCTGCCGCCGCTAAAATCTACATCCAGGCCCGTATCCTTGTCAGCCAGGTTGAACTGTAGGGTCACGCTGCCTTGATAGGCGTCCGCCAGACTGACCAGGTCGATATCCAGCACATAGGAAATTTCTGAAACCCGGGCCTTGCGGGCAATGGCCTCAGCCTGGCTGAGTTGATCCAGGGCCGGACGCAGCGCTTTGCCGGCATCGCGATCGACTGCACTGTCGCCGCTAGAGGATTGTTCTCCGCAAGTGGTCAATAAAGAGAATGAACATAGTAAAACTAGCGAAGAGAATAAACGCATCAAGGATTCCTGCTGAGTAAAGAGTATTTAGTGTGAATTAGACCTGTTTAGACTTAGTGAGGTAAGTCGATCAACTGTTATTAGAATTCAAACAAGATAGGAGTAGAGCCACGAAAAATCAAAGTAGTTTGAATAACTTCTCTCAAACTACTTTGATGATCTCAAGGCTTAATGCAGCTTTTAGATACCGTAGGGCTGCAGAATAGATTGATACAACAATCGCTTCGATGTGGCGCGAACATTCGGCAGCTTAGGTCCAAATTGTTGAATCATGCCAACGAAAACCAGATTCTCCACAGGGTCGATCCAGAACCAGGTGCCGGCCGCACCGCCCCAATAAAACTCGCCAGTGGAATAGGATTCAGCTTCCACTGGGTCTTCAATCACAGCAAAATCCAGTCCGAAGGATGTACCTTGTGCGCCAAGCACATTCGGTGCCATGGATTTGGGTGTTTGATCACGGTGCATCAGATCTACGGTAAGCGGGGCGAGAATTCTTACCCCATCTAACTCGCCACCGTTTAATACCATCTGGCTAAAGCGCATATAATCCATCGCTGTAGAAACTAGTCCACCGCCGCCAGATTCGAAGGTTGGGTCTTGCAGAAAATTTGCACCTTCAAATCCTTCCCCGGCTAACAGTTTGCCATCGTCATCGTAGCTATAGACCTGCGCGAAGCGGGACACTTTTTCTTCGGGTACATGAAAATCTGTATCGGTCATCCCCAGAGGGTCGAAGATTCGCTCCTCCAAAAATGAACCGAAAGACTGTCCGGCCAGCTTTTCAACAAGATAGCCTTGCACGTCCACCGAAACACTGTACTCCCACTTGGAGCCGGGCTGATGCTTCAAGGGAATCTGCCCCAGCTTGGTGGCGAATTCCTGCAAGGTGTCGCCATTGTCCAACAGACCAGCCTCGACGTATTTTGTATCTACCGGTGACTGCGCAAAGATGCCGTAGGACAAGCCACCGGTGTGGCTCATCAGTTCACGAATGGTCATCTTGTGATTTTGTGCTTCGGTGATGATGTCGCCATTGTCATCGGTGCCCGCAAAAACCTGCAGGTCTTTTAATTCCGGCAGGTATTTCTCTACCGGGTCGGCCAGACGAAACTTGCCTTCTTCGTAGAGAATCATCAAGGCGACACCGGTTACCGGCTTGCTCATGGAGTAGATGCGAAACAAGGCATCATTGCTCATGGGTGCCTGCGCCTCCAGATCGCGATAGCCCACGGATTCGAAATGCACAATCTTGTTATCTCTGGCGGCCATGGTGACGACGCCGGCTAGCAGACCTTCATCAACATAGCCCTGCATTGCCTGAGTAATTCTATCCAGCCGGGTCGAGTCCATGCCCACGGCTTCCGGAGCAGTCATGGCTAGTGCCGCCGTAGGGGCACTGTCCATAATTACCGGGGCAGAAGTGCTGTCTGTTATTGGGCTGCAGGCCGCTAATACGGTAAAACAAAGGCTTAGCAGGCCTATCGCCTGCCAATTTCTGCGTACATAGGTGTTTTCCTGTTGGCGCTTACTCATGTTGTTCTCCACTCCTGTTCTTCTCTATTATTTGGGCTGCACTGCTCGAAAGCCTTATCCAGCGGTATTGTTCGAAGCGTAGCCCTAATTCAATTCATGCCGCGCGGGCGGATAGTCAGCTTAGAGCATTGTGCCAAGGAAAAACAGAGCTTTTCGGGGCTCTGTAAGAGCCGGTTCACTCTGAATATCCCCATCAATTAATCTCTCTACTGTCTGCCGTTACACTGACTGAACTGTTATTCTAGGCCGCACAATTGTTGAAGTTGCAGCTCAAATGAAATCAAATATCACAAAATGGCTTCGACAGGGCCTGTTGGTACTGTCGGCCCCAGTCGCGCTAATTTTGCCGGCAAGCTCGCTTGCTCAGAATATCGCCATCACCCATTGCCAAGGCGCCTGCCCAACTTACCAGTCCAGCTTGGCAGCTACGCGAGCCAATGTGGTGGTACACAACCTGTATGCCGCAGGGCTCAATGGTGATACCGGTGCTGCCGATTGGGTGGCCTATCGACTGACCAGGGAAGCGGTTGGTGTCGCTTCTCTATTACCACGTTTCTGGCAGGCGGACAGACTGCTTCGATTATCCGGTATCGATGAAATTGCTGAACAGGAATCTCTGGGTTTCTCTTTGGCGGAAATTAGTAGCAGCAATAGCCCTTACGGCGGCCTCAATGAACCGCTAGGGGATGTCGAAGAACGCGCCAGATTAGCCCCCATGACCAGTTTCGCCAAGACACCTTACTGGCCCGAGTTAAATAATCTGAGTAATATGGTGCCCATGCCGGCCCCGCTCAGATTTGGTGCCTGGTTGCAGTTGGAACAAACCCTTAACCGAATAGTTGGTGATGAGGCCGAACTTGCTGTCATCAGTGGCCCCCTGTACTTAATAAACCAGCCCCTGAGTACAGCGAATACGGGCACAGGTTTTAATCCAGCAGCCTATTTCAAAGTGGTTGTGGATGACAGCGGTATAGCCGCGTTCGTGTTTCCACAGGACCTGCCGCAGAATGCTCGTTTTTGTGGCCAAGTGGCGAAGCTCGATCAGATTGAATTGATGAGTAGTTTGCAGCTATTCCCAGACCGCCAGCTGGCTGAGTCGAAGCAATTATTGGCTAAGCTGGGCTGTTCCTGATTCTCTATTAACACATAGGCGTCAAGGTTTACAGGCATCCCATGCTGTTCAATCACGCGTATTGAGCAGTTGTGGCGGCAGAGATCCTTATTTAAAAATTGTGCTGCAAACCCGAATAAGCTACCTTTTAGCAATACCGAACAAGGCATTCACGGAGCAGCCATGAACAAACCAACAATCGCAATTCAACGCCTGTCTGCACTGGCGCTAGGCTGTGCATTTTCGGCAATAACATTTGCCGCCGATGACTATCAGGCCCCCCGCACCGAGTGGGGGCAACCGGACCTTCAAGGTGTGTGGAATTTTTCCTCCAATGTGCCCATGCAGCGCCCCATGCGTTATGGAGACCGACAGTTCTTAACGCCAGAGGAAGTGCGAGCCATTGCCGAAGAGCGAGCGGCCAGAGATGCTAGTTCCGACGCAGCGCTGGCTATCGAAGGGGTGGACGGCTCCTATAATGATTTCTGGATCGAGAACGCGGGTATAGGCGGTACGGTTCGTACCTCACATATTATCTACCCCACCGATGGTCAATTACCGGCCCTGGTAGAGGGCGCTATTGCGACTCAGGGTCAGTATGGTGGTGATACCACCGGCGAGTCACGTCCTGTGCGCATAGCCGCAGGTGGTATCGGTACCGATGGTCCCGAGGATCGCGGTCTTTCCGAACGCTGCATTGTGGGCTTCAACTCGGGGCCACCGTTTATACCAAGCCTGTACAATAACAATGTGCAGATTTTTCAAAGCAAGGACACGGCGGTGCTGCTAACAGAAATGATTCATGATGCCCGTGTTATTCCTTTGGTGGATTCACCTAATGAGATTGGATCTCTTGACGACAATGTGCGTCTTTGGATGGGGGATTCACGCGGTTACTTCGAGGGTGACACCCTGGTTGTTGAGACGCGAAATTTCAATGGCCTGTCTTCGAGCTTCGGATCGACCGGCACCTCTAAAGATAAGATTCTTACCGAGCGTTTCACCCGAGTGGGACCCTACACAGTCGATTATGAATTCACCATCGATGATCCGTCGACCTACACAGACAAATTTACAGCGGTTGTACCCATGACCAAGGTTGCCGGTCTACTGTATGAGTATGCATGCCACGAAGGAAATTACGGCATGGTGAATATATTGCGCGGCGCTAGAGTTCAAGATGCCATGGCGGCATTGGAGTCTCAGTAAACACAAAGACTTTTGAGTGCAAAGCGGTACCACTAATGGGGTATCGAGTGAAATATGGAATTTACTCTGATCCCACTATATTTAATCCATGATCAAATAGAGAATGTTATGAGACTGGTGAAAAGAATAATTATTGTAGCGCTGTGCCTGTTGCTGATTCCTGTCACCGCAGTCGCCACCGCTGGTGCCAAACAGCGTTTCGCCGATGGGCCTAACCGTGTGTTCTCTGGCGGGCCGCTAATATCCGGTGACTTACATACCGGGCCCGATCCGGATTGGAGTTTCGTGAGTGAGGTTCCTACTATCGAGATGCAGCTCTTGGATCCGCCGCAGTCACGCAGAATCTGGATTGCTGAGGCCAACGGCAAAATTTACGTCTGGTCAGGCTATATGGGAAATACCATTGGCCGCATTTGGAAACAATGGCCGCTGCAGGCAGAACGGGATGGGCGTGCAATTCTCCGCATCAACGGTGTGCGGTATGAGCGTCAACTTAAGCGTATCCAGTCAGGTAGCGAGCTGGAGGCAATCACCGCCGCTATAACCGCCAAGTACCCTTCGCAAACCACTAGAGCTGTAGTCGAAGCCGGTGGGGTCTGGGTTTTCGAGGCAGCACCACGAGGTTAGCCTTCCTAAGCCCTCATTACGCCTTAAAGGACACGCAGCATGAAGTATTTTTATATATTCACCGTGGTCGCCATCGTTGTTACGGTGCTTGCCGTGCTCTTCGTACCCGGTGTTGATGATTTTGTAGAAGTGACTTTTCAGCGTTACCTGGGGCGAGCCGCAAGTTAAATAAGTTTAATAAACAGACAGCACAGAGGGGCGCGGAGATGACCATGGATTCATTCAAAGCAAAAAAGGCTGCAGTCAAAATTGCTGCTTTGGTTCTTCTACTAATGAGTATTTCCAGCACGGCTCTTGCTCAGACTGAGTGGGCTCCAAATATTCTCTCCGATGGCCAGCCAGATATAGGCGGCATGTGGAACAATGTGGGGGCAACAGCAACCCCGCTGGAGTTGCCTGATCAGTTTCAAGGACGAGAACCTTCACAAGAAGAAATTGCAGCACTTATCCAATCACGCGACGAAGCAAGAAAATCAGACACCTGGACCGGTTTCGAGAATAGTAGTGGCGTTGGCGCCTACGAAAATTATTGGTTCGATTGGTTCTGGTCCGATGCCGTAGCCGATGCTCCTGCCCTTATCGTCGAGCCGCGAAATGGTCGCAGACCTGCCTTAACAGAAAAAGCCAAGGCTATCCGCGCCGCCAATGCGCGACAGGAACACGACTCTGCGGCTAACGTAGAATCAGGCGATCGTTGCCTGTCCCGTGGTGTTTTCGGCATGATGATGCCAACTGCCTACAACAACGGGAAACTGATCGTACAGTCTCCAGGCTATGTGGTGATTCACAGCGAAATGATTCACAACGCCAGAATCATTCCTATAGATGCCGGCCCTCATCTACATAAAAATATTTCCCAGATCGAAGGCGATCCACGTGGCCACTGGCGCGGCAATACCTTGTATGTGGAATCAACCAATTTTGATTATGTAGCCAATATGCGCGCGCCGGGTACGCCGGGCCCAGGCAATGCACCGCAGCACCCAGGCAGAAAGATGCTGGAAACATTCACCTTCGTCGACCAGAACACGCTGCGTTATTCTCTAACGGTGGAGGATCCGGAAACCTATACCGCCCCATGGACCGTGGCTTTTCCCTACCAGCGAGATGATGAGTACACGCAATACGAATACGCCTGTCACGAAGGAAACTATGCTATGGAGAGTCGTCTAAGTGGAGCACGGGTTCAGGAACGGGATTGAGTACGGTCCATTAATATCAGTGGCTCTTCTTTTCCTGGGCGGAAATGATGATCTCAGCAGCATCTCGGGCTATTCTGGCAGCGTCGATTTCCGGTGAAACCTGCGCCGTTACAATCGCTCCTTCCAGAAGCAGAGCGAGTTGATCGGCCAGTTCTGCCGCTGCCCTGTAGCCAGCCTCCACACAGAGTTCTTCAAGATAATTTCTAGTCAGCTTCTTAAACTGTTTGCAGACATCACGAAAGGGCGATTTTGGATCAGAGTGTTCACCTATTGCCTTTATATACATGCAGCCAAAAAAATCATCACTATTGAACCAGCGTTCGGCGACATCGTAAACGCCAAGTAACTTTCCCTTAGGGCTGTCGGCCTCGTTATCTACCTGTTTCATAAAGTCATTTCGAAACAGGCTGTCATAGTCGCGCAGTACGGCAAGAATCAGCTCGTCTTTGGATCGGAAGTGGTGATACAGGGTTTTCTTGGAGACGCCTGCCTGTTGCAGAATTTTATCGATGCCGGTGGCGTGATAACCGAATTCCGCGAAAAGTTCAGTCGCTGTCTTGACCAGTTGGTCTCTTTTCGAGAGCGTCGCCATGGCATGAACCTCTAATATAGGTATACAAGTCTGTATCATTACTTTATTTTCCTATTAATGCAAGCTTTCTACGATTCCCCGTGTCTTTACCAAATAATGGGTTGACAAAGGAAACAGATCGGTATACTTTGCGCTTCATGTAGACAGAACTGTCTACTTTTATCTACCTAAAGGAGTTATTGAAATGCGAGTTATGACGAAATCATTATTGACGGTCCTGGCGTTTACCTTCTACTTGTCCTCGGCGCAGGCGGGGCAGGTGATCAAAAGCGGGGAATTTGAAGGAAGGAGTGACCATGTGACTAGCGGCGGAGTATCCATACTGCGTACAAACGGCCAGACACTTCTGGTGTTAGAAGAGGAATTCTTCCTGGATGGCGCTCCTGATCCAAAAATTGGATTTGGTAAGAACGGCTTCCAGAGTGATTCACTTATTGCTGAATTGAATAGCAAAACAGGCGCCCAGGTATATGTAATCCCCAAGAGCATAGATATTGCCGATTTCAATGAAGTGTATATCTGGTGTGAGAAATTCAGTATCCCACTAGGGGTCGCTCGACTGGGTATGTAAAACCCGGATTGCGAATATGAAAAGAGGAGGCTTAGTTTTCTGGTTGGCCTGCCCTGCATGGTTTAATAGGCAGAAAGAAGTACGCCTGACGCAATTAAAAAAGGCTGAATTCACTACAACTGGGATAGAGTTTAGTGGTTCAGCCAATGGAGAGTAAATCCTTAAAACTGTGTTTCAAATTCCTCCCTGGGATTAGTTTCCAGCAAGAAGATTAGTGCTAATCAAGCTGTAGTTATTAGTGGCGTTATCGTCTTTCGCGTTGAGTGTTAATGCCGTTTCCAGATCGACATTGGCGCCAGCACTGACAAATGCGATATTTGCCGCCACCGGTAGGCGTATTCGTGAGTTGCCACTTTCCCGTAGTGGGTTTACAGTGGCCTAATTGGAGAAAACATAAACAAACCCTGATCCAAGGACGATCCCGGACAAGCCAAGTGTAATCTTGAAGAGTGTAAAAACATGATGAAAGCCGGGCTGATGACAATGGGGCTGCTGTGTTTGGGTGCAATCACTCTTTTGCTAAGCAACTGCCTGTCAGTTACTTCGAATCAGGCAGGTAGCTCCGACTTGCCAGAAGATTTGGGCGGTCAGGCCATCGATAGGCGTGAGCAGCTGGGCAGAGTTCATCTGCGCTCAGTGGAATACGGTTCGCTAACAAAGCCCCCCATTTTGTTCATTCATGGAACCCCAGGACAGTGGCAGTTTTTCCAGAGTTACATCAATCATCCGCAGCTGCAGGAAAATGCCCGCCTTATTGCCATCGATAGGCCAGGTTGGGGCGAATCGAAAATACAGGGGATCAGCGAGGCCACACTTAGGGAACAATCGGCGTTCCTGGGAGATTGGCTATGCGAATTAGCCGCCAGCTCACCCAAGAAAAAATTAGTTATTGTGGGCCACTCCTATGGTGCAACGCTTACCCCCAGACTCGCCATGGATCATCCTGATTGTGTGTCGGCTATGTTACTGCTGGCCGGGGCAAGCAATCCTGATCTAGCCGAGCCTAGATGGTATAACCACCTTACCAATATCGCCCCATTCAGTTGGTTAGCGGGATCTCTCAACGTGGGCTTGCGCCGTTCCAATGCAGAGATGATGCATGTTCAGGAAGAGCTCGAATTGATGCGGCCGATGTGGGGGAATTTGCAACTACCCGCAACCGTTATCCAGGGTGGAAACGATATATTGGTGCACCCAGACAATGCCGACTTCGTCGAAGAGCAGCTCAAGCATATTCCCGCCCGAGTGATTCGCCTCGCCGACGAAGGCCACATGGTAGTGCACAGTCATAGAGAAATGGTGGTTAGCGAAATCCTGGCCCTACTGGACTAGAAGATTTCAGCAATAATCTAATCTCAACTACTCTGTGCGAATTTTAAAATCTGCTCCCAGTGCCGGGTTCACATAGTCATCTGCTAATACCCGATCTGGGTCTGGGCGTACGCTCAGGTAGTCAACATGCACTGGCACCTCTAACCATCCATGAGGCGTGCCCGCTGGGATGATTATGATGTCCCCTTCCTTCACATGTTTGGAAATCCAGTCGCCCACTATCATTCCGCTGCAGGATGGACCGTTTAACACGGTGGTCACATTGCTGCCTGCTGCCGAACTCTCACCGTTCAGGATTGTGCCGCCGGTGACTAGAGTACCGGAGCCCGAGGCGATGTAGTAAGTCTCGGTCTGATGCAGATGCATGATGCCGCGGGCGCCGCTGTTTCTATTGCTGCTGCTTACGCCGCAGGGTCGTTGCGGGTTTTCATTGGCCCTGCCACTGCCTCTTTCTACCGCTCCGCGGTGGATGATGCCCACCGAGAGGTTCAATTTACCGATATCGCGGCTGACGATCTGGCGGTCTACGCCCCCAAGTTCGTTCACCTTGGACCACTGTTCCTCGGTGATGTAGGTGGCATAGGTTTCATCGTCCTGGGCTGCCGCTGCAGTCGACAGGCCAAGTAAAACCGCGAGCGACAAAAGATTAGTGCGATTATTCATGAGCTTCTCCTTATTCTTACAGTGTTTGTTATTCGCTGACCGAAAATGTAGCCCTGTGCACAAAGCTTGTCCAGCATTGCCGCACAGGAAAAGTGGTCTGCCTGCCTAATTGTTGTATTCTTAGCAGTTTAGGCCTGATGATGATTGGTCACAGCGGAGATGAATATGCCTATCCCCAGATTATTACGAACAGTTGCTATTCGATTCCTGCCCTTTGCATTGCTGCTTGTTTCAGCAGCAGCGACCGCTAGCGAAAATTCAATCCCACGCCTGCTGATCGCGGAAGATTTTTTCAATATCAAGCAAGTTGGCAACCCGATGGTCAGTCCAGAAGGGGATTGGGTCGCCTACACCGTTCGTGAGACAAACCTGGAAGAAGAAAAACCAGAAACACGAATCTGGATGGTGTCCAGTGATGGCGAGGAGACACTGCCTATGACAGGTGCAGGCATGTCTGCCAGTTCGCCGCAGTGGAGCCCCGACGGTAAATTGCTCACTTTTCTTTCTTCAAGAAATGACGGCGAAACTCAGGTATGGGCCCTCAGCCGAAAAGGTGGCGAGGCAGTTCAACTGACTCATGTGGAACAAGGAGTGAATGACTATCAATGGTCGCCAGACAGTACTCAGCTTGTTTTACTGATTACCGATCAGGATCCAGAACAGGCAGAGGGAGAGGATAAAGACAAGGCCAGACCCTGGGTAATAGATAGACTGCAATTCAAGCGCGACAATATTGGTTATTTGAACAGCCTGCGAACTCATCTCTATGTACACAACATTGAAGAGAGTTCCCTCACCCAGATTACCTCCGGTGACTATGATGACAGCCAGCCTATCTGGAGCCCGGATAGCAGGCGCATCGCCTTCGTCAGCAATCACAGCGATAACCCCGATGCCAACAGCAATTCCGATATCTGGGTAGTAGCGGCAGACAACACCGACCAAGGTCAAAGCCTGGTAAAGGTCACCAACAATCCCGGTGCAGATTCCTCTCCCCATTGGAGCCCAGACGGTCAGAGCATTAGTTATGTAACAGTTACCGAGCCAGACCTGATTTGGTATGCCACCAACCATCTTGCTATTTCACCCGCAAATGGCGGCAATGCGCGGGTGTTAACCCGAGGTTTAGACAGGAACGTGAGTTCACCGAAATTTTCCTCCGATGGCCGCAGCATAAGTTTTATATTGGAAGACAGTGCCGAGCGGCATCTGGCAAACATTGATTTATCTGGAGAAAACCTGATCAGAATTGTAGACGGTCAACGTAGCGTTCGTGGTTTCTCCATGAACCAGCGGGGATTAACAGCCAGTTTGATCGGCGAATCCAATCAGCCAGCTGAAGTGTTCGTAAATAATGGCAGCAGCCTGCAACAACTTACCTACACCAACAAGTCACTTTTAGATCAGCTGCAACTTGCCAGTGTCGAAAATGTGCAGTTCAACTCTCAAGACGGTACCGAAATAGAAGGCTTTATTTTCAAGCCGCCAAACTTCGATGAAAGTATTAGCTACCCAACTTTGCTGCGCATTCATGGTGGCCCGGTTTCGCAGTACGACTTTAACTTTAATTTCGAGGCGCAATTATTTGCGGCTAACGGCTATGTGGTGGTTATGGTCAATCCCCGCGGTTCCTCCGGTTACGGTCAGGATTTTTCCATGGGCATTTACCAAGACTGGGGCAAAAAGGATTTCGAAGATGTAATGGCCGGTGTCGATTACGCCATCGCGCAAGGCTATGCCGACCCGGATAGGCTGGGGGTGGGCGGGTGGTCTTACGGTGGTATCCTTACCAACTACGTAATCACAAAGAGTGAACGGTTTAAGGGAGCCATTACCGGAGCTAGCGAAGTCCTGTATCGTGCAAATTACGGCCACGATCATTACCAACGGCAGTGGGAGGCAGAGTTTGGTCTACCATGGGAAGAACCGGAAAACTGGGAACGAATCTCTCCGTTTAATGATGTTGCCAACATCACCACGCCAACATTGATCATGGGCGGTGAGAAAGATTGGAATGTGCCGATATTAAATTCCGAGCAACTTTATCAGGCGCTTAAGAGGTTAGGGCAAACAACGCAACTAGTCGTTTACCCTGGGGAGCACCACGGCATTAATAATCCTTCTTTTCAGTTGGACAGATTCCAACGCTATTTGGATTGGTATGAGACTTATGTGAAGTAGTGCTTGCCTCTCACTGGTTCGGGAATTCGCCAACTCTGACTCGTTCACAAATTAGTAGTAGAATTAAGGCTCAAGGACAATTAGTAACTCACTATGCGCACCTCAATCTATTTTTTATTTTTCCTAACATTCTCCCTGGTTCAAATAACACACTCCGCGGAGTCAGCTTGTCGGCCACTGCCAGAAGCTGACGGCGATTTTTTCGTCGCCCTAGTCACTGCTAATGACAGTGATAGCATTTTGCAAATCGACTTTGACAAGGAAGAGGTCTGTAAATTGGATAGCGGCTCCATTGATTCGTCGGAAGATAGTAGTGCGCCCTTTCACGTAGATTTAGTTTTGAATGAATTTGCTGTAGAAGCGACCTTTGAACAAGGGTTTACTACCTGGATAAGAATCGATAAGAAGTATTCTGAAAGTCTGTTACTGGACAGGAAAACAGGCGAAGGCCTTGGTCTCACCGAGGCAGAATTTTTGGGAGACAATTCGATTCTGGAAGCAGAAGATTTCTTCAAGGAATTCCTGGGCTCCCTGCAGATTGGCTCACTCGAATTGCGTGATGTGGAAGCCAGTATCCCGCGCTTTGGTGTTAGTTACGATCACTATCAAGGCCGGGAGCCTGTGCCTGCTGCGACCGATGCCGCCAGTCAATTCCTGACCGTGGGTACACTAGGAGCTAGAGAGTTAGAGCGTTTGATAATAACTTTGGATATTGCGAACCAGCGAATGTATCTTATGACATCGAACGCTAGATAGAAGCGGTTGCCACGGCATTGTCTGACTCCCTTTTAGTTTTAGCAGGAATCGTTTTTGTGCGAGGGTAGGTTTTGAACAATCAGGAATGCAGGGACCAAAAAGTAAACTGCATTCTTTTAATAACTTTACGTTTTGGAAAAAATAGTGGAATCCATACAGCAGTCAAATCAGGATGAATTAGGTCAGTTACTCGCCTTATTGCAGCAAGCTCACCAAAGCATGGCTAGACATTGGTTGGGCGACGATTTCGTAATCGAGCTGTTACTGGCCAGCGTGATCGCGAAGGGCCATATATTAATGGTAGATGTTCCCGGTGTGGGGAAAACTACCTTAGCGAAAAGCATGGCAAAAGTTCTAGGCCTGGATTTCAATCGCATTCAATTCACCAATGACATTCTGCCCGCGGATATTTTAGGCGGCAGCATTTACAATTCCGCAGAGGGCAAGTTTTCATTTTCCGCTGGCCCCATATTTACCGACTTTCTATTAGCGGACGAAATTAATCGCGGGCCCACTCGTAGTCAGTCCGCTTTTCTTCAAGCAATGGAAGAAGGCTTTGTCGCTGCCGATGGTGTTAGCTACCCGCTTTCTCCGCTGTTCACGGTTATCGCCACTCAGAATCCTATCGATTTCGATAGTACAAACCCGCTGCCGGAAGCACAGCTTGATCGCTTCCTCACTTCCATTCAACTGGGCTATCCGGCACTGGATGCGGAAATGCATTTGTTGAATGATTACAGCAGGTCGGTGCGCGAGGAACCCTCCAGCGTATTGAACAAAGAATTCATGACGCGATTACGTGAGGCCTGTGAAGAAGTGTATCTGCACGAAGACCTGGCGCGTTACATTATCGATATCTCCAGAGCCAGCCGCGAGGACCCGCGAGTCAAGCTAGGTATCTCTCCGCGTGGCTCTATGCATTTGGCTAGCGCCTGTAAGGGCTATGCCTTGGTGAAGGGCAGGCAACAGGTTATTGCCGAGGATGTGCAGAAGTTGATTCCAGCGGTGTGGAATCACCGCGTATTACCGCGTCACGGTCGCGACAATGACAGCGCTCAGGCCCATGAAATACTGCAAGACATCGTCGCCAGGACCCCTGTCCCGAGATAAGACATTGTGCTGCTTCTCCAGGGAGATTGCTGATTGATTTAATGTCGAGGAACCACACCATTCACCTATCAGGTAATGCTTCAAATACTCCATGAACGAACTAGCCGATCGCCCAGTACGTGTCGCAGATGAATTCATAGCAATTCATTGGTGGCGCATGCTGCGATGGTTCTCCAATCTGCGCCTGTATTCCCGTTGGTCCAGTCGCTATGAGCTGGCCAGCAATCCGCTAAGAAAATTTATCAGACGCGTCTTCTACGAAGGCTTAACCCGTAGCGGCAAAATTATTTTTTTCTGTTCGCTGATTATCTTTCTGCAGAGTTACCGAGTCGGTAGCAGCTTCCTGCTAATTACTTCGGCCCTGGGTTTTTCCATGTTGGCATGGAGCGCGCTATTGGGCTATTTCTATAAACCCCGTGTCAGTGTGCAACGACAGTCTGCGGAAACCGCCGTTGCCGGTGAACAACTGCACTCACAAATTCGAGTTAGGAACGAAGGCTCTCTTGCGCTTAATAATTTCGCCGTAAGAGAGCTGCTTGTGCCACAGGGCAAGTGGCCGCATGAGTGGCAGCGAGAATATCGCACTACATTGGCGCCGGGACAGGAGACTGTGCTCACAGTTTCCCTGGAGCCGCGTAGCAGGGGTGTTATGAATTTGTCTGGCGTTGCGGTTCACAGCTACTTCCCGTTTTTCCTTACCCGCTATACCAGCAAGCTTGAAGCGACGGCGAAGGTGTATATCTTGCCGCCAACGCTCAAGGCCACCGTGCCTTCGCTACGGCATGTGGCCGAGCAAGCCAGTAAGCGCATGAGTCTGGGTAATGATAATGCTCGCGAAGGCCCAGCAATGGAGTACGCCTATTCGCGGCCCTATCAAACTGGCGACTCTCTCAGGCGTCTGGACCACCGTGCCAGTAGTCGCCGTGGCGAACCCATGAGCAAGATATTCGAAGGTGCCGACGAGATTCGTCGCGATAAGGTCCATCTGATAGTGGATCTCACGGTGGTCGACTTCAAGCTCTGGCAGCGACGGCCTGATAGCGAACAGCCGCTTGATGAGCGTCTGGCGCTAGCGGTGGAGATTGGCCTGTCGGCTCAGAACGAAGGCTTCACCCTGTCGGCTCTTGCTACCGGCACACAGTGGCATAAGTTGGAAAACCTGTTCCAGTTCTATCAGCACATTGCCAGTTGTCTGCCGCAGAGATTGGGTGGCGTTTCTCTACCCGATACTGTGTTGGCGGAGGATGGCCTGTATATCCTGGTCATAGGCCGATGGGACAATGCGGCACAAACCCTGGTCGAGAAGTTGCAACAGGCAGGTGTGTTGGTATTGGTGTTCCTAATCGCAGAATCCGCTGCCGATGTAGGCACACTCCCCACGGGCAGTTACTATGTGGAGGTGCCACGGCCATGACTATGAGTAGCCTGTTCCTGTCCCTGTTTCTCGCCGTGCTCGCATTGCATCTGGGTCTCTCTATGGAGTTTCCCTGGGTTACCTTTATTGGGGCCGGGCTCAGCGCATTGGCTGGGCTGAAGCTGGCAACCGTTGAGCGTCCCACCTGGGGCCTGGTTACGGTGCTATTCGCCGCCGGTGGCTTGGTGGGTAGTCAGTTGTTAGAAGACTTTGCCGTGGAAGACTCCTGGGTGGCGTCATCGAGTTTATTGGCAGGACTTGTGCTATCTATGTTGCTGTATCTGCTGTGGCGCTTCGCTTCCCGAGCAGAGAGTAATTCACAGGCAGCAATCGACCCTGATTCACAGACCATATTAGTCATGGGCCTGCTGTTATTATTACTCATGTCGCCTTCCCAAGAGACGGTTGTTATGGTGCTGGGTACACCGGTCGCCTCACTCACGATTCTGGGTTTGTTTCTGGCCAGCCTAACGCTGTTAGCAGATCGCTGCGCTGGCAGGTGGTTGCTGCGTGCGTTACTGTGGCTACCAGTGTTTCTCATCGTACCTCTGATGGTTATGCTTTTACGCAATACTCAGGGGCCGGTACTTGCTGCCATGGCAAGTCTGATACCCGATGGTCGTAGCAACTACACTAGCACCGGCTTCTCACCGAATCAGCGGCTAGACGCTTCGGTGTTTCTGCGCCCTTCGACACGCTCGGTTCTGCGCCTGGATGCACCCACTTTACCAAGCCGGTATTTGGCGGGTAATCGTTTGGTGCGATTAGACGAAGAACTAGCCTGGCAGCCCTCCGAGTTAGAGCGTGAGTTTCTGAGTACCGTGGATGCCGAGAGTTTGGCCACGGGCGATTGGCGCTATGAGATTAGTAATCACCATGCAAGAGAAGGCGCAGGAGAAAGTCAGAGCCTGACTGTTCATAGTCTCAACCGGGATAATTATATTTTCCTGAACCCCGGTACCAGTTACGTCAGCGGTAAGTTTACCGCACTAACCAAGAACGTCGCCGATGTGTGGAATCCCGCTTATGATCAAGGTGCTGCCAGACGTTGGCAGATCGAAGTGGGCGGAGCGCCCACACCGCAAACTATCAACGAAGAAAACCTGCAGCTACCTGTGTTCTGGGATCAGGCGCTGCAAGAAAAAAGCCAGAGCTTTGTCGCAGACGGGCAACAACAGACCGTAGATAATGTGTTACGACATTTCCTGCGCAGAGAGTATTCGCTGCAGACCAACTTCGACCCCGACCAACCGCTGCATGATTTTTTTCTGAACGAGAAAGCAGGCTATTGTTTCTGGTATGCCACGGCAACTACCCTGGCCCTACGAGCAAACGGCATACCAAGCCGTCTGGTTAGCGGTTATCTCATTAACGAAAATATTTCCTCGCGGCTGTGGCTGGTGCGTGAACGCGATGCTCACAGCTGGGTAGAGTGGCAGGACCAGAGCGGCTATTGGCATACTATAGATCCCACGCCCCCCAGCATTGGCGCCTTCTTCAATAATTACCAATCCTTTGAGCTCAGTACCTGGTACCACTACCTCGCCGGTCAATGGCAAATACTGCTCGATCGAATTCTTGCCGACGAGTTGGCCGCCGATCTGGTGCGTTACGCCGGTCTGCTGATACTCGCCTTCTTGTTTGTGCGGGAATACAGACGCATCCGCGTGCAACGTCGTGAGCTGGACAGCAGTGCTCGCCGCTGGCAAAAACTCTGGCAACGGTTTTTAAACGTCACAAAATTACCGGCGAACGCGTCCTGGACGGCAAGCAGCTATGCTGAGAACCTACCGGATAGCTGGCCAGAATCATGGGCACAGGCAGTTCAGCAGTTCTTGCAGCAATACAATAGGCAGCGATTCTGCAACGATGATGAGCAGGCCATACGCAATGTAGAGAATGCACTGGAACAGTGTGCGCAGAGTTTGTCCAAGCCTCGTTCTGCTAGTTAGAACAGTTGCGCGCAGACGACAATGCAGTTAGGGATCGAATTAACTACTGGTTTTTTGCCTCCACTCTATTTATTCTGTGCCCTCTACAAAATTCAATCAAACAAGGAATATCAAATGAAGCGCCTAATTCTCACGCTTTTAGCAATACCTAGCCTACTGCTCTCTACGGCCACTTTTGCCCAACCGGAGTACGTTGCCATCGAAATGGAAATAGACGTCGCCAAGCCTGCCGCCGAAGTGTGGGCAAAAGTAGGAGACTACTGCGGCATCAGCGAATGGATGGGCCTGGACTGTGAGATCACCTATGGCGACGGCAGCCTTGGCACAGTGCGCTCACTACTAGGCGGCAGGATTCTGGAAATTCTGGTTGCAGAGACCGAGCTATCCTATGGCTATACACAGCCGGCGCCGGAAGAAGGGTTTTATGATCACTACCACGGCTTTTTGGAAGCAAGACCAACAGGTGCCAACAGCTCCAAGTTGCTGTATACACTGATGTTGGATGTTTCCAATTTGGAAAACCAGGCTGCTAAAGATGAAAACATCGCCAGACGACGAACTATGTTTGAAGGCGCGTTGGCAAGCATGAAGGAAATGACCGAGAAGTAATTAGAGTTTCTAAAGGGTGACACAGGGATTGAATAGTAATCTCTTTGTCACCCTTTATTTTGTTATCTCAGGGCTCAATAATTTTCCTGTACAAGTGCCAGGTCGCATGACCCAATATTGGTAGTACTACCGCAAGTCCAATCAAGAACACCGCCGCACCCAAAGTCATAAGCACCACTACAACAAGTCCCCACACCGCAAGCACAAAAGTATTAGTCATGAATGCCCGAACCGACACCGTAACGGCAGTGAGGGAGGTGACAGGTTTGTCCAGAGTCAGGGGAAAGGCAACTACCGACAATGCCAGGGCAGCGAACGCAAACAGGAAGCCTACGAAATTGCCATAGGCGATCAGTGCGCCACCATGACGCGTGCTAAATAGCTGATCGATGAAATCAGACATCGACACCGGAGGAGTGGCTTCGAACAGACTGAAATAGATAAGCTCTGCCATATACAGCCAGGCCACATACAGCAGGGTCATCATGATCGACAAGGCCAGAATGGGAGCAAATGAGTAGCTGTGAATAAAGCGGAATGTTAATCGCCAGCGCAGTTCCTGCCCGCGTTCGCGGCGCCGGCTCATCTCAAAAAATGCAATGGCTGCAATGGGCCCAAACAAAGTGAATCCGGCCACCACAGGAAAGGCCAGGTAGCGCAAATCCTGGCCGAACGCGAACAGCGTGAGTATAAGTGCGAAAAGAGAATAGAACAGAATCAGTAAGGGGATAGAACTGGGTTTGGCGCCGTAGTCATCATAACCTTCGCGCAGGGACTGCCAGAGATCTTGCAGCGTAATCTTGCGAATTCGTATCTGGCTTGAATGAAGACAGATGTCTTCGAAAGCTGTTTCTTCATTTTGCTGAGTCAGTTCAACCATATCGATACCGCCTCCAATTACTCAAGGTCTGCAGTATGGTCGTCCACTTATGCTTTCTATCAAACCGCTTTAGGCATTGATACTCGAAAGCAAATACTAAATGGAAGATTCGATCTCAAAAACCCCATAGCTGTAGAATGCATTGAGAGAGTACATTAAGAAAAAAACCTATCTTGTGTCCAGTCTACTCCCGAGAACATTGAGAATACAATCCCGGCGAGAGCAAAGTGGAGTACCAGGAGTATTAAAGGGGCGAAGAAAGCTGGCAACAGTGCCAAGACGGCAAGAGGATGGATACGCAGGCAGACGGATAAAGAAAAGGACAAACAAAGAGTTAAACAAAAGGGATCTAGGGAATGAGCAGAAATCCCCGTGCCCCTTTTGGCGTTGCTGGTTCGCTATTACAATTCCTTAATCGCTACTTTGCGAAAACGCAGAGCGCCACGGCCCCATTGCAGAGCAAAGGGTCCGCTGGCGAATTGTGAATCGCGCACGTCTACCGTCTTCTTATTATTCAACTCCACCACCAGATGATCACCCTGCAGGGTAAGCACGTACACATTCCACTTGCCGCCGGCCGTGGGCCTGGGCTCGTCTATCGCAGCGATATGTACGATGCCACCGGTGCCGAAGGAGGGATCCGGGCGTTGATCGAAGATATTTGCCTCGTAGCAGTTTCTATCGGTGATAGTGGAAGGGTCTTGACAACGCATAAAGATGCCGCTATTGGAATCCTCACTGGCCCAGAACTCAACCCGTAGCGAGAAGTCGCTGTAACTGTTCTTGCTCACCAGGAAAGAGGCGCCGCTTCCGGCGGTTGCCTGAATGGCGGCGAACTCTGCCGACCAGTTAGCATCTCCAATCACATTGAAGTTTTCCATACCTTCCACGCCATCGATCAGGGTTACCCAGTCGTTGTCTGCTGCTTGGGCGATTGAGGTGGCAAGGGAAGTGACTAGCGCCATAAGCAACAGGCCAAAGTATTTCGATAGTCTGGGTAGTGCTCGCATTGCTTGGGACTCCTTGGTATGGGTGTTTGGGTCTTTTCGGAAGTTGTGGCACTGTAGCATGCCCTAAAAAAACTGGGAAGAATCGGCATGAACCATAGCCCAGGCGTCGGTTTTGCGCTTTGCTGTGCTTCTTTCTCCATTTTAATTCTGTGTTTTGGTTTGACATTTTTCTATTTTGTATAGCCCTCCTATACAAATCATGTGAAATATAAACTTGCATTTAGTTTGAACAATCTCTATTTTGTACAGTATGGCTATACAAAACACATCAAAGTTGAACTATTTGGAGCAGAGCCTACCCGAAGGTTTATTGATAGATGCGAGCTGGATGGAGCAACAGGGCTATTCCCGCTCCCTGCGTAAGCAATACGTAGACGCGGGGTGGTTGCAGCGCCCGGCACATGGCGTATTCCGACGCCCGCGCGGCAACATGGTCTGGGAGCAAGTGGTGATCTCTTTGCAATGTCTGCTCAATTTCCCCGTTTCAGTAGGCGGACGCACCGCGCTTGAAGAGCAAGGCTATGCACACTACCTGCCTCAGTCGCAAAATAAGGTACATCTATATACGCAGCAGAAAGTGCCAGGTTGGCTTGGCAATTTGACGTTAGAAACCAAATTCGCCATCCACAATCGTGGTCGTTTTCTGCCAGAGATAGCACCGGCTATCAAACCTGCATTGGTGCCGAGTCCAATAGAAACATCAATAGAATCCACAAACGTAAATTCAATAGATGAACTTCTACAGTTCAAACAGGGAAAGAAACTGCAGGGTCACTTACAGCAGCTGCCCTGGGGCCAATTTAAGTGGCCCCTCACCGTGTCCACACCGGAACGGGCTATTCTGGAACTGTTAGATGAATTGCCTAAGGCAGAGAGCTTTCATGGTGTGGATGTCATCATGGAAAGCTTGGTTAATGTGCGTCCCGCTAGCATGCAAGCTCTGCTGGAAGACTGTACTAGCATCAAGGTAAAGCGTCTGTTCTTTTTCTTCGCTGATCGTCATCAACATGGTTGGTTGCATCACATCGAGAAAAATAAAATAGGCTTGGGCAAGGGTAAGCGGGTATTGGTTAAAGGTGGAAAATTGGATTCCAAATATCAGATCACAGTGCCGGAGAAATTCTAATGGCGTTCGAAGAAAAGTTTGAACGCCAGGTCGCGCTGTTGATGCGAACATTGCCGCTGGTAGCAGAGGAAGAATGTTTCGCCTTATAAAGGTGGAACCGCCATTAATTTATTTGTTCGTGATCTGCCAAGACTCTCGGTGGATATCGACCTCACTTACCTGCCAACCGCAGACAGAGCGCAGGCCTTAACCGAGATCGATGCAGCTCTGAAACGCATAGGCGGACGCATAAGGAAAATGGATGCGACTATTCATATAATCGAGTCCGCGCCCCAGACACAGGAAACTATCAATAAACTTGTTATCCGTACACGAGATCGAACACAGATTAAAATTGAGCTTTCGCCGGTAATGCGTGAATGCGTATTCGACCCGATAACGATGAGGGTATCTGAACCTGTAGAAGACGAATACGGTTTTGCCGAAATAAAGGTTCTTTCTTTTGCCGATTTGTATGCAGGAAAAATCATGGCGGCACTTGACCGACAACACCCTAGAGATCTGTTTGACGTACATTTGCTGCTAAGCAATGAAGGCATAAATGAAGACTTGCGCGAAGCTATTATCGTGTACCTAATAAGTCACGACAGTCCGCCTCATACAATGCTTGCTCCCAGATTAAAAGACATTTCTCAGGAGTATGAAAACAACTTCCTTGGCATGACCCAAGAGGAGGCGCTACTTGATTTGCTATTAGCGGAGCGACAGTCTTTGATAGACAATGTTGTGGAGAATATGTCCGATGCACACAAGAAATTTCTCGCTTCGTTCTATTCAAGAACCCCTACTTGGAGTTTGTTAAATAATAGCGATGCTCAATATTTGCCAGCGGTACGATGGAAAGAATTGAATCTGGACAAAGCCGGCGAAGAAATACGCGAGAAGCTGATTGTAAATCTGAAAGAGGTTTTCGGTAACTGACTATCCAGGCACTGGCAAGGGTGATGAAAATTGCGCGTCCTCGGCTATGGTCATTGTTGTGTCGATCCCACAGTAATGAGAAAACAGGAGATGACAGAACAACTCTTTAGCTAATCATCGACCAAAAAACTCTAACTCATGCGCTTATTTATGGCAAAAAAGTAGTCTGCGGCGCAGATTCTGTGTTATCAATCTTCAAGCGTCACACTATAAGAGGAATAACAAATGCCCATCCGTTCTGCTCGCCAGCATTCTCTATCCAGACTTGTCTTGGCAACCTTTGCCATTGCGTTCGCCTCAATCATGTCCATTGCCAGCGCGCAACAGGATCTATTGGATAACTACACCCCGGTTACTCTGGAAGAGTTAGCAAACCCGCCGGCAGGTGATTGGCTGATGTGGCGCGGCACGCCCAACCATTGGGCCTTTAGTCCGCTGGATCAGATCAACAAGGATAACGTAGACAGCCTGCGTCTGGCCTGGTCCTGGACCATGGAGCCCGGCAAGCAGGAGACCACGCCCCTGGTACACGACGGCATTATGTTTCTGCCCCAGGCCTGTGACTTTATCGAGGCCGTGGACGCCACCGATGGTACGCCGCTGTGGGAATATCGAAGGCCAACCGTCGATCATGCTGCGCCGCTGTCCTGCGCAAACCGCAATGGCACCCTGTATAAAGATCAATTACTTATCGCCACCCGCGATGCTTACATAGTGTCGTTAAACGCCACCAGTGGTGAAGTCACCTGGGAGCGACAGATCGGTGATTGGACAGTGGGCCAACATTATTCCGGCGGTCCACAGGTGTTCAACGGCAAAGTTATCACCGGCATGTCCGGCTGTTACTACATCAATACCAGCTGCTGGATTACTGCCCACGATGCCGACACCGGCGAAGAGTTGTGGCGTACCAACACCGTACCAAAGATTGGTGAACCCAACGGTGAAAGCTGGGGAGACGTTCCCAACGAACGGCGCCGCGGCGGCTCGGCCTGGATGCCAGCCAGTTTCGACTCCGAGCTCAATCTTATTTTTATCGGTGTGGCAGTGCCCATTCCCTGGGGTGAAATTCAGCGCGGTACCCGGGGCGGCGATGTGTTGTACACTAACTCCACCTTGGCTCTGGATGCAGAGACTGGCGAAATTGCCTGGTACTTCCAACATATTCCCGCTGGCAACTGGGATCAGGACCATCCCTTCGAGCGTTTAATAGTAGAAACCGAAGTCACACCCGATGCCGATGCTGTGTCCTGGATGAATCCAAACATCGCCTCCAGCGAACGACGCAAAGTCATCACAGGTATTCCCGGCAAGCCCGGCATCGTGTGGACACTGGATGCGGCCACTGGCGAGTTCCTGTGGGCAACCGAGACTAACTATCAGAACGTAATCGTTGGCGTGGACATAGAAGGGCGCAAGGGCATCACCAATCCTGAGATAGATATCACCGAAATTGGGCAGCAGAAACTGGTGTGCCCAACTGCTCAGGGCGGTATTAACTGGAACTCTGTCGGTTACAGTCCACAGACTAACTCTCTGTATACGCCAAGCAATAACACCTGCATGAATTACGCCCTAAGGCCGGTGACACCCACTGTAGGCCTACACCACGCATCCGCCAGAAACAGTCCCGAGCTTGGGCCTGAGGATACCGGACAGGTAGGACAATTTACCTCGATCGATGTGGCCACCGGTGAAACCCGCTGGACCTACCGGCAACGAGCCGGCATCGGTGGTTCCGTGTTAACCACCGGCGGTGGACTGGTTTTTGTCAGCGACGACGCCAGACGATTTCGTGCCTTCGATGCCGACAGCGGCGACATTCTTTGGGAGCAAATTCTTAACTCCACGGCCGGTGGTTTTCCCGTGAGCTATAGCGTGGATGGAGTGCAGTATATTGCCATTGCGGCAGGCGAGGGCGTTAACTACCGACGACACACGCCAGAGATTCGCCAGCGCGCAGGTGGGAATACCTTGTACGTGTTTCGTTTGCCATAAGCAATTCGATTGATGTAAAAAATGTGTGATCGAGCACCACCTATAAAATAACGAGAACCAATAATGAAAAACAACAAGACCCTAAAGTGGTCACTGGTCGCAGCAGGTGTGTTGTTCCTGGCCTACATAGGTTCCATCGTCTGGTTCGAAGCTAGGCTCGGATACAACCAACCGCAGGGCAGTACCTCATTAGTCATAGCAACCTTCAACGAAGACAACGATCGTCACGAACGGGTGCTGCGTTTGGAACAGATTGACGGCAATAATTATATTGCTGCCAATCATTGGCCCCGCGCCTGGTATAGACAGGCATTGGCTAATCCCAATGTGGAAGTAAAGATGCCGGGTGAGGATTCATTTCAGCCATACTTAGCCGTCTCCTTGGAAGGAGCTGAAGAAGAACACATACGCGAGGTTTATAGTTTTGGATTTGAGTTTAGGTTTCGAACTGGGTTTCCGCCGCGCTATTTTCTAAGGTTGGACCCACGTTCGTGAACAAAAAATAGATCTATCCTTTTTACTACTAAATTGGAGCGGGCGACGAGGGTCATTCGGAATTTGGCTAAGCCAAATTCCTCACCCTGCGGGCGACCTTCGGTCGTGCTGCGCGCTTCGCGCTTGTCGAACTAGCGACAACTAGCTTGGGAAGCTAGTACTCTACCAACTGAGTTACACTCGCTTTGTCTTTTTTGCGAACAATGATTCTGCGCCAATAAGCCTGGAATTGGAAATAGAATTACGGAGTAAATAATGTTGTACCGTTTGGGTGAGTTTGAAGTGGATATTCAAGGTGATGACTATTTCGTCGCCGACAGTGCCGATGTGATTGGCTTAGTAAGGTTGAAGAACAACGCCAGCGTTTGGTTTAACGCCGTCATACGCGGTGACAATGAATTAATCACCGTCGGTGAAAATTCTAATGTACAGGACGGCGCGGTGCTGCACACCGATTACGGCTCCCCACTGACAATCGGTAAGAACGTTACCATAGGCCATAAGGCGATGCTGCATGGTTGTACTATCGGTGATAACTCTCTTATTGGAATTAATGCGGTAGTTCTTAACGGCGCCAAGATAGGTAACAATTGCTTGATAGGGGCGAACAGCCTGGTTACCGAAAACAAGGAGATTCCCGATGGCTCCTTGGTGATGGGCTCGCCTGCTAAAGTGGTTAAGACTTTATCAGCTGAACAGCAAGCAGACTTGCTTAAGAGCGCTGACATCTATGTTAAGAAATTCAAGCAATTCAAGAAAGAATTGCAGCGCGATGAACGATGATTTGTTACCAAATTATAAAAACTAGTTACTTCCCACTTGCGGTAGAAGCCACAGAACATTGATTCGTTCCGCTCTTTGCTTTGCTTTCGTCAATCAATTTTAGAATTGTATCTCTATGTTTTACGAACCCAAGAAGAAAAACCACGGACTGCCCCAAAATCCTTTCAACAGTTTGATCATCCCGCGACCCATCGGCTGGATCAGCTCCACGGATAAAACGGGCGTACGCAATCTCGCACCCTACAGCTTTTTCAATGCAGTGAGTTACAGCCCGCCCACTGTCATGTTTTCCGGTGGCGTGGGTTCGGCCGCAGATGGCCTGAAAGACTCGGTAAGGAATATTGAATCCATGGGCGAGTTTGTTTGCAATCTGGCCACCTGGGACACGCGTGAGAAAATGAATAAATCATCAGAGGCACTGCCCCCGGATTGTGATGAGATAAGCCTGTCGGGCTTGACCGCTATCCCCTCCAAACTAGTTAATGCCCCGCGCATTAAAGAAGCGCCGGTACATCTTGAGTGCCGTTACCTGAAGAGCGTGGAGATTCCCGGCTGGACTGAGGCAGATGCCTACAGAGTTATATTTGGCGAGGTGGTGGGGATTCACATAGATGACGAGTTTATCACTGAGGAAGGCTTGGTTGATGTGATGAAAATGCTGGTCATCGGCAGGTTGGGTTATAACGACTATACTCGGGTGGATGGCGAGTCACTATTCAGCATGGGCCGCCCAGGATAAATGTTAGGTATTATCTAACGGCAACTAATGGGTTTGAGTCTGAAATACAATGGACTATCGTAAATTGAGTTTACTCTTAATTCCATAGATCAAAATTGATGAGCATGAATGCGGTGGCAAATCGATATGGGCTATTACAAAGGTAGTTTTCTCCCCGACAACACGGAAGTGATGTATTGGAAACATTATGATGATCGCTTCTTGAAAGTAAACTTGCATGTATGTCCAGCAGATGAAAGGGTGAAGGAGTTGGGCAAGAATTATTTGCGTTATGTAGATACGGGTCTTTCTGGTTCCACCACACCAATATATTCGTTTACGCCCCCAGCACTTTCGACACAGAATGAGAGAGTTGAAGTACAAGCTCAGATGACAGGAGGGCGAACATTCCTGATCAACCCTGCTTCGGTCAACCAGCTCGGCATGGTCAAGGATGTTGCGTTTTTGGATCTATCGTCACTAGGCTGGGGGAATGGGAAGTTGGAATTGCAACTGGAAGTGAAGGGGGCAGGAACACTATTTGAGCGAACGAAGATACAAAAAGCTCGCTTGTTGGAGCTACTAAAAAGTCGACCGGATCTCGAGCGCTCATTTTTTGACTCGATTGTACCGAGCTTGGGCGAACCAATCTATTCTACGCTGTCGACTTATCTCAAAAGGAATATTGGTGGCCAATCGGAGCGTTATGCAAACCATGCTGTGCGGGCTTCAGAAAGCCAGCTTGGCAAATCAAAAATCAAATTTACTCCGACCTGGGCCTCTGTAGCATGGCCCGATGAAACTTTTGAAAATTTGAGTTTCATTAGTCAGGCTTCTGATACGCCGCACTATCAGGGGGTTCCGTGCAATGAGTTGAGATGGACGCCTAGTAATATTAGAGCACTATATTTCGAAACTGCTGCAAGTGATCAGCAGCTCTGCGAAATTGTGAGAGCGATATCAACTAACATGTCGGAGCTTGTGGAAACCCATGATCAGCTCTTATTAGACGCTAAAAGACACTTAGAATTAATTTCGTGTTCGACTATAGAAATTCCTTCCGAGGGCTTCTATTGGATAAAGATAGGCGATATCAACGAGAAATTTGTTAGATCAGCAGAAGGAGAATATGCGGCGGCAATGGATTATCGGAGCAAGAGATATGGCTGGTTTCTTATTAAGGATGAAGTGGTAGTTAATCTAGTGGGGAAATTTTTTACTGATATGGAGGGGTTTTTCGGTAAAGATATTGGTTTTTTGAGTGAAACAGATGATCTTCTCCGCATGCATCATGAACTAGCAGTCCTGTGTATATTAAGGGATCATTTTAGGCTATGTGTTCAGTTTAAGAAGGCGATGCATCTAATGGAGACGGGTACCATCTCAGACTCAAAAATGCGAAAGCTAGAATTAGCTACTTTGCGAGAATTGACCACATCAATCAATAGTTCGGAATGCATTCATATATCGATTACTAATTTGCATATTCATATAAGCCTAGCTTACCCAGAAGTTGGCTCACTTATAAATGACTTCGCTATACCACGGGAGGAAATTGCAGAGCGCTACAATACTGAACTCAATTTGTGATCAATAATCGAAATCATTAGATCTTGGATAGCAACACCATTTTCCAGTGCAATCATTGGGAGAAAGCTGCGCTCGGGATCCAAATTTGGTAAGCCATTAACATCGATGAGGAATGCTTCATTATCGTCGTTTACACGGAAATCCATTCTGGAGTAATCCGACAGAGACAATATTGAAAAGGCGGATTTTGCAGTATCCCGGAGGTGGAATTCGTCTCTATCAAGGTGAGCATAGCTAACAGCAGGGTGATGATCTCCCAAAATCCGTATTTTTTCACTAGCCGCAAATTCAATTTCCAATGGTTTAAATGCAGTCAAACCAGCATCGCTCTCATACAAGCCAATTGTGAACTCCCTCCCGGAAATGTAATCCTCAACAATGTACTTCGACAAGTCGAAATCGTCTTCGGATAGTTGAGAGTACTCGCTAATTCTGATGTCCCTATGGCACCCCCCAAATCGAGGCTTAATAATACATTTCCAAGTCGGTGGCAAATCGTCTCCCATAATTATTGATCGTGCTACTCGAACGCCCTGTGATCTTAATATTTCAGAGCACCTAACTTTGTCCTGAACGAGGGATAGGGCAGAACTATTAGAGCCAATTAACCTGCAATTAATTTTTTCAAGTGAATTTGCTATAGCGGCCTGGTCTATACGAATTCCGTCCATCTCATAGCCATAAGCCAGATTAAGCACCACATCTGGCCTAAACATAGAAATATGTTTAAGAAATTCGCTTGATGGCGAAAATTTGAAAATGCCCTGAATGTGCCCCTTAGCTGACAGCATACTGGCAAGATCGCAAATAAACGATTCAGATATGGCTTCTTTAAAGGGAGTGTCTTCTTTTGATACATAGACAATGGCTACGTTGGCCATTTCAGAATTCTCGAAGTAGTTTTTGTATTGGTGTGGCAGAATCTTGCAAAAAAATATCAAATAGAGAACATAGAGACTTAAGATGTAATTCGAGGTCTTGTTTGTAAAAGTATCCCTGCATACTTTCGAGGCTAAGAGTAATGGTATCGGATTCTTCTGAAACTACCAGAATCAACGGCCTGGTAGTAGCTGATTCACTAGCTTCCCTGGTAATAGCCCACACACTATCGTGTTCTCCATCCAAATTCTCTTTTTCATAAAAAATAGCGAAAGGGAGATGGCAATGGTAATTCTTTAGCTCTCCCGGAAGAATGCTGTCAAAAACATTTTTTAGTGGTAAATGGGATTCTTTTAAAGCGAAGGTCAAGCGAGTTGCTTCATTTAGAACATTCACTTCAAACGAAGAATTTATAGCTATTGTATTAGGGAGGATGAGAACTTCTGTGAATAGCCCAATAACATTATTCCATTTTTTTCTAGATCTCTGAGTCAGATCCGTAGTCAATAGGGATGATTCCGAGCCAGTTATGAGCAGAATGAAAACTCTAAACACCATAGAAGAATATGTGAATGGAGATACTTTCAACTTTCTACACGCTTTACTCAATAATCTGTATCTAGCATGGGATTTTTCCGAAGTTACACCACATTCAGAAGCGGAGTTGTTGACGGGTATTCTGTTATCGTGATGGTTGATAGATGCTTCCAGCAGTTTCAGTCTAGACTCTATATCCAAGCTTTCAATTTCTTCGATGCGTTCATCAACAAAATCTCGATATTCAAAACCTCCAAAACCGTCATTCTCTCTATTGCACAAATTCAAATGCAACTGATTTGTGAAAAGATTTCGTGACCATGCGTCAAATACAATATGGTGTGCACTCCAAACCAGGTGAATCCTATCCTCTTCATCCTCGACAAGTGTTGCACGAAATAAAGAGCCTTCATCCAATGGAAGTTTCATTTCCCTATACGATTCTGTTGCCAGCTGAACGTTGCTTGAAGTATCAAGTCGAAAACTGTTGAATTCACACGGGCTAATGTCGTGACTTGGTTGTGAGCCTCCTAGTATTCTTGCAGTTAAGAGAGGGGAAGCCTGAATTGTTTTCGCCAGAGCTACCTCTATATCCTGCTTCCTGATATTGGCCTTGAATTCAGTGATATAAATCAAGTTCCAAGCCCGGTGATCCAATTCATCTCTCCTTTCCCAATATCTGAACTGTCCTGGGGACAAGTCAAAACTGCTAGAGTATTCGATGGGCGGGTATTGATTTGGAGGCCGTATCTTGTTTTGCTTTTCCCGGGACAGCAGGTGCTGGGCTAAAAGATCGGCTGAGGGGAAATCAAAGAATTCAAATAGTGCTACATTAACACCGAGTTTTGTTTCTATTTCTCCCAGTATTTCGAGTATGTCAATTGAGTTCAGTGCGATCTGCGCCGTTATGATTGTTTCGGTATTGACGGAACAATTAAGTGCTTCAGAAAATATTCTTGCAATATCGGTGTTGGTAGGGAGACGAGGGTTTTTACTTCTGATCGAATGAGCAAGTTTTATGTGATCAATTTTCCCGCTATCTGTCTTAGGGAATTCAGTTTCAATTGTAATCGTCTTGATGGGGATGTCTGAATCAGAGAACTCTCGAACTAATGAAATCCAGTGCTCATCGTCTAGGACATTCGTGGAAGGGGGTTTTATGAAAACGGTAAACGCCTGAAGACTATCGCTCTCATCAAGTATTAGCACGCAGTCCTCAAGCTGAAGTTTTTCGATAAGATCACGTTCAACTTCCAAACTATTAATCCAATTGCCATTCACCTTAAATCGTGAATCTATTCGCCCGACATAATAGTAAATTCCAATTCTGTCTTGACGAACTAAATCTCCGGTATTGTAGAATGAATCCTCAGTAGAAAGTTCAATCGAATTTGAAGCCTGTTCCATCGAAACATAACCAAGGGCAATGCTTTTTGATTTCAGTCGCAGTTCGCCCGTGTTTCCTGTGTCCGTAGAGCTATAGCTGACAAAAGATAAACCTACTCCTTCAACTGGCCAGCCAATAGGGATTTCATTCGGTAGGTGTTTATCCTCATCTATCTCGAAAAAGCACTGTAATGCGACTGTGCACTCGGTAGGCCCGTAGCCGTTGCACAGAATAACCGATGCAGGAAATTTTCTTTGAAATAGTTCCAGGTCCTGTTTTCGTACAGGTTCCCCTCCTAGAACTATAAGTCGGAGAGAGCGTTCACTATTCGAATTGGAGTAGCAGTTCGCGAAATACCGGTACAAGGTTGGGATTGAGTGAAATATGGATATTCGATTTCGTTCTACCCAGTTGGCGATTGTTGGAAAATTTGATGCGTATATAGTGCAGATACACAATGTTGCCCCACTCAACAGCGAGCCGAATATGTCCATAAAAGCCGCATCGGTTGGAATTGGTGCGAACAAAGATAGTCGGTCGTTAGAACTGATTTTTATTGATTGTATATAGTTTCTGATTTGGGAAAGTAGCCCTGATTGGCTTTGTATTACTCCTTTAGGTCTTCCAGTTGACCCTGACGTATACATTATGTATCCATCGGAACACAGTTTACTAATGTTATGGGGGGCGACAGATCGCTTTAGGTGGATATGCTTCTCGTTACCCTGGCATTCTCGAAAATCGCTTAGGTACTCCTCAAATTGATTATCTGGCATATCTTGCTTGGAGATCAGTATAGAACTCGGCTGCAATTCTTTGTTAATGTGCCGTAATTTCGAAGCACTAATGGATGAATCAATTGGTACAAAAATACAGTTTCGGGCGATCGCCGCCAACATTGCCACAACGAATTCAATTCCTCTTGGATAAATCAGTAGAACAACAGTATTTTTTTCAATTGTGATTTTAGAAATTAGTTCTTCTACACATTGATATAATTGCTTGTAGGTTATTTCTTCTTTACATTCTATGGCAATGCGGTCCGGATTTATTTGCGCCGCATAGAGCAGGCTATTCCACAAAGAATACCTGGTACTCGATGCCAAAAAAATTTCATAATTCTCGCTGGGAAGTTTCGGATAGTATCTGGAAATCTTCACTAAAACTACCAGGCCTCGGGGTCGTCACAGAATAGTTCACTTATAACTTTTAGAAATAATTCAATGTTCGCCCATGAATAGTTTTGCAGATCACGCGGCCAAAAGAAATCTGTTTGAAAAAAGCACTTCATAGGTGCGCCAAATTTATTGTAGTTAATTCTGTTTACTTGTGAAATGTGTGCCACCGGGAGTTTATTTTTGTCAACGCCATTGAATAGTAATACTATACTTTTTATTTCTTTCTTCTGGTTTGGATTTAGAAGCGTTGTTGCGCTAGCCGCGGCATCAGACGGGCTGGTCGCCACCGAAAGTTCATCGACTAGCAGCTCAATTTGCTCGGCATTCCTGGAGCAAAAATCGTCCCAAATATCGAGCAATTGATTAATATACGATTTCCCTTGCTGGCTTGTTGCGAATAGTTGACAGCAAAATGTGGGGATCATACTAAGCTGGCCATCACTAGGAAGGAATCCCTCATTACCCAAATGAGTCCACAACCGGGTGAATTCACTCTGAAATACTTGGTTATTTATATAGTACTGACTTGAAGAGCCTCCGGCATGATAGAAATCCTTTTGTGCGGGAGACAATTTCGCCTCCCTCATTGTTGTAACAATATAGGCAAAACCAAGCGTAAACCATGGATACCCACTTATCACAGCCCTTTCCCCTGCCGATGTTCTGTTTGCTACAATACTAATATTTTCAACGAAGAGGTGAATAAGTTTATCTGCCCTGCCAGAAAATACCTTGCCATGATCGTGAACCGTAATTTGGACTTCGCCGTTTTTGTAAGCTATGTCACTGATAGATTGGATTGTTGTGTTGCCTCGTTTCGATATTGATACCCACCTGTTAAATAGAAGGTCTAAAGCTTTATTCTCGGCTGAGTAGGTAATTACGGATGACAATAATTCAATATCTTGAAGTAAAGCTTGGGAATCAGTTAGAACCTCACTGCCGTTTAGCCTATTTGATAGACTACTAATTTGATTGTAGTGCCAAGTGAACAGATCGACGCCCTCGTGCTCGGCATATATTCCATAATTCAATATGTTTGGTTTTCTTTCCATAGTCTTTAGGTGATGATTAACCGCGCACCCATTCCACGAAGAAGCGGGATTTCCTTTGTGGTCGTAACAATTTGCGATTGACCCTTTGGAGTCTAAAACTAGCCAGGGAAAGCAGTTTTCGTCTAACGAATAAACTGTATGGTCGTAGAGGAGTAGAAAGGAATTCGGGAACATCGACAGCATACCCCAAACATTTGAAGTATTATTTCCAACATGACAGCTTCGCGCTAAAGGTGAATTTAGCCCTTCCACCGCACTGACGGTTTCTCCTATGCGTGCTGACATGTTTGTTCGAATAAACATTCAGAGATTCTACGGTTACGATCTGGAGGGTTTATTGCCCGTAGGATTTGCTACGTGAAATTTTGGCGAGTTGTAATTTTCTCTCTTATTCGCAAAATAAAATTCATACCAATCTCCCTGTTCCGCCAGTGAAAACGTAATGAAGTATGCTCTGCGCGGGCTCTGCGTCATATTAGCTTGTGAGAAATGAGGAATAAAGTGGTCGAACAGGACAATATCTCCGGCATTCGGAGTAGATGCCTGCCACTTAATTTTAGTCACAACCTCAGCTACTATACCTCCGCGATCATCAGTATCAAATATTCGCTGGCCACTAGCTATATTTTCTACATTGGCTGAATTGACAAAGGCCGATTCTCTGTAATTTTTCGCGAACTGGACGCAGCCATTTTCGATATCCATGTCGTCAATAGGTATCATGGCGGTTATGTTGTAGTCAGGAGGAAAGTGTTGATAAGCAATATAGTCTTGATGAGGGGGGAAACCATCGCTCCCAGGGAGCTTAAGATTGCACTTATCTTTGAATATATTCAGTTCCTTCCCTACTATCGCTTCGATTGTTGGCTGAATATTGTCAATAACGAATCCACGAAAGTCCGCATTTGCTCCCGTTAAGTACTCAATCCTGCTTATAAGACTTGAATCTAACTCTTCCGGAACGACTATGAGGTTGTCAGTGGAATTCAAATAGTACTGCGAGATAGTAGTGGCTTTATCCCTTATTTCATACAGTATTGACTTACTTTTTTCATAGAATTTGGAATAAAAATATTCGAGACGTGAAATGTCGGATGGCGACAATGAGCCTGGAAGCTCCACGAATCCAAATTTTTCCAATTGATCGCGATGATTTCTCAATATCACAAAATTTGCGCCATTTTTCGGTGTTCTTTACTTCATTATGCTTTCGAATGCTTGTTATATCAGCAAGAATAATTTCCTCTTATTCCGCTAAATTTATAGAGGAGCAATCATTACTAGAAAGTCATGGCACATTCCCTGCGGTTAACTTCTCAATGCTACGGACAAACACCTCATCGGAAGTACATAGCACTAGTCTGATGTAATCCGAACATTGATCTCCATAAATGATACCTGGAACTGTTGAAACGCCTTTCTCAGAAAGTAAGTACGAGGCGACGCTCTCACCAATGCTTTCCTTTCTATAGGCCTCGGGCAATGCATTATATAGCTTGCTCACATTTGGGAATAGAAACATTCCTCCCATTGGCCTACGAGGCCATTCGTAACCCAGCGCTGGTGTCATTCTAGTCATGGCATTTTCGATGCGTTCTTCTAACATATTGTTGATACGAAAAAGCCATTCATCAATTTTAGGAGCTGATAACAGGTGAGTTGCTACCTTCTCAAACAATATATTGACTCCCAAATATAGATAGTCGTGCGACTTACAGGCTAAGTCAATCACGCCAGCATTCGAGATCATCCAGCCTATTCGCAGGCCGGGAATTCCAAATTTCTTAGACATGCTATTTACCATTATCGTCCGATCATGCAGATCTTCTCTGGATATCGCGGGATAATGTTTTCGACCGAACGACATAGCATCGTAGACTTCGTCATGAATAATCCACAAACCGAATTTGTCAGCATTCGTTTTTAGGGTGGACCAATCCTCATCGCTTAGAACATAGCCAGTTGGATTTTCTGGTGAATTTATTATTAGTGCATCAGCTTCGGTCAGCAACTTACGATTTTCTTCGAGGGAGAATAACTTCTCATATTCATTGCCGCCGGTTGGTCGCGTCAATGATAGTGACTTACGGCCAAGCGTGGAGATACTTCTTTCATATAACATGTATGATGGATTTGTTACAGCTATCGCGCCCGTCGATGGAGTGCAACTCAGGATAGATTGTGCTATTGCTTCGACTCCTCCATGTGTAACAAGAATTTCCGATTCCGCGTCAATATTTAAGCCATAGTGGCTGTTATACCAATTTGCTATGGCGACCCGTAATTCTAATGACCCCCTAGAGCTTTCGTATCTGTTAACTGAATCCAAAAATGTTGCTTGGTTTAAGACAGCATCTAATATTCCTGGTAATAGTTCCTCGGGAGGTCCGAAATCCGGCTCTCCGATACTTAGATTATCAACGCCAGGCATTAATTTAGCTTTTTCGGACAGCGCTTTTGAGGCGTACTCCTTCATCTCCCTTAATGTTGTATTCAACTCTGGATACATTAGTGTTTCTCCATAAAAACGCGCGGTGTTGACGCAATCCATAAAATTGCTATTATCGCATTTTGAGTCAGCGTGGATACATACGAAAGCACTTAAAACTGGGCCACTGTTAATATAACTACAGAAGCCATTTTCTACAAGTCGTCAATCATTGTGAATTACAAGTATGATCTCGTTTGTTAAAAATGTTTCATTCTCACGTTTTTGTTGAGATACAAGAGCTCATACTGGCTCTACAAGTTACTCATAATCTAATGGATCTTGTTTAACGTAGAGGGGAAAAGGTGAAGCTACAGGGGACGTTCACAGCATAACAACTTAGTGCCGGGCTGATTGTGAATGGTAGTGAGTGATTTCCCAGCATGAGAATTCAATTAAGTACACAGTTTGCGAGTTTTTGATGGTCTTTGTTTTCCTTAAGTTGTTAAGTTGTGAATGTCCCCGCTCATCTCTTTTTGCTTGCCATCCCTCAGCACAGATGAATAGTGATGAGAGTGAGAGTAAGCTGTACCCACGACGTGCAAATGGAAACCTGATCCTGTGATTTATCCCAGGCTAATTTATTACGTATTTACCGATTACGTTGATCAATCTAATAGGAGAATGTCAATGTCTAGGGCCCCTAGGATTCTACTTCTGCTATTGTTACTGACTTCAAGCTTGGCGCATGCGGATTTAAAACTCTATGTGTTCGACTGCGGCCAGCTTTCCTTTCCAGATGTGACCGCATTTGGTTTAAGTAATGAAGAAACCTCGGTGCGTGAATTATTCGTGCCTTGCTACTTGATTAAACATGATGATCATTTGATGGTATGGGATGCGGGCTTACCACTTGCAGATGTCGGGCAGAGCGGAGGTAATAGCCGCTACCAGACATCTTTTCTGCAGCAACTTGCAGCCATGAACATTAGTCCGGCCGATATAGATTTTATTGCCTTTTCGCACATGCACTATGACCATGTCGGTGCCGCCAATGCTTTTAATCAGTCCACTTTGTTGATTCAGGAGGCGGAGGCCACGGCTGCGTTTGAACATCCTGAAGATAATCCGGTGTTTAGACCAGAATTATATTCACAGCTCAGAGACTCTAATCGTATAAGCTTAAGCGGAGACTACGATGTCTTCGGTGATGGCTCGGTCAAAATTATTTCAACGCCAGGACACACCCCAGGTCACCAATCTTTGTATTTGGAGCTCAGCCGTTTTGGTCCACTGATACTTTCGGGAGACCTTTACCATTTCGAGGCGAGCCGGGAATTGCGCCGAACCCCCGTTTTTAATACCAGCATTGAGGAAACTTTGATGTCCATGGACAAAGTTGAATCTCTGCTTGAATTAACAGGGGCTACTTTTTGGATCGAACACAGCAAAGAGCTTGCTGAAACGCTCGATCTAGCTCCTTCTTACCTCGAATAACGTAGATGGGCAAATCAAGGTATTCCGCTTTGATCTATCCCTTTGCTCAGAGTTGAATCGCTTAGCCTAACTAAAGTCGCTCATCGCGGGGCTACGGCCTGAATCGATCTACTATTGACAAGATTCTTCCGATTTTAGTTCGTCAAAATGGAAAAATATTCTGAGTAAATAGGTAACGAATTTCCAGTAATTTGTAGCAGCATCCATTCACCAAGCGAGCTGCCAATTTGCTATCTTGCCCTACTTTGTCGAATTACTTTTGCAGTCAATTTTTAGAGTGACCGCTAGAGCCTTCGCCGTTTCTGTCGCATCGTTGCTTGCAGAAAAATTCTGAAATTGCGGCTTCATTAAATGGCGTCTAAGTTGCGAGAATTTGCAGTGACTACCGTTCGGTGATCAGATTATAGAACGAGTAGTTTGGTAACAAAATTTAGATCCACAGTGCCTTTTCCATATTTCGCAATTACCTTGACGAACGCTTCGTCGTTCTATAACGTCGAGTTATCGAAAAATCCTGCTTTCGGTCACGTATGTCCCATAAGGATTTGGGCCAACGTTTTATAACTTGCTTGCTCTTCTTTGCAAAAGGTTCGTTTACGGTCTGCATCTTTTTGACCGCCAGAGAAACCCAGGCAATTCACTTTAGACACTCTAAGTAGTGAGAAGGGGGTGACTTATTCTATGCGGCGTCGTTGACGATGAATAGTTTTTCATTGCTCGTTCAAACGAAATTAAAGAAAGAAGAATTCACCGTAAGCGAAAAGCTGAGCATTGTTTTGCCTATGGCCACATAAAAGAAAAAATATTGCCAAGGGATATTATATGAAACTAAAAATCACTAAGAATCTGATCGGTGCTTCGGCACTGTTCTGTGCGGGTTATGCACCGATAGGGATGCTCGCCGCCCAAGACGATGACGGCAGACGTATCGAAGAAGTCATGGTAACTGCGGAGAGAAGAGAGGCATCAGTTCAAGATACTTCGATCTCCATTACCGCGTTGACTGGCGAATCACTGGATGCTTTTGGAATTCGCAACCAGGAAGATCTAGCAAACTTTATTCCCGCAACAACCATTCAACCCTACGATTCTACGATTCGTGGCGTTGGGCGTAATTTTCGTGCGCTGGGCGGAGATCCAGGTGTTGCAACTTATATGAACGGAATTTATTCCGAAGATTTATTGACAGCCACGGCCGCAACGTTTTGGGATGTCGAACGTATAGAGGTGCTGCGCGGGCCCCAGGGAACACTGTACGGTCGTAACGCGGTTGGTGGCGCCATTAATGTGCTTTACAAAGAGCCTACTCAGGAATTAGATTATTCTTTCAAATCCATCCTCGGTAATTTTGGTACCAACGAGGCTTACGGAATGGTGAACACTCCGTTGATTGAAGACGTTTTGTCGGCGCGGGTAAACTTTGCCTATCGCGACCGAGATGGTGTCATCGAAGAACTGGGCAGCGGTAGTGATATCGATGGTCTCGGCACTGAGAACAGTGCCATTCAATTCAAATGGACACCTAGAGATGATGTTGAAGTCAATCTGCGACAGAATTTTATGGTGATCGACCGCTCTTTCGGCGGTGCCAACGGCGCAGGTCTGGTGGTATTGAATGAAGATGGTGGCCCAAACCGGATCACCGATGCGCTGGTTCCTGGTTTCCGGTTTATCGATCCCAGCAATACCGATCGAGCGAATTTTGACAGCAGCGATTTCTACGATCAGAGTCAACCAATATTGAATTTCACCAACCCAACCACCGGTGTAATTGATCAGGCCCAGCGTGTTCGGCCAGGAATCGATTTCGGTGACTTCGATGGTACCCAGAACGCGGCAGCCTCACTGGATGGGTTTAACAACACATCGGCAGCGTCAGCAGCCAGATACAATGAGTGTGTATTTCCCGGGGATATCGATGGCGATGACCTCTGCGCGGCGACTAACGGTCTGAACAATGAGACTTTCGAGCAGCAAGGTACTCAGTTCAATATCTCATGGGATGTGAATGACAGACTACAGCTGAAATATCTGTACGGTTTCAATGAGCTCACCTACAAGCGAAATACAGACGACGATAACACCGCCAGTCTATTCCATGATCGCCAGTTTTATGTGAACCACGAAGCAGATTATACCTCCCATGAACTACAGGCGTTCTACGACATCAGCGATACGGTGTCGATCACCTCAGGTTATTTCGTCTACGATGCAACCATCGATCAGCGCGGAGATTTCTATTCAGCTCTTGGCGAATCCAGATTCGTGAATCCCTATGTGGATAACACCGCATTGAGTGCTGGAGCAGCGGCTGCAATTGGCGCTCCTGGTCTTGAAGGTATCAATGCCAGCACCTTGGCATTTGGTGGTGCACCCATGGTTTCGTTGTTTAGTGCGAAACTAAGCTGTAATGTTGCGACCCCCGCTGCAGCCTGCGCTCGCAATAACGGCGGCAACAATCTTCAACTCTCAGCCTGGGGTGGTGACAACGGCAGCAATCCAGACTTGAACGTGGAGCATGGTCCAGTAACTACGGCGACTGACTTGCTGTACGCAACGCAAACCAAACGTGAAGCTTTCGCAGCTTATACGCAGGGTGTGTGGGACATCAACGAGACGTTTACATTAACCCTGGGAATACGTTATGCCGAGGATGAAGTGACTGCTGAGGAGAATTTGTGGCGCTATTCAGAGACTGGCGCGGATAGTTTCTTGGCCCTTTACGGTGGTCTGGCAGCGGTAAACCGCGTTAATGGCGGTTTGGTTGACAATGAAGACGGTGAACAGATAGTACCCACCGAGGCCGTTACCAATGGCGGTATTCCTTTTGCACTCAGTGTGTATAGACCCTTTAACCGAACTGACCGCAAGACGACCGGACGTGTCAATCTGGACTGGAATATAACCGATAATACATTGATGTATTTCTCTGCCACATCCGGCTATCGCTCAGGTGGCTTTAACCTGGTATTTTTTAGCAACACGCCCACCTATGATCCGGAAGAGTTGATAGCTTACGAAATAGGTTATAAATCGCGCTTTCTTAACGACACCCTGCAATTGAATGCCTCGATATATGCGTATGACTACGACACCATTCATACTGTGGGCACAGAAGTTACAAGCCTGGGCGGAACCACCTCTTCGGTATTGGAGGCCCCCGGCGCTGAAGTTCTTGGTCTCGAAGGTGAAGTGCTTTGGCTAGCGACTGACTATCTGACACTAGGCGGAAACTTCAGCTTTACGCCAAGTGAATATACTGAAACTTTGCTAATCTCTGACGCTAGCAGGCGAGATGTGCCTGAATCGTTGTATCCAGAGTTCAACGCTCTAACTCAAGATATCAAAGGTAATCAGGTGTTGCAGGTACCGGAAAGCAAGTTTACTGCCTGGGCCAGCTACGCGATTCCAATGAATGGTGGTGCCGAGCTGGAGCTATTTGGGGTATATAGCTGGACCGACGAAGTCTACTACTCACCATTCGAAACTGAAGCTGAGAAAGCTGAGGCTTATGGTCGGGCAGACTTGCGCGCAACCTGGTCATCTCCAAATGACAATTGGCAGGTATCAGCGTTTGTTAACAACATCCTCGATGATGTGGCTAACCTGCAAATATTGCGGCAAAGTGAAGCTGAATTCTACCGTCACAACTCGGGCACCACATTGCCTAGAGCCTACGGCATGGAATTTAGCTACAAGTACTAGAAGTACTAGTCGATCAGGAATCGAGTGGAATACCGGTTTCTGCTAGCAATAAACAGCGCCCCGATTACGATCGGGGCGTTTTTATGTTCGCCGCTGGTATAATTCATGGGATAAGAGCCTGAGATATCCTCACGAAATCTTGAACGTGCTGGCTTAGTTTTATATTAAGTTCAACGCTGAAGTAAGCTCGCTGTAACGGAGATACTCACGGGCCCCTGGTCCTGATTGTTCGCAAATAATAGCCCAGTCTCTGTTTCATTGTTCAAAACTCAACGGCTATAAGCAGAAAGCAGCAACTCAAAACAAGTTAATCTACTGAATTGACTCGATATTTTCTGCAGATATCTCAGGCTTTGACCCAGTTTATTAAGAGATTTAGAGTAAAGAAAATCCGCAGGGGTGAGAGTAGGGTGATTGATTAGTAATCAAACAAAGGGGATCAAGATACCCTCGTATCTGATCCCCTTTGATCTAGGAGTTCTCCCATGATTAAAGACTTTTCGAACATTAAAGGCATCCTGTTTGATCTGGACGGTGTGCTGTATATAGGTGATCAGGTCGTGGCGGGTGCGCAAGACACGTTGCTTCGGCTGAAACAGCAGGGCATCCTCTATCGGTTTATCACTAATACCTCCACCAAGACCGCCGCCAGCGTTGCCGACAAGTTGAAGACTATGGGCTTTTCCATAGAGATTGAGGAAATCTTTAGTGCCGTAAGTGCCACGTGTAGCTTTCTCCTGACAAAGGGAGCGCCTAGTGTCCATTTGTTGATTCAGGAAGCGGCCCGTTCCGAATTCTCCATGTTCGATCAGGACAACCCGAATCCTGACTATGTGGTTGTCGGAGACATCGGTGCAGCATGGAACTATGCCTTGCTCAACCAGGTGTTTAACGAATTGATGAACGGTGCAGAGTTGATTGCCATGCATATGAACAAGTTCTGGCAGACCGAGCAGGGCTTGCAGATGGACATCGGGGCATTTGTTGCAGGGCTGGAGTTTGTTTCGGGTAAACAGGCAACAATAATCGGCAAACCCAGTCAGGACTTCTTTAGTTTGGCCACCGAGTCACTAGGACTACATTCATCAGAAGTACTAATCGTAGGCGACGATATTGAGAATGATATTGGTGGAGGGCTAGCCAGTGGCCTGGTCGCTGTGCTGGTGCAGACAGGAAAGTATCGTAAAGACATTGTGAAGAGGTCAGAGATTATTCCGGATGCAGTTATTGGCTCTGTGTCTGAGTTGGGAGAGTTACTCGGGCTGCCGGGGACACCTACAATTTAACAAACCAATTTCGGGCCGATTGTGGATTGTGTCGAATAACTTCCCAGCGAGTGAAACTAATATAGGTTTGCGGTTTGCGATCTTTTAGATGGTCTTTCTTTTTCTTAAGTTGTGGGTGTCCCTACTCACTTTTTCCGCTAAAAATTCCCTTGGCTGTGATCGCCAGTAAGATCACCACCAGGAAGACACTGGGCAGGCCCGGTAAAAAACCGAGTATGCCGAAAATATCAGATTCGCCCAGCGGGTTGTCGCCGAATGTAAGCGCTCGATTTCCAGCGGCATTCCCGAGCCAGTAGAAAACCGTGAATGACCAGGCTACATAGATAAAACCATAGGCAACAAAGCGCTGCATGTTTGCGCTAAGATTTAGCTTGGGAAGTGCCAGTGCAACAACCATTAATAACAGGCCATTCATCGCCCCCCCGGAATGTGCTCTCACCCAACCCTCGGTTGTCCCATAGGTTGGTATCGAGACAATGCTGCCGGGCCAGACTTCTAAGCCACCCAGTAGACCGAACATAAGCATGAAGCCAGCGAGCATCGAAGCGAGAACCACCAACAATCCATTACCTATCATTATTCTCTGCAAACGCTCCATGAATTACTCCCAGTGACTATTCGGAAAAGTTAGAAAACAGCTCTGTAATTGGCAATTAGCTAGTGTCTACGCTGTGACGCCTTGTGTAAACGGCACTGGCATATCGGGATCGTTGGTATCGACAAGGGGTAACTGCTCATCTGCTGAAAGTGCAGCGTGTCCAATGACCCACTGTCTCATCCATTCCGGGTCTGCCTCACCCCTGGGGTTATGCCATGGCAGTAAGGCGCGAAGCAAAAATGGCCCTACATTCCATAACAAAGAGAAAAAGTGCTGAATGATACCCGTTATGCAATTTAATTCGCTGAGCTTGCCGTCTTTCTTCAACGCTGTGAACATGCCGATAATTCCGTACGCCAACACGTGAAATGATCCGTGAAAGACCCCAATGGCCCTGGGCAGGTACTGGCCTGAATAAGCCATATAGACATCGAACGCCACTGTTTTGTGTTCGGTCTCTTCGATCATATGCATCAACCAAAACGACGCTATATGTGGGCTCGCGCCTCGAAATAATTGCTGCCGTTTGTTGATTAGCCAGGTTGTGAATCCATTGGTCATGCACTCGAAGCCAGCACTATAGGCAAGCCTGGTGCGCAAACTTCGTGTGGACAATCTCTTGTAGGTAGCATCCAGTCGTGCCTCAACTTCTTCAAATTCCGGATAGCCGTTGGCTTTTAACAGAGTATTTAAGCGTCGATGGCACTTGTAATGACTTGCTTCTTGGCCGTTAAAACCTCGAATGTCTTCCAGTAGTTTCGGCTCGCTGATTTGTTCGGATGCCTCACGCATTGTCTTTACCAGAAAGGGTTCCAAATAAGGCATGGTCAATGAAACCCCATTAAAGAAATGAGATCGCACGATGTTATCTGGCACCCACTTGGGATCTAGATCATCTGGAAACTCAAACGAGAATGGACGAACAATGATCTTGTCCACCTGCTTCGCTTGATACCGATAATCGTGATTCAACAGAACTCTCCAGTCTGTAAATATGGATCAGAGTATGCCTTTCCAGTACCCACTGCAAGCCATCTATGTGCCCAGGTCTACGGGTTTTATCTTCATCAATCAATGGCTTTAAAGAGTACGGACGACTTAGGATTTAGACGACAAGTTGAGCCATCGGGCACTTTCAAACCGGATTTTCACTATTCACCCACGCTGCAACCTATTCTCACGGCAGACGTTTACACTACAGTGCAGAAGTAATAACTATTAAAGGCCGCTGCTTTGCGCAACGAATCGCTGGATCTGGAAAGCACCATCACGCAGTGTCGGCAGGGCAATCCCCTGGCTTGGGAGTCTCTGGTGAAATGCTATCAAGCAAAAGTCTATAGCGTCTCGTTCTACTATTTACGCAATACAGCGGAGGCGCAGGAGGCTTCTCAGGAAGTATTCATCAAGGTATTTAATGCTCTGGGTCGCTTTGCGGGAGAGGCGGATGGATTCTTGCCGTGGCTGCTCTCAATTACTCGAAATTGCTGCCTGGATAGAATTCGTAGATCGAAGTTGCGGACAAAATATGAAGGTGAATATGAGGTGGCTGCAGTATCCGCTCCACGTGCCAGCGAATCACCGGAAGCAATCACGGTACGTGAGCAGCGTCAGCGACTCATGTATCAGGCACTGAGCGAGTTTACAGAAACGAATCGGGACATCCTGTTGCTGAAAGATATTCAGGGATTGAAATTGGAACAGGTTGCGGAAATTCTATCGCTGCCGGTCGGTACGGTGAAATCGCGCTCCAGTAGAGCGCGCATTGATTTGGCAAAGCGAATGGCAGAGCTGATGAATGTTGAATCTGGTTCTTCGGGTGTTATCTAGTGAATTGTGAAAAGTTTGCAAAGCATTTACCGCTGCTCATTTCTGGCGAAGTGAATGAGATCCTGCGCGATGCCTGTGAAAACCACATACAAAGCTGCGCAAGCTGCCTCGAAAGTTTTGCTCAGGCGAACCAGGCACAGTTCGCACTGCCTGACAGTGATGCATTTACACAGAGTGTTTTGCAGGCAACAACGCCGAATTTGTGTGCGGAGAGTGAAGAGTTGCTCGGTGATTTTATCGACCTCAGCCTGGATGAAGAACAGAAAGCGCTATTGACCTTACATCTGAAAAGCTGCGTGCATTGTCAGAATTTACACCAGAGTCTTCAAGTTATTGGCGTTGAATTGGCACTCATCGCCGAGCAGGAACCGCCCAATGAATTGTTGGATATTGTGTTGCAGCATACCCTGGGTAAGCAGCAGATAAAGTTCTCCTTTCCAAAATCCGTCGCGAAACTATACACGCAATTTCTATTACGACCGCGGTTTGCCTTAGAAGCCTCGTTCGCTGCCACATTGCTGTGGACATTACTATTTGGCGTGCCTACTTCTGTTATTCCTACCTCTTTCGCAGAGCAGTCACTTGCGACGGGAGAGTCACAACTGCAAAAGGCATGGACGCAAGCATTAACAAATATAGAAATTGGGTTTAGCAAATTGGGGCCGGAACTTAGCAGTGGGGCGACTTCACTAGAAGACGTTCAGTCGCGCTTTTTTCAGAGCAGCGCTAGTTTTGCGCAAGAGTCATGTAAAGAGATCTGGCAGGAGTTTTCCAGTTTTCTGGACACTCTGGATACAGGGTTTTTAAGTGGTCAGGATTTAATTGAGTAGAGTTTTTAACGCGAGGAATAGATTATGAGTACAACACAGCAGCAGTCGGAATCCATGCAACAGGGCGGTCCTATCAACTCGGGATCACTATATAAGCTCAACGACCCCCGCAGAAAGAATCCATTCTACGCGGGCTTGCTCTCGTTTTTACCGGGGCTGGGCCAGGTGTATGTGGGATATTACCGTCGTGGGTTTATTAATATTTTCGTGGCGGCAACAATATTTTCAGTGCTGAGTACAGGGGATGGAAATCAGCCGTATATCGCAGGAGGAATCTTTTTTCTGGTCTTCTTCGTGCTCTACGGCGTGATCGATGCAGTACGGAGAGCGACCATGTACAACCTGACACTCGATGGTATCGAGCAAATTGATTTGCCAGACGAGCTAACCAACAATAAGCTCGCAGGCAGTTACCTAGGCGGTGGTGCCTTGCTGATGTTTGGTGTCATCGCACTTTCCAATACAGCCTTCGGATTATCACTCGACTGGTTAAATTCCTGGTGGCCAATACTTCCTATGGGATTCGGTGCGTTCCTCGTGTATACCGCTTATCAGGATGCGCAAAAAAAGGCTGAGGAGTCTGAATAGCAACAGCAACAGGGGATACCAATAGTTTAATAGCTTAGCGCCCCTTTTTCGCCGTAAGCTTTTTCTGTATGCTTTTGTTCTTGGGGAGAACATACTGCTTTCAGATCACCTATCTGGGGAATAGTTATGCGCGAGCCTTCTTACAGTTTCAGTAAAACACCGCTTATTTTCGCTCTGGCCATGGTCTGCAGCGCCGCACTTGCGGCCTGTTCGGACCAGCCGGCTCTCAGCAGCAATTCGGCGCAATCAGATTCTCAGGCCACCGCAGCAAGCGCTGAAATTCCCGATAACGCCATTGTAGGCACCGTCACATCCGTAAACGGTGCCGAGGCCGGGGTCTGGGTCATCGCCGAAACAGGCGACTTTGAAACTTTCTTCGCCAAGATCGTCGTCACCGACGACGATGGCAACTACGAACTGCCCGACTTACCCGAGGCCAACTATCAGGTCTGGGTCAGGGGATACGGTCTGGCTGACTCGCCGAAGACGAATTCCCGGCCCGGTACCTCGGTAAATCTCACTGCACTGATCGCCGCCGACCCAGCCGAAGCGGCCGAGGTCTATCCCGCCGCCTACTGGTATTCCATGATGGGTCTGCCTAATGAGGAAGAGCTGGCTAACATAGACGGCGGCATGAATGCCTACTTAACCTGGATGAAGAACATGGGCTGTGTCGGTTGTCATCAACTGGGGCAACTCGCTACCCGAACTCTACCGGAAGCCTATCAGGGATTTGAAACCCATGAAGAAGCCTGGATAAGAAGAGTGCAATCCGGTCAGGCCGGTGCTGGAATGCTCAGTCAACTCATGAATCGCGGGCAGGGCATTCCGGTAAAGTATTTAGCCGATTGGACGCAACGCATTGAGAACGGCGAACTGCCTTTCGCACAACCGCAGCGCCCCGATGGCATCGAACGTGATGTAGTACTCACCGTCAGAGACTGGTCAACTCCGAAAGCCTATATGCATGATCTGTCTGGAACCGACAGACGCAAGCCAACGGTGAATGCCTACGGCCCCGTTTATGGCGCACCCGAACTCAGCACCGACGAATTTCCGGTGCTGGATCCCCTTACTAATACTGCGACTGTAATTCATGTGCCTGTAAGAGACGAAGACACACCCACTACCAATTCGACTCCGCCTACTGCATCGTCCGCCTATTGGGGAGACGAAGCAATCTGGGACAGCAAGGCCAATGCCCACAATCCCATGCTGGATCAGGATGGGCGAGTCTGGTACACGGCAAGAATTAGAGCCGCTGACAATCCGGACTTTTGTAAGCAGGGCAGTGATCACCCCTCGGCGCAATTGTTTCCCACGCAGAGAGCCGGCCGACAATTGTCGGTGTACGATCCTGCCACCGAGGAATACAGCTTCGTCGATACCTGTTACAGCACGCATCATTTGCAGTTTGCCTATGACGATGACAACACCTTGTGGACCAGCGGTGGCGGTCAGGTAGTGGGCTGGCTCAATACCAGGGAATTTTTAGAGACTGGCGATGCGGCTGCTGCACAAGGTTGGTCGCCTCTAATACTGGACACCAATGGCAACGGCGAAGTAGATGAATGGACCGAGCCGGGCCAGCCTCTGCAAGAAGGTAAAGACGCACGCGTGCCCGCCGGATTTTATGCGGTCATGCCTAACCCGGCGGACGGATCGGTATGGGGCTCTAATGCTTTTGGTTACCCAGGAGCGCTTGTTAGGTTCGATCCAGCAACGGGCCTCGGTGAAAAATTCAACGTACCATTGCCGGGCTACGGCTCACGTGGTGCCGATATCGACAAGAACGGCGTAGTATGGGTTTCACTAGGAAGTGGTCATCTCGGCGAATTCGATAGAAGAAAATGCACTGGACCTCTAAATGGTCCAACAGCCACCGGCGATCATTGCCCCGAAGGTTGGAGTTTCCAACGATTACCCGGACCGGGGTTTCAAGACCTGCCCGAAGACAGTGTGGAGTCCAGTTATTACACCTGGGTGGACCAACATAACAGCCTCGGTCTGGGTGAAGACGTACCCATTGTTACCGGTAACTTGTTCGATGGAGTACACGCATTTGTCGATGGAGAATTTCACACCCTCAGAGTGCCCTATCCATTGGGTTTTTATACCAAGGGATTAGAAGGACGGATCGATGATCCGAATGCCGGTTGGCAGGGCAGAGGACTGTGGGTGCCCAGCGGTGACCGCACGCCCTGGTTGAAAGAAGGTGGGCAGGGCACGAAGCCATTGGTGGTGCAGATGCAAATAAGAAAATAAATCCGGGGTCAGGTCTCCATTTGCACATTTTGCAGACAACTACGCGCAGTTTCTTGGAGTTTCTCTGCACTTGATCTAAGGTTTGTTTTCCCTGCTCATTTCCATGGATGGAACAGCAAATGGCGAGACCGCTTCGAATAGAGTTTCCGGGTGCCTTGTATCACATTACAGCAAGGGGAAATGCCAGGCAGGAAATAGCCCGCGATCGAGCCGATCGATTGAAATTCCTTGGGCTACTTGCTCAGTGTGTAGACCGTTACGCCTGGCGCTGCCATGCCTATTGTCTCATGGGCAATCACTATCACCTGGTAATCGAGACTGGCGATGCAACCCTCAGTCGCGGCATGCGCCATCTCAACGGCAACTACACGCAGTTCATTAATCGTCGCCACCGGCGAGTAGGGCATGTATTTCAGGGTCGATACAAAGCGATTCTGGTTCAGGCGGAAAGTTACTTGTTGGAGTTATGCAGATACGTTGTACTTAATCCCGTCCGGGCAGGCATGACGCATAAGGCAGAAGAGTGGCCCTGGAGTAGTTACCGGGCGACCGCAGGCCTGGTCGCAACACCAAATTGGATGCAGACGGACACGCTATTGTCCCTGTTCGACCGGAACAAGATGCAGAGTCAATTCGCCTACCAACAGTTTATTAGCGACGGAAAAGACCAGCCCCCACCGTGGCAAAATTTGCGCAATCAAGTTTATCTGGGTAGCGAGGAGTTCGTCGAAAATATGCAGTGCAAGATGGCCCAGGGCGCAAAACTCCGTGGTATACCCAAGATTCAACATGGCCCGGTAAAACGGTCCATCGAATGGTACTTTGAGCGATATGCCTCACGCGAACAATCCATCATCATGGCCTATCGCAGTTGCCACTATACGCAACAAGAAATCGGTGACTTCCTCAACCTGAGCCACACCACCATAAGCCGCATTATCCGCACCCACGACGTGCAAATGGAGACCTGACCCTGTGATTTTCCTTACGATTTCTTTCGGCAGAGCCCTGCAACAACCAGCCCTGTTGGCATGGCAAGGCAAACAGGAGAATGCCATACTGGCGTAGCGGGCTCTGGTAAAACGTGCCCGACTGAATCATCTAGCGATGTCTGGTGATTACAGCTGTGAAATGGAGATGGAAGACTAGGGATCCTTTGAGCGAGTCTATGGCACCTATAGCCTTTGGCCGGTTCCGAGGCTCCCCGAATATCGATTGTCAGGAAATTCACTGCAGCAGTTTACAGAAATAACTATTACATAATCATTTCGGAGCAACACTATGGCCACGACAAATAAATCCCAGAGCAAATCCCGTCACATCATCCATGACCTTGAAGCCGATTTTCATTCGTTGCAGAATAAAATTGGCAAGGCCAGAGACAGCTATGTTGCCGGCCATCAGAAGGAGATAATGACAGCAAAGAAACAACTCAAGGTAGTTCAGAACAAACTCGCCAAAGCCAGAGCGAGTGCCGCCAAGGCAGCTGCGCAGGCTAAAAAATCCAGCAGTAAAACTGCTAGCGATCAACTCAAGAAAGCCAGGGCTGCCAGTCTGTTACTGGGTAAATCTCTCAGTGAAGCCAAACAGATTATGGTTACCGCCGAAGACAAGCTGCACTCCGCCAAACCCTTCGACCGCAAGCTGGCTGCCAGAGCCAAGGTGCTGGCCCAGTTTGAAAAAGACTGGGACAAAAAAATAAAAGCTGATGCCGCCGCCCGCGCTGCGCGCGCTAAAAAGGCAGCAGCGAGTAGGAAGAAACGCGGTTAAAGGAGAGGTTCAACTCCGCCAAAAGTTTCGGGGTCAGGTCTCTATTTGCAACTCAATACCTGATCTATTTGTTAGCTGCTGACATAAGCTCGCTGTTGGATCATTTGTATGATTTTTCGCATAGGTCGATGAGCGCAAGGTCTACCGGGAGCAACAGACTCGATAAGCCTAGATATGTTAGCGTTCTCTTTCATAATATCTGGAAATAACTTAACCAAATGACCAGAATGAATTTTCTTATGACCAAAATCTATTTGTTCTTGCCCTAAACGATTCGATGCAACTGAGTACCCCAAGCTGCGAGCGATGCTGATAACTATTTCGATGAACTGTTGTGTATTCATGACAGTGCTCCTATTTTGGTTGACGAAAATAGGAGCCTACTCTCTAAGAAATATTAATGGTAGTTCATGAATAGTACTTTTTTCGTCAAATTCTCAGGTTAATTGAACATGACTATTTGTACTTCTTTAGTTGGTCTTTCCTTCCGATTAGCACACTTCGGTGCAGAAAACGCCCTTACTAATGGGAGGGGCGCTAGCCCTGTCCCTAATTGATTTGATTGTATGGTCAAATCTCCCTGTTCTTGACTCTTTGATAAAGCTAAGCCCGTAATCAGTTTCAGCTAGTTACCGGTTCAGTAGCTCGATGATTTGAAGGTCAGCAAAGACCGTTAACAAGCGTGAGTACTGAACCGACCCGATGTATTGACTCGAACAGTCGAATGAGCTTCAAGCTCGAATTTAATTCGAGTTTCGTGAGTTTCGAGGTCACGTGAGTTTCGAGGTCAGGTCTCCATTTGCAACTCAATGCCTGATCTGTGTGCAATTAGAGACCTGACCCCGTGCTTTCCCGCGAACAATCCATCATCATGGCCTATCGCAGTTGCCACTACTCGCAACGAGAAATCGGTGACTTCCTCCATCTGAGCCACACCACAATAAGCCGCATTATCCGCTACCACGACGTGCAAATGGAGACCTGACCCTGTGATTCCCGCCGGATTCTGCCATTCATTGATTACGACATCAGAGTGATTAGCGCACTATAATTTCTTCCGTCCGCTGCGCGCAGCGCTTGAATGTAACATTGTCGGTGAGTCTCGGCGTCCATTGTCTCCTCTCCGGTCCAATCAACAGGATCAACATTCAATACATTTTCGAGTACAACATCGGTCATTATTCGCCCGTGGCGGCCATTGCCGTTGGGAAATGGATGAATACAAACTAAGCGGTGATGGAACCTTGCCGCATACTCCTCACGGCTATAGGTATCATGCTCAGCCCAGTACTGCGCATCTTCCAGTAAAACTCGCAAAGCCGCAGCGATCTCTCCCGGATAAATACCAATGCTTTTCTCGGAATTGCGATAGTGGCCCGCCCAGCGCCAAACCGTACCGAACATGTGTCTGTGTAGAACCAGGAGGAAATCTTCTGTCAGGAAATCAGTGCCCTTGTACTTTCGCTGTTTTTCCAGCCAGCGATAGCAATCCTGCATATTTTGCTGTTCCACCTGGTCCAGTTCACCCCGCGTTTCCACATGGGGTAATTTCAAGCCTTCACGTTCGTCGGGACCCAGGGCTGTGGTGGCATCCGACTCGGCGAAAAGCGTGTCGTCTGGGTGTTCAGTCATTCCATAGATCCCTGGGCATGGACATCAACAGGCGCTGGGTTTCCATATCAATCTGATTCTCCAGCTCTTCTTCAGAGAGTTGTTGCGCTTCCAGCTTCATCTGCACGTTGGCCTTTTCCACCAGTCGCCGTGCTTTGAACTGAGCACGGCTGTGCAGAGTCTGCTCCAGAGAATGCCGCGGCACAAAAGCGTAGATCAGCTCGGCATCAATTGCCTCGGCCACGCGCCGCAACTGCTTCAAGGTAATTCGGTCTTGAGTTTCCATGCGCTCCATCTGAGTAACCTGAGCCTTGCCAAGCCCAAGCAGTGCTGCAAGCTGGGTGCTGCTCATGCCCAGAGCTTTGCGCCAGGTTCTGATCCAACCCTCTCTTGGGCGCTTGATCTTGTCTAGATCAATCAGTTGATTGATCTTTTTTTGGTATTGTTTACGAATAGTTTCTTTCATGGGAAAAGGCTATATAAATATAGTTCATACGAGTTAAAAAGGATGTATATATATAGCCTATATAGAACAATAAGGCTATATATTTATAGCCTATTTAAAGTCAATAGGACGAATCGAAACAGTACTCTAGTTAATCTGCAGTCAACTGCGCGGTTGAAAAAGCACGGGGTCAGGTCTCCATTTGCACATTTTGCAGACAACTGTGCGCAGTTTCTTGGAGTTTCTCTGCACTTGATCTAAGGTTTGTTTTCCCTGCTCATTTCCATGGATGGAACAGCAAATGGCGAGACCGCTTCGAATAGAGTTTCCGGGTGCCTTGTATCACATTACGGCAAGGGGAAATGCCAGGCAGGAAATAGCCCGTGATCGAGCCGATCGATTGAAATTCCTTGAGCTACTCGCTCAGTGTGTAGACCGTTACACCTGGCGCTGCCATGCCTATTGTCTCATGGGCAATCACTATCACCTGGTAATCGAGACTGGCGATGCAACCCTCAGTCGCGGCATGCGTCATCTCAACGGCAACTACACGCAGTTCATTAATCGTCGCCACCGGCGAGTAGGGCATGTATTGCAGGGTCGATACAAAGCGATTCTGGTTCAGGCGGAAAGTTACCTGTTGGAGTTATGCAGATACGTTGCGTCCGGGCAGGCATGACGCATAAGGCAGAAGAGTGGCCCTGGAGTAGTTACCGGGCGACCGCAGGCCTGGTCGCGACACCGAATTGGATGCAGACGGATACGCTATTGTCCCTGTTCAACCCGAATAAGATGCAGAGTCAATTTGCCTACCAACAGTTTGTTAACGAAGGAAAAGGCCAACCCTCACCGTGGCAAAATTTGCGCAATCAAGTTTATCTGGGTAGCGAGGAGTTCGTCGAAAATATGCAGTGCAAGATGGCGCAGGGCGCAAAACTCCGTGGTATACCCAAGACTCAACATGGCCCGGTAAAACGGTCCATCGAATGGTACTTTGAGCGATATGCCTCACGCGAACAATCCATCATCATGGCCTATCGCAGTTGCCACTACTCGCAACGAGAAATCGGTGACTTCCTCCATCTGAGCCACACCACAATAAGCCGCATTATCCGCAGTCACGACATGCAAATGGAGACCTGACCCTGTGATACCGACCCTGTGATACCCACGTTTCAGAATAATTGACCCCCCACGATACTAATGATATTAAGAAGACGTTCTTTTGCCGCAATCAAAGAAGTACACTGCAAAAATAATTAGAGCATACATAGGCTAGATTCAAATCCACAGAGCCTAGGAGGTTGGAGATGTCACTTGATACTGAATCTACGGTTTTTGACTATAGGGCGCTTCGCTTAACCATGGGGATTATCGCGTTAAGTTTGCCGTTTGTTGTGTTTTTTATAACGTTAGATGAAGATCCGCTTAGCTCAATTAGCCATTCATATTGGGCCACAGATAAATATGCTAGAAATGTTTTTGTGGGCAGCTTATGCGTAGTTGGTGCCTTTCTATTCGCCTATAACGGTCACACATTGCGACAGGCATCGTTTAGCAAAGCGGCGTCAATAGCAGCTTTTCTGGTAGCTTTCAATCCGACTTCGGAAAATCAAAGGTGTGATGGTTGCGACATTGAGGCTACTACAATTATCCATTTCACAGCAGCATTTATCCTTTTTCTAATATTAATTTGTTTTTGTTTCTTTTTCTTTTGGATGGGGAAAAACGGTACGAGAGGAGCCGTTGGAAAGAAGGGGCGGCGATCTAAAGTCTATATTACTTGTGGATTTATTATGATTGGTGCGATTCTGAGCGTGCCGATAACTGACTTAATTGAAACAATGTTTAGTGTTTCAGTGCCGTGGCAGAAATTATTTTGGGCAGAGGGCATAGCCTTGGTTGCTTTTGGTGTGGCTTGGATAGTGTCGGGAAAATCTTTTAAGCTAATTGCCGATGAGGATGAATTGCTATCGCTTCTACCTAACAAAACCATAGACCAAAATAATAGTGACTAAATATCTCCAGTGTTGAGTGTGCTATTTAAGGAGAGACAATTGTTTTCTGTCCCATTCCCAACAGCATGCAGCTTCTGCGGATTACGCACTACAAATATCGATTGAATTTTCCCATCCGCCACATCAAGAGTGACGGTTTGATCAATCACGTCATCTACTTTCACGACCAATCCAGGCATGCCGTTTATGGTCTGCAAAGAGAAGTCTTTTGCTTGATTGCGCGCCTCACTCTTGCGAACGATGCCAACGAAGAACCTGGCAATCTTGTCAGCACCAAAAATAGGGCGAAGCGCGGCGATTCTCTGTCCGCCCCCATCGGTATAGGCTATAGCATCGTCAGCCAACAGGGTTTGCAGTGCAGCAGTGTCCCCCGTTTTTGCCGCTTCAGAAAACTGCATAAGCAGCGTCTGATGAACCTCATCCGGTACGGCAACAGAGGGCCGGGTAGTGTGGATGGATTTTCTCGCGCGGGTGGCAAGTTGCCGACAAGCCGCCTCGCTCTTTCCCAGAATATCCGAGATATGTGAGAACGGTGTATCAAATACATCATGCAATAAGAAGGCAGCGCGCTCACTAGAGGAAAGCTTCTCCAGCGTTAACAACAGGGCGAAAGACAGATCATCGGCCAGTTCGTTGGCACTGTCCGGTGATATCTGCTCGGCATCCAGAATCGGTTCCGGTAGCCAGGGGCCAACGTAAACCTCACGACGTGCCCTGGCACTCTTCTGCTGGTCCAGGCACATTCGAGTAATCATGGTCACCAAAAACGCTTCGGCGTTTCGAATCTCCTGCTGATCCAATTGGCTGATTTTTAGATAGGCATCCTGCAATATATCTTCGGCATCGGCCCTGCTTCCCAACATGCGGTAGGCAAGACCAATAAAGCGTCCACGATTAGAGGCCAACACACTCTCCAGACTTTTCACATGCTTGCTCCGATATCAGGAATGATGAGTTTGTTAACAAATAGACGACGTAGCGATCATGAATGTGACTAAGAATGTAACCACTAATGTAACAAAAAGTATGTCTAAGACCTGTGCTGATGCTCGCCACATCAACCTGTCCCAGTTGAATAGCTGACCTAAAATATCACATAGATAAAGATCGATGTCACATCTTGCCTGCCTAACTCGTCTTAGGGGCAGGAGGATATTCTTGTGATCGCTTACTTAAAACTCTTTGCCTTGTTTAATATTCTCAACGGCCTGGTGATGATAGTCGCGCCCGAGTTCTGGTATCAACAAACACCAGGCGCATCAGCAACCGGGCCCTTCAATATTCATTTCGTGCGAGATATCGGCATCGCGTTTCTCGCCGCAGGATCGGGGTTAGCGCTTGGCGTCTCCCAGAAAAAGCTGACAGCAAACGATATCGCTTTCGTATCCATGGTTTTCCTGGCGGGCCACGGACTGCTTCACCTATTTGAGATGATCGCAATGGGTGCCCTGCTAAATGCAGCAATGCGGGATTTTGTGTTGATCGTATTGCCTGTGCTGATAGCAATTTTCTGCTTGATGAAACTGGAAAGAGGCAATCACACAGGCCATCACAAACACCAACACTCGACACTATCCAGTCAATCAGGACAAAGGAGAAACAGCAATGAATAAAACGATTGCAAAATTCATGTTATCGGACTTTGCCAAAAACTACGATTACGATGTTGAGTATTTGGAACACATGGCCGAGGTATCCCCAGGCGCGTTCTATCGTTATCTTTTATGCACGCCTTTTGCGACCTATCGCAAGAAAGCGCCTGGACAGGTGTATCTGGTGGCCAAGATGGTTGCCACAAAGCACTTCGACTGTGGGCCCTGTCTGCGACTGGTAATCAATATGGCGAGAGAGGCGAAGCTAGAAGATGGAATCATTCACGCCGCACTAGCTGGTAACGAAAGCGATGTTCCAGAAGATATGGTTATTGGCATGCGCTATGCCAATGCAGTTGTGGATCAGAACGCGGCTGAACTAATAGACCTTGAAGCGCAGATCGTTCAGCGTTGGGGAGAAGCGGCGCTTACCGAAATGGCTATAGCTGTGGCTTTTGCTGCATTCTTTCCCATACTAAGAAGGGGTCTGGGCCACGCCCATAGCTGTGAGCCTGTTATGAAAGAGTTGGCTAGCTTAGCAGCTAGCGACAAACAGGGTCTGTCTGCGGATGCGTTATAGAAGCGTTGCCTTAGTTGCGGCTTTTGCTAATGGTTTTTTTCACTAATTTGTAAAAGGTGTTCACACACTCACATTATGAATCTAAACTAAATTGTTTTTAGTACTTCAATAGGAGCGCGTATGAATATTCCAACCATCCTACCAACCAAGCTTCGTCTTGTTTTAATGTATTCAGTCTTTCCGTTCGTCTTTGCATTAAGCAATACGGCACAGGCGGGGGAATCTCCTCTCAGTAAAATCTTAGAACTACCCACCATCCTGGAGAATCAGGAGATGCGAATCATCGAAGTTCAGCTCGCACCTGGCGAGGCTTCCCCTCCCCATAGGCACAATGCCCATGTCTACGTGTACATGCTGGAGGGCGAAGTAGAGATGCAGGTGAAAGGTGGTGCGCTTAAGCGGCTTAAGCCTGGGGATACTTTTTATGAATCGCCGGAGGATATCCATCAGGTGGGGCGGAATGTTAGTTCCACTGAATCAGCTAGGTTCCTGGTGCATATGATTAAGGAGGTTGGGGCACCGGCTACTGTGTTGGTGGATTAGGGGTTATTGAAACCAAAGTAGTCTGATGGCTTTGATTCTCATCCTTACATAAGTCCGGCTCAATTTGGTTTCTGATTAGAACGCAGCTTCTTTGCTCGGTTTTTCTTGCTCGCTTTTTTTGCTATCTCAACTACTATTTGGGGAGGTGCGGCTGGCATGGTTTAAGACTCCTTAGTAAATACTTGAAAAAACTCTAAATCTGAGTTGTCCGTAGAAATAAGCTCTACGCCCTGCATGCATTCATATCTTGTCATGGCGCTAGACATAAACAATGTAGGACCAAGCACGCATTGTTTAGGTTTAACTGAGTGAATATTACATAGATTGTCGCTCCTAAGAAAGAAGCATTTTCCTTTAGTATTTTTGAGGTGGTGCACTTTGCATTCAAATGTCTCGGTCAATTCAGCGTTCACCTCGCAGTAACTCTCGAGTAGATGTGATTGGGATATTCCCAAATAATCAGAAATTCTTTCTATATCCTGAGGTTGCAGCACCACCACTCCTTCGACACCAAGATTCGAGCAACAATCTCCACACTGTGTGCACCTAAATTCCTTCTTAGTTGTCAATGGAGTGCTCCTCAAATCTATAATGAACCCAGTAACGAAACCCTTCCTTGGGTTTCTTAACACGGTATGTGAGCACGGAACTATCGGGCGATATTTCCGGAAACGCTAGTTTGGACCGGTTTATGGGAACTTCGTCCAAGCTCTCGGCATCTCTCAGTGAGATTATTGGGTCCACAAGTACAAATTTGTAGCCAAATGGAGCATAGGCGGTTACTTGTACAGATTTTGTGCGATGGTGCACACCGAAACCCAAGGTTGTTCCTCCCGAAGTAAAGGCTTTTGCTTCCGTGTTAGGTGTATAGATCTCCACCATGAAGCCTATTCGTTCTTTTTTCCTCAAAGGTGGTTTCACTCTAGGTTCCCAGCTAAGAAACTCTCCTTCGCGTTCTACGTTGCTTGCATAAATTTGAGGCGGTGCTGAATGTATCACTCTATCTTGTAAATATCCCCTATAGAAAAGGCGATAGAATATTGCTTTGCTGCTAATAGTTTCATGCCATAATAAATTTTCCTTTGGGAGAGTAGCAAGGTCGTTATTCCTGCCGTTCAAAAATAAATACGAGGAACGAATCGTTACGGACTTATCGGCCGAATAGAAATAGCTGTGTTCGACCTCGCTATAAACAGAACTCCACCTCAGAAAATTTTGTATAGAATCCAAAAAAATCTTGAGTATTACGATTACTGATAACAACAATATTATCAGGGATTGTATTGCGTCCTTCATCGTAATATAGGGTGTAATCTGTTGCGACAATGTCGCTTCACTAAAAAAGTAAGTGACGAATGGCGCAAGAAAAAGTGCGCACAGCGATGCAATGGTTAGCACATTTGAAAATTTAATCTTACTCAATAGCGTATCCTCATCTTATTACGAAGTTGAGCATTGAGACGAAGGCAAACAGGTAAGACTACCTGTTTGTTATGATCGCTTATCGGTAGTTTAACCGCTACTCAATTTTTCTCTCTTCCGGTTTCCTGTCCAACCAAAAACGAAATTTCTTATCACCGTCTGGATCATATATTTCGGTTTTTGACCAAACGGAGCGGGCAATTTCCTCTATTAAACTAGCCACGATATCTACTTGCTTCTCGGGAATGTTATTTTGCTTAACAAACCCGCGTAACGCGTTTCCGCGTTTCGGATTAATTATCAGCAATCCAGTCTTGCCCGTTGATTCAACAAATCATCCCGGCAGTGCAACAACTGCCGTCACTGGAACGTCTTCCCCTGTTCGTGTTTTTAGGAACTTTCTCATGTATTCGGCGTGACGTGCAGCCTGCCTAATAGGGTAGTCTATTGTAAATCGAGAGAAATTAAGCTTTCCATTCTCGCAGATCACCTTGCTTTGTCGTTTACCGTCTTCTCCGGCAGGCTTTCTTACCGCCTTGGTTTCAACAACAAAAACACCACCCGTTGAAACAACGACATGATCGATGTTGCCGTATTTGTATGGGACGTCGTGATAGACGTATGCACCTTCACGCATCAAAAAGTTAAGCTCTTGACCGGAATATACTTCGCCCTCCAATCCAAGCCGAACTCTTCTAGGCTCGGCTGTACGGCTTACGAATTGCCTGCCAAGAATCACCATAATAATCACAACAGGGATGGCAAATATAACGGCGTTGATTGTCTCAATCTGACCAATTATCAAGAAGTAGACCATGGGTATAATCATTAAACCCACTAATGGCTCTGTGAAATAGGATATCGACTCGTCAAGTTGTAGACCAAGCGAATAGCCAGGGGAGCGAAGAGATTTTTCTCTAAATGGTGAGTATTTGTTCTTCTTCCTCTCCTTAAATACGATCCACAGTATCAGCCCTACAGAGGCTAACCCTCCAGTTAGTCCGATTAATATTGATAGGACTCCGTCCATAGTCTTCTCTTCTTTAGCTGGTTTTAAACATCTGATTCGTCGGCAACCACTTCTGTTCCAAGTGACATTATGCGATGAAATTGACGGGCAGGCCAATATGGCTCATATTCTCGTAAACCGTCCCTATTGATATTTATCTGAGCCATGCCGCAATAAGCCGCATTACCCGCACCAACGATGTGCAAATGGCGACCTGACCCTGTGATTTAAGTAGAGATGCAGGTGAAGGGTGGTGCGCTTAAGCGGCTTAAGCCTGGGGATACGTTTTACGAAACTCCAGATGATATTCATCAAATAGGGCGAAATATTAGCTCCACCGAATCAGCTAGGTTCCTGGTGCATATGATCAAGAAGGTTGGGGCACCGGCTACTGTGTTGGTGGATTAGGGATTATTGAGACCAAAATAGTCTGGCCTTTTTGAGAGATTTCGCTCAAGCTATTTTTTTATCCATTATGAAATACGAAAGTGAAGAATTATCCTCCTCAATGCTTTCTCTGCCTCCCAGTAGTAAGGAGGAGAGAACTCTCTCAGGGGAAGACTCTGTGCTGGAAGGAAAACTTCTCTTCCCAATATTTCAGCTTTGGTAAGAACTTGATTCGATATCATACTGCTTTTCGTGCAATAAGGTAAATCGCGGCCCGTATAAGATTCTGCCGGAAGACAAATTATAAAATGGCCTCCCGGTTTGAGAGCTCTAATTGAAACTTCAATAAATTCAGAATATAACTTAGCTAGTAATGCTTGCGACTCGGTCGTATTAAAGCCATAAGGTGGGTCGCAAATAATTACGTCGACGCTGTTTTCATCAATTTTTCGTGCATCTTTACATTGAATTTCATCTTCGATCCTAAGTTCAAAATTTTCATATTTCATGAGAAACATGTGTGAAATAATCTCCTTTGAATATCTACCTTGATATTCAAAATAGCCATCTTTCTTCGTTATTTTTTTATTGGTCAAATACCGTTTTACTTCAAGGAAGTTCTCGATCTGAACCAAAAGTTCGTCAATAGATTTGGCGACAGCTGTTCGAAACAGAGTTGATCTACGTTTGAATCCGCCTTGAAATCTAAATTTCGCTCTCAGGAAAATGTATAATAGGAATCGAGATTCAAAGCTTTCTTTTTCCATCTTCTTTATAAATTCATTTGAGAATACATATTCTTCATCTTCATTGGGTTGGGAAAGGCTAAGCTCTTCGAATAAATCTTTCGCGATGATGTAAGACGCGTTTGCCCCTTCAAGGGTTGTAGACTGGTTTAGTTGGAAGCTACCTTGTAGTGATCCAATCTCGAATTTCTCGTCGTCTTTTGAAAATTCCAAAAACTCTAAAAGAATGGACTGAAGTGATTGTAGCTCCGCAACATTTTTCAAGAAAAAGCGTAAGTTGTCCTCCGTCATCAATGTTGTTAGAGGAGAAATGTCGGAGCATACAATCCCAGATTTTTGTCCAAGCCTTAGAGACTCAAGCCAAGTTGTTCCAGTTCCGCCGAATGGGTCAGAAAGAGTCAAATTTCCATCTGGTAAGCCTGTCGAATTAATCAGTGCAGCTGTAAGAGAGTGAGGCATAGTGGTATGGGATTTCCACGCTGGTTTGTTCTCATCGAATATGAAGAAAGGGTTTTCATTTCTATAGATTTGCTCGAAGCATATGTAGTATCTATCTCGCCCAGGATTCGATGAATTGGCAGATGATAGTGACCGATCTGAGATAAGCCACAAGCAGCTCGAAGAATTGAATTGATGCTCCTGCAAATATGAGCCTGGTTTAGGAATTTCTAGATTTTCAGTGAATTTATCTCTCATTGTGTCCACTACTTCGGACAGCCGGTTTGCGCCCATACTCATTTTTTCAACGAAAATTTTTGTTGTTTCTATGCCGCGCCCAATTTGCTCTTTGGCTTCACTATCGAAATCGGAGAAGTCCTCATGAGCATAGACCACAAAAGGAATTTTCGACTTATTGGTCTCTTTCTCTTTCTTCTCTAAATGCTTGTCTAAACTATAGAACAAGTCTTTTGTTTTGGCTTTCTTGATATTCCTTATGAATATTGCGTATCCGGCAGAATGTATATAGCCAGAGGCAGCGCAAATTTTTCCAATTTCGACCTCTAATCCTGGAGGAAGTAATACGGACGTGGAACAGTAGAATAAATCAATGGCAACGGTAGCGCAGAACACCTCGGTGTAAGTCTTTGAAAAATCTCTAATGCTCTTTTCTCGTTGGCTTTCTTCAACATCAAGGACGCTATTCAAGCTATCAATTAACGTACCCTTAATTTGCTCAGTGGTATGAAACATCAAATGTGTAGTTCCCTTTTTATAGACTGAGCTTTTGCTATGTTTTTGGAGTAAAGCGAATAATTCCACATATTGTGTGTTAGTGACTCCCAAATGCTTTCGAAATAGGAAGTAGCACGGTTGGCCGTGGGTTTTGAACCAATTTTGGAAGAATATGTCCCAGTGAAAATCCCCATTTTCTGCGTCAATAGATGTGGTGATACAATCAACAAATAATTTTTCTGCTTTCCTCTTACCAATTTTCATTTTTTTGATATATCCCTGCCCTAAATGTTTGTGAAAATTTTGAGCGCCTGCTTTGGTCACGGTAGTTGCTGCGAAACACGTCATCGATATGTTCTATACGAATGTCATATTTTAATTTCCGTTACTAGGCAATTAGGTTTAATCCCAATTTATCGATCTACATACCCCCTAATGTCCCTTTTCGAGTATTAGATTGCTTATCGAAGAATTTTGATGGGTCCTATGTCCTTCAGTATAAGTAGCCCACGCTTGCTTGTCCGGTGGCTGTATTACAAAGCAAGTACGCTTGATTTAGGGGTATCATCGTGCAAATATCCATATCACGCAATGCGTGGGCGAAAAATAAGGGGTAAAACATGGAAGCCGATATCCTGAGTATCTTGTCATCAGGGCAACTAGCACGGTTAATACCCACAGTGTCTGATTCCAAAAAGGAAGAACGGGCAACTTCGAGTCTATTGGCCTCCTTTATGGTTGTTCCTAATTTTGCTAAAGAAGTCCTTTCGGAGATTGGAGCTCCTTCAGGTAAAAAGATTAAAGTAGAGTGCTATACCGAAGTTTCGTTCAAGAGTTCTGGGAAAGAAAGTAAGATCAGGCCGGACGGGTTAATCGTAATCAGGGCCGGCACCAAAAAATGGATGGCGCTTGTTGAATCGAAAGTTGGAAGCTCGGATCTCACCTCAGAGCAGATAGAGGGCTATTTGGATATAGCAAAATCAAACCAGATTGACGCCCTAATCACCATATCCAATCAATTCGCAACTTCACCTAGCCATCATCCAGTTAAGATTTCAAAAGCCAAGACTAAGTCTGTCTCGTTGTTTCACTTCTCCTGGCTCTCCATTGTCTCGAAGGCCATATTAATCACAGACAGTAATTCGCTGAACGATCCAGAACAGGCTTATATTTTGAGCGAGCTAATTCGTTATATGAACCATGAATCATCGGGTGTTACTTCACTCACAAGAATGCACGGTGATTGGAAGACAGTTTGTGAGCAGGTTCAACAGGGAGCTGTTCTTGATCGCAAATCACAGGCCGTCAAGAATGCAGTTACCAGTTGGCAGCAACTTACAAAGCACTTAGCGTTGAATTTAAGTATGGCCATTGGTGAGCCTGTCTCCATATCACTATCAAGGCTGAGGTCGCGAGACGCTGACCTCAATTTTCAAGAAGATTGCTTAGCACTTGAAAAAGAAAATAGTTTGGTGTCCTTCTTCGACATTCCTAATGCGGCTTCAAGAATTGAGTTCAGTGCTGATTTCTTAAGAAGAACGATTAACGTAAGTATGAAATTAGACGCACCGAAGGATAAAACTAGGGCCACCGCTTCTATTAACTGGTTAACACGACAACTAAAGCATAGCGATATGCCTCATGTGTCAGTGAGAGTGTACTGGCCAAAAAGAACTCCAATGTCCACAGCTTCATTGCAGGAAGCTTTTGATAATCCGGAGATTCTAATACCATCTGGCGTTAAAGACATACCATCACAGCTGGAGCTCGTTCGCGTGATCGATGTTATGGCGAGATTTAAAGGAGCAAAAACATTCGTTGAGGAATCATCGAAGCACTTTCCTGCTTTTTACCAAGATATTGGTCAGCACCTAGCCAAGTGGGTTGCAAAGGCACCTAAAGTAAAAGAGATGACACAGTCAGAAAATATTGTGCCTACCGTCCTCACCAGCGGTGGTGATTTGGAAATTGAGGTTCCTAACTCTAAAGATGATGACAAAAAGCCAGGCTCTAATCAGCCATTTGGTGTTTTCGGTCGATTTTTGAGTTAGCGGATGTAGCTCCAGGTGACACTCGCAACTTAGTTCCGGGTCGATTGTGAGTAGTATTGAATGTTTCCCAACGTGAGAAACCAATTCAGTAAGCAGTTTGCGGTCTTTTAGATGCTCTTTCTTTTCCTTAAGTTGTTAAGTTGTGAGTGATCCTACCCGTCCCTTTTCCTACATGAGGGATTTATTTCAGCGAGTTCAGCTCTTCCAGCTTTTTAAGATAGAATCTCTCACTCCACAGCGTGAGACTCTTCTGCTCTATCGGTTTTATAAATCGCTCTACGTCAGCCGCCGCATCTGGCCAGTTTATGGAAGAGATTTTTTCCCCTAATGCAGCGGTCAACCAGTTTTTGTCGATTTGAAGTGCCTGTTCCTGCCAAGGGCCATACTGAATAAGTGCATTCTGTAACAGCTGTATATTTGGGGTTATTCCCTGGGCGATATACCAGTTAAAATCATACCAGTCTCTGCCCTTGAGGTAGTCCCTGCATAACAGCGCATGAACCTTTAGTGCAAAATTACTGCTCATATCTTGATGGCAAACCTCAAAATCTACCGGAAAGTTGAGATAGGTGTAATCAAATCCAGAACCTGCGGGTGGGTCACAATCAATTTCCAATTTAATGGTTAGTTTGCGTCCATTTTTGATATCCATGAAATTTAAATTCAATTGATTGGCTATCGATGTGTCTTTTATCAAGGCTCTTTTTACACGCTGCTCCATGCGGGCTTTGTCCGCTACTCCCAATTCAATTCCAAATTCTTGGCATGTTTCAGTTAGTTTTTCTAAGTAGGGAGTCCACGCGAAAGTTGGACTGGGTTCAAGTAAGATAAAGTCGATATCTTCAGAAAAGCGAGGCAGACCATGTAGTATTCTTAAGCTGGTCCCGCCTTGGAATGCGGCTACCTCAAAAAAATCTGCCTGCCACAATGCGAAAAGCATAATCTCTTGGATTATTTCCTTTAGGGCATTCTCCTCCTCAATGGGGTTTGTCGCAGCATATTCGGCCAGGCGCTTTTGAATTAGCTCAATCATAAACCAAGTGACCGTAACAGTTTTTCAATAAAGTCTTGCTCACGTTTTCCCTTATATACACTAGTCAGCTTTCTGATGCTTAAAGAAGACACTGAGCTAATCGCCTGTTGTTCAATTCTTAAGCCTTCCAGAAGATAGTCTAAGCCCTGCCATGGAAGTTTGCGCAAATACACCAAGTCCAACAATGCTCGCATAGGCTCGGCAATCAATGCTACTTGATGTTGCAGTTCATGCCTTGTCACTGTTTGCAGGAAATATCCAGGCTTCACCGTCATCCGCCTAAACTCAAATTTCCCCAGCTTCTCATGGGTATAACTTACTGACTTTCCTCTCGCAGTAATACTTATCACGCTGTGTACAGCTTCTGGGATCCATCCATGAAAGCTCAGTGCTGATTCTGCAGATACATAGCTGCCGGGCTGCAAGTGCTGTGCTAAAGCAAATGGGTGAACAGGCTCATCGCGCAATTCATTCGATAATACATAAATGCCTCTCTTTACCCTAATTAGCTCGCCGGTCTTTACTGCTCTGTTCACCAGCCCATAGCGCCGCTCGTCACTGCCACCAAGCGCTCGGGCCAATTGCCGATCATTTAAGACATGGTTGGCCAGCTTCTCGGCGATAATCTGTTTGGCTAATGGGGTCATGCAGCAATTCTATACAAATACCTCAAAATATTCTAGAAACTTCCATTATTTGGAAGCTTATACTACCAATTTTCAATATATATACTACAGTAGATATTCTACTGTGAGCTTGACATGCGTATAAGCTTGTTCCAAACTCTATTAATTCCAGTAGAGAATCTACTGTAGATAATGTGATTTCAGTGATGAGTGCATGAACAAGTGACTAGTAAGGGCGGGACAAAAAAGTTAAGTAGCCTGGTGGGCATTCGTAGTGGATATCCATTTAGATCGAAGGTTAAGCACGCGGCTTCAGGTTGGGACTATTACGTGCTTCAACTTAAGGATGTACAAAAAGATCATCATATCAATTTGGATCACGTTACCCAGGTCAAAATGCCCGACGAAACCCCACAAACGCTAAAACCGGGCGAAATCCTGCTGCGCGCAAGAGGAGGGTATTTCTATAGTGGCTTATTCACCGCCGATATTCCGAATGTCATCGCCGCTGGACAATTCTTTGTTTTAACCCCAAAAGCTGGCATCGTAGATCCATCCTATTTATGTTGGTATCTCAATCAGCCAGACGCCCAGCTATATTTAGAGCGCAATGATACCGGTAGCAATATCTCCATGATAAATAAACGCACTGTCAGTGAGCTGCCAGTACCGCTACCCTCCATGGCAATCCAGCACAAAATTGCCAGCATCCATGAAGGATGGCTAAAGGAGAAGAGGCTTACCGAACAGCTACTTAACAATCGCGAACAAATGGTTCGTGGTATGTGTGAAGAATTTATTCAACAGGATTTTGATAACCCCAAATTAAGAACCACAAGTCGAGAATCAACATGAGTGAGCAGATCGCATCCAACAATCAAGATGCAGTTAAACAACAAATTATCAACAAAGCAGTATGGCGTGCCTGCGATACCTTCCGCGGTACGGTTGATGCCAGCGTATACAAAGACTATGTGTTGACTATGCTCTTTGTAAAATACCTCAGTGATGTGTGGCAAGACCACTATGCAGAATACCAAAATCAGCATGGAGACCACCCGGAACTCATAGAAGAAATGATGAAGAACGAACGCTTTGTGCTACCAGAGCAATCTAGCTTCTATCATTTGTATGAGCAACGGTTCGAACCGGGCAACGGCGAGCGCATCGACAAGGCGTTACACGCCATCGAAGAAAATAACCTAAGCAAATTACGCGATGTCTTTCAGGATATTAGCTTCAACGCCAATAAATTAGGAGAAGAGGCACAGAAAAATGATCTGCTGCGTCATCTGTTAGAAGATTTTGCCAGAGAAGAGTTAGACCTAAGCCCATCTCGAGTAGGCAAGCTGGATATAATCGGAAACGCCTATGAATTCTTGATTAAAAGCTTTGCCTCCGGTGCCGGCAAAAGTGCCGGTGAATTCTATACCCCGCCTGAGGTTTCCGAGCTAATTGCTGAATTAGTACAGCCGGAAGAGGGTGATGAGATCTGTGATCCAGCCTGTGGATCGGCATCCTTGCTACTGAAGTGTGGTCAGCAGATCAAGAAGAAATACAAAGGCTCTAAAAAATATGCACTCTACGGCCAGGAAGCCATCGGCTCTACCTGGGCATTGGCTAAAATGAATATGTTCCTACACGGCGAAGATAATCACCGCATCGAGTGGGGAGATACCCTGCGCAATCCAAAATTATTGAACAGTGTAGACGGTAAGGAAGATAGCCTAAAACATTTTGACGTAGTTGTAGCGAATCCTCCCTTTTCCTTGGATAAGTGGGGCCATGATGTAGCGGAAGCGGATCGCTTCGGCCGCTTTCGTCGCGGTATTCCTCCAAAAACCAAGGGCGACTATGCCTTTATTCTCCACATGATTGAAACCCTAAAACCGGCAGTAAAGAACAAGACTGGTGGTCGCATGGGAGTAGTAGTCCCTCACGGTGTTCTTTTCAGAGGTTCCAGTGAAGGTAAGATTCGCAAACAGCTTGTAGAAGAAAACCTACTTGATGCAGTAATCGGTCTGCCGGAAAAACTCTTTTATGGCACGGGCATTCCCGCTGCAATTCTAATTTTCAAAAAGAAGAAGAGTGATGAGAAAGTGCTCTTCATTGATGCCAGTCGAGAGTTCACGGCAGTCAAAAATCAAAACCTTTTATCCATGGAAAACATTGAAAAGGTCGTTGCTACATTTGAGGCACGTGAAAGTGTAGATAAATATGCCTATCTCGCGACTCAAGATGAGATCGCCGAAAATGACTTTAATCTCAATATTCCTCGCTATGTAGACACATTTGAGGAAGAAGGGGAGATTGATCTTGCTGCAATTCGGAAAGAGCGTGAGGTGCTGAAGGGAAAACTGAGCAAGCTAGAATTGGAAATGGATAGTTACTTGAAGGAGTTAGGATATGACTCCTGATGGGTGGACTGCCACTGAACTTGGAGACATGGCTCATTTTAGTTCTGGAGGAACGCCAAGTAAACAGAGGGCTGATTTCTGGGGAGGAGGGTTTCCCTGGATTTCTGGGAAGGACCTCAAGTCACACTATTTGGAAAAAAGCATAGACACCCTTAGTGAATCTGGTTTTCATTTGGCAAAAAAAGCACCAAAAGGAGCGACTCTAGTACTCGTAAGGGGTATGACGCTGCTGAAAGATTTTCCAGTTGGATACGCCACTAGAGAGATGGCTTTTAACCAAGATGTTAAGGCTTTGAATCCAAAATCTGATGTCAACCCCTTGTATCTTTCATATCTATTGTTAGCAAATAAGTCACGCATTAGGCAGTTAGTATCGACGGCAGGACATGGAACAGGAAGAATTGATACAGAGAGCCTAAAAGAGTTTCCGGTAAATAGACCTCCATATGAAGAGCAAATAAAAATCGCTAGAATCCTCTCCACATGGGATAGGGCAATTAAAACTGTTGTAAAGCTGATTGACAACAGTCGAGCTCAGAAAAAGGCCTTGATGCAGCAGTTGTTGTCAGGAAAGAAACGGTTTATACAATTCAAAGAGGAAAGGAGAAAAGTCCCACTGCATGATTTAACAAGAATATTTGATGGGACACATTCAACTCCAGAATATGTTGCGAATGGAGTTCCTTTTTATAGTGTGGAGCATCTTACAAGTAATAATTTCTCAAATACAAAATATATTTCAGAATCTGTTTTCAAGAATGAAAATTCAAGAGTGGAACTCAAGAAAGGAGATATTCTGATGACAAGAATTGGAGATATAGGAACAGCGAGATTGATAGATTGGGATGTGCGGGCATCATTTTACGTAAGCTTGGCTTTAATTAAAAATAGCCGTGAATTTGATTCTGAATTCCTATCACACTACATTGGATGTGAGGATTTTCAGCGGGAACTTTGGAAAAGAACTATTCATGTGGCTTTTCCAAAAAAAATAAACCTTGGCGAAATTGGGAATTGCCTTGTATTGCTGCCTTCTTCGGAAGAACAAAATAAAATCGCTTCAATTCTATCAACTGTAGACAATGAAATTGCGACAGCGAAGAAGGGACTAGATCTCCTGAAATTAGAAAAAAAAGCTCTTATGCAACAGCTTCTTACCGGCAAGCGCCGCGTAAAAATAGGCCTACCAGATGCTAAAGCAGCTAGGGCAAGACAAGGATAAGGGACATGGACGCTACCCCCCTCACTCAGGAAGAATACAGCGCAAAAATTCCCGCTCTCCAAGTGTTGGTGGCCATGGGCTATGAGTATATTTCTCCTGAACAATGTCTGAAGCTACGCGGCGGTGAGCGAGAAGTATTATTACGAGAAGTACTAATTGCTCACCTGCAACAATATCGCTTTACTGCGAGTGGTCGCGAGCGGACACTTTCCGCCAATGCCATTGAGCAGATCGTACGTGATATTGCCACTCCGTCCATGAACGAGGGGCTATTGGGTGCCAACGAGAAGATCTACCAGCAAATCATGCTGGGTATTACTGTTGCAGAGTTTGTGGAAGGAAGAAGGGAAAGCATTACGGTTCCTCTTATTAATTGGAACGATAGTGAGAATAATACTTTTCATGTAACGGAAGAGTTTAGTGTGCTTAATACTGCAGGCACTCAGGCGCGGCGACCGGATATAGTGTGTTTCGTGAATGGCATCCCGCTGGTAATTATTGAGGCCAAGCGACCCGATAGCCATAACCCGAACAAGGACATGCTTAAAGAGGGTATTTCGCAGCAAATTCGTAACCAAAAAAACGATGAAATTCCCTATCTATTTGCCTATTCTCAGTTACTTTTTTCTATCAATGGTATTGATGCACGTTATGGCACTACAAAGACCGATGCCAAATTTTGGAGCAGTTGGCATGAGGAAGATTTGAGCCCTGAACACTTCGATGAGATTAAGAACAGGCCCTTAACTGAAGAACAAAAGCAGGGATTGTTTGCTCAACGCGATCGAGCCAGCCGCTCGTATTTCGAAAACCTTTGGTCGGATCATGTTGTCCCAACAGAGCAAGATACTCTACTGATTAGCTTGTTGCAGCCGGATCGCCTGCTGGAATTTATTCGCTATTTCATTCTATTCGACAAAAAGGCCGGCAAGATCGCCGCACGATACGCTCAGGTTTTTGGCATCAAGCGTTTGATTGACCGTATTAGTGTTGTAACCCCGGACGGGCACAGACAGGGCGGTGTGCTTTGGCATACAACCGGGTCTGGTAAGTCCTTCACCATGGTGTTTCTCACCAAAGCTTTGTTACTTCGAGATGAGTTAAAGAAATGTCGAGTTGTAGTTGTTACCGATAGAGTTGATTTGGAGAAGCAACTCGCAAGAACCTTTCTTAGTGGTGGTGCATTCGGTTCGGCCATTGCCAATAAGAGAGAGGGGGAGAAGGCCAAGGTAAATACCGGCCGTGAACTCGCCGAACGAATTGGTCATGGTGAGGATCGCATTATTTTTACCATCGTCAATAAATTTGCCTCTGCCTCAAAGCTCAAGCGATGCTATAACCCCAGCGCAGACATGATCGTGCTGGTTGATGAAGGTCACCGTAGTCATGGCAGCGAGTACCATGAACGCATGCGCAAAGCCTTACCCAACGCCGCCTATGTTGCATTTACTGGTACTCCTCTGCTGAAGGACGAAAAGACGGTAAATAAATTTGGCCCCATTGTTCATGCCTACACCATGCAGAGAGCGGTAGAAGACGGCACTGTCACTCCATTACTCTATGAGGAGCGAAAACCCGAACTAATCGTTAACGAGAGGGCAATTGACAATTGGTTTGAGAAAATCACGGTCACACTCAGCGAGAATCAAAAAGTTGACCTAAAAAAGAAATTTGCCCAGGCAGGCGTAGTATATGGTTCAGACAACCGTATCGAATTAATCGCCTGGGATATCGCCACCCATTTTGCTAGTAATATCAAATCGCTGCAAATGGGGCTAAAAGGCCAGGTGGCGACAGACAGTAAGGCTTCGGCGATCCGCTATAAAAAACATTTGGATGCCACCGGCTTAGTGACATCAGCGGTAGTTATGTCATCACCCGATACGCGAGAGGGCCATGAGAGCGTTGACGAAAGTAGCCTGCCAGAAGTTCAGCAATGGTGGAAGGACAACGTGGGAAATCAGGCGGAAGAAAAATATACCCAAAGGGTATTGGAAGATTTTTCAACCGACGGACCACCTGATTTACTAATTGTGGTGGATAAATTACTTACTGGTTTTGATGAACCGCGCAATACAGTGCTGTACATCGACAAGCCTTTGAAAGAGCACAACTTGATTCAGGCTATTGCCCGTGTCAATCGCCTGCATGAAGCCAAGCAATTTGGTTTGCTAATTGATTATCGGGGCATTCTAGCTGCGCTGGATACCGTCATCTCAGATTATCAAATTCTGGCTGAGCGAACTCAGGGAGGCTATTCGATCGATGACATAGAGGGCCTATATAACCAGATGAGCACGGAGTATAAACAGCTACCAAGCCTGCACAAAGCTCTGTTGAATACTTTTAAATATGTCTACAACAAACAAGATACGGAGCAATATCGGCAGCTACTAGTACCAAAATGGCAAGAGGATGCAGACGGACACAGCTATGATGCCAATCAAATGATTCGAGAAGATTTCTACAAGCGGTTAACTGAGTTTGGTCTTTGTCTAAAAGTAGCTTTGTCTTCCAGTAGTTTTTTTGCAGACAACAGTTTTAGCGAAACAGATATCGCGCAGTACAAGAAGGATTTACTCTTTTTCAACAGTTTACGTATGATTGCCCGTCGGGATGCAGAGGAGACTGTGGATTACAGTGTTTATGACGAACAACTAAGGCGGTTGGTTGATAAGCAGGTTATTGGTGAATCAATAAAAGACCCGGAAGGGGTTTACATAGTTGCTGAACTTGGCAAAGAAGAAGATCTCAGCAGCTGGAGTGAAGAAAAAACACGTAATGAGACCGATATTATTCGTACGCGGGTCAAGAAGAGTATAGAGCAGGAGCTAAATGATGACCCTTATGCGCAGAAGGTACTATCAGAACTTTTGAAAGAGATTATTAAACAGGCGGAGGCGCTATTTGATCACCCAATTAAACAATATGCTTTGTTCAAAGCGTTTGGTGAAAAGGTGGAAAATCGCCAAGTTGAAGGTATTCCCTCGCAACTTGATAGTAGCCGACATGCAAAAGCCTACTACGGGACGTTTATTCTTGTTCTTGGTGAGGATCGTTTCAAGAATATGTCGGAAGATGAGATAGAGCAATTTGCAGATGAGGCACTTGTCATTGAGAAGATCGTCAACAATGCTGTGGCCGAGTATTCTCTTAACCCAGTAAATATCGAATCTGAAATTCGCCAAAAGCTGCTACCGCGCTTATTCAAGCTAACAGGCATGAATAAGGCAAAGGAAATTATAGAAGAAATTATTAAAATAACTCGTTTAGGTATCTCTCCGGGAGGCGAGGAATGAGCAAGTTGCTCACCCATATTGGTTCTCGACATGTTCAACAAACTTTACAGTATGGTAGTGAAAGCATTCCATACCTTGTTATCTACACCTCAATTAAGAAATCTAATATTAGGATTGATGTTATACCTAATGGAAAAGTACACGTTATATCTCCAGAAGGCATTGCACTTTCGAACGTCAAGCAGGCCGTACAAAAAAGAGCGCGCTGGGTATACAAACATGTAGAAAAAGCCAGAATACAACTTAGTTATGTTTTGCCTCGTCAATATGTTAGCGGGGAGTGTCATTATTATTTGGGACGCCGTTATGTTCTGAAAGTTTTTGCCATTAGACATGGTGAACCCGGGGTAAAACTATTGCGTGGGCAGTTGCAAGTGAGAACAAAGTCAAGAGAGCGAGAGGCGGTTAAAACTTTGCTAAATAGCTGGTATCGCTTACACGCAGAAGAAGTAATCAACCGCAGACTAATGGCTATCTATCATCAAGCGAACTGGTTGAGGTCACCACCAAAGTGGAAGCTAAGAGTAATGAAGAATCAATGGGGAAGTTGCTCGCCAACAGGGGTTCTTTCACTAAATCCTCAACTAGTGAAAGCTCCCAGAGAGTGTATTGACTATGTTATTTTCCATGAGTTATGTCACATCAAGGAACATAATCACAGTTCTAAGTACTACAGGTTGTTAAAGAGTTTAGTGCCAGATTGGAAGGCGACTAAAGCCAGATTAGATGGGATGTCTGAACTGTTTTTAGCTGGTTAAGACGGTAATCTTGATAATTGGCTGGGCCACAGTGGTTAGATTTGAGGCCATCGTGCTTGATCAAGTAACTCTTATCTCTATGATTCTTGAGGCTGAGAAATTGACCGCCTCCAGGGTCAGGCCTAGCAACAGAGAGAGGCAATCCGCCCAAATTCCTGTATATTCACTCTCAAACATCTAACCAATATGTTCACCTTATCGATCCCTCCACCAGGAGAATAAAAATGAAAATCCCCTTACCCCTGCTGCTAGTTACCCTTATCACCACCACCGCCACAGCCCAAGAATACACAGTCCCCAAAACAGAATGGGGCGTACCAAACTTCCACGGAGTCTGGCGACACGCCACGATTATGCCCTTTGAACGACCGGAAGAACTTGCTGAGAAGCGTGCCTATACCGAGGAAGAAGCTCTAGTATTGGAAGGTGCAGTACAACAGAAATTCGAAGCCGCGAATGAACCGCTGAGTCCTGATCGTGCACCCCCTGAAGTGGGTGAGCCTCTGCCTTCCCTTGGTAACTACGATCTGTTCTGGCGCGAGGATGCCAAGTTTATACCTACTATTGATGGCGAGTTTCGTACCTCTGCAATAACTGACCCGGCAAACGGGCGTATGCCGGAACGAGTGGCGGGGTTTAGTGAGCGCATGGCAGCGCGAGGTAGTCGGGGTAGAAATAGCGACGGACCCGAGGGTCGTGGTCTGGGTGAGCGTTGTCTGTTGAACGGCAATTTCGGTAGTCCGGTTATGCGGCCCAGTATCTACAACAGTCACCTGCAGTTTAATCAGTCGCCAGGATATATCAGCATTACTACGGAAATGGCGCACGATACCCGCATTATAAAAATTAGCGACGAACACAACGCGGCAGCGGCGGTGCAAAGAAAATGGATGGGCGATTCAATCGGGCGCTGGGAAGGGGAAATGCTGGTTGTGGAAACCAGGTACTTCAATAACTGGCAAACATTGTACGGAACGCCAACCGAGAATCTCACCGTTATCGAAACCTTTAGAAGAGACACCAACAACAAAATGATTTATGGCTTCACGGTAGATGACCCAACGGTATTTACTTCACAGTTCTCTGGCGAATACGCGCTATCGAGAATTAACGAAGAAATTTACGAGTATGCCTGTCATGAAGGAAACTATGGCATGGTAGGTATCCTAGGTGGAGCGCGACGTCTTGAACAGTTAGGTTTAGAGCCCTAGCACTTGGCCGGACGGTAATTGAGAAAGTTGCCGCCCAGATTTTCAAACTACTCTGAACTTCTTTATTTCAGAGTGAGCCTCGGGGCTCAATGAGACGATATGATTAGCTACGCTGTTGCACTCGCACTTCTTGGATTTGCACTACTTCTGTTTTCGGGGCTTGCCTGGTTTAGACGTCTCCGTCGCGTAGCTATTCCCGATAGTCGTATTGCCTTTCAGTTTTTATGGCTTTTGGCCGCACTGTTAGGAGTTGCAAGCTTTTTTGCTTCCGACGGAGGTTGGTTAAGCGGAATCATTGGTGGCGTAGCAGCGCTAGGGGGAATCACGCTTCTTCTCTTACATGCCCTGCGCAAGCAGGGAGTTGGGAACACCATCTCGGTCGGCGATCAAATTCCTGCGTTCACTGCTTTGGATGGAGAGGGTAATTCATTCGATTCTGCATCGGTGGCGGGCTCTCCTGTTCTTCTTAAGTTTTTCCGTGGTCATTGGTGACCTTACTGTGTCGCCGAGTTACGGCGATGGGCAGAAGATTTAAGCGGTGATTTGGATGAGCGTGGAATTCAAGTTGTTGCCGTGTGTACGGACACGCCCGAAAAAATATCCAGCGGTCGTGATAAGCATGGACTGCGAGGTACTTTTCTTGCAGATCCTAAACTTGAAGTTACAGATCTTTTCGGACTTCGTAATCTCAATACGGCAGTTCGCCCCCCGGGCCTGCCTGGTTTACCAATTCCCACCACGCTGCTTGTCGATGCCGAAGGCATGGTCTGTTGGAAGGATCAATCGGCCGACTATATGCAACGCAGCAATCCTGACACTGTGCGATCTGCGCTTGAAGAACACTTCAATAATGAAAAATAGTGGAATCAGTTCCTGGATCAAAAGGGGTGTCAGGTCAGGTGCAGGCTTGTTGCTTTCAGTCAGAGTCCGGTAAATAAATCATTGAGACAAAAATTGCACAGGCTCTTCGATATAGGCAAGTTCTGCTTCTGCATACCTTTTCAGTTTTACCTGCTGTCTTAACCCCTGTAGGGTTTGAAAGGGCGAATCAACCAACAACATATTGGTAATCCAATTTGGGAAAATGCTCGCGGGATTAATATGTGCAGTAAATTCCACGCTGGTGGAACCACCGGCTAAGGACTGAAGCTGCCAATGAATATTTGCCTCGGTCAATCGCACTATGCCCTGACTTACTGGTAGCTTATCGGTAGTGGCTTCGCCGGTCATGGTAACAATTAATGTGTCTGGGTCCTGCTTCCAAATAACGTGTGAAACAACATCGCGGTCTCTTGCGGGCCAGGGCAAGTCGCTCAGGGTATGCACATAGTTTTCTTGTTCACTTACCGATTCGATTATGTTCGCTGATTTACAGACCACCGACCACTGTGGACATTCCTTTGAATCTCGAATCACCGCCACAACGCTGGATAATCTGGTATCAGACAACACAATATCGCTACGAACCGCTTTATAGGAATAGCCTTCCACGATTCGCGTATAAATCTGTATGCCATCGTCATCCTTCATTAGCTGCCATTCCTGGGCAGCACTGGTTGCGCAGTAGCTCATGAAAATCGCGAGGAGGTAACAGGTATTTTTATACCGATTGCGAATCAGAGCCTGCTTGCTGTTCTTATCTGAATTAGACATGGATAACCTGATTGAGGCCTGCGATTGAGCAGTGTAGAAATAATTAGCTGCCGGAGTTTTATCTGCCCATGAGTTTCCCTGTCATAGGCTGGCACCCATCAGCTTGTCCTATCATACACGGCTCTATACTGAAGCCCAGGCCGAATTGCTCAGTGTTTTGCAGTGGTTGTCAGGCAGCTTCGCTCAACTCAATGACACCCGCGGACCTAAAACGTAAATAAAAGGCAGAGTGGAATGTAACAGCCTAGTTGGCGGACGAGGACCAACGTCGATCGATCAAGCTATTTCTTCGCCTTCGCCGCATTCTGCAACAAAGCACCAAAGCTGCCCACAGCCGGTGGTGCTGGCTTGCGCTCTACTGCGTTGGGCGCGGGCCTGGCTGACTTATTGTTGGCACCGTCGGCAGTTCTTTCCTTTGTCGTTTTCGACTGCAGCTCATCATCCAGGCGCATAGACAAGGCAATGCGCTTGCGCTGCACATCAACCTCCATGACTTTCACTTTTACCACGTCGCCGGTTTTCACCACCGCGTGTGGGTCTTTCACGAATTGATTGGCCAGGGCGGAGATGTGCACCAGTCCGTCTTGATGCACGCCTATATCAACGAAGGCGCCGAAGTTGGTCACGTTAGTGATTACACCTTCCAGGCGCATGCCCGCCTCAAGGTCTTTCATGGATTCTATGCCGTCTCTAAATTCTGCGGTCTTGAATTCTGGTCTTGGGTCACGGCCGGGTTTCTCCAGCTCGGTCAGAATATCGGTGACGGTGGGCAGTCCGAATTTTTCGTCGGTGTAGTCCGCCGGGTTTATCTTGGATAGGAAGTCGTGGTCACCGATAATCTCGGCAACTTTTTTCTTGCTGCTGGATGCAATCTTTTTTACTACGTTGTAGGACTCGGGATGCACCGCTGAAGCATCCAAGGGGTTGTCACCCTTTACGATGCGCAGGAAGCCGGCCGCCTGTTCGAAACTCTTTTCACCGAAACGCGGCACGGCCTTTAGTTCGCGGCGGTTTTTGAACTCGCCGTGTTGGTTACGGTACTCAACGATATTGGTGGCGATGGAGGACGATAGACCAGAGACCTGTTTGAGCAGAGCGGCCGATGCCATGTTTACATCCACGCCCACGGCATTCACACAGTCTTCCACTACCGCATCCAGGCTTTGTCCGAGTTTGACCTGACTCACATCGTGTTGATACTGACCCACACCGATAGACTTGGGATCCAGCTTTACCAGTTCTGCTAATGGGTCTTGTAAACGGCGCGCAATAGAAATTGCGCCGCGCACGGTTACATCTAAATCAGGAAACTCTTCTCGGGCAATATCCGATGCGGAATACACCGAGGCGCCGGCCTCGTTCACCATGGCCTTGTCCAGCTTCAGTTCTTTGTGCAGCTTGATCAGCTCGCCGGCTAGCTTGTCGGTTTCCCGCGAGGCGGTGCCATTGCCGATGGCGATCAATTCGACGCCGTGTTTCTTTGCCAACTTGGCCAGCACAGAAATGGATTCGTCCCATTGCTTTCTTGGTGCATGGGGATAGATGGCGGTGTCTTCCAGAAATTTGCCGGTACGATCTACCACACAAACCTTCACCCCGGTGCGCAGGCCTGGGTCCAGGCCCAGGGTTACCTTGTTGCCCGCCGGCGGTGCCAGCAGGATGGCTTTCATGTTTTCGGTGAACACACGAATGGCCTCATGGTCTGACTGTTCCCGTAGCTGGCCTAGCAGATCCGTCTCCAGTCTATAGACGAGTTTGATGCGCCAGGTCCAACTTACTACCTCGCTAAGCCACTTGTCCGCTGGACGGTTCTTATTCTCCAGCCCAAAATGCTGGGCAACCATGGCCTCACAGGGATCGGTGGCGCCGGACTCGACGCCGGCGCTGCCAATCTCCACCGTCAGAAAACCTTCCTTGCGGCCACGGAAGATTGCTAATGCCCGGTGCGAGGGAATCTTGTGCAGGCCTTCGCTGTAATCGAAGTAATCACTAAACTTGGTCGCCTGGTCTTTCTTGTTTTCAACCAGCCGGGAGCGAAGTTCGCCATTATCCCAAAGATGATTACGCAGCTTACCCATCAGGGCAGCGTCTTCACCGAAGCGCTCCATTAAAATGTAGCGAGCACCGTCCAGTGCGGCCTTGCTATCTTGTATGCCATTGCTGCGGGAGTCGGTGTCAACGTATTGAGTAGCTTCGACTTCGGGATCTAACATCGGGTCAGCAAACAACTTATCTGCCAGGGGCTCCAGCCCGGCCTCGATGGCCATCATGCCCTTGGTTCGACGCTTGGGCTTATAGGGTAGGTACAAATCTTCCAGCTCGGTCTTGGTTTCTGCGGCGCGAATCTGCGTCTCCAATTCTGGTGTTAACTTTTCCTGCTCGCTAATGCTGGCAATAATCGTCGCCACCCGCTCATCCATCTCGCGCAGATAACGCAGACGCAATTCCAGGTCACGTAGTTGCAAATCGTCCAGCCCGTCGGTTGCTTCTTTTCTGTAGCGAGAGATGAAGGGCACGGTGGAGCCGTCATCCAGCAGCGCGATGGCGGCGTTAACCTGTTGCGGTTTGACGTTCAGTTCGCTGGCGATTTTTTGGGTGATTCTTGCAGACGTTGCTTCAGTAGCGGTCATTACAATCCTGCATTCCCGGTGGGCCGGGAACTATGTTGGGTTTTGAGTTGGCTATTTTATGCTGATTCGGCTCGGGGTGACAGAGATAGCTCAAAATGTCTGTGGGTCTGACTAGCCCCGGGGCGAAGTAGAATTGGCGTAGGAGTCGGCGCCCAGCACTGACTGTGTACTGCTGCAGCAATTCAATTATTGGATCTCAGTCTTTGCCTATATCGAACCACTGCGAATTCTAATGATCTGTAACCCATCTCTTTTGTCCATTAATTATCCATGTACATTAATAATGCACATAAATAAAAAATGACCTGCCCTGTTCTATCGCTGCATCAAACCTCTATTTTCGCCAGCCTCATTCGACACAATATTTGCCGTGCTAATCTTCGCCGTAGCCATAACAGCATTAAATTCTTCATCGAGGATTTCCAGATGGGCCTGCAACAGTTCGGCATTCTCCCATTTTTCAGTGAGACGAATTTCAGTCGGGTCTTCAAGGTTTTCAGAGAACGCATAGTCGATGCATCCAGCATCAGCTCGACTACGCTGTGCGCGATTCATCAGTGCCTGTCTTGCGCTTTCAAATTCTTCTACCGATTCGAGTTTTATGCTGCCGGTTACAATAATCATTTTCTACTACTCCATATTTAATTAGGTCCAATTCCCTATTCGATCACGCTCTTTTAGGCCGTCATATTCCTTTTTATAGTCGTACAAATTTTGGTACGAACATTAAGGCGATGCCAATAGTTATCATCAGCATGGCGTTTGAAATCACGTAGGGATAAAACATCATACAAAGCCCGGTGTAGTACGCGACATTATGTTTCTGTTTCTTGCCATAGATGAAATAGCCCAGGCCGATTGAGCTGAACACTAGACTAATAAGTAGGTAGTTCGTATCAAACATGATCGCTTCTAATGGGCGTACGGCGTCAGCAATTAGAGAGCCCCAAATTTAGGGCTTATGCGGGTCGGGAGCAAGCCATTTCTTGCACCATTGCAAATTCTCAGTCATGCTCAAGCACTGATTTTATTGTGGAGACTCACGCAAATGCTTAACTCGAAACATCTACTGTCTGTGCTACTGGCTACGTCCCTGTTTGTCGTGACCGGCGCGACCGCACAGGAAAGAAGTTACATCAATCCGAATCATGCCTCGCAGCCAAATGTGTCGCCGTTTAGTGGCGCAGTTCTAACAGACAATACCCTGTATATATCCGGCACTCTGGGTTTGGAGAATGGCCAGGTTCCAGCCGATGCTGCTACGGAAGCACGCAATGTGCTGAACGGCATCAAGGCGCAATTAGAAGCCGCTGGCATGACCATGGATGATTTAACCTATGTACAAATCTTCTGTACAGATTTATCCCTGTATCAGGTCTTCAATGATGTGTATCGCACATTCTTTAGCCAGGAGTTTCCGGCGCGCGCTTTTATAGGTGCGGGTAGTCTGTTGTTTGATGCGCACTTTGAGATTCAGGCCATAGCAGTAAAACGCTGAGACCGAAAACCAGAAGAATAGTGCTAGAGTTGTTAACAACAGGAATCAGCGAATTGCTGCGTTTCGGAAATAACTAAATTCAGGAGGGGTTACAAATGAAAATAATGACGATTTCCCTATTGATGCTCCTGGTTGGCTGTTCTCCGTCTGTTGACTTAGAAAGTTTAAATACTCCTCTGGAGGGAGTATGGAAGCTCACGGCGGCCGAGGTGCACGCACCGAACGGTCAGATTTTTCCCAGCAATCCTCAGGAAAGCTTGTTGTTGTTTGCGGGCAACTACTACAGCATGAACTGGGCCACCGGTGAGCTTCCCGCGCCGTTTTCGGCAGAGCAGCTGCGTCCTACCGATGCAGAAAAGCTCGCGCGTTTTAGCACTCTCATTGTGAACGCAGGTCATTTTGAATTAAGCGAAGATGAGCTCACTATCCATCCGGATTTTGCCATGTTACCGGAATACGTGGGCGGCTTAGGTGTTTTCAACTATGAGCTTGACGGTGACGCTCTGTACCTCGAATGGCACACCATTGAATCCGTGGATGGGATATCTGACCCAAATACCGCACAGGGTGTTGTCTTCAACTATGAATTCACACGACAATAATCTGAGCTTACTTAGTAGTATTCTAATTTTTTCAGAGTATTCATTTACTCCCCTATCTGACAGCGCTAGAGTGAAGGCACTGCCACACCCGCTAGTCAATTAACACTAAGAGATCATCCCAATGACATCTATAAGAAGAAACATTAGCTCAATCAACCTAGCTTTACTTCTGTTGCTGCCGGCACTAGCTAGCGCCCAGGACTTCAGCAACATCGAAATCACCACCATTGAAGTTCGTGACAATATCTACATGCTGCAGGGCAGCGGAGGCAACATCGGTGTGTCCGTCGGTGATGATGGCGTTATCATCGTGGATGACCAATTCGGACCGTTGACCAACAAGATCGAAGCCGCCATTGCTGAACTCAGCGACAAGCCGGTGACCTTCGTCATGAACTCCCACTTCCACTACGATCACACCGACGGCAATACGAATTTTGGTAGGGCCGGGGCCTATATCGTGGCTCAGGACAACGCGCGCAAGCGCATGGAAAGCACTCAGGTTCTTTCCGGCAGTGGCAGGGTGCAGGAAGCCTATGAAGCAGTGGGTCTGCCCAAGATTACTTTTGAGGACACTATGCGTTTCTATTTCAACGGCAACGCCGTTGATATCGTCAACACCGGCAACGGACATACCGACGGCGATGCGCAGATTTATTTTCGCGAAGCTAATGTCATCCACACCGGTGATATGTTCGTGCGTTATGGTCTGCCATTCACCGACCGAGACAACGGTGGCACCACCGATGGCATGATCGATGCGATTTCGAATATTGCCGGCCTGATTAATGATGACACCATTATTATTCCCGGCCATGGTCAACTTTCTAACAGGGCAGACTTATTAGCCTATAGAGACATGTTAGTCGTTATCCGTGGTCGCCTGGTGCGGGCCAAGGTGCAGGGATTATCGGCTGAGGAGATGCTGGCAACTGAACCTGCAGATGGCTATGCGGCAGCGAATGATAATACCAGAGACTGGTTGTTACAGGCCTATGCGGAGTATGCCGAGTAGGGTGAGTGAAGAATTGGGGTCAGAGTCTGAGATATCCCCACGAAATCTTGAAAACGCTGGCTTAGTTTTATTTTAAATTCAACGCTGAAGTAAGCCCGCTGTAACGCAGATGTTTCCTGGGAACAATCAGGGCCAGGGGCCCGTGAGCATCTGCGTTACAGCGGGCGATGAAGTATTCTGTCCAGTCCAGTCTCTGGCTCATTGTTCAAATCTAACGCCTAAAACAGAAAGCAGCAGCTCATTACAAGTTAATCTATTAAGCTGGCTCAATATTTTCTGGGGATATCTCAGACTCTGACCCCAATTCTAGGAACTGCCGCAGTTTTTATCTTTAAATGCTTTGCGATCTATCATCCGTGGTCTTGCCGTAAACGAATCCAGTTTTGCAGCATCAATTGGATCCTTACCATCCAGCAACAATTGAATGTGATCAAACTGATCATTGCCCCAATATAGCTGATCTGCCACTATCATGGTTGGGACGCCAAATACACCACGGGTAATAGCGTTTGCGGTCTCACTCATAAGCGCATTCTTTATCTCTGTCTCAGTTATTTTTTCTGCAAATCCTGCACAGTCAATATTCGCCCGCTCTAATACTGCTATCAGATTAGCCACATCACCCAGGTCTTCACCCTCTGTCCAGCCGGCCTTAAATATGGCATCGATTACTGCATATTGGGCATCTCCACTTACTTGAGCAAGGGACAAACGCAAAGACGCCAGGGGATTGAATGGGTGATATTTTGGCGGGCTGTATTCAAAGCCAGCCAGGCTCGCGTAACGTTTACAGTAACGACCAACCCATTGGCTTTTCGGTGGAATTTCGGCTGGCCCTAGATGGCCCCAATGATCTAACAACTTTCCGAATACCACAGGATGGGCTTTAAGCTCTAACTTATTTTGTCCGCAAAAATTCTCCAGCTTAAGCCAGGAGAAGAAAGCAAATGGGGAGAGGTAGTCGAAATAAAAATCCAGGCTTGTGGGTTTCATGGCAACAATAGTACGAGATAAATGGAGCCAGAGTAACCATTAAGTTCTTTAGATTTCACTCCGCCCAAGTTTAAGCCATAGGTTCTAGTCCCAGAAGCCGGTTGAGATATCAGGCCCATATTGCTGCACATAGTGTTCGAAACTACAACTAGCAGAGCTGTTGAAGGTTTCGTCTGTTAGCTTGGCATCTTCAATGCGGTCCAGTCTGAATAATCGATAGTCGTCGCGTAATTGGCACCATGCCACCAAGGTCCATTTGGCCCCCCAAAACATCATTCCTAGTGGTTTAACTCGGCGCGTTGAGGCTTTCTCTTTCTCATCGCAATAGTCGATTTCTATAACGATTGTGCTGTCTATGCCGGACCGAATCAGTTCGCTGAATTTGACATGGCTCTGCCGTTTATAATCCGGCACCAGATACTTGGTTAATTTGTGTTCGTGAGCTTGTTGTATCTGTGGTGGTAACACCGCCTTGATTTTATCTTGCGCGGTATTTGCAGCCTCACACATCTCGTCATCGGCCCAGCCTTTCACCAGGCGAATACCTAACACCAAGGCCTCCAATTCTTTTTCATTAAACATCAGCGGAGGAATCCCGGAGCCTGGTTGCAGGCAGTAACCCACGCCGGCTTCACCAACAATATCCACGCCGGACAATTGCAGCGACTGTATGTCCCTATAGATGGTGCGCTCCGAGACCTGTAATCGATTAGCCAGTTCATTCGCCGTGCTCGCTCTACGTCGACCTCTAAGTAATACCAAGAGTTGTAATAGGCGTTCCGATTTCCTCATCGATATTCCTGAATTGTCTAGGCGGCAGAAACTGGGGCCTTGCTGAAGTCCCAATACATGGCCTCTATTTTATGCCCCTCTAGATCACGAAGGAAGCAACCATAGTAGGCGTCTGAATAATGGGGTCTGGGGCCGGGCAGGCCATCGTCAGTTGCACCTGCTGCAAGACCTGCGGCGTGGAATTGCTGTACCTCCTCTTCGCTAGCGGCGAGAAAGGCGAAATGAGTGCCATTTGCTGTTGCGGCCCTGCCCTGATCATGGGGGAGTTGCACCCAAAATTCCGGGAACTGCCTACCCCAGGAGATGGCGAGGCCAGGCACTTCTACTATGCGTCGGGCTCCGATTACAGCCAAGACTTTGTCATAAAATTCTACGGCCTTATCAAACTGGTTGGTCCCGAGGGAGACATGGGCCAATATGGAGGGGTTGTCATCTTCGGTTACCTGGGTGTTGGATTGTTCGGTCATTGCTGATTCCTCTGGATTGATCCCGACTCGTTGTCATTGGGAAGATGGAATTAACAATACGGGATGCCACTGACAGCGTGTGTCAGGAGAGAAAACAAAATTCGAGAGCTTAAAAGAAAAGAGGTCAAAGGAAATAACTAGCCCCGGTTATCTACCTTGACCTCAACTATTTTCGCTATAGCCATTTCTCTCTGAAGTTGGTTTTCGCACTTAATAACACTCATATTCTCATTAGGTCGCGTTTCAACTTCGAGAAACTCTAACGGTTACCAGAGTTGATCCCTGACGGGAGGATAATCTTGACGGATATGGAGTCACCGACAAAAGTTCTAAGCTATAGCCGCTGTCGTCTAGTTTTACAGATCTTCGATCGAGACTTGATAGCGCTACAGCGAACTCTTTACTATCCTTCGCTCCAGTTAGTTCTACTGTTGCTTCCCCGGCCCATATACATTGCGCGCCTACCGGACAGCGGCTGTCCTGCACTCTGTTAACTTGGAGCGAGAGGCCTCCATCTATATCGTTGATGGGCTCGCCGGGAATTAGCTCTACTTGCTCACTGAAACCGATTGCTACTGGCACATGGTCCTGAGAGTTCGGTGTGCCAACCAGTAGGAGAGATGGAGATAGGAAAGAGACACCGGGCGTCGTTACATCAATGCGCAACTGCCGTGAAATCATTGCCTCACATGCATCATATGGAGAAAGATCAACTAACTGCAGTTTGTATTGAGGAGGTTGGCTCTCAAGTGTTTTACCGTCCCACTCAAGCCGCCACGCATGTTCGAAGCATCCGCCGGAGTAATCAACATCAATTATAAGATCCCCTAGCGTGCGGTCGTATCCTACACCGGTAATACGTATATGGTTCTGGGCCGATTCCGTAAATTCGTTGACCTCCTCAAGCATGAGTTTAGTTGTGGCGCCACCACCGGGCACGTACACTCGTACCCCGCTGGGGTTTTCGGCTTCTGGATATATTGCATCGGCCGAGAACGAAGTTAGGCTTGCACCACCTAAATTCCCGTTCACAGTCTCTGCTATGTCGTACTCCCAAATATTATCCGAGGGTGGCTGAATATAAATACGCGGTTCGAGCGCTATAGTGATGTTTGTAGCTGAAACGTGCCCACTCACCCGTACGGTTCCGCCGGGTGTGATGTCGATTTGCTGAAGATGAACTGTCATTTGAATGCCCCTAAACTATGCCTGAATTATGAGGCATGCCATGCTCTTTAATTGAAAATGAAATATCCCACAAACTTCAGGGAATATCAAGCTACTAGAACGGCCATTCAAGGGTGGGAAACATAAGATCTGCTGTGAACTTCCGTTGTCTCAGTAGCTCTTAAATTGTCCTCAATAATAGGACTCGAAAGTGTTTGGAAAGACTGGAGACAAGAAGACTCATTGCCTGTTCAGCTATATTACGAATTCGCTCCATCGTTATAGTGCTTTCCTGAATGTCTTTTGCGTGCAGCAGCCTTTTTTGTATTCTCTCCAGGGTAATCGACAATGGTTAAACTTTCGGACATGAGTGAACTCGGATTCAAGGTATAGCCTACCAATTCGCGAGCTCGGTATAAGCCGCGAAGTTGATCGCCAAAAGTGGCGTCGACGAAATCGCTATTCAACAGGTTTGGCGCTACGCCATGACCCATCCACTTCCAATTAGGTGTTATGGATTAGTATACCGCTGCACAAAACGACTCGTACTGCCACGCACATCTGGTGCAAATACCGTCTTGTTAATGTCGTCTGTGTCGTTGCGCAGAATGTTGCTCTCGGCTTCGAACTCAAAACCCGCTGCCTGCAAGGTGTTCTTGGCGAACAGCGGTGAGATGCGATGGGTTGATGTGCCAGTGGAGCTAGGCGCGTCATCCGGCGCCACGTGATCTATCACCGCCAGAATTCCGCCGGGCTTTAGTACTTTTCTAAACATTGCCATTGTCACATCAGGATCAGCACCCCAACGGTCGAAATAAAGGTCGTGAAAATTTTGAATCAGAAATATGGCATCCACCGAATTTTCTTCGAGATCCAAATCTTTAAGATCGGCGTAAATAGGCACTACATTATTAAGGTGTTCCGAATTTCGAATATGTGCGGCAAAAGCATAATTCGGATCCATGCCTTGCACGGCTAAGGCCTGTGAAATAACTCTGCCGTTGTCACCGACAACGCCAGCTAATATCTCCGTGTAGTAGCCGCCGATTGCCACTAGATCCAGCACTGTCATGCCCGGTTGGATGCCCATAAATTTAATCACTTCGCCTGGCTTGCGCAGTGCGTCGCGGGCGCTACTGGTCTCAAGCCTTGCCGGGTTGTTTAACGCTGCTGCAATCAGGTCGTCATAGGCATCTGCCCGCACTGTAGAAAAAGGTAGAGCGGTAAGGGCTGCACAGAGCAGTAGCCAATTGGAATATTTGGTTTTCATAGTACTTTCCTCAATCGGTGGAGACCTGGCAGCATAGGCATGGGTTGCCGCTATGTCTATCACTTAGCAGCCAGCTTCAACCATTCTTACAGTTGGGGTCGGACTCTGAGATATCCCCACGAAATAATTAGCAAATACAAATAGTTAATCTAATAAAGTGCATACATGACACGATAAAACTCTCCAACAGGCCGCGAAACCTAAGGAGAGGTGCCATGTATGCACTGCCATTGTTACACAAAATTC
>JAJFKE010000027.1 GCA_021773355.1 Gammaproteobacteria bacterium | reverse complement strand
ATCAAATCAATTATCAGATGGCTGTGTCTCCAGGCTTTCTAGTCTGTCGCCGAGTTCGTTAATCGTCTGCTCCAACTCGGCAATACGTTTTTCTGCACGCTCTAGTGCGCTACGTTGCGCATCAAATTCTTCTCGGCTCAGCAAATCCAAACTGGAAAAACTTGTTTTTAATAGTTGCTCTATTTGCGGACATAGTGAATTAGCAGCGACCCTAGGTTAATCTCAACTCTTCGTAGCACTCAGTGTGTTGATGGTACGGCTCTTCATCTATTGGTTCAGCCCAGAACGTGTGACTCCGACCTTCTCAGCGATTACTTTATGAGCCACGCGCATCTTAAGCAGTTCTATAATTTCAATAGTGTGAACATCAATTTTGCTCGTCCCCTTAACACCCTACTTAGTCCCTAATACCCAACAGTTAAGTCGCTAGGGCGACACTGGTTTGCTCATTAAAAAATTATGACCATCTGATGATATGTCGTAGCTTCGAATTGACAAAAAATTGTATTTGCCGTCGAAGAGCAATTCCGGATTTTCGTGCTCAAATTCTGTTTCAGTCTTAACAGAAACGACTAGTAGAGCGTTCGATCTCTCGAAAAAAATTCCTTCCCATTCACTCCCCAGCGTGGATCTTGCCCACCATCCGCGCTGATCTGCCACGATTCTTTCATACTCGGAAACTGGCTCACATAATTTTCTTGATTTCCTGTCCTGTTGTTCATATAGGTGATCCAGCGATCATCAGGAGAGATCGATGCCGCCAATTCAGTGTGCCTAAAACATACCGGGCGTTCTCACAATTCGACTAATCAAGGGTCTTTTGCGCTTTCTGCCCTCAATTACCCCTATTTTAAGCTGCGACCATCTCATCAGCAGACTTTTTAATCACTCGTTCAATAAGCTAATTAATAAATTGCATTGGCTAGAAACCGGTGTAAGCTTGGCGGAAGTAATGCTAGTACCTTATCAGTATTATCGCTGCAAGATGTGGCGAGCCGGACAATAGCTAATAGCGCTATTCTGCAGGGGGGAAGTAAAAGAAGAATCATATAAATCCCAAAGAGGAGTAAGAATTATGCTACGTCGCATGAATCCTTATCAAAGAAAAATCCTAGTAACCTGCATCCTGGCAGGCCTTACCAGCAGTCCAGCATTCGGCCAGCAATCCGACGACCCACAAATTGAGGAGGTTGTAGTCACCGGCTCCTTCATTCGTGGCTCCCCTCTTGATGCGCCTTCACCGGTGCAGGTGATTGACCGTAGTAGTATCGAAGCCCAGGGTGCCGCGGTTATCTGGGATGTGATCAAAAACCTGGAGGTGAACTCCGGCTCCTTCGCCGATAACGGCTCCGGTGAAACCTACGGTGTCGAAGGCACGGCCCAGGTCAACCTGAGAAATCTCGGTGAAAACTCCACCCTAACCCTGATCAATGGTAAGCGTATGGTGCCCTCCGGCGCGACTACCACGGCTGGCGGTGAGTTTGTGGATATCAACTCTATACCCCTGGTGATGACCGAGCGTCTTGAGGTGCTCACCGACGGTGGCTCGGCGTTATATGGAGCGGATGCGGTAGCCGGTGTGGTCAACATCATTATGCGCAGCGATTTCGAAGGCCTGGAGGTCTATGCAGACCTGCAGGGTGTTATGGAAGCCAGCGGCCAGTACGACGCCATTGTCAGCGGCATCTGGGGTTGGGCCAGTGACGACGGCAATACTCACTTTGTCATCTCGGGCGAACGCATGGAGCGTGACCCGGTCAATATCACCGACGCCAATTTCTACAATGAAAGTACTCAGCTGATCACCGGTAACGGCAGTAACCCGGGCACGACTTTCTCCGCCGGCTTTCTTGGACCGCAGATAAATCCGGCCTGGATCAACCAGGATATGAGGGATATTAACCAGGCGGAATTAGATCAATTCCGTCCAGGAGAAAACGCAAGCTTTCGCTGGACCGACCCGCTCTGTGACTCCGGCTTGACAGATGCCAACGGCAATGGGTTTTTTACCGAAGGTTTCGATCCGCGGCAACGGCAAAACCCGGGCTCACGCCGTGGCAATTGCGTGGTCGACGAGACGGAATGGGCCCTGGTTAACTACGAAGCGGAGCGCAACAGCGTTGCCGCCTCCTTCGACCACACCTTCGCCAATGGCACGGAATTTTATTCTTTCGCGATGTGGTCGGATCAAGAGACGCTGCGCGGCGGCAGCGGTTACCGCGGCTCGTTCTCTAGTTATTCCTTCTTGCCCTCAGCTGGTGCCTACTTACCTTTCCGTCATGGCCAAACCATGGAACTGGGCCATTTCGCGCCCCTGTTCGGTGGGGTAAAGCCTACCGATATTACCAATAACCCCGCGGACGGTATCAATGGTGGCCCCAACACAGGGTTTAACAGTGGCGGACAATATAACGTTACGCGGCCCGGCGGCAATGACGACACCACCTACACCGATACCGGCAACCTGCAACTGGGTCTGCGCGGTGAGTTCGAGATGGCCGACCGTGTCCTCAACTATGATGTTGGCTACTCGGTGGGCTACTCCAGCGTAGAGACCAAGCGCCGCGATTTTAACCGCAACAACATCCACATGGCCGGGGTGGGCCTGGGCGGACCGAATTGTGTACCCAACGGCGTGCCCGATTTCGATTTTCTGAGTTACAGAGACTCCAGTAATCCCCTCTACGCCAGGAATGCCTGGAACATTTACAGCGGCACGTCCATTTTTGACTACGTGTTCGAGGGCTATTATGTGCAACCCCACGAGCCCGTATCCTACGGCCTGACCAGTACCAACCAGGGCAAGGGTGATTGCATGTTTTATAACCCCTTGCTGACTTCCCTGACCAACCCCAACGTGGCCAATTCGCCGGAACTGATGGATTGGCTCACAGAGGTAACCGCCATGAAGGACAAGCGGAATACCCAGGGTGTCCTGGACGCCACGGTAACCGGGGAATTGTTCGAGATGCGCGGTGGCATGGCGGCTTTCGCCCTGGGTTTCCAGCGCCGTGATAGAACTGCCGTCTCACATGCATCAGACCTTAACCTGCCGGGCCTGGTGAATGCCATCCAGGGATACGATGAGAATGGTGTCCCTAACGAGTTCGGTTATGTCAGTAACAACATGGGCGGTGCCTCCAACTCCCTGGAATATGATCTGGATCGGAGCGTCAACGCGGTGTACGCCGAATTCTCGGTACCGTTCTGGGAGAATGTGGAAAGCCAGTGGGCGGTACGCTATGAGGATTACGGTGATAATGTCGGCAGTGAAGTTTCACCCAAGGTCGCCTTCAGCTGGCGACCCATCGACACTCTGCTGTTGCGCACATCCTTCTCGCAGTCATTCCGGGCACCCAATCTGGGTATCATCGGCGCCGGCCTGGACGCGTCGTCGACGACCTATCTGGATCCACTGAATAACCAGAAAGTGCGGGCCGGTCTGTTGCCGCCCACTAATGAAAACGCCACCTTGGAACAAACTTTCACCCTCGGTGGTCCTGCACCCGACTTGGGGAACGAGTATGCCGATACCTACAGCTTAGGCTTTATCTGGACGCCGGATGGGGCTCTGGACGGATTGAGCGTTGGAGCTGACATCTGGCGCTTCGAGGTGACCGATAGGGTGTTACCGGAAAGTGGTTCTGGGGCCGTTGCGCGTCAGGTCGAGGCATTCAAGCTCGCCGCAGCCAATCCTGGTAACTACGTGCTGAACTCCAGCCTGGATATTAGCTCAGGATTAATACCGTTCGAGCCGTGTAACCCCAATGACCTGGAAGCTCAGTTTGGTCGCGATTCCGCCGAGCGTCTCGACTGCGTGGTCGATCAACGTCTGTACCAGGTGGAGGGAGTAGATGAAAGCATCCCCAGTGATAGCCGCTCACTGATCCAGCTGAAATTGGCGGCCCAGAATGCCGGCAAGATCGTCGCCGACGGCGTGGACGTCAAGATGGGCTATCGCTGGGATAACGACTGGGGTCGCTTCAACCTGGGACTGGATTACACCTTCGTCAACCAGTACACGCTGAGCGACGTGCCCGGCCTGGAAAACGGCCTGCTGGACGTAGGTGTCACCGATGCGGCCGGCACCACCGGTGACGGCAACATAGTGCGTTCGCTGCCGGACCACAAAGGGCACATCACCCTTAACTGGTTCAATGGCGCTCATGGCATCACGGTCATCAGCCGTTACATCGGTTCTTACACCGACCTCTCCTACGACCTGCGCATTGACGAAGTTAATCCTTTTGTCGCCTCTCTCATGAATCGGGAAATCGACGACTACTGGCGCCAGGACGTCCAGTATAACTACACTCATAACTGGGGCAACGCCAATCTGGGTACTACCCGGTTTACCGCGGGCATAATCGATCTTTTCGATGCCGATGTACCAGTTCGAGAGAGCGGCAGCCTGGACTACGACTCCCAAGTGCACGACGGCCGCGGTCGCCGGTTCTACCTGCGTGCCCTGTGGTCATTTTAGGGAATTGTTAAATGCCGCGAGGCGGTGATGGCTTGCCATCCCCGCCTCGGTTTAACCTCAACAAGATGCAGTAATGAGAAATCACTGGAGGGCCAACATGAAATATATTCTCGTTGCTATATTCGGCTGCGTATACCTAGTTGCAGCAACAGGTCTGTTAGCCGCCGATGACTGGGTAATGCCCCGAACCCCCGATGGTAAACCCGACCTGCAAGGAATCTGGAGCAATGCTACCCAGACTCCACTGGAAAGACCCGTCGAGTTTGGAACGATCGGCTTCTTAACCTTGCAGCAGCGAGAAGAGCAGGAGCGACAGTGGCGACAAGTCATTGAGAATCGCGCCAGGCCCAGCGATCCCAACCGCGATGCCCCCGAGGAAGGTCGCAATGTCGGTGGCTATAACAACTTTTGGATCGACAAAGGCACCGATGTCATCGAGATCAACGGTGAATACCGAACCTCCATCATCGTCGATCCTGACAACGGCCAGATACCCTATCGGGAGAACTGGAGTGGCAGGAATCTGACTGCACAACTACGCGCCATACCCGGCGTAGAGCCTTATGACGGTCCAGAGCTGCGGCCTCTGGGTGAACGCTGTCTACTGGCTTTCGGTTCCAGTTCCGGACCTCCGATGATGCCGGTTATGTATAACAATAATTACCAGATCGTGCAGAACGAGGACTATGTCATGATCATGGTGGAGATGGTGCACGATGTGCGCATCATTCGTCTGAACGACGAGCACAAAACAGATTATGCGAAATGGATGGGCGATTCGGTAGGCCGTTGGGAAGGCGATACCCTGGTGGTCGACACAATGGGACTGCATCCTTATCAGTCTCGCTGGGGATTCACCGAGGATGTGAAGGTAACTGAGCGCTTCGACCTGATTGAGGGCGATAAGATTCGTTACAACTTCACGGTGGAGGATCGGGAAGTCTATATCCGCAGTTGGACCGGTGAAGTGGCGATGAATCGACGGCCATCAGGCGATCATATGTATGAATATGCGTGTCACGAAGGCAACTACGCCTTCCCTGGAATTCTGGGCGGTGCACGCCGGCTGGAAGCAGAGCAGGCGGCTACGAACTGAACAGCGTTTTTCTAAAGCAGCCCACTCAAACATCTAGAGGGTCTGTCGCGCTGTAGGGTGCGACAGATTCCTTATCTGACGCCTCCCCAATCCACGCGGTATCGTTAAGTGGGCCGGTGTCCGTTTCAGTGATTTTGCCGATATGCTGGGCCTGATATCAGAGGCACACTATTGCCGTTTCATCGCTTCGGACTGATTCTATATTGATGAACCCATGGACACTCTACGCCATCCACAGGTGATGTTAGTTTGGTTAATGAATGATGAGCCGAGACCGCCTAAACATGGTGCACCGTTACGACTTATCATTCCATTTCGCTACGGTAATCGTAGCATCAAGGCGATTACTGAAATGAGCTTTGCAACACTGAGACCTCTAAACCGCTAGGTTGCGGAATACGGCGGAGTTATAGCGAGAATTCAGGGGTTTTTGGAACAAGTAGTATGAGATTTCCTGGTAAGGAAGACGTGGAGTTAAATAGAGATAGCTTTTATTCCTGCTAATACACTTGCGGGTTGAACTGAGGTTTTGGCGGGACAATTTCTTCAGCTACAGATTGTGCTTGGGTTGCAGAAGCTTTACGCTATGACAAGCCAAGTGCTGTAACGTCTTGGAAGCCTGTATTCCCCGAACGAGGAGCGAATAGTGAAAAGAATCCTGATAGGCAGCAGGGTAATTGCTCTACTGTGCAGCACTCTACCGGCACTGGCAGGGGCCGCTGACCGAGTCGGCGATTTCTCCCTGCTGGACGAGAACGGTTATTTCCATGCGATGAATCGCTACGATGACGGCCCCGCCATTGCGTTCCTGGTTCAGGCCAACGGCAGCCAGGCTACCAAGCAGGCCTTACCGCAATTTGCCGCATTGCAGTCCCGTTATGAATCACAAGGCATCAAGTTCTTCCTGATCAACCCCATGGGACTGAACGACCGCGACCAGGTCAGAGCCGAAATGCAGCAACTGGGTATTAGCATACCGGTGCTGATGGATGACTCCCAGGTGATTGCCGAGGCCATGGGCATCGACAAGACTGCTGAAGTATTCCTGTACGACTCGAAGAAATACACGGTAGAGTTTCGTGGCCCGGCTGGCAATGAATTTGAACAAGCGATGCTGGCCATGCTGGACGGTAAATCCGTAAGCAACCCGGTAGTAGCAGTTAGCGGCGATCCAGTCAGCTACGCATTCAAGAATCAACAGATTTCCTATGTGAAGGATATCGCCCCGATCATTACAGAAAATTGCGCCCGCTGCCACCGTGACGGCGGTGTCGCCCCGTTTGCCATGGACAGTCACACCATGGTGCAGGGCTGGTCGCCGATGATTCGCGAAGTGCTGATGACCAAGCGTATGCCCCCGGCGCAGGTCGATCCCCATATTGGTGATTTCGTTAATGACATGAACATCGCCGACAGCGATCTGCAGAAACTGGTGCAGTGGATTGAAGCCGGCTCACCCCGAGACGGTAGTGAAGATCCATTGGCCAAACTGAACTGGCCGGCAAGCGAATGGGCCTTTGGTGAACCGGATCACATCATTACCATTCCAACCCAGTCTGTTCCCGCCACTGGTGTGCTGGATTACATTCGCATCAACGTGCCCATTGATATTGATGAAGACAAGTGGGTGCGAGCTTCCCAGTACATAGCCGGTGATCGTTCCGTATTGCACCATACAGTCCACGACCTGATTGGGCCGGATGGTGTTCGTAATAGCCCGGAAGTCACGGCCAATATCACCGGCTACGTGCCAGGCGGTGAGCCGCGCACGGAGTTGCCAAATACCGGGGGTTTGTTGAAGAAAGGCACCCAGATCGCCCTGAACCTGCACTACACCACCAACGGCAAGGAGACTACTGATTCCAGCCGCATCGGCCTGTGGTTCTACCCGGATGATCAGATTCCCGAAGAACGTATGTCTGGCAAGTGTGCCTGTATTTTCCCAAATACTTGGACCACGATTCCTGCCCACCATAATAACTTCGAGCAGACTGCCAGCGTGACCGTGCAGAAAGATGCTTATGTGTACGGCCACCTAGCCCATATGCATTTCCGCGGCAAGTACATGCGCTTTTATGCCGACTATCCCGATGGCACCCGTGAGGAACTGCTGAACATTGCCAACTACAGTTATAACTGGCAGTTGAGCTATCAGTATGAAACACCGAAGTTTGTACCGGCAGGGACCAAGCTGACTGCAGTGGGTGCGTTCGACAACTCTGCGCAGAACCCGGCTAACCCTGACCCGAGCATTGATGTCATCTGGGGTGAACAAAGCTGGGATGAGATGTTCTTCGGCACTTCACGCTGGAAGCACGTCGATCAGGGCAGCGATTAGTCCCCGACTCCAATCAAGATAACACCCTGAAGGCAGATCAGTGATCTGCCTTCATTTTTTGGGGCATGCCAGAAGCTAGAGTGAAAACTCGATGCCCTGTGTCAGTGGCAAGTCACTCGAATAATTGACAGCAGAAGTAGTACATCGCATTTTGTAATCCCCCCGAAAACCTGGAGCAGTTATAAGTAGAAAATTCCACTAAACTACGCCCAAGGAGTTTTCTATGAGAAAGTCACGATTTAGCGACAGACAGATACTGTCGGTACTCAAGCCGAATGAGCAAGGAGTCCCAGAGCAGGATCTGTGCCTAGAGCACGGGATGAGTTCAGCTCAATTTTATAAATGGCGAGCCAGATTCGGGGGAATGGATGCGTCAATGATGAAGCGCCTGAAAGGGTATTAATGACAAGTTAGTCACTCAATTCAATAAAAACTCAATTAAACAAATTTTATATCGCTACTGCCTTTTCCCAAGACGTATATGGACTCCACCTATTTTACAACTATAAGTTTTCCTAAAAAGTAAACCGCTTACGTATATACGGCTTGTTATTGAGAGAGCTACTCTCTAGCCTTTGATGTTTGCGCACCTACCATCCTTTTCGC
>JAJFKE010000026.1 GCA_021773355.1 Gammaproteobacteria bacterium | reverse complement strand
GATTGAGATAACCATAGACATACAGCTTCAACATCATGGCTGGATGATAGGCAGGTCGGCCTGTTTCTTGGGGTTGGGTTCGAAAGCCTAATCCGGAAAGATCCAAGTCATCGAGGAAGACATCGATTACTCGAACCGCATTATCTTCGGTGATATATTCATCCAGGCTCTCGGGAAATAAGGTGGTTTGAGTGCGAGACTCGCCTTCGATAAATCCGCTCATCAGAAGCTCCACTGAAGGGAAAGTCAGATTATACCTTGAAGGGGGTTTTCACACAGCCTGGACCCTTACTAAATTGGCACGCCCAGAGAGATTCGAACTCCCGACTATATGTATTTTAACTACCTCACAGTGGTCATTCGACCAACTACTTCTCCAGTAAGTTCAACAAGTTGACGCGAGTAAAATGATCTGGTTTTAGTATAGAGGGAGGACAAACTAGGGGCTCAAATGCATCCCCACTGTTTCCCCACCAATCTAACCAAAGGAGATCAAAATGACTACTGAAAAATTTGTATTTCTACCTAGCTCTACTGGCGACGGTGTTGTTGTTAAGCGTGAACAAATCGTGGGAGCACGGCCCAATGGACCAAATGGGGGCTCAGTCCTATATACCAAGGCTGGCCCGAGTATTTATACCTCTTTAACTACCGAGCACCTAGCAGCTCTCGTAGCAGCAGAGAAGATTCAGCAGCCCTGAACCAAAGTAGTCCAATTGAGACTTAGAAGGAATTATAAGTCTCTTTTGGATATTTTTGCGTTTGATTGTATATAGGTCTATGAAGCTCTATAAACAACTTACTCAGAAAGCAGCTGACTCTGCAGTCCCAGATGTTAAAGAATATACGCTCTGGGACCATCGCGTGCCCGGATTCGGCCTCCGTGTCCGAACTTCCGGAGCACGTACATATATGTATGTCTATCGCTCTAGTTGTGGAAAGCAGAGACGCTTTACAATAGGCCCTGTAACTATCTTTACCGTCAAAGAAGCCAGAGATAGAGCTAGAGGTCTAGCTCAGCAAATATATGGTGGTTGCGACCCAGCTGAACAGAAAGCGGAGGCACACAAAACATCGGTGCAGGAATTGTATTCAGAATATGCAATAACGCGAGCTGAATCGTTTAGTAAGGCCCACCGTATACACGTAGTTGGTATCTTTCGACATGAGATAATTCCCAAAATCGGCCACAAACCTATAGGCGAAGTTACACGAGCTGACATCAGAAAAATCACAGACAAAAAGATGGCTACTGGCAAAAAGTCCATGGCCAACAATATTCATCGTGTTATATCAGCCTTTATGAGTTGGTGCTATTACGAAGCTATGATTCTAGACTCAAATCCTCTTACTGGAATGAGATTGCCTCATAAGCACATATCTAGAGCTAGATTTTTGACGCCGAACGAATTGGCTACTGTATGGCACTTGAGCGAACAACTAAATATCAAGTGGAAAGTGGGTATTCGCCTGCTCATGCTAACCGGGCAACGAAGTAGCGAAGTATTTGAATCCAGAATTGAAGAATTCGACCTAAAGAAAGGGATTTGGAACATTCCTGCTTCACGAACCAAGAACCGACGCTTACAAACTGTCTATTTGAATAGTGCTGCTATTAATGAAATCGCAAGTATTCAAAAGTTTAAAGGACAACAATATCTACTGCAGTCAGAACGCACTAAACAGCCTAGGCCTGTCTCTGGAAGCAGTGGTGGTATTCGAAGAATAAAAAAAATCGTCCCTTTCAAAGATTGGTGTATCCACGACTTACGCCGTAGTGTTGCAACTCATATCGCAAGTTTAGAGGTGCCCCCTCATATCATCCAAGTTATTCTAAATCATAGCAGCGGATTTAGAAGTGGAGTTACGGCAATTTATAATCGATATGAATACAACAAAGAAGCCGAGAAAGCCTGGACTCTCTGGGGATACACGCTCACAAAATGGGTGAACGACAATAAAACTTACCTCAAAGAGCCTTCAGAAACTGACGAAGCCGTCCTATAACATCCTACTTTTCGATACGCGAGAAACAAGTATTTGTTGTAAATGAGTATAAGCAAACAGATGCACAGAAAGATTAACCCTGGATAAAGGAAATAACGGAAAAACACAGGAGAAACAATGGAGAAACAAATTGGAATTCACCTTTGAGAGCGTTCTGCCTGGGATTCGAGAGCTGCTTAGGTGTGTATATTAGTAGAGTCTCCAGACCCCCCCCCCTTAACTTAAAAAACCATGATTAAAGGAAAAGTTTTGAGGATAATTGGATACAATTGGATAATGGGAATAGCAACTAGCTTGGAAATAGGAATTAAATCAGTTTATATCATTAGATCAATAATGGATTAGATAGGATACTGGATAATATTAGGAATTTTGATTCTCATATGGGTAATATCAAAGGGGCTTCGATTAGATTATCGTGGCCCCTTTTCTATTTCTACTGAGTATCGTAACTATTTGTAGTTCTGTCTCAGCTTTAAACGGATTGTACTGTTCTATTTCTTGCACCCGCCGGCGGCCATCCCATGCGCTACTGCGACTATACTATTGTTCTCAACGATATAATCTACAGTTACGCCTACTGCCGGGTACTTAGCGGATTGAATACACTTGCCTCGAGTAAGTAAAGCGAACACGGTTCGGGGATACAACTCTGAAACACGGGTCTGAAAACTTGCATCTGGCTGTGAGTAGCCATTAATAATGATATTGTTGATCATCATCTGATTTACTTCCAACCCCACCCCAGAATCCGACATACAATCCGGATTATCGAATGTGAGCTTGTAAACGTTCCCAACAAGCGTTTCGTGAAAATATTTCACCTGTTCCTCTACTACTTGTGTGTACCGACATTCGTCTCCGTTATCGTTATTGATATACCCTTCTGCTTGCTGAGCTTCTGAATCGAGAGAAGCCCATATAGCTAGTGCTGCCAAACTGGTAAATACAGGGTTCATTGACTTCATGATCAGCCTCCTCGTGGCGCTTGAATCCAGTGCTTTCGCACTAATGCTCTGCAATTCATGGTGGATATACTCTACCACAATGCTACTTATAGTGTGTAGACCTATAGTGTTCAGATATCGCTTAATAACTGCGTGTCTAAAGCTACGATTCTATTAGGTGAACAAATTCGCAAGATCCGAACGAGGCTTGATGTCTCGCAAGAGGATTTAGCGGCAACATGTGAGTTGCATCGCACATATATCGGGTCGGTTGAGAGGGGTGAGCGTAATGTTAGTCTTGACAACATTGTCAAGATTGCGAAAGCATTAGGAGTGTCACCGAGCAAGCTCTTGGAAGATATAAAGTAGTATTAAGAACCAAACGTTTGCTTGTCGCTGACCCACTTATTTGTCAGCTAAAGTTACTAGTCTTCCTGCTCGAGAATGCTTTCTAGACTGCTCCTTGTTAGAGCAGATTCTTCCCTTATAATGAATCCTAACTCATCACTAGAAGCCACAACGCCATCACTAATCCTTTCAAGCAGGTTTATTTGGCCTGACTCCCATTGATCATTGACTCTAGCGGAGTTAAGAGAAATATATAATGCTAGAAGCGCAATTACTATAGAGAGAGAACTTGCCCCAATAGACAATCGAGTTGCTCTTTTGGTTTGTCGGCCTTGCAGTTCATTTTGACCCAACTGGATTAAAGGCGAGTAAAGCATCACTTTATTTATATTTCCCTGACTACTAAATATTTCAAGTGAGTACTCATGAAGGGCTTTCTCAAGTTCTGCATCGCTCAGTTTGTGTGGATAGTCTACGCTTATAGTAGCCATTTAAGTTCTCTAAGTTGATTTACTTCATGGAGCTAGAGCCATCTTCGAATCTTGCCTCTCCAGTATTACCTGCACTTCATCTACCACAATTTCTAATGACCAATCTCACTGAAATATAAATGGCGGTGAGAAACAAATGAAATCTATTTTTCTCCAACTCTTTTTTATGCTATTTGCTCAAAAATAAGTAGTTCTGATAGTCAAAGCAGTTGCTGCTATGGCTTGTCATTGCCAACTTTCTATTAACTATTATGACCAATGATCCTTTTCGCGCGCTCCAAAACATGATCGTAAGTCATAATAGTAAGATTATGGTAACTGGAATTTAATATTCTAAATGCCTCATTTTGCTCTGAATTCCAGTCTGATGACCGTCCAAATATTAGTATGCATCTTGGTTTTATTGTCCTAACGCCATCAACTCTTTCTAAAAATTTGATGCTGTTTGCTTCTCGCTCAACTTCATAGATATACGAAGCTGCTTGAGTTACCGCCTTAATGAGGTCCATTGTAGGTACGTAATTTCCATGATCTAATGTGCTTGCCCAAAATTTCATCCCTCCCTCTGGGCGTTTGATTTCGATTACATCAAGAAATCCATCGTAAGCTTCCATCAAAAAATCTGTAATGTGTTGTGTGTCTATAGTTCTTTCATCAAGTATTCTCACAAAATCGCTGCCAAGAACCCAGCTGTTCTTTTCAAACCAATCTTGCCAACTAGATTCTACTAGGTCGTCACTCAACATTTTGGAAAACTCACGAATAGCAGTTATACGCTTCGCTTGTTGTAGTCCTACTTCCAGCTCTTCTGGAATAATATCATTTTGTAGAACAAACCTTACAAGGTTTTTCTTGTCCGGGAGCGAGAAAAGCGCCTTTATCTGATCTGCATTAGATTTATCAAAAGGTTTGTCAAGAGGAATAAAGGCCTTAACACCTTCCTTAAAGGGTTCGTAATTTTCCTGAAGAAATTTTATTAGGTTCTGAAATTCTTCAGTATCGAATGTAAGCTCGCTTTTGGGAACTAACGATTCAGGAGCCTCACTACCACTCCAATCTTTTGGTTTGTTATATCTTCCAACCTTCAAGGTTACTTCATCGTCCCTAGTATTGTGAGGAATTTTCCAAAAAACAGCGCGGGTAATTACACGAGGTCGATCTCGAAGGATTTTGAACAACTGATCTCTAACTTTTGACATGGTTCTCACCTTGACCTGACAGTTAAAAGGCGTTGCAATCAGTTCCGTGTTCCATTTTGAATTGATTGTTATGAGACGGTATTATGGGCCCAAAGTATCCAACAACAATGTCGCGATATTCCCCATCGATTCAATGGCGAATTGAGCTTGGGAGTCAGTAACAGTGCTTTCCCACGGCCTACCATGCCCTGTCCCTTGCTTATTGCGCAATGCGTTTAGCGCGCATCCAAGTTCATACGCGGCACGCTCTACTCTTTTCTGAGCAGATTCACCGGCCTGTACTGGATCATGCGTTGTAGTTAAACCCAGCGCAGTAAATGCTTGACCTAGTAAGGTGGGAAAGTTCGAAGTTTGAGGATAACCCCCCCATTTTTGTACAAGCACATGAGCAGCAGTAGCTTCGAGTAGATCTTTAGCAGTACCAGTCAATAACGGACTATCTAAAGCCCCTTTTCGAGCTCTTTGGGCATATGCGTAAAGGGCTTTGGTTAGGTTCTTTCCAGACAGAGAGTCAAGAATTTTAGGTTGTAAAGAGCCATCTTCACATAGCTCCCATGCCTGCGCGGAAAAGGCTGAAGCCAAATTTGTAATCGCTTCCAAACCACAATAGTTCGACGATTCTTTCCGGAATCCTCCATAGCCTTGAACTGTGGCTATTAATCCATTAACAAGGGATTCACCGGCTGAAATATTGTTTGACAGTGCCCAGCTAAGAGTTCCACGCACACGCTTTGATTTCCCAACGGGCCTACCACTCTTACTGGGATCCGCACTAGACAGTCCAGCATTCGTAATTTGAAATTCAATGTCGGAATGTGCTGGTTCCCGTGTATCGCATTGCGAATCATCTACTAATCGAGCTAATGCAACTACGATCGCGTCATTTAGTGGTGGTTGATTCGCCATGGCCTTTTTGTTCTTCCTAACGCACTTGTATCCACGCGAACCTTAGATTAGCTCGACGCATTTGAACTAATTATTAGTCGGAGATTGTACCCCATTCTTTGCAATACCGATCCAGATTCGAATGATATCCTCTACTTCGTCCGTAGGTCTGCAAAGTTTGAAGTCAATGATAAGCCTAATACCCTGAATAGCCTTTGCTACAAAAACACTTGAATATCTTAGAGCTAACGAAATCAAGTTCAAGCTATCCGCGTCTCCTGCTCGAAACCTTGAAAGCTGATGAACTGAGAACGGATATGTATGTACATGAGATGAAAGAAATACTTTGGCGCCCATGTAGTATTCGTAGTCAATTTCAGAATTCTTACACCTATCTCTTATAGGACTTAAATAGTCAGGCGATTCGCCTTTTCTGATCTTCCCGATTAAACTTCTGTGAATTAGCTTAGCACTGGGTGAATCAAGTATATGTGACCGGAGCTGCTCGCTATCTTCCGTTAATTTTCGAGCTTCTGTTGAATCAGAATTTATAAAATTCAGCATCTTCAACCTTCGCTCGATATCATGTAATTCCCAAACTTTTATGCGAAGAAGCTCCGTTTCTTTTGAATTTGGGTGAATGGCTATATACGCCAAGGCATCAAAGCTTTCTAATATTGCACGTGCTATGCAACAGACAGATGAGACATCCCAAAGCTCAGCACCAGAAAAATCGCTGACCTCTAGTGCTATAGGTGAATTTCTCGAAAGAGTTATCCCGTGACCAATAAGTTTTGAGAAGATTATCGATGCATAGTAAATAGATTCGCTCCCTGCTTCTTTCCCTTTCAACTCTGAAGATAGCTCATGAGCATACGCAACCAATTTCTTAAGATCCTGGCGGGACTCAATGTAACGGTCTTCTATTTCCTTTGAACTAATCATTGATCTCCAAATTAAGTTATAAATCCCACAAATATCGAGATAAATACTTTAGAATACCTCCCGTATTTAGTCAATTGCACGCCTTGGCGGTTCAAACTCATAGGATGGATTATTATGGCATGGTCGGATGGTCTAGAAGAGGGAACCCAAGCTTACGAGATCGCGTCCTCTCCCAATCAACATGTGAGAGTAATCGCCGGTCCTGGAACTGGCAAATCATTCGCTATGAAACGACGAGTTGCGAGGCTACTTGAAAATGGAATCGAACCGAGCGCCATACTTCCAGTAACTTTTACTCGCGTGGCTGCCGAAGACCTTCACCGTGAACTCGTCTGCATGCAAGTTCCCAGATGCGAGGAACTTGTTGGGAAAACCCTTCATAGTTTAGCGTTACGAACGCTTATGCGGCATCATGTTTTGGCTGCGACCGGCAGAACACCACGTGCATTGAACAATTTCGAAATCAAACCCTTAGAGGCAGATCTAGCTGTTAATCATGGCGGCGTTATAGAAGTTCGGAAGAAAATTAAGGCTTATGAGTCCGCATGGGCTAGACTCCAGCGCGACGAACCCGGGTACGTGCAATCGGCAGAAGAAGCTGATTTCGAACGAGATCTCACAGCATGGCTTAGATTCCATCGTGCAATGATAATTGGAGAAGTTATACCGCAGCTACACACCTACCTTGCGACGAATCCAGCAGCACAAGAACGAACTGAATATTCGCATATACTCGTTGATGAATATCAGGATTTGAACAAAGCGGAACAAGGTGTAATTGATTTACTATCTGATAACGCAGAAGTCTGCATCGTCGGGGATGACGATCAGTCTATCTATTCCTTCAAACATGCGCATCCGGAAGGAATTATAGATTGGGTGGCAACGCACAATAATGCGGATGATCTTAGCCTAGAAGATTGCCGAAGGTGTCCGATTCAAGTTGTTGATATGGCTAATGCGTTAATCGCTCACAATGTCAATCGGCCCGTTAATCGCGTGTTGGCACCGATGGAACAAAACGGAGCTGGTACTGTCAGTATCGTACAGTACCACACACTAAATGCTGAAATACTTGGTGTACTAAACACTATTGCGGAACTTATTGATCAAGGAGTTCATCCCGGCGATATAGTAATTCTTGCGCAACGCGGGGTGATTGGAACACCTATTTATGAAGGACTCGTTGAACGTGATATCCCGGTTCGTTCTTACTATGCTCAATCCGAATTAGACGCAGAAGGTACGCAATTTCGATTCGCTCTTTTGAAACTCTTCGTCAATCGCGAAGATCGCGTAGCATTGCGTTGGGTGCTTGGAAGGGATAGTAACAATTGGCGAACGAATAGCTATCGTCGTCTCCGCCAGTATTGTGATACGAACGAAGCGACGCCTTGGGAAACATTGGTTCAAATTGAGACAGGCGATCTGAATATCCCGTATACAAATACTCTAGTACAGAGATTTACTGCTGTTAGAAACGAGATCCATCAGCTCGAAAACCTCGTTGCCGACAACGGAATCACTCCTGTAATTGATGCTCTGTTTCCTGACGGTGACCCCGCTGTTAGAGATATTCGCGCGCTTGCATTAGAAACTTTAGCTGCCAACGATGAAGATGACAGAGTCAGCTTTCTGCGTGAGCTAACTAGCGCAATAGCAAGACCAGAAATTCCAACCGAAATTGAAGAAGTTCGAATTATGAGTCTACATAAAAGCAAGGGCCTTAGTGCACCGGTTACAATTATCGCTGGCTGCATTGAAGGTCTTCTCCCTCAAGAGCCAAAAGCAAATCTGCCACTTGCGATCCGAGAAGCAATTTTGGAAGAGCAGCGTCGGCTATTCTATGTAGGAATTACTCGCGTTAAGGCATCCCCTGCTGAAGGTAAACCTGGCACTTTAATTCTAACTTATTCTCAGCAAATGCCTTTAGCTACGGCGATGGGTGCAGGTATTTCGCCGGCATCTATAAATTATGGTGAGGCAAATCTACTAGCGAGTAGGTTTATTAGGGAGATGGGACAAGCTGCACCAGCACCAATTGCAGGTTAACTAGAACCAATGAATTCTCAAATCTAGTTAATAAGATGATTTCTAGCAAGTGACCATACTAGCTATTGAACGAATTTCTTTCTCGAATCGCTTATTTTACTTCCCTTGTGCTACCCAGCAATATCGCCACTTCCTATGATTGCAGAGTACACTTAGTAAATTTGCCTATGTAACAATAAGTTAACTACCAAAGCTTCACTAAATGTTTGGCACGCCCAGAGAGATTCGAACTCCCGACCAACTGGTTCGAAGCCATGGGAGTAACTTTAACTTATTGATACTTAAAGGCTTTTGTTCGGCGCTCGTTGCCAATTAGCACGACAAAGCATAACAATGCAGAACCGATGTCGGAAAAATGTCGGAAATTTTATAGACGCATTCACGATCAAATAATGACATTATCTACTTCTGCTACGTGCTGAAGCGGACCTCCAATCTGCTTACCACATTGCGCAGTATTCAACTGATTCTCATAGTTTAAATTCTTTCTGTTAAGAGTCTAACTTCCTCTACAACTAGTTCAGGTTGATCAATTTGTCTGAGGTGACCGCTTCTATCGGCAATTACGTGTTTGCTGTCAGTGGATAGTGTTGTCAGCTGCGTTTGCGTTTCGGTTCATTGCTCCTCCAATTGCTCAGATTGACTAGCTGAGTATCCGGAAAACATAGACTCAATACCGTGACTTATTGTGACTAGGGATTTATTCTCGATTGTGCTGACTCACTGCAATTGCCTATTTATTGTGTAATAGCGATAACGACAGTTACAATTTTCTGAAGTATGAAGTTAGTTAGAGAACTAAAGATAGGCTCACTATGTCAATTGCCATATGCAATCCTATTACAATCAATAGGCCACCAGGTTTCATAGCGATTCGCCCGAAACAGAAACCCAAAATGAATAAGAACCCGCCGGATGACAACGCACCTATGAATGAAGGGCTCGCGCCAAGGTGCAGGATAGCAAACAAGAAGGATTGCAAAATGTTTGCCGAATCAGCTCGTACACTGCTCAGTAATGAGAAAAGAATTAGACCTCGGAAGATTATTTCTTCCCAGAATCCATTTAGAAAAGATAAAGCGGAAATGTCTCCTATGGTAGGCCACCAGGAACTGCTAGCACCAACTAGGTCGAAAAATAGCTTTATTGAAAATGTAGTAAACCCGAGTAGTAACAACCCACCTACAATGATAATTAGGACAATCGGGTAAGTTTTTACCCAGTTTTCATAACCAGCTATGTTTTTTGTAATTTGAAGACGCAACTCCGGGTACACGAAGGTAACTGTTAGCATTAGGAGAATGGGCATTGCAGCAAAAAGCCGGTCGACGACAGCACCTTGAGGGGCCAGATACTCTCGTAAGACTTCACTTACGAACACTCCTATCGAATAAGCAAACAGGATAAGCGTAGGTTGCATTAGCCGATATTGTTTGCTCGCAACAATAATGGTTAAACCGACAATAAATGCGATATTGAATATGGCTATCCACTGGCCAAGAGGCGCGATGTTCGATAGCTTGCTTGAGATGAATGTATCTGGCCCTGTAAAGCCCCACACACTGTTAATGCTCAGCCATGTGGCGACCATCAACAAAACTATAAATACATAATCTCCTAAAAGTGAAAGGCTTCCAGAGTTATCATACTTGTTAGCTTGAATGTTGTTCATTCGTTCTCCTCGTCATGTGCATTTGTAATTATCGAAGTACTGACCATAAACACAGAAGATCTCCAGCCCCCTTCGGTTTACCTCTGGTCAAAGATTGTCATCTGCTGTATGCAGAACAAATCGACTTATCTCTTCCAGAGCTTCACTCCGAAATATACTGTTTCCTGCATAAGGAGGGTCTTCAAGGGCATGTCCGGAATCTTTATAAACTATAGCCCGGATGTGTGGGTTATTCAGCGCTTCGAGTCTCCTCATGCTCTCTTTTGTTGGCACATTGGTGTCGTCTTCTCCGTAAAGAATCAATGCATCAGTTTCTAGCTGCTGCCAGTAGATATTAGGATCGAATTCGCTCACAGCTTGCCAAAATTCTGGTTGTCGAACATATCTAATATGTGCTGTCGAAAACAACGCGACTAAGTAAGAAAACCCAGGCGGGAAACCCATCTGTTGCAGATTGTAGTTTTCCTCAAAGAGCAACTGTTCTTTTGGCATTACAGCTGATCCGACAACATTTACAACATAATCCAAATCACCAATCTTGTGCCCTACCAGCGAAGAGAACTTGCCGCCCTCGCTCATGCCTATAATGCCGACCCGGTCTAATGGAACACCCGATTCTGTACGGAGATAGTCAACTGCCGCAATCGTGTCTGTCGCGAGGTCATCATAGTCAGCAGATCGCCAATCTCCACCAGATTTTTCTGACCCACGCTTGTCGGGCAACAACACGGCAATACCACTGTCCTGAAGATGTTTCGTAAGAGTGAGATACCAACCATTGGTACGCCTACTGGGCCCAGAACCATGAATAATGACAGCGGCGGGATATGGGCCTTCTCCTTCGGGGCGGAATAACATGCCCGCCAGGTCTATAGACTGTTCTTCATTTCTGAAAAATATTTCGGTATAGGTTGTTTCACTCAGGCTAACCCCCTCAAACTGCCGACGATTAAGTGAATTAAATAAGACAACGCTAATTTGTACCCCGAATGCGAGCAGTATCACCCCGTAGATTACTCGTTTCGGTGTGAATTTCTTATAGGCCATCTTGATTCCTCAAAACTGAGCTAGGCTGGTTGTAGTCTAAGGGCTGTACCAGCTACAGGATCAATACGGTCTTTCAAGATTTATAGCAGAGTTCTACTTATCTCCGGAGAAAATCACTTGACTCTGTAGCAGGTACAAGTTGTACAGTCTGGTCTTCTAAATATAGGCTGCTCGAAACAGGGTAGTCTTGGATCGAGATAACAATTGCACTTGAAGAGTTGTAATAGGTGTAATTCGTAAATGAATCTATGAATAAGCAATTAGTTAAGTTTACAGGCCTACTTTCTCTGGCGGCGATAACGCTTGTGTTGTCGATGTCTGTAAAAGCGGCAGCTGTTGAGTCTGAATTCTCCAAGGTCACGCTGTTCGTAGAAGGTATGATGAAAAGCCGAGGCGGTGTCACTTGAATGAGCTGACCCGATAGTGTCGTAGCAGCTCTGTCAGAGTTGCCTGGAATCAAAAAAGAAGAAATCGAAGTCAATTTGGATCGTGATGCGTTCACCCTGAGTTACGATGCCTCCGAAGTTACACTTGAGGACATGTATCAGGTAATAACTGACCTTGGGTATTCGCCGGGGTTGTCACCACCTGACGCATCTGATGCTCAGACTAGTGGTGAGGCAGAGCCTTCACCTATTGATTCAGCATTATCCACTGCCTCACAAGAAGGTAAGCTCGTGCTTGTCGATTTCTCGGCTGAATGGTGCGCGGCCTGCAAAGTGCTTGAATCTCAAGTGCTTTCAGATGCTTCTGTTATAGAAGCTTTGAACGACTACGTGTTTGTTGCTGTCGATACAGACGCCTATCCGGATGCGACCAGCGCTTATAATGTGGTTGGCATGCCTACGCTGGTCATAGTTAATGCAGCAGGTGAAGAGTTATTCAGGAATGTTGGGTTAATCGAGCCTGAGGAACTCAGTCAAAAACTAAATGATCTAGCTGCCAAATAAGCTTTCTATCAATGGACAGTCTGGCACGTTCTTGCCACTGCAAGAGCCAACTGTATCATTTAGGACTACTTCCATTCGCTTAAGATGGTCAATCTTTTCCCGAACTGATTGAAGATGCTGTGTAGCGAGTTTTTCTACTTCATTGCAAGAAACAGCATTTCGATCAACCAGATCAAGAAGGCTTCTCAAGTCTTCGATAGAAAAGCCAAGATCGCGCCCACGCATAACAAAATGCAATCGGCTTTCGTGAATTTCACCGTATTGTCGGTATCCATTCGATGAGCGTGCTGGTTCAGGGATCAAACCAATCCTCTCATAGTATCGGATTGTCTCCGCATTGCATCCGCTTCGTTTCGCTAACTCTCCTCGTTTCATACTCACGGCCCATTCTTTCTTAATTTATCAAAAAGCGCTTGACTCTGTAATGACTACAGGGTTCATAGTGGCTTTATAGGTAGAATATTGCAAGTAGAGAATTAGAAAGATGACAAAGGTGCTAGAGCACGATCACAGGAGCGCGGAGGCGGAGATATCCGATTCGACCGATAATAGTCACGGACAATTTTTTGCGGCTGGCGGTGTTATTGGCGCATTGATCGCGTCATCGTGTTGCATTGTACCGCTTGTCCTTGTGTCGCTGGGTATCAGCGGCACATGGATTGGCAGTCTGACGGCACTCGAACCCTATAAGCCGCTATTTCTGGCAGTCACTGCTCTCGTCCTGGCTGCCGGGTATTGGCACGTCTACTTCAGGCCAAAACAGGCTTGCGAAGACGGGAGCTACTGTGCACGCCCGGCATCCGGTCTGATTACTAAATCAGCGTTGTGGACTGCCACCGCACTCGCACTTTCCTCGGCAACAATCGATTTTTGGGCACCACTTTTTTATTAGGAGAACCAACGTATGAAACGAATATTCATTATTATGGCTTTTTTGACAACTGTAGCCCTTAGCGGGGTTAGCGCTATTTCATTATTGTCTGTTGCGCAGGCAGATAACAGTGCCAAGGTGCAAACGGTATCAACCGAAAAGACGGTGAAATTCACCGTAGAGAAAATGACCTGCGCGATGTGCCCAGTCACGGTGCGCAAAGCCATGGAGCAGATCGAAGGTGTTAAATCTGTGGTCGTTGATTATGACACCAAGACCGCCACTGTAGTCTTTGATCCCGCCGTCGCCACTTCCGCACAGATTGGCGCAGCCTCAACCAATGTGGGTTATCCTGCTTCACCAATTTCATAGAGATTTCTATGAAAGACCGAACGCTATTGGGTGCCGGTATTCTCGGAACGGTGATTGCAGCCTTGTGCTGCTTCACACCGCTTCTTGTCATTTTGCTGGGAACAGTGGGTTTATCGGCTCTCACTGGCTATTTGGACTTTGTACTGTTTCCGGCACTAGCGTTTTTTATCGGATTGACGGTTTATGCGGTTTTGCGTAAAGAGCGTCGAGACAAATCAATGAACAATAAATCCGGAGTGTGATTGATGTCAGATGACAGCCATAAATCGAAGCTAATAAATACCGAACCCGATCTGCTTGTAGTTGGTGGTGGATCGGCAGGGTTTTCGGCTGCAATCACAGCTGCGGAGGCAGGAGCCAACGTGGTTATCGCCGGAGAAGGAACTATTGGTGGAACCTGTGTCAATGTTGGCTGCGTGCCGTCCAAAACCCTTATTCGGGCAATGGAAACCGTTCATCGCGGAAACAGCGCAAGTCGTTTTGATGGACTGGAACGCACTGCCAGAATAGCTAATTGGAAAGCGCTCGTTCAGCAAAAGCAACAGCTCGTCAATGATTTACGCAAAGCTAAATACGAAGATATTCTTCCTGAATATTCAAACATATCTTATGTTGAGGGGCGCGCACGCTTCACGGGTAACAGTGCCATTGAACTGGATATCGAGGGTAGGCTCTTTTGGCCCGGTAAAATCATTCTTGCCACTGGGTCTTCAGCTACATTGCCTCCGATCAACGGTATTCAAAGTATTTCTGTGCTGGACAGCACCAGCGCGTTGGATCTTGAAACCTTGCCTAAAACGCTGCTGGTTATTGGCGGCGGCGTTATTGGATGCGAGCTTGGGCAGATGTTCTCCAGGGCCGGTGTCAAAGTAACGATATGCTGCCGTAGCCGTCTGCTATCGGATTCGGAACCACAAGCCAGTGCAGCATTAACGGAACAATTTCGTAAAGAAGGTATCACGGTCTGCGAAGGTGTCGGCTATCAAAAAATTGAAGAGACGGACAAGGGAGTAGCTCTAACTTGTCAAATCCAGGGTGGAGAGCAAACAATTGTAGCTGATCAGGTATTGGCAGCAGCAGGCCGAAAACCAAATGTCAGGGCTTTGTGCCTCGATAAAGCCGGAGTAAAGCTGAATACTCGTGGCGGCATCGAGATTAACGCATACATGCAGACAAGTAACCTCGATGTTTACGCCGCTGGTGACGTGACTGGAACCGACATGTATGTCTACATGGCAGCTTATGGCGGTAAACTAGCAGCGAAAAATGCACTCAACGGGAATGATAGAAAATACGACAATGAAACAATGCCTTCTGTTGTATTCACCGACCCACAGTTAGCCACGGTCGGGTTAACGCAAGCGGAGGCTGAATCCAGGGGTTTCAATGTTGAAACAAGTACCATCACTCTGGACAACGTCCCGCGTTTCATTGCCTCTAGAGAAACTCATGGTTTTATCAAGCTTGTTGCTGAAACCGACACAGACAAACTTCTAGGTGCGACAATCCTGGCCCCCGAAGCAGGCGACAGCATTCAGACCGTTGTGATGGCACTTAAAGCTGGTCTAACAACTGAAGGCCTTGGCGATATCATATTTCCCTACCTGACGGCAGTAGAAGGATTGAAATTAGCTGCGCAAGGATTTAAGAGAGATGTGAAAAAACTCTCTTGTTGCGCTGGTTAATCAACTAAGAAAAATTGGGCGCTAATTACGACCGAGAAGATAATTAGCCAGCTATGTTTTTGAACGTATAGAGGTTCAAGACAATGGGAATAATAAAAACAGAACGTTTACAACAATTCGCCATTGAATTGGTGGCTATTGCGGCGGTTTCAATCTCGTTGTGGCTTCTGTTCAGTGCCTTCATCTACCCATTGCTCGGCATTCAAGCCAGCGCACCAATGCCAGTTAGAACGGTTGTTGTTCTAGTTATGGTCTTTGTCTTCATCAAGCGTAGAAAAGAAACCTTTTCTGAATTCGGGTTAAAACTCACTCACCCCATGTGGGTAGTCGGTGCACTTACTATTGCATTCTTTGGCTTGAAACTCGTGTTGGTACAGCCTATTGCCGATTGGATTGTCGGCATATTGTCATTACCTCGAGCCGACACTGGAGTTTTTGACCATATTCAGGGGAACCTTACTGCTTATTTAGGCTGGCTTATAGTGGCCGTAGGCGTCGGGGGATTTGCCGAAGAGTTTATTTTCCGGGGGTTTCTGTTAAAGCGTATCTATGATGTATTTACCCTGCGATCAGTAGGCATTACTGTTGCAGTAATTCTGCAAGCAATTATTTTTGGCGCATTGCATTTTTATGTCGGACTCGCCGGAGTAATTTCCGCAACCGTTTCAGCACTAGTATATGGCTGTTTCTTTGTAATAAGCGGGAAAAGTCTCATTCCGTTAATTCTCACGCATGCACTTTGGGACAGTCTTATTTTTACATTGTTATTTTTCAGCGGAGGCACATCAACCTAAATAACAAAGCTAAATATTTCGAGAACGCCACTCTCCAATCTTTTTCTCAGCAATATCTATTGGCAATAAGGGTACACAATAAGAAGCACAGGATTTCCTGAATACAATTTTAGGAATTGCAATCACTTCGCAACCGCCGTATTTATCCCACCACTGAAGTAGAAACGAAACACCTAAGTATGTAAGTAGCGCTAGCATAAATGGATGATCTAAAACTGGATACCCTAGCCAATTTCCAACCTGTAGCTCTGGATTTATTCCAGGTGCAATGATTAGAAACATGGTAGGTAGAACAAAAATTACCGTTGCCCACCAGGCATTTCTTCCTACAACGGTTGGTACCAAGAAAAGAAATGCTGCGCTATAAATCAATACTAATCCAACGAAGCTAAGAGCAATCATCAAATAGTCCGCTAAGGAATGACCATGGCTGGAAGAAAGAACATCACTTACAACAATTAGCAGAATTAGTAGCCCCAAAAGAAATCTTATAAAGCGTCCAACTGGCCCAACTGTAAGACCAACCTGAATTTTATTCATAATCTCAATATCCTAAACATCTTCAAAACGCCTTCTAAATAGTGAATTTGAAAATGGTAATGGGCTTCCAGCAAAGCAACAATACAATAATGCTCACTTAGGATTAATTTAACCATTCGCTCTCTATCTAACTATTAAAGTCTCGTCCATTTATGCATTGTGCCCCAGTCCGAAGTAGCGCCCCCAAAGCATTTCCATGTGAACCGCCAGACAGGCACCACCAATTAACCCTGAATTGATGAGTATCGACCACGTATCAGGACCAAGGGTAAACACCCGAAAACTATATAGGCCAAGGCCCATACCTAGAATGAGAAAGAGCGGCCCGATCAAGTAACAATGGACACGACGGCAACGGACGATGTTAATGAGGCATATGGCTGAGGCAACTAAGAATGCCAGAGCCGGTACGCAGGTTGCCACAGCAAAACTACCAAGATTGCCAGCAAGCTGTAGGGCGAGAAAAGGCACCCCATAAATCAGCAGCATCCTGTCTAAAGTAAAAAAAGGGGACAGATTTATTTTCTAAACAGGCTTGAGGTTTGGTGACGAGAGATTGATTCGGAATTTGGCTTAGCCAATTTCCTCACCCGGCGGGCAGCCTTCGGCTGTCTGCGGAGCTTCGCTCCTTTCGAACTTAGGTGTTACTTCCAGAGAGATTCGAACTCCCGACCAACTGGTTCGAAGTCATGAATTCTACCTTCTATATATTCAATAAATTCAGCAAGTTATGGGGACTTCACTCCCCCACAAAACACACCATTTCTCTCAACTACCCCCCAGTAACCACGCGGGCTGTAGAAAATCTATGGGGGAGGCGAAGCTATGGAGTACCCCCTATATTAATGAGATACTGAATTAGCTGAATAAACTAACGCGCATTGTCCCATGCGCGGCAAAGCGAGCATGCTACATAAACAAATGTTAGGTACGCCCAATGGATCCGCAAGAACAGTCAAAGCTTATTCAAAAACTAGATTCGCTCGGAATTGATCAAGTAGAAATAAATCTGACCCAGAAGATTTACGGAGAGCGAAAAAAGGAATTTGTCGAGAAATGGGTTAGAACTAAGAAACAGGAGCTTGACGCGCCCACTTACGTCTATCATCCCAAACAGGCACCGGAAGGTAAGATCTTTAAGGCTGCGGAAGCAACAAAACTTTACAGAGAAGGCTGGTACGACACACCCGCGAAATTTCCAGATACTGGACTCAGAGAAGTCATAGTAAATTTCGCAAAGAAAGAATGGAAATGGATTATTGGGACATCATTGGTAGTTATAGGATTACTTATTGCGTCGCAAAGCAGTTAGTCCAGGGTACCTACTAATCAATGCAGGATGCGCGGAAGTGCATCTCTTTTTAAGGGCGTTGCATACATCTGAATGAGCGAGATTGGTGATACATTAAAATCTGTTGCGGAGAGTGCCCATGCTGCCCGTACTCATTATCAAATTTGGTACACATTGAGAGGTGCTGATAAAGCATTATTGGATTATAGGGCTGACATTCACGACTACAGATACCACGAGTTCTTCAGAGCGAGCAGTGCGGGCCACTACAAACTAATGTTTATTGAAACTGCTTGTATTTTTGACACAGATGACCGTTCAAATAGCATGAGAAAATTGAAAAGCCTACTCTCCGATGCGGGGAAAGACTCTCTCGTTGAGCATATTTCCAATAGGCTAAATCCTTTCAGCACACTGGTTTCGAATATTCTCACAATCCGCTCAAAACTCATCGCGCACAAAGAGACTGAAGCAACCCCAAAAGAACTTTATGAGAAACATCGTATCCAACCAGATGACATTAAATTGCTTTTAAACACTACTGCGTCATTGCTTAATGAAATCAATGATTCTCTCCATGGAAAGCAGAATCAGCAGCTCGTGGGAGAGTCTGACACTTATGAAGACGCTACTTTTGAAATGGTAAAGGTATTGAAGGCGGGTCGCGCAGAACAAACAGATTAGCAAGGTTTCGAATGAAGAAATTTGACCAGTTACTCTAACCACGATTTTTCTTTCTAACTCAATATGTTGTGGCCCCCTCCTCGTCTATGGGGTAGAAATGAGTTTATTTCTTGCTTTCGGCTTTTAGAGCTTCATTCATTCCTCGATAAGGGGCGAATACCTCATCGATAATCCATTTTATGGCAGCTTCGATTCCTTCCCACTCTGCATCTGTGATGGCAATGCATGCTGGTGATTTGGGATGCATCAATGAATCTCTTTTTGAAATCAATTTTTGAGTCCATTCCCAGCCTTCACTACCGAAGTCCGTTTTAGACTTAGCAGAATTAGCACATTTATGGCCAACACGGATATTACCTTTGATTCGGTCGGCTGCCCCCATTCTATCCCTGCGAATTGAATCCAATTCATTTGATGAGAAGTTTTTCCTCATCTCTTCTGGCCCATACAAATTATCCGCTATGATACCAAGCTCTCGAAAGCTATTACATACAGCTTCGACATACGCACATGTCTCTCGAATTATCCTACGCTTCCAAGAATCAGTTTCCTCGCGCTTATCGAGTAGTTCATTCAAGTCATCTACCAAGACACTATTTACGCTCAAGAAGTTTTTCACTATTACGTCTAAGGCTATATTAGCTTCTTCTTCTGTCATGATTTTATCCTCGTTTAGTTCAACTAGATCAGCTGCGCTACTGACTAATCTACTCCCCCATAGAATTTAGAATAGATAGAGGAATAATTGGGTTGAACCCAGTTACTCTATCAAGAATATCAGCGTGAATTCAGGAGGTTACGAGAGCCGCCTCCCCCACAGAATGCGTATCACTTCCAAAAAACAGAATTTGTGGGGGAGTTATATATGACCTTTCATTCTATTATATCAGGCAACTCATTGTTTTTATAAGGAATAATTGGCACGCCCAGAGAGATTCGAACTCCCGACCAACTGGTTCGAAGCCAGTTACTCTATCCAGCTGAGCTATGGGCGCGTGGAGAGCCGATTATATACAGTTAAGTCAGATGGGTCACTGCAAGGTTTCCAAAGAGGTTCATTCGTAATTTGACTAATCCAAATTCCTCGCTCGGTTGGAGCAGCCTGCGGCTGTGTGCGCTGCTGCGCGGCTTTCGAATTCTTCAGAAACCGGCTCGAACTACGTTAGTCTAATTTCTGCCCACCCTTCTATTTCACTAACTTGTGCACAGCGACTGTCCCATTGAAGCAAGCCCTCCAGATTTGTAACACTATGATTTAGTTGGCTATGGCATTGTGGATTGAGATGCCTCTGTCACCGGGCTGTGTCGAGCATGGTCGCCCAGCCAGTTGCCCATTCGTCTAGCATGGTGTCGCGATCCAGCACGTCCGTTGTCACATTCTGCTGAACCTTGTAAATATAAAACAGCCAGCCACCAAACACATTGATAAGCAGGGCTGCTAATTGCTTCTCTGACAAACCCTTCGCTGCCGGCTTCTCGCTTATCCATGACGCAAGCCCAATCATCATGGCGGCATCGAGTTCGTCCTGAAGGTCTGTACCGAAATCGAGCAAACGAATTTCCTCGATAAGCCGCAAAAATGGTTTTTGCCGGGTCATTGCCTCTTCATATTTCAGGGCGATCGCGATCAGCTCAGACCTTGTGTCTCCAAAATCTGCCAGTCTGTCGAGACCAAAATCCTCCGGCGTCTCCGAGACGTATGCTTTGGCGATCTCCATAAGGAGCGCCTGTTTGCCGTCGAAATGGCGGTAGAAGGCCCCAGCTCGCGGCGCCAGCCCTGCTTCGGTTTCGATACCTGCAATTGACGTCTTCTGATAGCCCTGCTCAAGGAACAACTTGAGAGCCGCCTGCATTATCCGATCTTTTGTATTGACTTGTGTCATATAACGATGTTATTTATATAGATAACGTTGTTATTGTTTAGTATATCGATGTTATTTTAACGTAGAAATTACATCAACCGACAGGAGATGTCCATTATGTCTACTACATCCTATATGCCCAATGTGTCGAACATTACGAAACCAACCGCTGTCATTGTCGATATCATGATCGTCATTGCGGTGTCAGGCCTCGCCTTCTTTCTAGAAGACTTTGCCATTACCCAGGGATGGGTGCCTTTCGGCACCGAAATACGAGGCGTGTTTGCCGTCCTCGCCAGTGCTACGGCTGCGGTTAGCATTGTTCTTGCCCGCGGCGGCACCCTTGCAGATCTCGGGTTCAGGCGCCCACAGCGCTGGGCAAGTGTTCCCCTCCAAGTCGTCGGCACCCTGCTTGCCTTCATTGTCGCGCAGACCTTGGTGCCGCTACTTGCATCAGCTTTGATCTCAGTGCCGGCACCGGACTTGTCTCGATACGATTCGATTTCCGGCAACCTGACCGCTGCCATCGCCATGGCCATGATCTTGCCACTGACCGCATCCATCCCTGAAGAGGTTATTTACCGGGGATTTCTTATGGGGCGGCTTTCAGAGGTTTTTGGACGAGGCAAAGGCGGTGCAGCCGCGACCGTCTTCGTTCAAGCGATCGTCTTCGGCTCGATCCATTTTCAGTGGGGTATCGGCGGCATGATCATGACATTCGTTATGGGAATCGTCTGGGGCAGCGCCTATCTGCTATGTGGCCGAAACCTGTGGATTGTCATCCTTGCACACTCGGCAGGACACATCCTGTTTGTCATTCAGCTGTATCTGGCGACGACCATTATCATCTAGAAACTTGGGGCACTCACAAGTTAAAAACTTAACTTGCGTGAAATACTGCGTCCTTACTGATGAGAGCCTTGTTCGAAACCAGTGGCTCTGACCAGTTGAACTATGGGCGCATCGAATGCTTCTTGGAGACATTTATAACTTAACAACTTAACGAATACCCCATACGCAGTATCAAAAGTGTACGCGTACTTTGATCGTTATAGAGAGATTGCTCACCCTGTTGCAACAGCCTGTGGTCGTACGTGCTGCTACGTAGCTTTCGAACTCCCGACCAACTGATTCGAATATCTAACTTTCTAAATAGGAGTCGTATTAATCAATAACTTACAGTCTTGGACAGCTTCAATTCATAATCTGAATGAGTTTATTTCAGCGTCGGTGAGTATATTGCTTATTACACCCTGAATTGTTCGTTGATTTAGAACTCCAAATTGAAATGTCGCCCGCCTTTTTCTAGAAGAGTAAAAGTTGGCTCTTCGCTACCATTCGATTCAAATACCACCAATTGATCTGTTGGAACTCTGAATTTCTCTTCGTTGTTATAGATAAGCATTCGGTCTGCATCAATTCTCAACTCATGACGCTGAGTGAGTGTTTTGATAACTGCAGAATCATTGGGTTCACGAAGGACCAATTTGGAAGAGTCAATGTTAGTCACGCATGATGCGAGTGTAAGAACGGCCAAAGTCATAAACATCAATTTCATAGCACTTCCTCTGTAATTAACCAGACATATTCAGTCTAAAGACTGAACAAGCCGCCATTTTGTTACAGATTTGTAAATGAAGCTAGTATCACGCAGATTCACTCACGTATGCGACTCCGTAGCTCGAGGTCAGTTACTCTATCCAACTGAGCTATGGCGCGTGGTATGGCGCTAATACACACCTCCTTGGGGCAACCGGTCACTACACGCCATGAAATTCTCATAGCTGGCTTTTGCCTCACGCCCCCTATATGCTTTCCCCCTCTAGTTCGCTAGACAGACTGTAAGGGGGATTACATGTCAGATTTAACCGCAGCTGAAGCGAGCACCGCAGCACGGCCAGGATCAGATTTCTCAGCAGCACCAATGCCGGCTATACGCAAGATGCTGGAAGTAGTTGGCTGGATTTTAGTACTGCTTTTAGTGGGAACCGGCCTTAGCGCCATCTTCGGCAGAGCAAATTTCATGATTGCTGCTTTCTCTCAACCCATTCCTAATCCTGAAGAAGTGTTCAATGCCTTCGATGTCAGGTACTACACTAATGCCATGGCCACAGTACTTCACCTGGGTCCCGGTTTCTTTGTCATGGTCTTGGGGCCACTGCAGTTTATGCGCGGTCTGCGCAAGAATTACATCAAGATTCACCGCATCAGCGGACGTGTTTTTATATTGTGCGGCACTGTAGGTGCCTTTTCTGGCATCGCCATCGGTGTTTTCAATCCCTTCATGGGCATAGGTGGGCAAGGGTTTAATGAATCCATGGCCACTGCCTTCTTCTCTCTCTATATTCTGTTCTCGTTAGTGATGGCTGTACTTCGCATCAAACAACGAAATTTTGGTCAGCACAGGGAGTGGATGATCCGCGCCTTTGCGTTGATGCTGGCGATTGCCACCGAACGCTTGATGTTGACTGTACTCATGGCCACCACCGGAATTGATATTGCGGTACTCTTCGGCACTACCTTCTGGATGGCAGCGGTGCTTAATATGGCTGCAGCGGAGTTTTGGATTAGTCTTAGCCGCACGCCCGGCAATGGTGCCAGACACTGGAAAGACATGGATGCGAAGGCAGCGACAGCCTAGCCTGGCCTACTACTCGGAAAACTGCACAGCTGACCTATGGAAGAACTAACTGAAATAGAAACCATTGCCAGTGTTATTCAATTGGCGGTGGCACCTGTGTTCCTGCTGGCTGGCATCGCTGGTCTGCTCAACGTGCTTACGGTTCGTCTTGGACGCGCGGTGGACAGAGTACGAGTAGTGGAAGCCAGAATTAACAAGGAGCCGCATTCCGAGCATTGCTCGATTCTACAAACTGAAATATCCGCACTGTGGAGTCGTATACGTTTAGCCAACTGGTCAATTCGCATGTTTGTAGCTGGCGCATTGGTTATCTGTCTGGTTATCGTTTCATTATTTTTTAGCGAACTCGCTGTTATTAATATATCAGCAGCGATTGTGGTATTTTTTCTTGGCGCCATGTTTCTTTTAATCATGGGCCTAATCTTGTTTCTGATTGAGGTGAGTATTTCTACTCGAAGCATCGGCACGGGGATTAGCGAAATACTAGATGAAGAGAAAATAGTCGAACCCTGATTTCTATACGGCAGCAGAATTTGATTTTTCGGTAACTGTAGCTGTCATAGCCTTCTTTATATTGGCATCAATATTGCGAAGCGTAGAGCTCAGGAGATAAAACGCCAGCACTACCACAATAAGAATTATGCTGGCGCCGAAAATAGAATTGGCGGCACCGATTCTATCCGTGGCCATGGCTAAGGGAAAAACTCCTATAGGAGTCAGCGCAAACGATAGCAGCATAAAACTGCTCATCCGCCCCCTTACACTGTCATCCACCAACAGCTGCACCGAGGCGTTATTCACTGTCTGACTGGCGCTGGCGCACATATTGGCCAGTAATAGCGGTAGCAGCGCTAAATAGAAATTGTCGATGCGCACAAATATCGCGAGCAAAACACCAAAAGCTGCGGTACTGCCTAGCATCAAGGTCAATCGCTGTGACTTGTCGCCGCGACGTAGTATCCAGATAGATCCCAGTACACCGCCTACTCCACCCACTGCCATCAATGTGCCAACCCCACTTTCACCGGCTCCCCACTGTTGCTCGGCTAGTACAACAAGAATGCTTTGAAAGGGCATCGCCAGAAACATGGGCACAAGCCCAAATAACAGACACATTAGAATCGGTCTGTTATTGCGCACATAACTGAATCCCTGGGCTATGTCGGCCAGTAGTTTTTTCTTCGGCTCACCGCTTGGAGCTGAACGGCTGCGTTGCACGCCTAACATGCAGAGTATAGCTGTGGCATACAACAACACAGAAAGTACATAGGCCCCGGTTGCAGTAAATTGGGCGACGATAACGCCCATGATTGCCGGCCCGACCACACGGCTCAGATTCATCACTCCGCTGGAAAACGCCATGCCGCTCTGTAACTTCTCGGGCCCAACCACGGTTGCGGTAATAGCCATTCGCGCCGGCATGATAAAAGGAAAGGCACAGCCGGCCACGAAGGCGGTGCACAACATATGCCAAAATTCCAATTGATTGGTCAACAGCATCGCCAGAATAAATATTTCATTGGCCATGATTAGGCATTGCCCAACGATGACTAACTGTCGTCGCTCTACTCTATCGGTGATTGCGCCCCCCAATAGGGAGGCAAAGATCATGGGAACGGCAACCACCAAGTTGATATAGGCTAGCGAGGTAGCTTCACCGGTCAGATCCCAGGCGAGAATGGTACGGGTTAGCATCTGCCCTTGCATAGCAAAAAAGAAAGCAGCATTACCCAGGAACAACCACCGAAATTGAACTATTGAGAAAACGGCAAATGCGCTGGATTTTTTGCTACTGGAATCTGAAGAGGGTGAAATAATGCTGGCGCTCCTAAAGTGAGCGCGAAGTATAGGTGCTGCGATGTGCAAACAAAAGGCTTGGCTTAAAATCGAAGCAAAAAAGGTGTAGCCCCTTGCGGAACCACACTTCAGTTTCTCGACCTTTTACTTCTCAGGTTAGATGATCACTTAATTCGTTTATAGGCGTGGTCTTATCGATTTCTTTCGTAGAACGCTGAGTTTATAAAATTGTAGTCTGTGGCCGCCGCAAATAAATGACAGTTTCTACAAAAAGCACCCAGGCCAGAATCACCGCTGCCACGTCGAGCACCGTCTGCACCCATCACATATTCCCAGTCACCTGTTGCGGGCGATTGACCGGCAGCGAGCTTAACCATGATGGTTAGATCTGGGTTACGTCGCTCAGCCAATGCTGCCGCATTATTGAAGCTCTCTTTCAGCAATATCGTTCCCGCAGGATAAGGCATTTCTTGAGTGCCACGGTTCACGGCCTCGCCCACCGTGTTAACGTAGATCTGTCGATAAGCTCTGATACCGTCGTGCACAGAACCTAGAAAACCTGTTGGGTCTCCCGTAGTCGCTTCTGGTGTAACTTTGTACCAGGACAGATAGTTGCTCCAGGCACTTGCATCGGGCCCCAATTGGGGTGCAGTCGACATGCAGGCGGGCAAGATGCCCAGTAGGCCAATAATGGTAAGTAATTTTAGTTTCATGCGGCTTCCTTTGATGCTTTATTAATGATTTTTTAGGCTTCAGTTCAATCCAGTGTTTTAGTAAAGATCGAAGAAAGTACATTTCTCTTTCACTGCAATTGTAGAAAGTACACTTCAATCTCACTTCACCCCCAAAGAGAAACCCGGCAGCCGCCGGCAAACGGAAGCTACGCAGCAAATAACAGCCCCTGAGCGGTTTTTCGGGAACAGCACTTTTTGATAACATAATCAGCCAAACAGAATTTTTCGTCACAATAACAAAGACTTAGATATTCCTACCTGTCCCCACTCAGCTACCCTAAGGCAAGCAATTAAGCTGCTTCGAGCAGCGGGTTAAGCTGACCGGCATGGGGATGATCTGCATGCAGGAAAGCAAGCTGATCACATTAACGACCGGGAATGGGTTTCAAGACCTCGCTAAGCTACTTGTCCTGGCACTGCCCTGTTCTAATGCCAGTTGTTAGGAGTTTTATAAAAATAACCTCGACCGCAGCGATGATCGGGGTTATTTTTTACATTCCCAGAGCCAAAAGCACTTGCATGGACTACTGTATTTATATACAGTATTTTGAATTCGAAACAGAGGTCCAGATATGAGTAATCGATGTTGGTGGCCAGGCGAAGATCCTGTCTACATTGCCTATCATGATGAAGAGTGGGGCGTACCCGTGCATGATGAAAGGCTATTGTTTGAGTTTATTTGCCTTGAGGGTCAACAGGCAGGATTAAGCTGGATTACCGTGTTAAAAAAGCGCGATCATTACCGCCGCTGTTTCAAAAATTTTGAAATAGATAAGGTCGCCAGAATGACCGACAAAACCATAGAGAAACACCTATTAGACACCGGGCTTATCCGTAACCGACTGAAACTCTATTCGATTCGCAGCAATGCCCTGGCGTTTAAGCAGGTACAAAATGAATTTGGCAGCTTCGATAGCTACATATGGTCATTTACCAATGGCAAAGCACTGGACGGCAAGCGCAAAACAGCGAAAAATGTGCCTGCCACCACCGACATTAGCGATTGCATGTCAAAAGATCTCAAGAAGCGAGGATTCAAGTTTATAGGCAGTACCATCTGCTATGCCTTTATGCAAGCGGCGGGCCTAATCAATGACCACACAGGTAATTGTTTTCGCTATAAGGAATTGAAAAACTAAGACAGAACCACCCGCCAAATGCCTTCATTGGAAGAAAATATTTAGATTAGAGATGACAGTAGGGTTTTTATTTAAAATTACAACGAGTAACCAAACGGTAAAACTAGAGAGGAAATAAAATGATCGGATATGTAACAGTTGGAACCAACGATTTGGAAAAAGCAGCAAAGTTCTATGATGAGCTTCTCGCTGGCATCGGCGCAAAACGCTTCATGGAAATGGAGACTTTTATCGCCTGGTCTAACGACCCAGCCGCCGCTGGTTTTTCAATTACCAAGCCATTCGACGGCAACCCAGCCTCTGTTGGCAATGGTGTAATGATTGCACTCAAGGTTGACAGCACTGATAAAGTTGACGCTTTATACGCCAAGGCTATCGAGCTGGGCGGAACTGACGAAGGCGCACCAGGCGCTCGCAGTGATAATTTCTATGCTGGATACTTTCGTGACCTGGATGGAAACAAGCTAAACTTCTTTTGCATGACCTAGCTCACCCCGGATATTCCGCTGGCAGAGTCTGCTGGCGATTAAGGGTTTAGCGCTCAATGGGTTGTAACTCCTTCGAAGTTACAGCCCATTTTACCTTAGCCTTTTACTTTCTGTCTATTCCTAAAGGCTCCGTATTTTCCTATCCACGTCATAGGAATTGTCGGTAACTATTCTCTCTAGTACTACTATTCTTTCCTTCAACTGCACAACCTCGTCCTGCAACTCCTTGGTGGAGTTCAATTCTAACTCCTTTCGCAGCGTGCCTAGTTGGGCATCTGTACTTTTCTTATATTTAAAGTATTCCGTAATGAATACAATCAGACTTACCGGAAGCATAACTGCCATCATCACACCAAATAATTCCAATACTGCATACATAGTTTTCTCCTTTTTGCGCAGGAACTACAGATACACCCTAAACAGACTCTGCAAACCAGCCGATCGGCGCTACATATTGTCCCTTAATCATTACAGCAAATTCCGGGCCAGTAATTAATTTTATAAATATCAGTGAGTTATAATCGAATCGACGCCATTCTCTGCGCAATTCAACGAATAGATGGTCGAATATACCATCTGCGTTTCCCACACCAAAAAAAACCTGGAAGGCTTAGCTACCCGGTTTTCTTGATCAGTATCAGACCTTTTTCCGGGCCGCGGTAAGAGCAGTGTTACTTACCCTGCACCACTACATTACTCAGTACCCCAATACCAGACAGTTCAACTTCGTAAACGTCTCCCGGCTCCATAGCTCTAGTGCTTCCCATAGTCCCAGACCAGATCATGTCGCCAGGTTCCAAGGTAAAGTATTTGGAGATATAGCTAAGCATTTCTTCCATACCAAAAATCAGGTCCGAGCTATTTTCTTCCTGTCTTACTTCGCCATTGAGGCGGCCAGTAATCTGAATATTTTTATAGTCCGCGCCCTGCACCAGGACCGGCCCTACGGCGTTAAAGCCTCTAGTCCCTTTTGCACGAACCCATTGTATGTCGCCACCCTGCCAAGAGCGCTCACTGACATCGTTGCCTGCCGTTACGCCGAATATATAGTCAGCGGCGTCTGCAACGGAAACATTCTCAGCATGCTTGCCAACAATGATCGCCATTTCCGCTTCGTAATGCAGGTTTCGAGATTCCGCTGGGCGCACGATTGGGTCTTCTGGTCCGACGATTGAACCAGCCGGAACAGTAAACAAGCCGGGGTATTCCGCCGGATCACCACTGATATGACTGCGGAAATTGAATGCCGTCATGAAAACCAAATTCGGATCTACCGGCGCTTCCAGTTTTACATCTTCTCGTTGCACCACAACACCAGTATGGTCCATGCTGAGATAAGGCGCGTCTGTCAATTGATGAATACCATCGTCATGTATCATTCCCCAACTGACTTCCCCGCCGTTCTGGGAATATCGAACAAATGATTGAGCACTGACTGAAGTGCCAATAAATAGTAGTGCGGTCGCGACAGTGGATGCTAGTAAACGCTTCATGCTTGATCTCCTGTGAGGTCAGTTTTTATTGTTTTGAAAGTCTGTGTAGAAATTGAAAGCCGATGCTACGCTGCTTGCTATAATCGGTCAATACGGCGTGATTGCGACTAATCACATAGGCTGCAGGCTGTCACTACTCAGAATCATCCTCATTGGATAATTGAGCATAGGCAATTGAATTGAGCTCATGGGCGCGGTTACCGAAAACAATTTTGTGCAGCGTATCGGCCAAGACATTCTGAAAATCATCCACGTGCAGATAGGCCGCGGCATTACCGTCGGTGGGATCCAGCGCCATTGTTTTTAAATCCAGGCGATGATCTTCGGTAATAATAATTACCGGTGTAGGGCCACGAAACGGACTCCGTTTCTCCTCGCTGCGTAGTTTAAACAGGAACTGATCTCGAGGTTTCTTGTAGGGGTTCCATCCTGTCACCAGGCAGGAGAGTTTGTTGGATACCAATCCAAACATGCGGTTATATTGTTTCACCGCCTCTGAAGCATTGGTCTCATTGTAGGTATTAATTGTAGTATACAAACCGGTGTGACCAATGAGCGCTGCCGCCTCATCCACCAGGGTGTTGCTTAAATCGTACAATAAAATTACCGGCTTAAGACTCATTGATTTCTAGTTCTGTTTTCTTATGTTACTACGCAGCTTTGCGAGATTGGTTTCTAGTGTGATTACTTATTCAGATCTAAACACAATATTTGTCGAGATGTCATCTCGTGTGGTTCTGGTTTCATTTGCGACCACAGCAGGGTCTTCGTAGCCGAAGCTTATACCGAATAGGATTTTCGTACCATCTTCGATTTCAAAAGCTTCACGAACCATATCTGGATAGTTACGCATGGTTCCCATGGGACAGCTATGCAGCCCGAACGCCACCATGGTTAACATTAAGGATTGTGCGAACATGCCTACATCGATGGCGACAGTGGTGCCAAAGGACGGATGCATGCCGATAAAGGCTATATAGGGGGCATCAAAAAACTCAAAGTTGCGTAGTACCGCTCGCATCCTGCCTTCCTTGTCATCTCGCCCTATGCCCATTTTCGAATAGAGTGCTACGGCACATTCAACCTGCCGCACACGATACTCGTTTTCAAAATTTCCGCGATAAGGATAATCAGGATTTGGAGTAACTCCTGCGGCGGTATTCTCGACCATTTGTTTGCTCAGTCGATCTTTCAATTCACTCGAAGCGACATAAACTTTCCAGGGCTGCACATTGCAATTGGAAGGCGACTGTTGCGCGATTTCGAAAATGCGATCTAGCACTTCCTGTGGAACTTCCTTATTCAAGTAGCCGCGCACCGAATGCCGGGCATAAATGGCATCGATCAAACTCATATTCGGGTCTATCAATAACGCGCCGGCCAATTCATGTTCTTTCTTTACTTCACTCATACCGCAAACCCATCAAAGCATTATTACAATTATCAAGAATTCGACACTCTTGGTTCAGACACGGCTCGAACTAGCCGTTTTACTAACTAAGAATTCGCCCACCGTCCACATCGACGGTGGTACCGGTCACGAACCCATTTTGCATGACAAACAAGATACCCTGAGCGACTTCGTCTGCTGTTCCTGCCCGCTTTATCAAATGGCTTGCCGTCATGGCTTTCAATTTGTCTTGCTTCTCTTCACCCATCCAGTCGAACATGGCCGTATCTACCGTGCCCGGTGAGACTACGTTGACACGAATCGGAGCCATTTCTACAGCTAGACAGCGAACCAGATTTTCCACCGATGCACCGACGCAGCTTAAAGGTGATTGTGCGGGTTTAATCTTTCGTGCCGGGGAACCACTGACGAGAGTTATAGCGCCACCTTCTGCCAAATAAGGAGCACCGGTTCGAACCACTTTTGCATAGCCCCAAAGTTTGTCGTAAGCAGCCTTGAATTGATCTTCGGTCTGTTCAAGAAAAGGTTTCAGTGTACGTTCTCCACCTACCGCGGCAGACACCAAATGATCTATCGTGCCTACTTCCTTGAATATAGCTTCAAGACTGGTAGCATCGTGGGTATCGGCCTGCCTTACTTCGAGGGCACCATTCGCCAGCTGCTTCGCTTCTTCTATATGCTCTAATGAGCGGCCCGCCGCCCATACCCTGGCACCTGCGGCTGCAGCAGCCTGAGCGGCCGCCAGTCCTATGCCAGCCGTTCCGCCTATTATTACTACATTCTTACCGGCTAAATTATTAGTCGTCATTTTGTATGCCTCGTCCTGTTTCTGCTGATAAATTAAAAACCTAAATCTGGCGGGTCCAATATTCGACTATTTAGAATACTCTCCCTGGATTCAAGATTCCTCGCGGATCCATGGTCTGCTTCAATGCCTTCATAAGAGCTATTTCTGGCTCACTCTTGCTATAGGGTAAAAATTGTTTCTTCATCAAGCCGATACCATGCTCCGCTGATACCGCCCCGTGTAATTCCTGTATCAGGCCATAAATGATTTCATCAATTTGCAAATGAAAACTTCTGGTCTGGGGCCCCACATGAATAATGATATGCACATTGCCGTCACCAATATGACCGAATAGGCCGAGTATAGCCTGCGGCCAGACCGCGCGTAATCGTTTCTCTACCTCGTCGCCGAAGTAACCCATGTCATCAACATTCAAGCTAACGTCATAAGTATGCATATAGCCCACGCCAGGATATATCTCGGCGGCGGCATCTCTGACAGTCCAGAGGTTCTTAATCTTCGTATCCGAATCGGCCAGAATTACTTCCTCAATTAGCTTTCCCTCTGAGGCCTGGCTCAAGACATCGATAAACAGATCGCTGTCTTTTTCCGCATGGGAACCCATGCTCTCGATCAATACATAAAATCCATAGTTGTCAGTCATGGGCACGGTAGCGTGGGATACGTGTTCATCAATTAGTTTGTAGGTGTTGTTCCAAATTACTTCAAACGCACTCAGATTAGCACCCAGACCTGCCTGCACATGCACCAATAAATTTGCAACCTGCTCGAAGCTATTCACCCCGCACATCGCCACCACTTGGCTACTGGGCTTGGGCGAAAGTTTGAGCACGGCGCGGGTGATTATGCCCAGTGTGCCCTCGCTACCTATGAACAGTTGCTTTAAATCGTATCCTGTATTGTTTTTGCGTAGTTTATGCAAGCCATTAATAATCGTGCCATCGGCCAGCACGGCTTCCAAACCCACTACCAGATCTCGTGTCATACCGTAGCGAATAACCCGATTGCCGCCGGCATTAGTGGATAGATTACCGCCTATGGTGCAACTGCCCCTGGCACCAAGGTCCAAAGGAAATAATAGTTCATGCGCGTCGGCCTGTTCTTGAATAGTCTGCAATTCAACGCCTGCTTCAACTGTCATGGAACTGGTAAATGGATCGACCTCTAGCACTTTCTTCATTCTTTCGAAACTAAGTGATATTTCCCCTTCCAGCGGCGCAGCCGCTGACACCAAACCGGTCATTCCGCCCTGCGGTGCTATGGGCTGCTTGGCCGCATGACAAAGCTTTAATATGTCCGACACCTGTTGCGTAGAATTCGGCCGTAACAGTAATAAAGGTGGAACTGATCTGGCCCCCATTGCATCCTGATAATTCTTGGACTCGATATCGGCACCTTCTCTGAATCCGCCGGAACCAACGATTTCCTTCAGTGTCTCAATTAGTCGAGCACTCTCTTTTCCAGTCATTTTGATCTCACGATGCGAGCAGAAAAAGGAAAGAATAGTAGCATACACGGCCAGAAGAATGCCTGCCTGGCAGCGGCAAAGAATCCAGCAGCATTGGGAGTTAGCTGATAGAATTCGGTGATTACAAGCATCAACTCACAGTGTTCCGGCCTATCAGTCCCAAAAAGTCAGTATCTGAAAGTCGAGGAAAATATCATGAAGAAATTTCTATTTGCAGCGATTCTCCCTTTAATGATTAATGCTTGTACCTGGGTGCAACTCACCGCTGAAGGCGAAGCCGTTAGCTTGTCTAGCGCCGGTCTGGTAAGCGATTGTGGCCGCATAGGTCGTGCTACCGCTAAAACACTGGGTAAGATAGTAGTTGTAGAACGCGGCGGCGGCCGATTGCAGGAAGAACTACTCACGCTGGCCCGCAACGAAGCGGGACGCATGGGCGGTAACACGATTGTCCCCGAGTCCCTGATCGTTGATGGGCAACAAGAGTTCGGTGTATATTCCTGCCCGCGCTAGAAAACTCAGGGGCTACAGCAAGAATAAGCCCTAACCTTGAGCCATACATCTCCTCAATAAGCAAATTAATACTTGACGATCCTTAGATATTTAGATACTTTTCTAAATATCTAAGGAATAAGCATGCAATCAGTACTCGAAGCCATATCGGATCCTACCCGTCGCAAGATTCTCGACCTACTTAAAAAGGGCGAGATGTCAGCCGGTGAATTGGGCCAACATTTCGAAATCAGTGGCCCTTCCATGTCTCATCATCTCAGTAAATTGAAAGCAGCGGATCTTGTAATGGCGACGCGGCAAGGTCAGAGCATCCAATACTCCATCAATACATCTGTATTCGATGATGCCGCTCAATTCGTAATTAACTTTTTCCAAGAACGAAAGGAAATCACCAAATGAAATTCATACTCGCTAACGCTTTAAGTTTTATTTGCCTGATAGCAATGATCGCGGTCAGTCTATTTATGTACCCAAGCCTACCCGACACTCTTCCTACCCAGTATGGGTTTAACGGAGAGGCGAGTAATTATTGGCCTAAACTGGGGGTAATTCTAATCATGCCTATTGCCTATGCTGCGTCCATATTGGCGATTAACCTAATGGTTGGATTCTCGCCAGATAAATTCTCCATGCCCAATAGCAAACGCGCCATTGACATCACCATTTTTGGTATGGGTCTAGTGATGTTGAGCTCTCACCTTGGTCTGCTGGTAAGTGGTGGTGATGCAAACAGCGTGTATCAATACCTATCCGTCGGCATGGCCTTGTTCCTGATTGTGACTGGCAATGTATTTGGCAAAACAGAAAGAAATTTCATTATTGGCATACGCCTTCCCTGGACCATAGCTTCTTTCGAGAATTGGCGTGCCACCCATAGGTTCGCAGGAAGGTTAATGGTCGCAGGCGGCGTGCTGCTATTGATTTCCGGTTATTATTCCCCTTCACTGATCTTTATGCTGATATTTAGCATCAGCCCCTTTGTGCTGGCCGGGATTTACTCCTTCTTTTACTATCTAAGAAACGAGAGGTCGGCTAGTGAAAAAATCCAAATTAAGCCATAATGCACAACAAATTAGGGCAGCAAGCATTGAACCGAACAGGGCTTGTCAGCGACCTATCTCCCGACAAAAACCAATTTCTTCAATTATTTCAGATATGCCATCAGTAGCGGTTGAAGTGCTAACACTCTGAAATCGCGATTACGAACACCCAATTTTGGACAATAGCTATGGAAAAAATTCTACTTTCTCTCAGTGATGCATTCGCCCAGGCACCCTATAAGGTACTGAAATATAAAAGCTTTGTGCTAACAGGCTTGATTGTCATCACCTCCGTCATGGTGTATGGCATCTTTAGCCGTACAACATTCGATATGACCGCCGACAGCTTTTTAGACGAGGCAGACCCGGCAGCCATAGCGCTTGACGATTTTCGTGAACAATTCGGCAGCGACGAATCCATATTCCTGGTGTACCGAGCAAAAGACGGCAATGTGTTCTCAAGAGAGTCATTAGAAGCCGCACAGCAACTAACAAACGACTTACGCAACTGGCAGTCTCTAGATCGCAGCGAATACCCTGAGACTATGAACGGAATAACACTGGACTGGAATGAGCTCAATCACATCCGCCGTGTTCAATCCATCGCAAATATACGTTACCAAGAAAGTGTGGATGACAGCCTGCTATCAAACCGTCTGGTACCCACCGCCCTGCCTTCTGAGAATGCAGAGCTGGGGCAAATTAGAGGCAAAGCTCTCTCTTTAGACGATTATCTACTCGCCTTCTACTCCGAGAACACCGAGTACGGCGCGATACTTATACAAACAGACTTTGGCACAAAGCCAGAGGATGGATTTGTCTCTGCCGTTGATGCAGCTGATGTTTCTCTTGACGATAGTTTTGATAGCTTCGGGGACGATCTGACCTTTGATCTCGAGTTTGATGAAAGCGTAGAAATACAAGAGGTCGATTTTGAAGCAGTAGACATGCTTGGCTACACAGCATTTCATGTGATGTCCAAGGCAATCTATGAAAAATACGAAGAGCAGTTTGAATTTTTCCCCGTAGGCACTCCTCCGCTGATGGAGTTCATGTTGGAAATAATGAACGAAATGCAATTGCTAGGCATAATCCTGGTTCTCATCTTTACACTTCTTCTATGGATACTATTTCGCTCCTTTAGTGCCGTTCTGTGGCCGCTTGCAACAATACTTCTTAGCATAGCTTGGGCTGTGGGTATTCCAGCGTGGACGGGAGTGGTACTGACTACCATGATTTCCCTCACTATCATGTTGATATTTGCCGTGGGTATTGCCGATTGCATTCATGTCATGAGTGCTTATTTCAGTTTCCGTCGCCAAGGACAAGAACATCACATTGCTCTGTCACATGCCTACGAGAAAACCGGCCTAGCCATTTTGGTTACAACCATTACCACCATGTGCGGTGTAATGGCTCTAAGCACTTCAGATTTGGAGATGATTCAAGTATTTGGTTGGACTTCGGCGCTAGGCGTGCTGTTGGCATTTTTCTTTACCATCGTGTTACTACCCATACTTTTGAACATTTGGCATCCAGGAGATCCTGATGCCGACGCCAGTTTTGCCGATAAATTAGGCAAACGCTGGCATGGTTTCGCAAGAAATACTCAAATTGGCATTGCCGTGGTTTATTTTTCAAGCGTCTTTTTTGTTTTGGGATTAGGCGTTGGTGGCTATGTTTCTCTGGTAACGATTCTCACTTATGTCGTAGTGAACTGGCAGAAACCCATTCTCAATGCTGTACCGGCAATCACTGCTCGCTACCCTTATCTAATTATGGCTATTTTCGGCGCCATCTTTGTTTCCTGCCTGTACGGCATGAGTAAAATTCGCATTGATAGCAATATGGCGGAACTCAGCCGCGAAGATTCGCAGCTGCAACGCGCCTATGACATCGTGGATGAAAACATGGCAGGCTCCCAGAGCATGGAAATCGTCATCAATACCAACAAGGTCGACGGCATGATGAATCCCCGGCTCTTGCAGGCCGTAGATGAACTACAAACCCGTATTGAAGACAGATATCCGAACGAAATTTCGCGAACGAATTCGTTGGCGAATATAGTTAAAGAAACCTACAAGGTTATGAACGATGATGATCTAGCCTATGACCGAATACCAGATTCAGAGTTGATGGTTTCTCAGCTGCTCTACCTGTTCAACAGCTCCAATCCCGAGGACAGGCGCGCGCTGGTGTCTGATGACTATAGCAAGTCACACATCTCCATTAGCGCCTACAATGCGGGCTCATACCAATACCAAATCTTCTTTACCGAAATGGGGGAAGAAATAGCACAGACTTTCGCCGGCCTGGAAACTGAATTTCCTGAGTTGCAGGTCACAGTAACCGGCAGCATGGCTATGATGATGCGAATGGCTGATGATCTGGCCCGATCTCAATATGCAAGCCTATTGCTAGCATTGGGCATTATCAGCGTAATCATGATTGTTACACTTGGCTCTTTTCAGGGCGGTTTATTAGCCATGATCCCAAATCTAATACCGGCAGTACTGAGCTTTGGTCTTATGGGTTTGCTAGGACTGCCTTTGGATGCAGACACCTTGCTAATAGCACCAATCATAATCGGTATTGCGGTCGATGATACGATTCACTTTATGACACATTACCGCATCGCTTTAGCCCGTACTGGAAGCATGAGTCGGGCGTTGATCAGCACAATCCAAGATGTTGGCCAGGCAGTAATGTTTACCACTATGGTAATAGCCCTAAGTTTCGCCCTACTTAGCTTCTCTGGTCATATGGGCATGGCCAAGATGGGCTTCTTTGGATCAGTCGCTATTTTCTTTGCTCTACTGTGCGACCTGTTTCTGATTCCAGCAATGATTATTACTTTCAAACCTACGTTTGGTGTGAAGGACGCGAATACCGACATCGATTTTTCCAAGACAGCGACAGCACAATAGAAATAGACAGGAGTATCAAATGCAAAACTATGTTTTAAGCAAAGGACTAATCAGCTTATTAGCCGCGCTGCTGCTATTGCCAGTATCGGCGTTTTCACAGGAACTTAGTCCAAGAGAAATTATGGACAAACTTGAGGACAATCGTCGCGCCACCTCCAATTCTGCCCTCTCGCGCATGCAACTATCCACTTGCAAATTCGGAGTTCGCGACGGAAAGATTACCTGCGCCGAACGTCCTAGGGTTAAATCTCTGGAGTCAGTGGGAAAGGGTTACGGTTTAGATCTAAAAGACACGAAATCTGTTGCCATCCTCTTGGAACCTGCAGCCGAGCGAGGCATTGGTATGCTCAGCTTTAATTACGACGACGGTGCTCGCGACAATGAATCTTGGTTATATCTTTCTGCTCTGGGCAGGGTTAAACGCATTGCCAGCGGCAGCTCTGATGATGAAACAGAACCGGGTTCGCTGTTTGGCTCTGAATTTACAACAGAAGACCAGGACACCGGGAAATTGGATGAATACCAAATAAAATTGCTGGAAGAAACAGTAGAAGCAAGTCGTGAAGTTTGGAAGATAGAAATGATCCCAAACCAAGAACGTGCTCGAAAGTCCCGCTACTCACGTACTGTGATGTATATCGACAAGGAACGTTTTATAGAACTCAAGGTTGAGATGTACGACCGGTACGATAAAGAAATAAAACGCTTGCTGGGTTCCAGAGTCGAGTTAATGAATGGCATCTGGATCGCGAGATCTACCACCATCATGAATCTGGTAACTAACAGACTGTCCAACATGGCATTTCTTGAAATGCATACCGGCATAGAAGTACCCGATGAGTTTCTTACCCAGCGCACACTGACCGATGCCGCGTTCAGGGAAACCGAGCTGGAGAAACTTCGCGCCCAGATCAACTGATCGACGCTGATTAACCATGAGCAGATCACGAATTTTCGTCGCATCGATTGCGGTGCTTTATATAGGGATCATAAGCACAGCAGGCGCCCAGGATGATGTACTAATACTCGACGAAGACGTCCAATTCGACGCCGATTTTGGCTTCGATGATGATTTATTCGGGGCTGCTTTTGATGAGGCAGATTCCCCTGCAACAAACTTCTGGCTAGATGGCTTTACCATCAAGATCAGTCAGCAATTTTCCGGTCAGATAAACAGTCACGGAGTTGATCTCGCCCCCGGCTTCTCCCTTCCCAGAAAGTCCGAATTAGAAACCAATCGCCTCGGCATCAATATTCGCTATCAGAACTCATTCGCTGCCGGATGGTTATTACAGGCAAGTGGTCATGCCAAGGCCTACTGGAAAGACGACTACGAATATAAAGCCAACGGAGACTCAATCGATACCGAATTTCGTATAAACGAGCTGTTCGTTCAGCGCAGCTTCGATCAACACAGTCTTAAGCTGGGTCGACAAACTGTAGTCTGGGGCGAAACCGTAGGTAACTCGGTGTTGGATATCATCAATACCACCGAGTTTCGTGATTTTAATATTATCGATATAGAAGATGCCCGACTTAACCAATGGATGCTGGTTTGGGATTATTTTGGTGAAGGCTCTAATTTCTCGAGCTTTATTAACCTCTACCCTGAATTCAATCCTGCCGCAGTACGGGGCAGCCCCTTCTTCTTTGAGCCCGCCTTCAATCTTAGCGACTATGATCGCGACGGCGATCTACTGGTAGAAGTTGGCACGCAATGGCGCAAGTCCTTCGAGGGAAGCGATATAGCTTTCATGGCGGCGTATCTGTATGAAAATCAATTGCGCTATGAAGACCCATTAAGCGGTGTAGGCGATGCCATAGCAGAAAAAAATGATTTTCTTCTGCTGGGCTTTAGTGCCAACAGGGCCATAGGCAAGCTGTTATTGAATTTTGATCTAGCCTACAGCCATGATGTACTAGCGGACAGTTTCAATTTTCCGGGCACCGCCAGTCTCTCCAACCCGGTGAATCTGAAGAAAGACCAGATCGGCACATCTTTCGGATTCGAATACGCCATCAACAACGACCAAAATGTTAGCCTGGGCATTCAAGCGCAGACATTGCTGGATGAAGATGAAGGCCTATTGCCGGGGCAATCATTAATTAATGACGGCATATTTGGAAGTTGGTTGGTGCGCTATAGCAATAGCCTGCGCAATGGTGATCTGGTAATTTCTTCGACTCTGCAAGGAGATTTGGAGGCGAATTCTCTGCTGGCTTTACTGGGTGTCGACTACACAATAGATGATAACTGGGCGGTAAACGCGCAGATAATCAGCATTAATTCAAATGACGACTCCCCGCTACTGTTGTTCGCCGAAGACCTTAGACTCGCCGCGACAATTACCTACTCGTTCTAAATTAAAGTCACGAATGGAACCTAAGATGCAATCTAGAACTTGATGGGCCTCTCAAAGATTTCTCTGTCGAATTCGTCTTCCCAATTCGCAACCGCTGTAGAAACCGATAGATCTCCGCCAATATTGATAGCTGTACGCAACATATCCAGAGGCCTGTCGAAGGGCAGAATAAAACCGATTACCAGGGCGATTTGCTCCGGTCCAATTCCAATGGTCTGCATCACGGCGGCAATAAGAAACAATGATGCCCCAGGTACAGCGGCGGTTCCCACGGAGACGAGAGTCGTCGACCCGGCTATAAGCACATAATCTGTCAGGCTGAGATCAATGCCGAATGCCTGTGCCGCAAAAACTGAAACTATTCCAACATACAAGGCGGTTCCATCCATATTAATGGTGGCACCGAGAGGTAACACCGTCGATGCTACCACGGGACTAATGCCCAAATTTTCCTCAGCAACTGACATTGAGACCGGCAAAGTGGCTGAACTGGATGAGGTAGAAAACGCAACCAGCATGGCATCCCGTGCACCGCGGAAGAACATAACTGGAGATAATTTTAGTGTTAGTTTCATGATCAGCAAGCCATGAACTACAACCATGTGCACAAAGGAACCTATAAGCACTGCCAGTGCAAGGGTTACAACATCTAATAGTGCTGCCACCCCCTGTGTACCTGATACCCAGGCGATCAACGCGAATACTCCAAATGGTGCTACCTCCATAACCCAATGGGTTATGCGCAACATCATCTCACTACTCGATTCCATCAAGTCGGCTACCGGCTTGCCTTTCTCACCGATGGTTAACAGGCTGACCCCTGCGAGCAAGGCAAAAAATATAATCGCCAGAATATTCCCCTCTGCAAGTGCTGCAATAGGGTTTGCGGGAACAATACTCATTAGACGTTCAGATAGTGGTATAGCTTCTTGAATCTCACCCGGAACCGCCGCGGAAAAATCCACACCAACCCCGGGCTCCAAAATTGCCGCCAAAACTAATCCTATGGTAATGGCGGCTAGCGTGGTGGCCATATAGATAGCCAATGTCTTAACACCTAGCGAGCCCAGCTTGCTTGGATCACCCATTGCCACAACACCGGACACCAGGGTTACAAAAACCAGAGGCACCACCACCATCCTGATGAGTCTTACAAACAGGTCTCCGATCCAGGCGATACTTTCGGAGCCAGGGCCCCAAATCATACCCACGATTGCGCCAAGCACCAGCGCAGCCATTATGCGTTTCCAGAGAGCTATTTCAAACCAGGTTGCAAACATCTGTTCCACCGAATTATTAGTCTTGTTCATCATTATCTTCGGCGCTTATCAGCTAACCGGTAGCGAAGATAGAATGATTCAAATACCGCTTGCTAGGAGACTATAGAAATTCATACCATAGTTCCAGCCCAAAACCCGACTACAGGTGAGAAGCCAAGATGGCAGAGTGGATCCAAGGTACAGTAACTGACAATATGCATTGGACGGAGAATCTGTATTCACTAAAAATCGATGCCGATGTAGATAGGTTTACAGCAGGGCAGTTCACCAGCCTGGCACTGGATATAGACGGTGAACGTATAGCACGCCCCTACTCCTACCTAAGCGGCCCTGAGCAACGCCCCTTGGAGTTTTTTTTCTATGCTGCTACCGGTGGTATTCTCTCGAACGCTATGCTGAATTTAAAAGCGGGTGATTCTATTTGGTTAAGAAAAAAGGCGAATGGTTTCTTTACCCTCAATGAAGTGCCCGACTCCAATGATCTCTGGATGTTTGGCACCGGAACCGGCATCGCTCCTTTTTTCTCAATACTCAGCACCGGCGAACCCTGGCAGAGATTCGAAAAAGTGGTACTCGTCCATGGTGTGCGCAGCAATGCCGACCTACGCTATCAGGATGTAATTCACGCCATAAAAGAAAAACGTGGTGATCAATTTCAGTTCAGGGCATTTGTTTCTCGAGAAGAGATACCCGGCACCTTTTTTGGAAGAATACCAGCCGCGATTGCCGACGAAAGTTTGGAAGACTCTCTTGCTATGCACCTGTCTCCAGAGAGTTCGCAGATCATGCTTTGTGGAAACCCGGACATGGTGAAAGACACCGTCGAAGTATTAAAACAGCGGGGATTCAAGAAAAACCGCCGGCGCACGCCCGGGCAGATTACCGTTGAAAATTATTGGTAAGACGCCTTAGCCCTGAACCTGCCCTATTCGGCATTGCCTGTAACCGCCAACTTCCTCCAATAGATGGCTGAAGATATACAGGCGGCTAGCAACAAACCCCAGACTGTATAGTTAAAAACCGCGACCAATATCTGCGGAAAATCGTTATAACTGAGTGGTAAATTCTCGACATTGGTAAACAGCACCACGAGACAACCAATAGCTACTATTAATTCTGTAGTGGCACGCAGCAATAACCTGTTTCGCGACCAGGTTTGATTAAAGATCAGAAAGAAATACTGCGGAATCAGGATTACCAACTGAATTTTCATCCAGAAAACCAGGGTGTGAACAGGATTATCAGCCTGCCCAAACAATACCTCCAAGCTGTGCTCTATTCCTATCATATTGAGTATGACCAAACAGGTAGTAGCGGCAATTACGGCGATGATCGCAGCCCAGGCACTGGTGAGGGCATTGTCAGGCTGATCCATGGCATTCGGCTGCCAGCTATCCAGATAGTGGCTACGTTCCATTAAACGTTCCGCCATGAAAAAGCCTGCTGTAATTATTCCCACTATATAAATGTAGGTATTCACAAACATCCAAACTCGGTTTACATCACCGAGATCGATATCGAATAGTGATTTCACTGCCAGCAGGATCACCAATATGCAAGTCGAAACAATTAACGACACCATCACCGACATTCGATAGAACGGGTACAGAGTGGGGCCAACCAGTGACCGACTGTCGCTCTGATACTTTGCAGCAACACGCAGCGGGTGACCGAAATCACTTAGCATTTCAATAACCGCCTCATCACTGGGTGCCTGATTTGACTCGGCAGACATATCTGTTAGTCGATCCTCTAGAATGCTGCGCAATTCATCAATAATATCCTGGCGGTTCTTCCCTGGAAGATAGGTCTTCACATCTTCAATATATTTATCCAGGGGACTTTCCTTCTGTAAGAAATTCATTTTTTTACCTCCGAAATTCTGGCAATGGATTTGTTTAACTGCTGCCAATCTGCTTCGAGTATATGCAGCATCTCTTCTCCCTTTGGGGAGGTCTGATAATAACGGCGCTTCCTGCCCTCCTCGGTGCTCCAGCGGCTATGGAGTAGGCCATAGGACTCCAGCCGCCGAACCAGGGGATACAGAGTTCCTTCTTCGATATCGATGTCCACCGCCTGCAATGCCTTGCGCAGGGAATAGCCATACTGTTCCTGTTTCAGGGCCTTCAAGACCACCAGGATCAAAATACCGCGCCGCAGTTCGAGGCGCATAGCCTCCAATCTTTCACTCATACCAAGCCTCCAGGAGTACTGTGTGGCACACAGCAATGTTACTGTATACTGCACAGTATTAATTGGCAAGCAGTTTTTACCCAAATTGGAATTTAAAAGAAGGAAATAGAGAGAAAGCCTCTAGGGCCACAAAGTTGTTTCTGCCGGCCAAGATCTATCCGATACCAGCAGTGCTAGCGATATTCAGCCGCTATCTTTCTGGCATTGCTAAGCCTTTCAAACTTCGCACCGATATCGATTAATTCCTGCTCCTGAAACGGCGGCGCTATCAGGGTCAATCCAATCGGCCGTCCGTCATCCTCATACCCCATAGGGATTGTTAGGGCAGGATAGTTCGCCAGAGCAGCCAGGCCCGCATTGCGATTATTAATAGAAAGCAGAACATGCAGCTGCTTATCGGTAAATATTTGTTGCAGTTGCGCCTGAGCTGCGGACTGTAACTCGTCGCGCAAGGCTTCCAGTTCAGCGCTGCTTAGTTGTAGCTCCGCCATCATATCGACCAAGCCCTGACCATAGGGTGCGCGCAGATCACTATCGACTAAATTGAATGCCTGAAGGTCAGCAATGGACGAAATTGGGACATCAGCCGATGCCTTGGTTGACAGATAGCCAGCCAAATCACGCACCATCTCAGCACCAAGAAATTCACTGAACTTTGGGTTTCTGGCGCTGCTCAAACTTAGCTCTATCGCAGAGGCACCGCTGCCAACGAGCAGGCTAATCGCTTGCTGATAAAAATTGTCATCCTCAAAACTATCTATCACACCCAGTCGCTTTCCCTGCAGACTTACATCTCTATAGATTAATGCCAGGTCATCACTAATTAGGGGCATTGCTGTATCTTCGATATCATAACCGGCCATCGCGTTAAACAGGGTAACGGCATCGGCAACACTACGAGTGATGGGACCCGTAGTATCCAGAGTGGCAGAGATAGGCACTACCCCGCTACGACTCAGACTGCCCGTAGTTGGTTTTAAGCCGACAGCAGAATTGGCACTAGCGGGAGAAAGAATGGAACCAGAAGTCTCAGAACCAATGGCTACAGTGGCATAGTTTGCTGCCATGGAAGCACCGCTGCCTGAGCTTGAGCCACCGCTGCCAAATAATTTTCTACCGTAGGGGTTCAGGGTCTGACCACCCACGGCACTGTAACCGGAAGGACAGTCACTGCAAAAAAAGTAGGCCCATTCACTTAGATTTGCCTTACCCAATATCACTGCCCCGTTTTCCAATAAACGATCCGTAATAAAGGCGTTATCACTGTGATTATTACGCAAGGCTAATGCGCCGGCGGTAGTTGCCAGTCCCGCAAAACCGATATTGTCTTTAAGCAATACCGGTATGCCAAACATGGAGTCTTCGGCGACGGGCCTACCCTGCAAACGTTGTTCATCCAGACTACGAGCACGAGAGATCGCGTCAGGGTTCAGTGCTATAAGCGCATTAATAAACCGCGCATCGTCGAGCTCAATCTCGCGAATTCGATAGATATAAAAAGTAGTGAGTTCTTCGTAAGAGAAAGCTCCCAGCGCCACCGCTCGCTGGATGGAGGCGATACTCTGCTCCAGGATCAATGGCTTCAGTGATTCATATCTGTCGGCGCCGAAGTTAGCAAGTTCCTCGGTAAAAGCTGCCCATAGATCATTCTTGTCAGCCACCTTCGAATTAAGCAGCTTGAATCGCATGTTTTGATTTTCATGCTGCGCCAATTCTTCCAGATCAGCGCTTTCGTCGTAGGGCTCCCAAATATGCGTTGGATTTTCTGCAGCGGTTAATAGAACAGGAATCAGCAGCATTTGTAGCAACAGGATGTTTGGAAAATATTTGCGCATGGGCATACTCCATCAGGACGAAGTTATGGAATCATAGTCCCGATAAAACTCTAGGGACACTCTGATTAACTCCAAATTACCGAGTAAATTACTTTAGATAAGCAGGTAGCTAACTATTGTGGCCAGACTTGAGCTAAGCACGGAGTACTATTCAATCCAGCACTACTCGTGACGTAACGCTTCAACAGGGTCCATGTCAGCAGCACGTATAGAGGGATAAATACCGAAGATTACACCTATTAACGCGGAAATAGAAAACGCCAAAACCGGAGCAAGGGGCGTAACTATTGTGGTCATTCCCCAGAATGCAGAAATAATAAAGGGTATGGCTATTCCCAACACAACACCGATCAGGCCGCCCACTCCTGATAGAATTACCGCCTCGATTAAGAACTGCATGATAATGTCGCGACGCTTGGCGCCCAGTGCACGACGAATACCGATCTCTCTAGTTCTCTCGGTAACGCTGGCCAACATAATATTCATAATGCCTATACCGCCTACTAGCAATGAGATACCAGCTATGGCGCCAGCCACAATTTGATCTCTTAATGCACTTTCTTCAGCCTGGCGCAGTAAGGCCAGCGGCACTTCGATGGCATAGTCTATGTCTTTGTGACGCCGCTGAAGAATCTGATCGATTATCTCACCAACCTCTATTACCCCATCTTGTCCTTCAATCTGAATTATTGCCTCATGCAGTTCCACCGTCTCGGATTCCATTCCACCGGCGGTTTGCCGAGTGGTAGTCTCGCCGAAACGACTCTTCGAAGAAGTAAAAGGTATAAAAATACGACTTGGCGCTGCATTCGAACTGCCGGCTTGATTCTGTCCTAGATTGGAATAGCCCTCTGACTCCATGATTCCTACAACATTGTAATAATCACTATCGATCTTGACCGTCTTTCCCAGAGGGTTATCAATTGGGAACAGTACATTCGCGACCTCATCACTCAATACCACAACATTGGCGTGATCGCGCATTTCAGATTCGCTAAAGAAGCGCCCGGATCGCAGGTTATAGTTGCGCGAAGATGGGTAGTCAACCGAGGTACCAACCACATCGGTATTGATATTCAGGCCGTTATTCCACACATTCTTTTTCACTATGCGCGAGGCAATAACATTGTTAATGCCCGGTATAGAATTTCGAATTGTATCTATATCCGCGTTGGTGAGACCATAGATGATGGCTTGAGGAGGGCCGAAGCCACTTCGACTACTTTCCTCCACTTCAGCCGGTTTTACACTTTTCAACAAAATATTATTCGCACCCAGATCGCGAAACTGCTGCTGCGCCTCAAAACTCGCTCCCTCACTAACTGCCAGCATGGCTATCACAGCGGCGACACCGATTACAATTCCGAGTACGGTTAGCAGAGATCGCAAGCCATGAGAATAAATACTCTTTATGCCTACCTGAGTGATTTTTTTAAAACGAATGAAGTTGAAGCCACTGTTCGAAGATGGAGCTTTGCCCAGCCGAATTCTGGAACTTGGCGGATCAAGCGTTACGTCTGTCATCGCTCTCTACCAATCCATCGCGCAGACGAACCCAACGCTGGGATCTTTCAGCCAGTTCGTCAGAGTGAGTAACCATGATCAATGTTTTGCCCTGATCGTGAAGTTCATCAAATAGATTCAAAATCTCGGCTCCCGATTTCGAATCAAGATTACCCGTGGGTTCGTCGGCTAATATAATCAAGGGATCAACAGCCAATGCTCGAGCAATTGCAACTCGTTGCTGCTGCCCACCGGAAAGCTCGAAGGGTTTGTGGTCTACTCTATCATCGAGTCCGACTCGGGCGGCAAGGCCCATGGCGATTTCGTGGCTATCGGCTTCGGAGTAGCCCTGATAGAAAAGAGGCATTTCGATATTCTCCAGCACATTAAGTTGCTGAATAAGATTGTAGGACTGAAAAATAAATCCTAAGCGGGCGCCTCGAATGGTAGACAGCTCATCGTCTTCCATCTGCGAAGTATCTTCATCACCCAGATAATATTTACCCTCAGTTGGTTGATCCAGACAACCGAGAATATTCATTAAGGTAGATTTACCACAGCCGGACGGGCCCATGATGCTTATATAATCACCGCGGTAGAAATCGAGACTGATTCCGTGCAATACCTCTACAGAAAGCGCACCCATATAATAGGTTTTACGAATATCAACCAGACTCGCCACAATTGATTGTCCGCTCACCGCGGCGGCAACCGCGGTTGACGATGTAGCTGTTTCAGAATTTGATTCAAGCATCGCTTGGCTCGTAGCTGTGATTGGGCGACCGAAATAACAACAGGCTATCCGCCTGAATTATTGTTCAGGCTTTGCTGTGGTGGAAGTAATAACACTTCCTCTCCTTCTTCAATACCACTTACCACCTCGATGAAAGATTCAGAGAAGGTGCCTACTTCTATTTCACGGCGTTCCGGTCTTCCACGCGTAGAAACATACACGACTCTCTTATCGTCAAAATAAGTAACGGCCTGGACCGGCACATAGATCACATCCTCGAGGCTGTCCACAAGAATTTCTATCTCGGAACTCATACCGGGCCGTAACCATTCGTGGGTGCCATCGATCTTTATGGTTGTGGGGTAGACCTTGAGATCGGGATTCATGAAAGAGTTTGCCGAATCGGCAACCACTGCAACTTTTGTTACTACGCCGGTTAGCTGCTCATCAGGAAAGGCGTCAACTGACACTTTTACTGACTGGCCTACCTGCACCCGCTGCACTGCCGATTCGTGAATATTCACCTTAACAGCCATCTCGCGCATGTCGGGAATAGTCAATATCGATTGACGCTCCCTTACGGTTGCCCCTTCCTGCACTGCCTCCTGGCTATTACTGCGATAACGCATGGAATTTTGATTTGATGCACCGTAAACAACCAGCCCAGGACGTTCTGCACGAATTGTTGCCAGTTCAATCTGCTCATTCACATCTGCCAACTTGACTCGCTCCAAATTGAATTTTCGTTCAGCAGAACTGTATTGTGCCGCTTCCTGAGCCAGCTCAGCGATATTTTCTTTCACCTGGCGCTGGTAACTCATCACCGCGTTTTCATAATCCGATAATTTTTCTTCGGCGTCTTTAGGAAAGGTATATTGAATATATAACTTCAACGCCGTTTCCTTTTGCTCCATCTTATTGGAGGCCTTATTCAAATTTAACTCTTCCGCCTCCAGCTCTGTAGGAGTGATAAAACCACGGGCTTCCAATCGTCTTTGTCCGGCGATTCTGTCCTGCGCCAGCAGCAGTTCTTCCTGCGCTACTTGCAGATCATCCTGTAATGATCGCAATTGCTGTTTCGCTTCACCGTCTTCCAACTTATTGATGTCAGCATACTGTGTGAAATCGAGTTGATTTCGAACAGCCATATAACTGTCATCCATCAGCAAATTTGTCTGTGTCTCTAATTCTCTGTTGCTTGAGCTCAGCTCCGGCCGCAGAGTTAAGGTCGGGGGCTCACTCGCTATTACAGCGCCGGTTTCCACTGCAACTGATGCACGGCTGGGTCTATTGCCACGACCGCGCTGACCACCCGCAAATCCTGCGCCACCAGGTTCACCCTGGCCGAAGTTCTGCATGCGCTCGAGCATTTCAGCGGGAAGAGTCCCGCCGTTCTCCGCCATTGTTTGACGAATACGCTCCTGCATTTGTGGCGGCATTGAATCTATATCAAAGGCTAAGTCTGCCCCGGTAGCAACTGTCGCTGCTTGCGTCGCAGGTCTACTTGCTGGCGCCGCCGCTAACTGTGCTGCCTCGAGATCGGCCTGTTCTGCTTTTGCCAGACGCTCTTCGATTTCCAATTCAGCAACAATTTCATTGACGATATTTCCACCCAGAAATTTTTCAAAATCCAGCTTCGCAAAGCGCATGTCTTGGCGCGCGTCATTGAGGTCAGTCATGTTCTGATTCAACTGAATTTCGTACTCTGCCTTGCGTTCTATATAACTGGCCTCAGCAGTTTCCACGGCAATTTCCTGATTCAATTGCTCGTCGATCAATTGTGATTTATCCAGTTCAACTAAAATTTTTCCAGCGCTAACATCTTCCGGTGTTACTCGATAACCTTCTTCTACAATACTCAGAATCTTGACACCCTCGCGACCCTTCACCCGCGATCGTATTTCCTGAGATTGCAGGGCTTCCAGAGAACCGCCTTCTAAAACAGTGATATCCAGATTGCCGCGTCTTGCCTCGAAGGTAATATTGCCCCCAGCAGATTCAGTGGAATTGCCTCCCCAGAAGAGAAGCAACAAAACAGTAACAGCAGCGGCGCCAGTTATGGCGTACTGCGTGGATTTCCTGGCCGCCATAAACTGATTCTTCAGCTGCATGACTTTTAACCTTAGCGGCTCGGGAACCCTGCTCCATAGCTGGGAAACACCAAGCTTGGTTTCTGTAGCTTGCTCATCGCGGCTCATTGATGCCCTCCTCCCATTGCCCATTGTCATCGACGTATAACAAACCCAAGTCCCTCCAGAATTCCAGTTTCGCAATATTGTGATCTACGATTGAACTAATTAAATCGGTCCGTGCCGCAGTTAAATCATTTTGTGAATCAACTGTGTCCTGAATATCGCCAAGCCCCAGTTCGGCGCGCAATTCAGCCTCCTCTACCCGACGCTCATTTATTTCTACACTGGTAAGGCTAATCTCATAACTCTTGCTTGACTCATTCATGCGCCTCCATATATCGGTAACATCCAGCTTAATGTCATCCAGGGCGAGCAGATAATTACGGGTCGCTACCTCATAGTCGATCAGGGCACGTCGATAATTATTTCGCTCCAGCCTGCTATCAAGGGGCAGTTCTAAATCCAATCCGGCCGTATAAACCGCATTCTCAAAATCCAGTTCGCCTAGATTACCATTATTTGCATCGGGCACATTGGCAACAAAGCTCAAGTCCAAGCCAGGTTTAAGGGCATTCGCCGCCACCTCTATTTTACGCGCACTATCCTGAACACGATCCAGCTCAGTGTATAAATCCAAACGGGTTTGTACCGCTAACTCTATGGCCTGTTCGAGACCAAGGTCCGGGCTATCCATGCCGGTTTCCGAAATCAGTGTCATTTCGTTATCGTCCAGTACTATATTTTCGTCTGCATCGAGGCCAAGTAATATTTTGAAATTATCCAGGGAGCGTTTGTAGCGGGTTATAGATGAGGTCCAACGCAGGTCCTGCTGCAAGGAAGATTGCTCCAGCCGGCCAACCTGTAACAGCGTGCGTAGACCCTCGGCCTGGAACGCCTGCTCACGCTCCAGAGAAAGATTATTTGCCAGCAATCCGGCGTAGTTATTCTTTGCCGTCTCCCGATTCAATAAAACAGAGTAGTACTGTGATGCCACTCTCACTGTAAAGGACTTACGAAAGCGCGTGAAGTCCCTGAGCTGATATAATAGATCGCGTTCAGCCTGCATCAATGCCTCAGTCTCAATCTCGCTGCCAAAATCCCGCAGCAGAGGCTGTGTAAAAGAGCCAATTAGTGCCCCAGTGCCAAATTCACTGATATCGCCGGTCAGAAATCGGGTGAAATTGTTGGTGAGATTTAGGGCAATTGCACCACCGCCTTTCAATAGGTAACGAGCGCCTAAACTGGTATTTGCATCTATGCTTTCGCTGGTACTTATATTGCTCATACCGGTGAGAGCCTGCATATCGGTCACAAACTGATCTTCAGCATCCCATTGATAGTCTCCAGCGACCGTGGCAGAAAAAGTGGGGGTGTAGCGGTAGCGATCAAAAGTAAGCGCCAAGGCTTCCAGATAAAGTCGTTCCTTCTGCGACTGATATTCCTTGCTGTGCTGGAACGCCATATCCAGCGCCGCATTAAGACTGATTATCTGTGCACCAATCTCGCTATCTGCCTCATTATCGAGAAACTCGAAGGAATCACCATTCAAAGAAAAGTCGCTTAGATCGACAACTTTTTCCTCGTCGATAAGCACCTGCTGACTCATACCAGGCACTAAGTCCGCCTTGCCCGCAATCGCCTCATAGCTCTCCTGATCAGCACTTTGCTTATAGGCGCTCGTCGTGCAAGCGATTAACATGCTGCCAGAAAAGACGATGCTAAACTTTTTTATCAATGATTTCATTAAGTTAGCCAGTATTACGGATTTTACTAGAGACATATGGCCCGAGCAGGGAATTATACGCCCAATTAGCAAAAACCAGTTTATATTAAACGACCAAGCGAAACTCCGCTGAGTGGGATAACAAATTGATTTTAAGCCCTTTTTCCAAGTCCCGAACCACCCCACTGCCTGCTACTATCTGTTGCACCGCCTACAGCTGCAACTAAATCTTGCTGTCTGGACAATATCTGGATTTCAACTGGCTTCACAATCGCAGAGATGGGTTTATAGTTCAGCTTGAACTCAGTAATCTAAGGCGAATTGGCTTTAGGGACCCTCTGATTAACTCCAAACTCCCTCTGGCTTTTGGCTTGTTCCGAGATTGAGGCGTCTCTTTGAAGGCATGCGTCGGCCTGTCGAGAACAGACAAGGAAAAGATCGGGGCAAGCCGGTGACCCGAAGGGCGCGGCCTGAAGCGCCCATCTTCGTCGTTGCCGTTGTTGCAAAGGGAGTGGCCCACGCGGCAAACGGCGTCTAGAATCTGTACGCTTCAGGTCACGCAAATTTGGAGTTAATCAGAAGGTCCCTAGAGAATCATGATGAAATTGCTAGTCGTTTTAACGTTTGGCCTATTGCTTGCGAGCCTCGGTTTTCTTGTATTACAAAACCAGCAAACCGCGCAGCAACTTCAATCGGCGCTGAGCTATCAGACTCAATTGCAGCAACTGTCCGAAGACAATGCCCGGCAACGGTTGCGATTCGAAGCGCAAATCGAAGCACTCAATCAACAGTTGCTAAGCTCGTCCGTGCAACTAACAAACCTCAGCAATACGCTACAAGAAACCCGCCTACAGATCGACCCTGACTACGAAAAGCTGTTACAACAAGCCAGAACCGAAGTAGCCCAACAACAAACAATGCGCCAAGGTGATAGTAATAGAGGTTCTGCTTTTGCTTCCTATTCTGACCCAAGCAACGCTAAAGCCCTGGCTATGAACAACATGCCCAGACTGTATGACAGCTACTTAAACGCATTGGGCATTCCCGGTACCGAAAGGCAACTGGTTATGGATGCCATCGTGGATTTTGCCGCGCTGCACTATCAAAGATGGAGGCCTTGATGGAAGGCACTCTCACGGCAGAACAGGCTGAAGATTTATTCGCTGCAAACGCTTTAGCAAAAAACATGCAAGCCACTCTAAATCCCGGGCAGCAAGAGCAACTGGCAGAATATGATTTATTGCTAAAGCAAGACACCTTAGTTGAGGTCTACAAACAGGCATTACTGCGAACTGGCGATGCCATAAGTGGAGCTAGCCAGGAACAAATAGTGAATGTTTTAGTCGATGAAATACTGTCCATTGAAAATAACTACGCAGCGCTGGTAAACAACCAAGGCAGCATGCGCGATGCTCATAATGACAAGATCGCAGCCTTCCATAGAGCCCGGGAAACACTGTTGCCACAGCTCGACAGTGCGCAGATCGAACATCTTGATCGTTTCATCAATGCACAAACAAGCGGTGTCGATATAATCTTGGAAGCATCCACCGATGGTGAAGGTCGAGTCTCGATCACTCAAGCTAGAATAGGAATGGAGAATCTACCCCAATAACACCACAGCGTATCCCAGCTCACTTACATTTTCCGCGAGAATGCCCTACATTAGGGGCATTGTGGCCAATTACTCATGAATATCTCGGAGTCTTACTATGATTGAATTACGAACAGCTCGGGACTGGACGCGAAATAGCCTATTCGCTATCTCCGTGCTGGCCCTGGTTTCCTGCAGCGACAATGGAAGTTCCTCAAGCCCAGCTACAGGCACTTCGGCAGACAGCAATTCACGACAAACTGCGGCTGCAGCCTTAGCTTATCGAAGAATTCACACTGCCAATGACAGTGATCCTTTAAATGCACAAATCTTCGAGCTAGATAACGGGCTTAGGGTATATCTCACCGAGAATCATGAGGAGCCAAGATTTTATGCCGAGATCGCGGTACGCGCAGGCAGCAAACACGATCCGGCTGATGGCACTGGCCTAGCTCACTATCTGGAGCATTTGTTATTCAAGGGTAATCAGAATCTAGGCAGCCTTGATTACGCGGCAGAGAAACCACATCTGGATCGTATAGTGGAACTCTATGAAGAGCATCACGATGAGACTGACCCAGCGCGACGAGCAGAGATCTATGCTGAAATTAATAGTGAAGCGCAACTTGCCGCAAAATATTCGGTGCCAAATGAAATAGACAAAGTCTACAACAACATGGGTGGCAGCGCGTTAAATGCACACACCTGGTACGAAGAAACTGTCTATAAAGTGGGTCTGCCCTCAAATCGCCTGCATCAGTGGGCTGAGATCGAATCCGACCGCTTCGTGAATCCCGTATTTAGACTATTTCATACCGAACTGGAAACCGTCTACGAAGAAAAGAATCGCACCCTGGATAACAAGGATAGAGTAATTGGCACAGCTATCGATGAGATGCTCTACAAAGTTCATCCCTACGGCCAGCAGCCTACTATTGGAACGGTTGAACATCTTAAAAATCCGTCACTGGTCTACATTCAAAATTACTTCGACACGTATTATGTGCCCAACAACATGGCTATCTTCATCAGTGGCGACATCGATATCGAAGAAGCAATCACAGTGATTAGTGAAAAGTTCTCCCGCTGGGAAGCCAAACCAATTCCGGAGGTCGGCCCCTGGCAGGAACAACCGCTGCGAGGCGCGGAGCGCAGAACTGTCCAGTATCCCGGTGAAGAACAAGTGCAAATTGCCTTTCGCACAGCTGGTAATAACAGCGAAGACAAGGAAGCGCTGATTCTATTGGATATGATCCTCGACAATCGCACCGCCGGTCTAATAAACCTTAACTTAAACCAACAGCAACTAGTCTCTGAAGCTGGATCGTCGCCCCTGTTCTTGAATGATGCAGGCTCACAAAATCTGTATGGCATCCCTAAGCAGGATCAAACTCTGGCAGAAGTGGAACAACTATTACTCGAGCAACTGGAGATCATCAAGACCGGCGAGTTCGAAGACTGGATAATCGCCGCCATTATTAATGATTTCAAGAAAAACGAAAAAGCGAGTCTGGAGTTCAATCAGGCCCGAGTCAGCATGATGAGAGACTCATTCATTCAGGGCTCGGATTGGGATTACCACGTTGCCGAGCTTGATCGTATGAGCCAGTTGACAAAACAGGATGTAGTGGATGTAGCCAATAAATATTTCGGTAACGACTATGTTGCCGTGTATAGAATCGACGCACAGAACGAAATACCAACAGTTGAAAAGCCTCAAATTGATCCGGTAAACATAGACTCTTCACTACAATCAGCCTTCGCCGCGAAAATTCTTGCGATGGAGTACGAGGAAATTGAGCCAACTTTTGTTGAAGCTGACAAAGATTACCGTGTCATCGAATTTGCCGATGGTGTGGAACTGTATTATGCGCCGAACCCGCTCAACGATTTGTTTTCATTTTCCGTGAATATTGAAGTCGGCACGGAAGAAAACGAAAAATTAAGTCTTGCAGGCGCACTGATGGATGTAGCGGGCACAAGCAGCAAGAGCAACGAAGAACTGCAGAAAGAATGGTATCAGATGGGCACTAATTTCCGTTTTGGCGCCGGCGAAAATTCTTCGGGCATTGCCATTTCAGGATTAGATGAGCAGTTCGAGGCATCACTGGCCCTCGCCCTGGATCTCATTAAGAACCCCAGAGCGGACGAACAAACTTTGGAACAGATGAAGGGTATTCTGCTGAAGTCTAGACAGGATCAAAAGAGTTCTCCCCCCGCTATTGCCCGGGCCCTATATCTATACAATCGATACGGCGAAGAATCGCCTATGCTTGAAGCATTGACCAGTGAAGAAATACAGGCCTCAACAGTTGAGGAACTGCTTTCCTTACCGGCGGAATTACTCGACTACAAGCACACGCTTTCATACACAGGCTCAATGCCCCTGGAAGATTTGGTTGCGACACTGCGCCGACATCATGTAGTGAACGCCGAGCTTAAAGATACACCCGCCTATAGATTCCGTACCGCTCGAAACATCGATGAAACAGAAATTTATGTGGTGGATCAACAAACCGCGCAGGCGCAGGTGCGTATAGAATTTCCTGATGGACAATACACTGAGGACGACAGTGTATTGTCCTCCATCTATACCAATTACTTTGGCAGCGGTATGTCCAGTGTTGTTTTTCAGGAATTGAGAGAAGCCAGGGCTCTCGCCTATACCGCTTCGGCACGTTATGCACAGGGTAGCAGGTTGAACGATCAGAACATCATGCTGGGAGCCATAGGTACTCAAACCGATAAAACCGTGGATGCGCTAAATGCATTCCTGGATTTGATCGACAATATGCCAGCTTCCAGCGAACGTTTCGACAGTTCAGTGGAGTCTCTGATTAATCGTTATCGAACTTCGAAAGTGAACTTTCGCGAGGTGATTGGAGCGGTGCGCGGATGGGAACGACTCGGTATCGAGAGTGATCCGCGAAGAGAACGTTATCAACAATTACAAACTGCGAGCATGGACGACTTACTTGGTTTTCAACAACAGCATGTAAAAGACAGGCCGAAGTTAATTTCTATTGTCGGTGACCTCTCTATTATCGAACAAGAGGAACTAGAACAATTTGGTACGGTCAAACAAATCCAAATAGATGACTTGTTCGTAGATTAGAAGAATCAACTCGATGAACGAGGCGCTAACAATACTGCCTCGCTCATCGAACCAGCTCCGCCTTGTTCAGGCACGGTATTCTTGCGAGCAACTCTTGAGTCTTGTTTTGTAACCTGTGAGCACTACTGAGTATGCCAGCCTTAACTGTTTCCGGGCTTAATAAAAGCTACGGCTCATTTGCCGTCATCAACGACCTCAATCTACAAATCGAGCGCGGCTCGGTTCATGGACTAGTTGGCCTGAATGGCTCCGGGAAAACCACCACCATTGAATGCATTCTCGGCTTGCAAGCGTTCAACTCCGGCACGGTCTCAGTATTGGGCTTTGCTCCTGAACGCTTGCATCTAGCCAAGGGTAAATTGGTGGCGATATTCGACAGCCCTAGCCTGCACCCCAATCTTACCGTTCGCCAAACTCTAGAACACGCCATGCTGCTTTGTGAAACGCCGAAGCGCACTGCAACAGAGGTTGAAGAAATGCTGGGGATTAGCCGCTTCAGCAAATTTAAGACTAAGCATCTATCACTAGGCAATAAACGTAGAACCTCTATCGCACAAGCTCTTCTTGGGCAACCAGAACTAATTGTTCTGGATGAACCCTTCAATGGCCTCGACGCCGAAGGCGTGGATGATGTGCTTGAGCTGATTACCAGCCTGAACCGAGAACAAGAAACAGCTTTCCTGTTATCCAGCCATCAGCTGCCCTATTTGGAGCAGATATGCACGCATATCGCCATATTGAATCAGGGAAAGATAGCCCTTAACGACAGCATTGCAAATTTGTTGGAAAAGACCGGCAACAGCATTCAATTAAAAACTGAACAACTCGATGCCGCTACTGCCGTATTAGAAAACCTGTCCGGAGTGCAGTTATTAAATGTCGACGATAAGGGCTACATGAATATTGCTGTCGAAGGCATGGACTCCGCCTCTCTAAACCAATCGCTGGTGGAAAACGATGTTTTGGTATCGGAACTAATTCTAAAGCGGGCATCCCTAGCTACTTTATTTAGGGAAATAAGCAGTGAGGGTTCGCCGTGAACGGTCTGCTGGTCGCAATCAAAGCCGAGTTATTTATTGCAATGCGCACATTCGCCAGCAAACTCATAGTACTGGCGCCTGCACTTATTGCAGCGGTGCAATTATTCATCGTCAAACTCGGCGAAACCGGACAACAGGCTCGGAACAACCTGCTTGGCGCTTCTGAATTTGATCGGGCCATTGGCTCCAATGCCTACGGTTTCTTTGTCGATGGATTAAGTACGGGGCTGACTATATTGGGCCTGCTGATAGTAGCGCAGGCTGCTTACAGTTTCAGTTACGAACGCGATATTGGCAGCATACGACATTTATTTATTAGACGAGTTAGCAGAAGTAGTTCCATCACCGCCAAACTGATTCATCTGCACCTGCTGGCGATAATTTCGGTATTGCTTCTATTAGCAGTTAGCTATTTCCTCAGCGGTATACTGTGGGAATACGACGCCATTGTAGAAGATGGTTTTGAATTGATCAGTGAGCAGGAAATCCAGAACGAGATCAAACTCGGCCTGCACTTGGCCCTGCTTCCCATACCCGCCGCTATTGGTTTCGGGCTTCTAGTCTCGGTCTCCGCTCAGTCGGCTACACAGGCGGTGACCACTGCACTGGGAATTACTCTGGCAATTGATATTTTCAAGGGCTTATTGGGAGATTTTTCAAACTATATCTACGCGAGTTTTCAGCCCTCTTTGATAGATCAATCTTACTTGCAGGCGGTTAGCCGAATAGTGCGTGGCTACTCTGATGTTTTGATTGATGATCGCGTTTTACAATTGAACATGTGGGTGCCATTACCTGCTCTGCTACTATTTTTTACGGCAGCGCTATGGATAGTGCAGAGGAGGAAAATCTGAGGTGTTAACTATAACTGCAAAAAGAGTGGTGTCTGCTGGCTTGTTAAATTGCGCGCTGCTGCTGTCAGCCTGCGTCAGTTATGAACCCTCAATCCTGGTACCTGCACTTAATCTATCTGCGGAAGATATTAGTCTCACAAAGGTCGCCAGTAACGGCGAGGAACGCATCGATTTCGGTTTGCAGCTGGGCCTGAATGAAAGTGACTCTCTGAGCAATATCGAAATACTTCCAGGTGTACGCGTGCGCGATGTATCCACTAACGGCGCCGCTGATTCAGCAGGAATTCAGCCAGGCGATATCATTCTAAGCATCAACGACACACTGACCAATCATCCAGACGTAGTACTCGCCTTGCAGCAACAAGCCGCAAGCGAGCCAGCCTATATTTTCAAGGTGCGTCGCAATACCGTGGTTTTTGAAGCGACTCTGATACCAAGAACGATCATTAGCAATCCCGCACCGCAGGAACTTTACAGGGTGGATCCAATAGCCAGTCGGGCGGCGTATACAACAGAGATGGTTACTATTCGAGAGCAGCCCGCCGTGGCGGCAGCAAGAGTAGTTGAATTACTTCCCGAAAGCCCATTGCCCGGGGCAGGCATACACCGCGGCGATTTGCTATTGGCTATTAGTGGCGTGCCGCTAAATTCTGCACAGGATTTGATCAGTCGCTTCAACTCGGAGTTTGCATTGGGAGACAGCGTAACCGTGACTGTCTACGATGGACAAACCGTGTCTGAAACCCGTTTCGACCTATGGAATCCCGGCAGACGAATCAGTGAAGTTTCCCTCGGACCTCTACTGCGATATCAATCGTCAGTCGCCCCCAAAAGCCGCAGCCTCTCTATCCTGGATTTCTGGCTGTTTTCTTTCTACAGCTATAATCGGGTTGAAGAAGAACGATCTCACAGCATATTAGGTCTTATTAATTTTAGTAGCGATCTTGGTGAACTGGTAGAAGAAGAGAATTGACGTGCTGCTTTCAGATTCAACATGCAAGCTTTCCAAAAGCGCCACACTAATTGCTGTGCTCTTGGGCTCTCTGGCTCCGGCCCTTCTGCTAGCGCAATCCAATTATGTAGCCTTCGAATTGGAACGGGAAAACAATTGGGAACAGCAGCTAATTCTTGAAGACCTAAATGGTGATGGTCGCAAGGATATAGTGCATGCCAGTTATCAAACTGGCATCGGCAGAGAACTGCATGTGTTTCACCAACAATCTGACGGAAGTTTTTCGAGCATCCCGCAGAGAATCGAGATAAAAACCGAAATTATTGCTATAGGCTTCGCCGACCTGCGACCAGAACCGGGAAAAGAATTGATAATGTATTCGAATTCCGGTGTGTTTAGCCTGTCTTCGAGCATAGAAGGATATGCCGGTAATATAAAACAGTTACTGCAATGGGAACTAATCGCTGCCGTGCCTGATCTAGAATTTGTGCAATTCATTCCCGATCTAAAAGACATCGACAACGATGGTGAGCTTGATCTGCTACTGCCGGGCGATGACATCTACGGATTTTTCAAGGGCCGGGGCAAGGAAAATTTCGAATTGCTGTCTACATTTAGCACCAGCAACGAAAACATGGCAGCAGCGCAGCGTGGCAGAAACAATTCAGGCATGGATGCAAGAATTGGCATCAATGCCGAAGAAGGAGTAGTGATTGAAATAGATGTTGAGTCTGATTCCTATTTTGATGGCTTTATAGAGCAATGGGACCAGCAGGAACAACAAACCCGCTCCCTGCTTCGCACCGAGAGCTGGATGCCCACCGCAGTCCTTGCCCAGTTAAACTCTGACGATCTTGCAGATATTGCTTATATAAACATCGGTGAAGATGGGCTGGGGCAGCTGAATATTCACTATCAGCACAGACAATCGGGTTTCGCCGAAAAACCTGACTGGACTGGATCTCTAGATACCAGCGGAGATATCCGACTGGTTGACATGAACAATGATCAACAGCTAGACCTGCTGCGGACCAGTGGCGAAGGTAATGACCGAAACGCTTATTTTTACCGCAACGAAATGGGCCAATTTAACTTACAGCAAGCTGATCAAGTCATGCGTTTCTCTGGCTACGATGTGCAACTGAACATTATTCCTCTCGATATGGATTCCAATCCCATACTCAATGTCAGCTATTATACAATCCCTGTAGTTGATGCTATCCGTAACGCAAGCATCAATCGCACACAGTTATTGTTTGGAACCGAAGCCAGCGAAAGCAATCAATTTTTCAATCGAAGACCGAGTTCGAAGCTGGACGAGAGCTTTTCGGCTGCCAATGCTCGCGCGCTCTCCGAGCAAATGTCTCTACTCTATGATGTTGACGGAGACGGTCGCCGTGACGCATTGTATGTGACCGAGAACGGCACGCTGGCGGCCAAGAAAATATTGGAAGACCTGAGCATCGCCGACGAGCCGTTCTGGGAATATGTCTCTTCAAGAACTGTTTTTGAATTCGAAGTTTTAGCACTAAATCAAGACGACAAGCCTGACCTGTTGCTGCGCCACGCTACAGCAACGACCATACTGGTGGCTGCGCCATGAATAGCCTGATCAAACTCTTCGCTTATTTTTCCGCATGCACTCTGCTGCCTGCAGCCTCGCAGCTAGGGGCGCAACAGCTTGAGTTTCTGCAACAAGAGTTCCAGCTACCGCTGGAAACGGAAAACTTGCTTATAGCCGACATCAACGGTGATGATCTGCAAGATCTGATTGCTGTGGTCGACAATGCGCTGCAAATCTATTTTCAGAGCGAGACTGGATTCCATTTCGACGATCTGAGCCACAGAATTATTTTCCCGGGCCAGGCGGTGGGATGGGATTTAAGCAGGCAATTTGGAGCAGCGGGTTCAAGCTCCATAATCGCCCTGATCGACGGCTCCGAGATATTGGCATGGCAAGTTTCCAATCAATCCGTTCAAGATCCGGTTTCTATACTGTCGAATCTAAATGGCTACTTGAGCAAGGGCGTTAATCGTTTACATTTTTCGCAAGACATTAACGGCGACAACATCGATGATTTCCTAATTCCTGGGGCCGGCGTTATAAATCTTCACATAAGTGACGGCAGCAAGAATGGTGACAAGTATAATTATCAAGACAGTTTAAGTGTTCGCTCCGAATTACGCATGCGTACGAATTTAGATGGGAACCACCTCGAACGTCGCACGGGACAAGCCATACGCATTCCGATGATGGAGTTGAGAGACGTCAACAGCGATGGCTTCGATGATCTAATATCCAGAACCGAGGAAGAACTGAACGTATTTATTGCTAATAAAGAGGGTAAGGAATATTTCTCCAGCCAGGCAAGCTACTCTCTCGATATATTGGAAATCGAAGAACGCCTGGGCGAATTTGATATCGATAATCTGGATTTTTCCAATCTCACCGGATTGTTGGCACTCACTCATGAAGAGATCCTGGATGATGTTGATGGTGATGGCATTGACGACCTTCTGCTTCGAGAGGGAGGTAAAGTCTCCTTGTTTGCCGGCAGTGAATCCGCCATGAATTTCTCGGAACCCAGGCAAGTACTGCGTTCCGGCGGCAATGTGCTTGGCACATTTCTTCAGGATGAGAATGAAGACGGACTAAAAGATCTTTGGCTGTGGCGAGTAGAAAGCATTTCAGTGGGCGATATTTTTGTTTGGCTGGCCCTTTCGGGAAGCATAGCTATTGAAGCTTTTATCTATCCAAATGATGGAGAACGTTTCGCGCGGCGGCCCTCGCGAAAGCTTACCATCGATTTAAAATTTCCCTCTGTTATCAGCTTGACCTCCACTTTCCGGGACATTGAAAAGGAAGTTCGTGAATCCGCCTCTGATGAAGAAATATTCAGCAGCCTTGCCAATCTTGACGCTAATCCTAGTGGACAAGACTTACTGTTGATGATCAACAATCAGGTCAAGATTTTCTTCAACAGCATACAGCCTGAAACTTTGCCCGAGGATGGATCCGAACTATTTTTAGGCGCTCTGGACTATTCCAGGGAGCGTGATAATTATGAGTTCAATATTCGAGATGTAATAAACAATATTTCGATCAGTGGCAATCGCCAATTGAATGCCGTAGCAGGCAAAACTGCGGACAGAATAATCGAACTCAATTCCGAAGTGACGAACGGAGACATAGTTCCGGTGCGATTAAATGCTGATGAACGTGACGATGTGTTTATTTTTACCGACACCGACAGTGGTCACATTCGGGGATTGCTGTTACTCTCGAATTAGTCCGCATCCACACACCAAGACGCTCTGGACCTTAGCCCATGAAACATGCAGTCTGGTTAACCTTAGTCATTTCTGGGGTAGTAATAAATATAGCGGCTGAGCTAGTTTTCTATTTCAGCGGTGTCTACATCGCCATGTTCTATCGGATCGTGCTGGTGACAAGCATAACGGTAATATCAGCGATATTCGTGGGCGCTATTCTTCTCATCGGCAAGCTGGAAGAAGAGAAGCCTCTTTCCGGTCACGTTAGTGACACCTTGGGAGCAGACAGAAAGAAGAACTGATCATGAAATTTTTTACAGGCATTGCCATTTTCTTGCTGGTACTCGGCGCTCTGTTTGCTTATAACGAAGCTCAACAGACCAAGCTGCAAGCTCAACAAGTCGCCAACTATGAAAATCAAATCTCGCAACTACTATCGCAGATCGAAACCAACAGCCTGCAGAGAATAGAGGCGGAAAAGCAACTTCAGTCTCTGCGGAAACAGCTGAATAGCAACGATAGCCAGATCGCTGCTCTGTCGCGTCAACTGGAGCTTGCACAACAGCAGATAAATCCCGAGTACGAGCAACTGGAAGCAAGAATTCGTCAACAGCTTAGTCGCGAACTACAACCGCAATCCAACGGCGCAAATACAGATCCCCGCGTTAGTTTGTTCAAACAACTCTCAGCGCTGGACCCTGCTCAGATGTCAGAAATTTTCGCACTTCATGGCCAGTTCGGAGGATTCCTGCAATCCTTGAATGTCAGCGATGAGCGCCTGGAAGTAATAATTGGCGCGCTTAGTAATATGATTGCAGAACAGGGTCAGGCGAGAATGCAGCTGATCCAGGAAATGCAATCCAATCCCCAGCTGACAAACCGCCGGGATATACGCCAACAGATGATGGCTATTGCGAGTCCCGAGGCTCAGCTTGAAGCACTAGCCTTCGACCTATCAGAGTCTGAATTAGAAGCACTGGCAGAATTTCAACAACAACGGCAAAACACCAGCGTTTCCCTTGGCAGCTTTGGGAGCACAAATAGTGGGGCTGTCTTCTTAGGCACAGACGTGATTCAAGGTGGCTCAGGCAGGGCGCGCGCTATTCAACTGCCAGCGACTCCTGACAACTAGCCCTATTCCACAGCCTCCTCTGTGACTTCAGATTGTGACCTAAAGTTGCGCCTAGCGCGGCCCTTCTGCGTTGTGCTTTAGCGGGAAATATGGTTTCATCGGTTGCCGTTTACGAATCGGAATGATCTTGAGTTTTCACTTAAATTTCAATTGCTTAAGGGAATATTTGAAGCTGCTTACGGCATATCCACTGACACACTGAGATTGGGTTTGGACTATTAATGAAAAACGTTGTCACCGCCGTTATTTTAATTTTGCTGCTGGCGTCCTGCAGCGACGAATTAACCCGTGCCCGACCCTATGTGCTTACAACCGCCACCACTGGCGGCACCTTCTATCCAGTTGGCGTGGCACTGGCCACTATCGCTCATGCACAGCTGGCAGAGTCAGAAGGCATTTCACTCACGGCCATCAGCTCGGCCGGCTCCTTAGAGAATGTTAAGTTACTAAGAGACAATCAAGTCCAGTTTGCAATCCTGCAGGGCCCCTTTGGTGCCTGGTCGTGGTCTGGAGAGGGCCCGGTTAGTTCTCCTCAAACCCATATGCGCAGCGTCAGTGCGCTTTGGCAAAACGTTGAACATTTTGTCCTGCTCAGCGAATTAGCCAGCAGCGGTCAAATAATGGATCTCAATAGTCTCGATGGCGAGCGCTATGTATTAGGTGCGCGAAATTCCGGGGCCGAGCAAACAGGTCGATTCATTCTGGAAACCCTGGGCATAGATTATGAAGAAAAATTCAGTCTGGCCTATATGGGCTACGGCCCTACAACCAGCGCTATTCAAGATGGCAATATAGTAGGAATGAATATTCCTGCGGGAGCTCCAGTTAGCTCTATTACACAGGCCTATGCTCTATTAGGTAACCGCATGACCATACTTAACTGGACGCAAGAAAGCCTGGACAAGATAAACGCCAAGTACCCTCTTTGGGATTGGTATGAGTTTCCCCCCGGAACCTACCCTAATCAGACTGAGTTAATTCGCACCGTAGCCTCACCAAACGTTTTAGTTACTCGAGATGATATTCCGGAAGAAGTGGTTTATCACGTAACAAAAGTAATATGGGAAAATTTGGCAACCCTGCAAGAGATACATGGTGCAACGAAAGATATGCGCCTGGAAATTGCTATCGATGGTTTGGGCGCTCCACTACATCCAGGTGCAATTCGTTACTATCGGGAAGTTGGTCTGGATATTCCGCAACGTTTACTACTGAATGAAATAAGCCCGGCAATAGAACCGGCGGAAGGGGTTTAATTAAGGTTAATGAAATCTAACTATTTGCGTTGGGCAGCATTCTTCTTTGCCCTGTTCCATATTTACTGCAACGTATTTGCCAGCATTTCTGAATTATGGCTATCGGCCATACACTTCGGTGGATTTTGTGCAATCTGCGCTCTAATGGCCAATGAATCCGACAGCGTATCGTCCAAATCACTGGCCTATTGGGTCAATGTAGCGCTTGCCGTTATTGCAGTGCTTACCTCCACCTATCTAATCCTGTTTGAGAATGCTCTCTACGCCAGAGAGACAGAATACATACTCAGTGACTATCTGTTCTCAATAGTCGCGATTGGGCTGGCAATAGAGTTTACCAGGCGAACTACCGGTTGGTTTATGCCGATATTAATCCTGATTAGTCTTTCCTATATCCTGTTTTTGGGTCGCTACATTGGCGGCGTATTCTCCTTTCCAGGACTCAGTTTAGAGACAGTGCTTTATCGAAGCTTCTTCACCAGCGAAGGCATGTTTGGGCTGACCGCACAAATCTCTTCTACTTTTGTATTTATGTTCATTATTTTTGGCTCATTTCTACTGCGTTCCGGAGCCGGTGATTTTATTGTTAAACTTGCCGGCTGTCTGGCAGGTCGATTTACCGGCGGTGCCGGTCTGGTAGCTGTAGTCGGGTCTGGACTAATGGGCTCGGTCTCTGGTTCCGCTGTCGCCAATACAGTTTCTACTGGCGTAATCACCATTCCGATGATGAAAAAATCCGGATTTCCTGGACAATTTTCGGCTGGGGTTGTAGCCGCATCATCCACCGGTGGCGCCCTAATGCCCCCTGTCATGGGCGCAGGCGCCTTCGTCTTGGCGAGCTACACACAAATTCCCTACTTAACGATTATCGCGGCGTCGGCATTGCCTGCCATTTTGTATTTTTTGACCGTATCTTATTTCGTGCGTATCGAGGCGAAGCGACTTGGGCTAAACCCCACTCACGATGCCGATTCAGAGACTGTATCCGATGTACTCAAAGAAGGTTGGCATTTCATCATACCGATGGTAATTCTGGTCGGTTTTCTGGTGTCCGGTCGCACGCCAACAACTTCGGCCGCGTTTGCCATTATTAGTGTGATTGCTGCGTCCTGGCTTTCGTCTACTCCTATGCGTCTACCTGATATCTTCGATGCGGTGGTGGATGGCGTTAAGACCATGGTTTCTACCGCTCTACTGTTGGTCGCGGTGGGCATTATCATCAATGTAGTTACTACTACAGGGGTGGGCAACGCCTTCTCATTAATGATAGTGGAGTGGGCTCAAGGCAGTCTTTTTATAACACTTGTTCTGGTTGCGCTAGCCTCTCTGGTGCTTGGCATGGGCTTGCCCGTTACCGCCTCCTACATAGTCTTAGCCACGCTCTCGGCACCGCTGATTTTCGATCTCATCTCACAGTCACAACTGTTAATCGCGCTGCAGGCTGGAGATCTACCGTCCAATGTAACGGCGACCATAGGCCTATTCGGCGGTGACCCCCTGGTCGCTTTACAGGAGATGCCACTGGAGATGAAGCAACTCATTCGCCAGGAACTGCTGGAACCAGAATTACTCACCGGCATGTTGCTGAGCGCACATTTAATTATTTTTTGGTTATCGCAGGACAGCAATGTCACTCCACCGGTCTGTCTCGCCTCATTCGCCGCTGCTGGAATTGCCGGCACCAGACCAATGGCCACCGGTTTAACCAGTTGGAAAGTCGCCAAAGGTCTGTATTTAGTACCTGTATTATTTGCCTACTCACCACTAATCTCTGGCAGTTGGCCCGAACGTATAGAAGTTTTTATCTGGTCCTGTATGGGACTGTATGCCCTGGCTGGAATATTACAGTGGCATCTGGAGACGAAAATAAACTTGCTAAGCGCCGGCTTGCTATTGCTTAGTGCGGGTCTGTTGATGTGGACGCCGTTTCCGATTATCTATCATCTGGTCGGTGCGGTAATTTTATTTGCCATTGTGTTTATGCAGAATCGAAGCGTGAAGGCATCCCTTGTTAGCAACGCTTGAGCCGCCGCCCCGCCCCTAGCCGTAAAATACTGTCAATCCCAAGCAAGAGAAAACCATGAGTAAATACACCGCGAAACAAATCCATCTAGTCAGCCGGCCTAGTGGCATGCCCAGCCAAGAGAATTTCAAATTGCTAGAAGTTGAATTGCCAGTCCCGCAGCAGGGCGAAGTTCTGGTTAAGAATCACTATATGTCGGTTGATCCCTATATGCGCGGACGCATGCGCGAGAATGCTGTGTACGCTGAAGCTTACGCTCTGAATGCCGTCATGTACGGCGGCGCTGTCGGAGAGGTATTGGAATCTGCTGATGACAGCCTACAGCTGGGAGATATCGTAGCAAATGGCGCTGCCTGGCAAGACAAATTTGTCGCCAAGGCAAATACCATGAGCAAGTTGGTTCCATTCGATGCAAAGCAGCTTTCACTTTATCTAGGTACTTTGGGCATGCCCGGATTTACCTCTTATGTGGGCTTGCTCAAATTTGGTGAACCCAAACCGGGTGAGACTGTCTTCGTTTCTGCGGCCTCTGGAGCAGTGGGTGCAAATGTATGCCAGATTGCAAAACTCAAGGGATGCAAGGTCATTGGAAGCGTCGGTAGCGACGCGAAAGCTAAATGGTTATTAGAAGAATGCGGCGTAGATGCCGTGATTAATTACAAGACCTGCGGTGATCTGAGCAAGGCGCTGGCCGCGGCTGCCCCAGACGGAGTTGATGTCTATTTTGAAAATGTAGGTGGCGACCACCTACAGGCCGCCCTCAATGTCATGAACCCATTCGGTCGAATCGCCGCCTGTGGAATGATAGCCAGCTATAACAACGCCGAGCCCGCTGCTGGACCCAATAATCTAATGCTGATCGTCGGTAAGAAAATCCGTATCAACGGCTTTATCGTTTTTGATCACGACGATATGCGAGAAGAATTTCTTGCTGAGATGATTCCGTGGATTCAGGATGGAAAAATTAAGAGTCGTGAGACGGTAGTCGAAGGAATCGAGAATGCTGTTGATGCTTTTCTCGGTTTATTTAGCGGAAATAATTTTGGCAAGATGATAGTAAAGTTCGACTAGAGTGCTCCGGCATTCAGCAGAAAATCGTGAACTTCAGTCGCGATGACGGTGTATCCGGCGGCGTTAGGATGGGCCGGGTCAGATTTAAGGGCGGCATCGGAGAGTACTTGCTTCATTAAATCCGGGATGTAGGCCACAGCGGTTTCCTCGGCGATCTCATCATAAAACTCGGCCGTGGATAAAAATATCCCCGGCTGAGGAACGCCGAGTAATAATACTTCGGCGCCACTCGCTTTAATCAGATCAATCATTTGTGTCACATTGTTTTTTGCACTACCCCTACCTGTGCTGCGCAATAGATCGTTGCCGCCATGACAGAGAATAACCAGATTCGGCCGGTGTTGAGTTAATAAACTTGGCAATCGACGCAAGCCTTCTGCGGAAAGTTCTCCGGAGACACCGGCGTTAATTACATTCAATACTGCCAGGTTCTGCAAAATGTCCGGGTAACTTTGTGCCGGATCCGCACCGTAACCAGCGGTGAGGCTATCACCAAAAGCCAACACCGTGCTACCCACAGGCAAATCCCCTAAGGAAGACCGCTCACTACTGCAAGCACAGAGCAACAGCAGTAGCATGCTAACGCTTAGGCTCTTAAAAGCTTTGTATTTGATTCCTATGGATTCAAAGCTTGGCTTGCTGTGCCAAATACCTGTCCAGCGCATTTGCAAACTCTCTTTTATCTGACTCATTCAGTTGTGCCGGACCGCCGCCATGGATACCACTGCTACGCATGGTGTCCATGAAGTCACGCATGTTCAGCTTCGCCTTGATGCTATTGGCAGCAAACACTTCTCCGCGCGGACTCAAGACCTGTACACCTTTGCTAATTAACTCGTCAGCCAGTGGGATATCGCTGCTTATCACCAGATCGCCTGCCTGAGCAAGTCGCAGGATTTCATTGTCTGCAACATCAAAACCCTGGGCAACTTGAATCGCAGTTATATTTTTAAATGGTGGTGTCTGCATGGCCTGGTTTGCTACCAGGCAAAGTGACATACCGGTTCGCTCAGCTGCGCGAAATAGAATTGCCTTAATTTGTTTAGGACAGGCATCGGCATCAACCCAGACAGTCATGCGTACACCCCGACAGAGCTTGTTTGTTCAGCATTTTTGAATCTTTGCCACGACTTATAGTCCCCACAGGGGAACTCGTGATGTTTAGATCTTCTGCCGTACTGAAGGTGCCACACATCAATACCACGTGCTTCAATTTTTTAGTTCTCGAATTAGTTTAGATTGACAGCCTTAATACGCCGCGATCAATGAGAGCTAAGGTGATTTTTGCGCCTGTTTCGTCGAAACAAGCCTGCACACTTCACGCAGCCGAATAATCCGAGGTCGGTTGCAATGGTTAGTAGTAGCGCGAGAGCCAGGCCCCATTCTATTGACAGAATGTTTAGCGGAACCGTATAGCTGTACTGATCCAGAGTTTCGTCAAAAAATTCCTGATCGGCCGAAAATAAGACATGCAGGGCTGAGGCAACAATATTAGTTGTCAGAGCAGCATGTTCGTTCGAAATTCGAGTATACCTGTCTACAATTAAACGAATGCTCTGCGCATCATTTTCAAATACCGTGTCATTACTTGCCTGATAGTAGCTGATGAGCGCCTCCATATCTCCTGCAAACAGCAAGTCGGCAGTAGATTGGAAGCCACTTATATTGGCACTTATTTCCTGAAAATGTGCATCGATACGCTTTTCATATTGATCGATAAAGCTGGGAACCTGAATACCCAAAAGAAGCCCGACGGCAAAAACCAAGAGTCTGCTATAGGTTTTCAGCAAAGATAGGATCATGACTCGTCGACTCTCTACCAGCGTACGCCCTTCATTCTCGGTATTTTCAGGCTGCTAATCCGATTCTATCCCTGGGAAAGCAGACTTCTTAAATCGATGATAGCGGCATTGGCTCGGGATATATAATTAGCCATGGTGAGTGAATGATTGGCGAATATACCAAACCCGGAACCATTCAAAATGACTGGAAAAAATATCGATCTCTGGCTAGCCTCCATTTCTCTAATAATCTGACTTAGACTAGCCGTAGCATTCTTGTCTTCCAATACGTCTTGAAAATCAATCTCCACCGCCTGAAGAAAATGCATTAATGCCCAAGTTGCACCCCGGGCCTCATAGAAAATATCATCTACTTGCAACCAGGGGGTCTTAATCGAAACCTCCGCTTGGCTTGGGGTTGACTGAGAAGCTCCCTGCTCACCCGCAGTGTCGGTATTAATACGTTGTTGTCGCACACTGGCACTTAAGCGCTGTGACATGCTGCCCAATCTGGATTCTACGGCCAGCAGCCAATTAGCCAGGTTATCAGCCCGTGCATAAAATTGTGCATCGGTGTTCAGTGGGTCCGAGATGCGAGCCAGATAAGACTCTAAACGCTCGATGGCTTCTGCGTACTCACTTTCTGTTGGGGGAAACAGCCAGCTATCATTATTGAAATGAAAATTTGGCTCGGCGATGATCAGATCCGGATCTTCAGTGGATTGCGATTGCGAGCGGCTAAAACTCTCACGAAAAGCACGAGACAGGTCTCGAACTTGCACCAGAACACCAAACTCCCAATTCGGGATATTGTCCAAATAGAGTCCGGGAGGCATAACATCATTACTCAGATAACCACCGGGTTTTTCCAGGAGAGTTTCTGCGACTGCAATCAAGGCGGCAACAGTGGTGCTACCAACGACATAGTCATTACCACTGAGCGCTAGCTTTGTGCTGGTCATTTGACGCACGGAGAACGGCGCGGGTTCGCTACTCCAATACATACCAATGAGCAAAATAAGGATTAACGCGAAGCCCAAGCCTGTCAGCAGCAGTTTTTTCCAGAAGTTTCCTTCGCCTGCGAAGGAGAATACTGAAAATAGCGAGGCCAGTCTCGTTTTGATAGTAGTCCAGAACATTTGAGCAGTTTAGCACTTACAGGATAGAGATAGTATTTCAGCGGTTTTGGCTTAGTTAGTAGAATGGAGATAGAAACTGGAATTAGTCGTTCGTGGCAGGCAGTCTCAAGCGAATGCTGGCGCGGCTGGCCAGTTCAATATTCCCACGCAGGCGATAACCACTGACCGCTTGCCGCATGATAGAGACCATCCACCGGGCCATATCATCATTCGGTGCAGTAATCAGGAAAAATGCTTCGTGATCTCGGGCCTGTTGAGCAATATCTGCTAATTGATTCTGTGCCTGCTCTGAGCGTGCGGCAATTTGCGGATAATCCAATTCGAAAAAGAGATCGTCAGAATTCATCTCTCTCTCCAATGCCTCAGCTACGGAGCTAATATCTGGATGTTTCGCGTCTACAAAAACCGCTCTATCCAACATCGTCTTCGCCTCTTCGAATAAGCCGCGACGCATAGACTCTTCAGACAGCTGCAGGTAACGCAGAACAATATCCTGCAAGCCTTGTAGGGCGATTTCATTATCTGCATCGTACGCTAAGACGCGCTTAAAGCGGGCGTGGGCATTATCATCCAGAGGCGTTAAAAGACGATCTTCATTGAGAGCTTGCAAAGCCTCATACAGGATATCGGCTATCATCCGCTGCCGATCTACACTTCCCGCACCGGATACCACTTCTGCCTGTGACAGAACTCGTATGTCCAAGGCCACACTGGATGGATCGCTCTCGCTGGTTGTAACCGTTTCCGAAGGCATTTCACAACCGCTCAGCAAAGCGATAGCTGACAGTGATGCTATAAGTTTGAGGAAGGCGTTTGGCATTTTAGTTCGGGTCACAGGCCTAGTACAAAATTTCTGAAAAGGGAATAAACTCAAGACTATCGCCGATGGCTACCGATGTATAGGGCGGGACAATCCCCAGGCCATGTGCCTGATTCAGAGAAGCCGCAACACCGGAGCTTTGATTTGAAACTGGCAGCAGGGATACATTGCCATGTTCATCGCCAAGCAGCTTACAACGTAAATACTCTTGTCTCTCCCCGGAAACCTGAGCTGCAAATCCTGCATGCAGCGTGTATTTTTGTGGCCTGATTTGATTGCACTCTAACATGCTTAACAGACAGGGCCTGACAAACAAGACAAAAGTAACAAAGGCGGAAACCGGATTCCCGGGTAAGCCAAAGAATTGAGTTGCACCAATTTTGCCGCAAGCCAGGGGTTTACCAGGCTTGATAGCCAGTTTCCACAATTGCAGGACACCCTCTTTTTCGACCACACCCTTTACGTGATCTTCCTCACCGACAGAAACACCACCGGTACTGATAATACAATCACTGCGCTCGGCCGCAGCTAGCAATGCTGTCCTGGTCCCCTCAAAATCATCTGGCACAATTCCACCGTCCAGCACCTCCATATTCAAACTTTCAAGCAGCGAAGACAGAGTGTAGAAATTGGAATTGTATATCTGCCCGGCTTGCAACTGAGAGCCAGGTTGCACTAATTCATCGCCGGTTGTTAATAAAGTAACCCGTAACTTGTGTTTAACTGTAACGCTTTCTCTACCAATCGATGCCAGCAAGCCAATATCTTGAGAACTCAGGCGATGACCTCGGCCAAGGATCAAAGCACCGGCTTTAACATCATCTCCTGCCAGGCGCATATTTTCGCCTACGCGAACAGATTGTAACAGCGTGAGTTGATCACCACTGCTGCTGCAATTTTCCTGCATCACAACGGCGTCGGCACCTTCAGGTATTGGCGCCCCGGTAAAAATGCGTGCCGCCTCACCGCTGCGTAATTGAACTCCAATCTCACCTGCAGCAATTCTTTGAGTGACCCTTAGACTGCTGCTCTCGTCAATGAGGTCCACTACCCTCACTGCATAGCCATCCATTGCGCTGTTGTTGCAGGACGGCACGTCGATTTCCGATACGCAATCCTCTGCCAGAACACGTCCCTTTGCCTGTAGCAGCGGGATATTCTCATGCTCAACTATTAGAGGTAGCTGCGCCACCAGCAGGTCAAGCGCATCTTCGATAGGAGTTAGCAAACTTTTTGAGGATAAATTCATACTGCTAATTTCGAATCATCAAGCTACCGTGGATTCTGGAAAATCATCTTCCATTGATCTAAGCCGATCGACATACAGAGTCTTGATAGTTTCCTGTAATTCACCATGCCATGATTTTTGTTTGATGCCAAATGTATCAAATATCTTTTTACTGGAAAGTGTAGAGTTTGGTATCTCAGGGAGTCGCGGCGCGTTTTCCGTGATTTTAGTACTATCTAACAACTGGTAAATTTCCTCATCGTGATTGGCCGCGTATTTCAACGTTTGCCGCGCGAATTCAACTTCCTTTTTGATTTCCAGTCCGCTGTAATGGTAAGTGCCCCAAACATTCGCATCGCAGTCCACCTGCCTGGTTACGGCTAGTATTGTAGAAGCTAAATCGGTGGTGCTGGTGGGACTGAAGCGCCGACGCGATACCTCCATCTCGCCCTTATGTTTTTTAACCGAACGAATCCAGGATTTAATCAGCCCCTTTTTGTGTTTGCCGAATAGCCAACCGGAACGCAGGATGATATGAAAATGGTGTTGTTGAACTGCTAATTCCCCAGCCAAAGAGTAATGACCGTAAACACCCTTGGGATTAGGCTCGTCATTTTCGTTATAGCCAAGCTTTTTTTCTCCATCGAACACATAGCTATTGGACAGGTGCATTAGTGGTAAGTCCAGGTGCTTGCAAATTTCAGCCAGGGTAGCCGGAAGCAGATAATTGATTTTCTCACAACGTTGTTCGGAAGACTCTGCCCGTTTCAAGGCGCTGTGGTTCCTTGAGATGAAATCGGCCATGTTTACCAACTGGGTTGGCGCAAAATCCGTTATCATCTTGCTGATGCCCGCGGCATTATCGGGGTCGAACTGTTTATCGGCGGGCGCCAGGAAGCGAATCTTGTTTTTCCGCAAAATTTCGATCAGGGCCCTGCCTGTTGGACTATTCGCTCCTACTAAAAACAACTTCACTGTCGTACAGATCTCGCTACTGATGTCATTGCTTAGAGTCTGATCAAACGTGGCTCGAAGTCAAGCAGAAGCTGGGCTATAGCCGCCTCTGCTTGAACAATTTGAGTGCTGCTAGGCAATTCCCTGCTGACTAAGCAGATCCGCTCATCTAGAAGGGTATATCGTCATCAAAATTGTCGAAATTGGCAGGGGCAGCCTGCGGAGCCGTAGCCGTAGCCGTAGAGGAGGATTGCGCTGCCTGAGGGCTACTCCCCTGACCTTGACCAAAAGCATTGCCTCCCGTATCGGCACCCGCACTAGCTCGTGAGTCCAGCATTTGCATCTCTGACGCAACTATTTCGGTGGTATAACGTTTAACGCCATCCTGCTCCCAGGAACGGGTTTGCAAACGACCTTCAATAAAGAGTTTTGTGCCTTTCTTCACGTATTGCTCCACGATCTCAGCGAGCCGATTGAAGAAAATTACGCGATGCCACTCAGTCTTTTCTTGCTGATCACCGGTATTCTTATCTTTCCAGGTTTCACTGGTAGCCAAAGAGACATTGGCCACGCCATTACCATTTGGCATAACTCTGAATTCAGGATCATTGCCTACATTACCTACCAGTATAACTTTGTTAACACCTCGACTTGCCACTGTTGTCTCCCCGACTGAAACCTATTATCCACACGATGCACTACTGGTCTAAGTGTATATCATGCCCGCGATCATTAAAAATTTTAGCTGAAATAAACTTCATCGTTTTATTCTCAAGCTGTTCTTTGCTCTTGGCATTAGAATTGTCGATAATGGTCTGTTTCGCCAACCAGTGAGCTAGTCATGGATCAGATTGTTGTAAGGGGTGCACGCACCCATAATCTAAAGAATATTAATCTCACTATTCCGCGCGACAAGTTGGTTGTGATCACCGGCCTATCTGGTTCAGGCAAATCCTCCTTAGCCTTCGATACTCTCTATGCCGAGGGTCAACGCCGCTACGTCGAATCACTGTCTACCTATGCCAGACAGTTCCTCTCCATGATGGAGAAACCCGATATCGACCACATCGAAGGCCTGTCACCGGCAATTTCAATCGAGCAGAAATCCACCTCCCACAACCCGCGTTCAACCGTGGGCACCATTACTGAAATCTATGACTATTTACGCTTGTTGTTCGCAAGGGTTGGGGAACCCCATTGCCCTGACCACAATATCAAGCTGCAAGCGCAGACTGTCAGTCAAATGGTGGACAAAGTCATGGCATTGCCCCAGGACAGCCGCATTATGATACTGGCGCCCATAATTCGGGAACGTAAGGGTGAACACCTTCATGTATTCAGTGAATTAAGCAGCAGTGGATTTATTCGCGCCAGGGTAGATGGTCTGGTATGTGAAATCGAATACCCACCGGAATTGGAGAAGAACAAGAAACATTCTATCGATGTGGTGATCGACCGACTGAAAATCAAGCCGGGACTGGAGCAAAGACTGGCGGAAAGCTTCGAGACCGCTATTCAACTGGCAGATGGGCTGGCGGTGGTGAGCATCACCGATAGTACGGAGAAAGAAGAAGATTTGGTGTTCTCCTCACTATTTGCCTGTCCGCAATGCGGCCACAGTATTTCAGAATTGGAACCGCGGCTTTTTTCATTCAATAATCCAGCCGGCGCCTGTGGAACCTGTGATGGCTTGGGTTTAAAACAATTTTTCGATGAGAGCCGCATCATCACCGATGAGTCCCTGGCACTTGCCGAGGGTGCTATACGAGGTTGGGATAGACGCAATATCTACTATTTCCAGATGCTCACCTCCTTAGCCTCTCACTATGGCTTTACCGTCGAAACGCCGTTTAAGAAACTTTCCAAGAAGCAGAAAAATTTCATCCTTAGAGGTAGTGGTAAGGAAGTCATTGATTTTCATTATGTTAATGATCGCGGTGACACGGTGACCCGCAGTTATCCATTCGAGGGTATATTGCCGAATATGGAGCGTCGCTATCGGGAAACCGAGTCAAACCATGTCAGGGAGGAACTGGGGAAGTATTTAAGTTCACAGTCCTGTCCTGATTGTAGCGGTACCCGCCTGAAACGAGATGCCCGCTATGTATTGGTAAAGGGTAAGAATCTACCCAGCATCACCGAAATGACCGTGGCGCAGTCCGCTGAATATTTCAATAAACTTAAACTTTCCGGCACCCGTGCCAAGATTGCTGAAAAGATTCTGAAAGAGCTGCAGGACCGTCTGAAATTCCTAATAGATGTAGGGCTGAATTATCTTACTCTAAGTCGCAGCGCGGACACCCTCTCCGGTGGTGAAGCACAGCGCATACGTCTCGCCAGTCAGATTGGTGCGGGTCTGGTGGGGGTTATGTATATTCTCGATGAGCCCTCAATTGGATTACACCAAAGAGACAACAGCCGATTGCTGAACACCCTGTTTCACTTACGCGACTTGGGTAATACCGTGATCGTAGTAGAACACGATGAGGAAGCTATTTGCAGCGCAGACCATATTATCGATATCGGACCTGGCGCCGGTGTCCATGGTGGAGAAATTGTTGCCGAAGGCTTGATTGCCGATATCAAGAAGTCTAAAAGATCACTCACTGGTCGCTACTTATCTGGCGCCGAGAAAATAGAAATTCCGAAAAAGCGTATTGCCTATAATGATAAGAAATTACTTATTCTGAAGGGCGCCAGTGGAAATAATTTACAACAAGTGAATCTAGCAATTCCCCTGGGTTTGTTTACCTGCGTTACCGGTGTATCCGGTTCGGGCAAGTCTACACTCATCAATAATACGCTATATCCCATCACTGCCACCAAGTTGAATAAAGCCACAACACTCAATCCGGCTCCCTACGAGGAGGTTGAGGGTCTGGATTTATTGGACAAGGTAGTGGATATCGATCAAAGCCCCATAGGTCGAACACCCAGGTCCAACCCGGCGACCTATACTGGTATTTTTACTCCGGTAAGAGAGTTGTTTGCCGGCACTCAGGAATCACGAAGCCGTGGCTACAAACCTGGCCGTTTTAGCTTCAATGTCAAAGGTGGCCGATGTGAGGCTTGCCAGGGCGATGGTGTAGTGAAAGTTGAGATGCATTTCCTGCCGGATGTTTATGTTTCCTGTGATGTCTGCCGTGGTAAGCGTTACAACCGAGAAACGCTGGAGGTGAAATACAAAGGCAAGAGCATCAGCGAAGTTTTGGATATGACGATTGAAGACGCTAGAGAATTTTTTGATCCGGTGCCAGTAATTGCCCGCAAATTACAAACATTAATGGAAGTAGGTCTTTCCTATATTTGTCTTGGCCAGGCCGCAACAACTCTCTCAGGCGGTGAAGCACAGCGCGTTAAGTTGTCCAGGGAGTTATCGAAAAGAGACACCGGCAAGACGCTGTATATTCTCGACGAACCAACCACCGGTTTACACTTTCACGATATAAAGCAGCTTTTAAGCGTACTGCACCATCTTCGCGATCAGGGCAATACCATCGTGGTTATCGAACATAATCTCGATGTAGTTAAGACCGCCGACTGGGTAGTGGACTTAGGCCCAGAGGGTGGCAGTGGCGGTGGGAATATTATTGCCGAAGGCACGCCGGAAGACGTGGTTAAAATAAAAGCTTCTTATACGGGTCATTACTTGAAAAAAGTATTGGCGTGAAGCACGCAAAGTCCGTTCTCTCTGCTTTATTCAAATTCTTTTAGGGGCTTCTCCATGCATACCGGCACCCACACACTCGCCCTTCTAATTACTCTCACTTTTGCAATCTGGTTTCAACCATCGCTCGCTCAATCGAGTTTGGCCACCGTCGATTTTGGCGATGATGAAAGTCCCTGGGCGAACGATCAGGAATGTGACGACCCCCGCTTCGTCGGAGTAGGAATGGCTGCTTCCCTACTCGATAGCGATACTCTGCACGATGCAACAGACTGCCGCAACTTATTCATAGCAGGGTCCATATCCCTGGCAGCTAATTCAGTGACAGTTACCACTGAGCCTATAGATTTTGGCGATGACGACAGTACCTGGGCAAATGATCAGGCGTGTGATGACCCCCGCTTCGCCGGAGCGGGCATGGCTTCACCTCTAGTAGATGCAGACCGCCTGCACGATGCCAGCGATTGTCGAACTCTATTTATCGCCGGTTCCATCTATTTATTAGAAAGTTCCGAGGTAAGCAGCAATGCCGGCGTAGATTTTGGAGACAACAGCAGTATCTGGGCTCACGATGGTCAGTGTGATGATCCTCGCTTTGCCGGTAGAGGCATGTCCGCTTTATTACTCGATTTAGACATGTTTCACGATGCACAAGACTGTCGCGAACTATATCAAGAAGATTCAATACGAATACTACCGGGCTCCAGCCTCATTCTTGGCGGGAGATTTGAGCGAGGAAGTCTGCGCCTCGGGGACGACACCAGAAGTAATGGCAGTTACACCGACAGCTACACTTTTATTGCAGACCGCGGTGATTCAAGCCTGGTCGATCTGCGCTCCGGGGATTTTGATACTTATCTTATAGTGCGCTCACCCAATGGCGAAGAAATCAGCAACGACGACTATGAATCCAGTTTTGATCGTTCATTGATTTCCATCCCGAGAACTGAAACCGGCATTTATGAAGTGTTGGTGACTAGCTTCAGCGCGGGAGAAAGTGGCGGTTACACGCTGGCAATTTCCACCGACGATAGACCGCTAAAATCGATCAACCAACAAATTAGCGGCGTATTGCTCGATGAAGATACTGCCTTCAGTAGTGGTGAATATTACGACAGTTATGAATTCGAAGGTCGTCCTGGTCAGTCTGTCATCTTGGATCTAAGTTCCGATGATTTTGATACCTATCTCATTCTGCGCCAGCCTAATGGCGAGCAACAGATAAACGACGATTATGACAATAGCAACAGTCGCATAGAAACTCTGCTGTCCGATGCCGGGACCTACGAGCTTATCGTTACCTCTTTCGCTGGCGGCGAAACTGGCGAGTACCGATTACGCATAGATGAGCTTGGTCAACAGCAAAATCAGCTTGCTGCGCGTAACAATAATGTAAGTTTAGAGATAGGCGATACCTGGCCCGGTAGCCTGGATTCCAACGACGCCCTATCCAGCGAGCAGCAATTTCAAGACAGCTATAGTTTCAATGCCAGCAGCGGCGATAATATCGTCATAGATTTAAGCGCTGCGGATTTTGATACTTATCTGAGACTTCAGACTCCTGGTGGAGATGTAATCGAAAATGACGATTATGACGGCAGCACCGATCAGTCTCTGCTACAGCTAAACCTGCAAGAATCCGGTCGATATCGCATCATCGTATCCTCCTATAGCAGCGGCGAAACCGGTGCCTATCAATTGGCAATCCGGTCTGGAGATGACAGCGCAAGCAGATTAGATGCAGCTACTACTATCAGCGGGGAACAAATCTACGGAATATTCGTCGGAATAGCCGATTATCCCGGCTCTGAAAATGATCTCGAACTAACTGACCAGGACGCCATTCGAGCAAGAGATGCGCTAATCGAGGGGGCTGGCATGAACCCGAACAACGCTTATACCTTAATAAATTCTGACGCCACAAATAGCAGTTTCCGAGCTGCACTCAACACTATAACTGCGAACATAGGTGCAGAAGGCACCCTGGTTATTTTCTATTCCGGGCATGGTGACCGGGTGCCACGAACAACAGGACCCAATAGTAGCGATCCCGATGGCATGGATGAAACCATGGAGTTGTACGACGGCCCCATGCTGGATGATGAGCTGGCCGAACTGCTAAGAAACAGCAACGCCGGGAAAATACTATTGGTAATGGATTCTTGTTTTAGCGGTGGATTTTCCAAAGACATTATCTCGGAGCCGGGACGCATGGGTCTGTTTTCTTCGGAAGAAGATGTAACTTCACAGGTGGCTTTTAAATTCCAGGCCGGAGGCTATCTCTCGGTATTTTTCGATGAGGCGATTCGTGAGGGCTATGCGGATCGAGATGAGAACGGCGAAGTGACGGCAATAGAGCTTAGCCAATACCTGCATGGACGATACCGCGCCGATGTTAAATCATTGGGTAGCAGCAATTTCGTACGCAGTTCCGGCCCGCAAGCCGCTTATCAACATCTGGTAGTAGATAGAGGTGGAGTGAGTCCTTACAACGTGTTGTTCAATACAAATTAGGTTCTGATTTTAAAGCTCCATAGAATTCGGCAGAGGAACGACTAGTTAAAAACCTTAAAGACTGGATATTCTACGGTTCCAGAATTTTCCAATTCTTGCTGCAAGTATTCATCAAAAAAATTCCAGTAGGCTAAACCGTCGTCGGATTCGGGTTCCAACAAATAAAAAATCAAGTTAGCCAGGCGGTTGTTCATTGCAACATAGTAATCGCCGGTTAAAAATTCTTTGCTGCCATTTTCAAAAACGCCTTGCAGCAATGAATTGCGATGACTGTTTTGCACAAAACCTTGTTTTCCTATTTGGTCTATTGCAAAAACTTCCCCTTCAAATTTTCTATTCTCATGTAGTATTTCCACCACAATACCGTGTTGTCGTAACTTCGCTGCCAACGCAGCGAACTGAGCCGGAAACGCATAAGCCATGGGCACCGTAGCCGATTTTATTGGTTCGAAGGCATTGTAATTAAGCACTCCTTCTATTTCTACGATTTCCGAGCTGCGCACAAATTGTCTGCTACCATCGGCTGCGGTGTAGGGAATATATTTGTAACTCAACAGATCTAGCGGCTCATCCAAGGCGACCATTTCGAACTGCACGCCATTTTGATAGTTCCCTGCATTTTCTTCAATTTGTCGGATAAGTCGCGCATCGGCCTGATTATTTGTCTGTCTAATTTCTTCTGCATGCGCGTTGCTATATTCCAAAATCTCTTCGACAAACACATTCGCTGCATGAACGCGTTTATAAAAGCGATCATGAGCGAAAGTTTCACTCAGTATCGCCATTCTGTTTCTTAATCCCATATTATTTGTCAGGTATCGAGGCGCATGATGGTAGGTTCGAAATTCCGTTGGCGGCCAATCGCGGTAGTCGAACCCTCCGTACCAACTAAAATCCAGATCAAATTTTGCTTTCACCGCACTCTGGATCGCGGGCAACATGATATCGGCTGTATAGTCTGATGGGCCGGGATCGCCAGCCGTGTGATAAGAAGGCGCATAGGTAAGAGCGTAGCCGTGCCAGGTTCCATTGGTGGTATGCAGGTCCACCAATAAATCCGGATCCCAGCGTTGGATAATATTTTCATAAAGTGCAGCGGTTTCGATGGTATCGATCACCATGCCGTCGCGGTTTAAGTCATAGCCATGAGCTGTGCGCTGCCCCGCCATCAGTGGACTCATTTCCTGCGACGGCCTCGAATCCGCAGTCATCTGATCGTTACCATCGGAATTGTAAACTGGTACAAAAATAATGATCTGTTTTTCTAACAGGTGTCGCTTATCGCCGAACAAAATATCGCGCATAGCTATCAGACTGGCCTCCTTGCCTTCTACCTCACCACCATGAATATTCGCCTGGATATAGACCACGAGTTTGCCCGACTCGCGCGCCTGTTCAGGGGTACTAATGGGTGGGTTGGCGAGAACCAATAGCGGAACGGTCTTCCCTTCCAGGCTAGTGAGCAGCGTCTCTCTGTGTATATGATCACTGCTTTGCTGCAAAGCATCGAGAACAGCAATAACTTCTGCGAAGGTCGAGGTCCTTTCATAGTTGCTGCGCTCTGCTGCCGATATCATGGCCTCTGAGAAAACTGCAGGGCCTTTGGCGGCATGGGCTAGCAAATTTGCAATAATCAGCATTGAAATGGCGGCGATTTTATTCATCTTGAGATTCTCGATTTTGCGGCGCCGGATTAAACGGCGATGTCCATAGAATTTTCCCCAGCCTCTCGATTTCAGGGTCGGGATTAGCAATTTAGCGCAATTGACTGAGCAACGGCACCACTACCTCAAATCTACCAATGAACAGGCAAACTAATCCAGGGATGTCGATTTGGCAAGGTCAAAACCTGGACTCACAATCATGCCCAACGCAGAGTCGAATTTAGCCCTTTGAGTAATGTCGTAAGCTTATATTGTGACAGTGTGTAACTTTTATCGAGCAATCACTGTTAAAGCCGCGGAATCCGTGCCTTTGCGGCTGGCGACTCGGCCCGAAATTGTTGCTTTTTGGAGTGAAAACTAATAGCCTCATCGCTAGCTGTAAATGTAATAAATAAGCATGCAAATTGTAAGGATTTAGCATGCATTTCAACACCACAAAAAACGGAGCAATGTCAGTGAATTCCAAACTAACACGCAGACGTTTTATCAAGGGAGTTATCTTCTCTGGTGCCGCCGCTACAACAGGCACGGGAATATACCTTGCAGCGAATGCTCAATCTGGACAATCAGCTGCTGAACGCTTGGTAACACTCAACATTAACGGCCGTAATCGACCCGTTGATGTACTTCCCACGGAAACACTTGCCTACACTTTGCGATACAAGCTCGACATGACCGGCACCAAGATCGGTTGTAATCGCGGCGAGTGCGGTGCTTGCACAGTGTTAATCGATGGCGTCCCTAATTATTCTTGTTCGGTACTAAGCCACAACGTCAAAGGCAAAGCCGTGGTTTCTATCGAAGGCGTTAAAGCCGCCGATGGCACATTGCATGCCGTACAGCAGGCCTTCATTGCAGAGAACGCCCCGCAGTGTGGTTTTTGCACACCAGGCCAGGTGATGTCGGCGGTGGCCTTGCTCAACAGCAATCCGCGCCCGACCAAAGAGGAAGCCGCTGCAGCCATGTCAGGAAATCTGTGCCGCTGTGGAGCTTATGAACATTATCTTAACGGCGTGCTGCGCGCCTCGGGGCAATTAGCATGAGTACTCATATAGGTTTCGATTTCATACCACCAGATGTGCCCGGCAAGGTAACTGGTGAGATTAAGTATGCTGAGGACTATAAGCGAGAAGGAATGGTCTTCGCCCGTTTACTAACCAGCCCGCTACCCAGTGGCCGAGTTGTTAGTATCGATACATCTGAAGCACTGCGTATGGACGGAGTAGTTGGCGTCTTTACCGCAGATGATTTGCCGCCGGTTGCACCTCCAGGCAATCCAGCTCTCGCTTCTGAATATGTAACCTACGTTGGACAGCCCATATTAGCTGTTGCTGCGATTACCGAAGAAATTGCTGAGTCAGCCATCGATAAGATTCGCATCGACTTTGAGAGACGCGATTTCGTGGTTGATCCAATTGAAAGCCTAACTCCCGGTGGCAGTAACGCTTACCCTGAAGGTAATGTATTGGTTCGAACCCGCGAAGAGGGTCCTGAAGGCGCTCCCATCGTGGGCGCCGAGATTCGCGATATCAAATGGCCGCAATCAGCCATAGACGCGATCAAGTCAGGCAAGGAACCGGTTGGTGGTGAATTCACCACCGAGTGGGCCTTTGGCGACATTGATGCCGGCTTCGCCGACGCGGCTGCAATAATCGAAGAACCTTTTGTAACAATTGGCTATCCACACCACTCGCTAGAAGCCAGAACAGGTATGGCTTACTGGGAAAATGGCAAATGCTATTTCCACGGTTCCTCACAGAGCCAGAGTGCGAACAATGCAGGCTTGGCCAGAATGCTTAACATAGATTTAGCAGACCTGGTATTTATCAATGAAGCCACCGGTGGTGGATTTGGTTCCAAGATCGGCCCTTACCCGTTCATGGCAATTACCGGCAACTTCTCACGTGTTCTGAATCGTCCGGTGCAATTGCGTATTACACGGGAGCAAGAGTTCTACATCGGTTCTGCTCGCTCCGGCATGCAGGGCTGGATCAAGATAGGCGTAAAGGAAAACGGCAAGGTGTCTGCAGTCGATTTAGTGATTGTTAATGATGGCGGAGCCACCGGCGGTGGCAGCGGCAACTCATCAGCACAACACGTCACCGTAGCCTATCAGCCGGAAAATATGCGCTATCGCGGAATTTCCGTTTATACCAATACAACTCCACGTGGTGCGCAACGCGGACCGGGTCAGAATGAAATGGCGGCTGTGTTAGCACCAATGACTGACAAGGCAGCCGCGGCAATCAACATGGACAGAGTCGCTTTCCGGCGCCGAAACGTGCTTGACAGTAACGGATTTCAAGGTGGCAGTCAGGGCCCTGTAACCAGTGCTTTCGTGCGAGAAGCGCTCGATCAAGGTAAGCGTGTGTTTGGTTGGGACGAGAAGCTCGCCCTGCCCAAGCAGAATGGCAGCAAAGTACGCGGTATTGGTGTCGGCATTGGCTATCACGGTGCTGGCGGCAGAGGCTATGATGGCCTGGTTCGTATTGCGCCAGACGGCAAGCTGTATATTCACAGCGGTGTCGGCAACCTGGGTACTTACTCCTATGCTGGCACCTGTAGGGCAGCGGCAGAAGCCCTGAAAATGCCCTGGGATCGATGCGAGATTATGCGCGGTAGATCTGACAACCATTTACCTCACAGTTCTGGTCAGGGTGGTTCAAACACCATCTTTACTCACACCCGAACTAACTGGGTAGCGGCACAGGATGCCATCACCAAGCTTAAGGAAATCGCTGCAGCCGATCTCGGTGGTTCAGCCGATGACTACGAAATTGGTGATGAACGCGTGTATCAGAGCGCTGATTCAAGCAAAGGACTAAGCTACGCACAGGCTGCACAACGGGCCATGGAGTTGGGCGGAAAATACAGCGGCCAGGAATATCCTGACGATATCAACCCTCTGACCCAACTTGCAGTACAAGGTCTGGCGGGAACTGGTTTGATCGGTGTCTCCAAAGACAATATCCCGGGTCAGGGTCAGCCTCCTGGTGTGATCGTCGGTTTCTGTGAAATTGAAATGGACAAAGACACCGGTAAATACGAAGTTCTGGATTACACCGCTATTGCCGATTGCGGCACCGTAGTGCATCCGAAGAACTTCGATAACGCCATGCGAGGTGGCGGTGTTTGGGGCATAGGACTTGCTGCATTGGAACGTCATGTTTACGATCCGCAGAATGGTCTTCCTGCCAACACAGGCTTGTATCAAAGCAAGCCACCGACGTATTTGGACGTTAACCTAAACACCAAGGTAGGCGCGGTAAACATCCCTGATCCTCAGAATCCAACGGGAGGACGAGGCATTGGAGAACCAACGCAAGGCGCATCTGCTGCTGCATTGGCAAGCGCTATATCCGATGCGCTGGACGGTCATCTGTTTAATACAGCACCGACCACGACGGATATGATCATTAATCACTTGGCTGGTAATACTTACAGTACCAAGTCCCTTAAAACTAACACTTTCTAGAGGTTATCTATGCCATCTCATGACGTAATGCCAAATATGGAACTGTACCAACCGGTACAGGTTGAAGATGCCCTAGCACTAGCCGATCGGCTCGCCGATAGAGGATGGTTAGTTGGTGGCGGCCAGGATACTTACGGCTGGTTAAAAGACAGGGCCAAAGTAGCTGATGCCATGATCGACCTGAGTGCCATCGAGTCACTACGGGGCGTTCGTGAAACCAGCGACGGTATCGAAATCGGTGCTCTGACTACACTAAGCGAAGTAGCTAATAATAGTGTTATTCAGGCTCAATATTCCCTGTTATCTCAAGCAGCCAGTGTGGTAGCAAGCCCGCAGATTCGAAATATCGGTACCTTGGGCGGCAATGTTTCGCAGGACGTTCGCTGCTGGTACTACCGCCGCGGACTGTCCTGTTATAGAGCCGGAGGTAATCTGTGTTACGCAGACACACCTCAGGGCATGAACCGTGAACACTCATTGTTTGAAACCAGTCGCTGTGTTGCAGCCAGCCCTTCAGATACTGCCCCTGCCCTGGTAGCACTAGATGCCACTATGGTCATTCGCAGTGTGAATGGCGAGCGTACATTGGCAGCTGAGGACTACTTCGTTGGTCCGGCAAACGATATTGAAAACACGACGGCGCTGCGTCCCGGTGAGATTCTTACAACAGTAAGAATTCCTAACACCTGGGCTAATGCAACTTTCTATTTTGAGAAAGTTGCTGATCGCAATGTATGGGATTTTTCACTCGTCAATGTAGCGGCTGCCTTCAAGGTCAGCGCTGGCAATGTGGAAGACTCACGCATAGTGTGTGGAGCGGTACAGTGTACGCCAAGACGAGTTACTAACGTCGAGAATGCAATACGAGGCCAGGCGAAGAATGCAGTGACTGCAGAATCTGTGGCCACAATGGCAACAGATGGTGCACGTGCTTTGGCACACAATGGATTTAAAATTCCATTGATGCAAAATCTGGTTAAGCGCGCAATCAGCGCCTAAATCAAACTGAAATACAAAAGGGGCGCACCGCCAAGTGCGCCCCTTTTTTGTGGCCGTACAGCCACCAATTGCTGGCAGTTGAACGCTACTACCATCTCAAATAACCGGGTATTTCTGTAGCTATCAAAAAAGATAGTTGCCTATGAAATAGGATCCGCCCAGAATTACAACATAGCAAACAAAAATGCAGCCTATCACCGGCAACAACCTTGCCTCACGTTCTTGATGTGGGACTTCCATCACTCTACCTCCACTAACTAACAGTGTCAGGCTTCAGCATAGACGGGATGGTTCTAGAGATTTTGATTTATGTCATCGTTAATTAAAGTTGCAGAATAAGCAGTGTCCATCTAACAACTCCGAATTCTAAACCGACGGTAAATCAGTCGATAGTTTTGTGATCAGATAAAACTGGAAGGGTTCGGGGACATGGCTTTTTGCAGGGCGGAGCGCAATTCTTCTTGACGAAAAGGCTTACCGAGGAAACCTGTCATACCCGATGCGATTAGATCGCTGGGGTCTTCGTGAACCACATTAGCCGTTACCGCTATAACGGGAATAGTAGATCGACTGCCATCCATGGAACGAATCTTTCGCACTGCTGTCACGCCATCCATTACCGGCATCTGCAGATCCATCATGATCACGTTGACAATATGATCGGGTAGATAATCCAAAACCTCTCTGCCGTTGGACATAGTCACGACTTTATGACCGTCAGCTTCCAATAGTCGAGATAACACCATCCTGTTAACCGCATTGTCATCTGCCACAACAATCGAAAGTGACGGTAAATTGATATCAGCGCGGCTAGTAGGTTTTATTGCAGGCGCCTTGGCTTTTTGCAGGGGAAGAAAAACAGTGAAGGTTGAACCCCTGCCGGGCACAGAGTTGACAACGATTTTCCCTTCCATCGCAGACACCAGTTGTTTGACGATGGTTAGGCCTAGGCCAGAGCCACCAAATCTGCGCATTGTAGTTTTCTCCGCCTGCACATAGGGTTCAAATAGGCTGGCCTGAGCCTGTTTTGTGATACCTATACCTGTATCAGAAACCTTGAGGCGTAGCCGCTCCAAGGCTGTATCCAACACGATGTCGATTTCGCCCGTATTAGTGAATTTAACTGCATTGCCAACAAGATTTAGCAAAATTTGACGAAGTCGGGTTGGATCGCCCAGCACGAATTCAGGAATATCATCCTCAATTACCAGAGAAAATTTGACAGCTTTTTCCTTGGCCTGAAACGCCAGTGGAGCCAGAGTCGATCGCAATAGCTCAGCCAGATTTACAGGGACTTTTTCCAATTCAATCAACTGACTATCCAAGCGCGATAAATCCATTACATTGTTTATCAGCTCCAACAATGTCTCGCTGCTTTGCAGCACCACATCGACCAGTTCTTTCTTCTTACTGGGGAGGTCACCCTCTTTCAGCAATTGCGAGGCACCTATGACACCATTCAATGGTGTGCGTAACTCATGACTCATTGCCGCCAAAAAAGAAGCCTTTGCCTGTTCCGATTGTCGCGCTTCATTTTCTGCCAGGGTTCGTTCATGTACTTCCTTCTCAAGCTGATGGACCGTTTCATTCAATCTCTTCTCTGCTTTTACCTGAGTGTTTCTGAAAACAAAGGTCGCTGAAGCTAGCATTAACAACACCAAACTCGCCTCGAATGCCAGAGTAAGTGGTTGAAAGCCCTCCATAGGTCCAGAAAAGGCAAATTCATATCCTGTAAATTGCATATACGCAAATACCCACAAAGTAATTGCGCAAATCACAGCCCAAATAACGCCTGCCATCCGTCCTGCCACCATCGATGCGATAGCAGGTAGACAGAGTAACCACGCCCAGGTATTAGCCCAGACACCCACAGAGAGCATCGCCAGACACATCACTACCCAAAAGGCGAATAATGGTATCTGTGAGGCAAGCAGCTGCTGATTGAAGTAGGCCTGGAGATATAAGCCGAAGAATACGACTACGGTAGCAACGGCAATATAAATATTGTCTCGTTCACCACCGGTATAGAAGTTAGATACGATTAGGCCAATTGCAACGGGTAATACAAAAAAGATAGTAGTGGATAGAGTACGACGTTCTCGAAGCGTAATGGGATCGCTGGCAGAAGGTTGCAAGCCCCCGTTCCATAGGAACTTTAGATGATTTATCAAGAACATGTAAGCTAGTCCAGCTGTGACCTCGGCATTTAAATCCTGCTGGATAAATACAGAAATAGAAGCGATCTATTCCCGGAATCTCCGGGTTGATTACGATAACACAATTGGGCAATGCTGGCAGGAAGATTCAGAACAAACTAAGAAGATAGCTTGATCCAGTTCAAACTTATGACTGCAAGCTTAGCTTCCATGTAGATGAGTCTGGGATATTTCGAAGACCGAACGAAACCAGGCTGGATCATCATTCAGATTGGGAACCAAATGGAATACCTCACCACCGCCTAGCATGAATTGTTCTCTGTATTCGATACCAATTTCATGTATGGTTTCCAGACAATCTGAAACGAAAGACGGCGTCACGACGGCAATTTTTTTACCACCATTCTCCAGCAAGCTTGTTAGATGTTCGTCTAAATAGGGTTGAATCCAAGCCTGGCGACCGAATCGGGACTGAAATGCAATTGAATAAGCGTCCTCGTCCCAACCCAAAGCCTCGACGATATTTTTGGTGGTTGCCATGCACTGCGCCCGATAACAGTAACGGTTAGCTTCATTAATTTGCGCACAGCATTGCTTGAACTCGCAGACCCCTACGCTATCTGCCTTCTTAATATTTGATTCCGGCAGCCCATGATAACTAAACACCACATGGTCAATTTCTTTCAAATTAACGTGCTTGCTAATTAGAATTGACCAGGCGCGTATAAACGCCGGTTCTGAAAATAGATCGTCGACAAACTGCAAGCGAGGACGTGTTGACCATTTCTCAGCCGCCTGTCTGACTTCGTGAAACACTGAGGCTGTCGTGGCTGTAGAATATTGAGGGAACAGAGGCAGCACTAATATCTCATCCCTGCCCTTAGCCTCCAACTCCGCCATAGCTTGACTAATAAATGGTTCGCTGTATGCCATGCCATTTAGAACGAGAACGTCTTCTCCTGTTTCCCGATAAGCTGACTGCACACTGGACTGAAGACGATCGGCGTACACTTTCAGCGGAGAACCTTCCTCCATCCAAATCGAGGCATAGTCTTTTGCTGTTTTAGGTGCGCGAAAAGGTAATATGATCAGATTGCGTAACAGCCATCGACCCAAGGGATTCATATCAAAAACGTAGGGATCGGAAAAGAAATATTTATAAAAATCGCGCAGACCTTTAGTGGTAGGTTCAGCGGGTGTACCAAGATTTAACAGCAAGACAGCCTTAGACATGATGTTTTCCAATATTCCCTTAACGGCGAGCAAACCGGACTGTAACTCTCTTAGGGAGCCTCTGAATTAATAATCACGAAACGATGGCAATCTATCACAACAAGCGGATCGAGAAATTGGTCATTAACAAAGGAATTAAACCCTACGCTCGATGCCGCGGTATCAGATCACTTCCGAGTAATTTTTAAGACTAGAAGTTGGCCCACCAAAAAAGGCAATGATAGCAACTTCTATTCAAAAAGTTGCCACAATAGTCCGGTTATGCCGCTCTTTAGCACTAATATTCGGCGAACATTCTCATGCAGAGCTGGTTTCCACCTGAAGCTGCAAACCACACTCGATTGAAGTAGACTGCTTGCAATTTATAGCATCAGTAATTGAATTGACCATGCATAACTTTCGAAAAACCTTAATTTTTCTGATAATAGGCATTCCTCTATTCTATTCCTATGAATGTTGCCGCCAGTCGTTGATCGGTTCCAGTGCCAAACCTTGAACAACCACTTATCGAAGCCTCCTAGTGAGCGCAACGATTAAGACTTGCAATAAGGCCTGGCGGTTATCAGAGAGCGAGCAGAGGGCTTGCGAGACTTCATCTCCATATACGCTCGTATAGACAAGCTACCGGAATCACAGAAAATCAACTTCTCAGTTCAGAATCCATACTAAAGCTAAAACAATTCTTCACCGGACAACCCGTAGTTATTAACGATGATGGCGCTGACATAAACCTACTCGGAGATGTGGTGCATATCGAACAGGTACTAATTAATCTGATAAAAAATGCATTGGAGGCCATTACGGTCTCCGCCACTGCTGTTGAAATAAGCTGTCGAAGGTTGCTCAGATCGGTAGAGTTTATGGTGATCGATCAAGGAACTGGCATCAGCAATGCAGCAAATCTCTTTGTGACGTTTTTTAAAACTAAAGACAAGGGGGCCTAACGCTCTGCCGTCAAATAGCAGCAAAACACGCTGGATAGGCCATACTGGAGAATCGCAGCGATGAAAGTGGCGCTATAGCCCGCCTGCAAATACCCTTCTCTATTGAGTGACCGTACGCCGAATCCCACTGTCGCGAAATTGGGACAGGTCACCGTCCCAAATATGCACAGATTGTGCAATACCAGACAATACTTAATTAAATAAATAGTAATTTCAATGACTTATAACTTGGCATAGGGATTGCTCTATAAGTGATGTGTTAGCCAGTTTCTTAGAAGGCTAGTCTAGGCAGAAGATGATTATGCTTTAGAAGTTGGCGGTTTGCATACCTTAATCAACTTTCTATTAATTTTCACGCATTGATGTGAAACTGGCCAACGCTACACACAATAATTGCTAGAACCAGGTAGGTGTCACAACGGATAGAGTTCGGAAAACGCTAGGCGGCAAATTCAATTTTTTGACGGAAAAATACAGGCTGGTGGTGATAATCCCGAACAGCTCAGCGAAGGTAACCAGCAAGACGATGAGAAATCGTCAAGTCGGCTACATGTTGTTTAATAGCCCGACTTTCTAGAGAGTTCGCATAGGGACGTGTCTTTTTTGAGCTCGTCAAGTACAGCACAACGAGGAGAAAAAATAAGTGCAGATTCTACAAGACATTAAATATTCACTTCGTCTGTTGCGTAAAACGCCAGCATTTACCGTAATAACATTCCTAATAATTGCGGTGGGTTTGGCTCTCTATATGGCAGCTAACACGTTGGCCGCCAGCCTATTTGATAAACCCCTGCCGTTTCCAGATGGTGATCGATACGTTGTGCTAAAGACAACCATTGGTAATAACGAAACTGGTATAGCCAATCACGATCTATTTACGTTCAATCAGCTACTCAGTAGCAGCGAAAATTATTCGACATTAGGTGCCTTTAGTATGATGTCGAGGGTCTTCAGCGATGGTGATTATGCTCGTACTTATCAAGGCGCGGCTATATCTGAAGAGTTGATTAGTGCAACAGGTGTTGCTCCAATACTAGGTCGGAGTTTTGAACCTGCCGATGCGAACCAGGGCGCGGAGAGCACCATACTCATTAGTCAGAGTCTCTGGCAAGAATATTATGCAGGTACAACCGATATAGTTGGCAGAACTAGTCAGATTGATGGAAAACCCTCTGTAATTATTGGAGTAATGCCAGAGGGGTTTGGATTACCAATCGCCGAGAAATTTTGGGTGCCGCTAACTGATTCAGAAACATCACTGCCGGGAGAAGGGGTGCCCATATCGATAGTGGGGGTTTTAAGTGATGACTCTGACCTGAGAAACGCTGGGGTTGAAATTGAAGCGCTTATTTCTAGGCTCGCAGTAGATTATCCAGAACAGTACGCAAATCGTACAGAAATAGTCACCCCTTATGCAGCGCTGATATCTCCCTCCAATCTAGGTATTGGGAATCTATTGAATTTCATTACACTGACCATATTACTGTTGATGACTATAAACCTCTCGTCACTGTTTTTTATTCGATCCGCGTCACGTCAACATGAACTCGCTATTAGGTCTTCAGTAGGAGCAGTAGGCTGGCAGTTAGCCAAACAGGTATTGGTCGAATCGTTCTTAATCTGCAGTGGCGGCTTGTTCATCGGAGTAGTGCTAACCCAGCTTATGCTTAGCTATATGGAAAATGGGTTTTTGAACGCTCTACCATTTTCGCCATTCTGGCTGACCATGGACCTCGATCTTTCGGTTTTAATGTCAGGCGTTATAGCAACTTTGCTTACATGGTTAGCAGCAGGGTTTTTTGTGGCTTTTAGGGCCTATCGTACTCATTCGGCTTTTCTTCTTAGCAGCAGCGATAAATTCAGCGGCGGGCAGAGCAAAGGTACAATGATGAAAATGATTGTCAGTGTCGAAGTTGTTCTTTCTTCTTTTCTATTGATCTGCTGCGGTGTGACAATCTATTTAGTAGGACAGGTTACGAATTCAGACTACGGAATCGAGACTGAGAACTACCTACTTGCCAGTTTTAGTCTTAATACACCGGCTTATAACGACATAGAGGCTCAGCAAGGTTATCTCAGACAGCTGAATGATCTTGTATTTGAAATTCCCGGTGTTAGTTCTGTTGCTTTCTCCACGGCACCCCCAGGAATGCGCGGTCAAAGCGGTCGCTTCGAAGTAGAGGATCGCGATCTATCGAACGATAGCCAATTTCCAGAACAGGCTTCAATCTGGGTAAGTGAAAACTATTTTAGTGAATTGGGTATTCCTCCTGTCAGTGGTCGTGAGTTTGACGGATCGGATTCTGCCGACTCAGAACAAGTAGTGGTGATTAGTGAGCAATTGGCTACTCAATTGTGGGAGGGCGAATCAGCTATAGGTCGTCGAATTCGAGATTTATCAAACGATCAGAATGAATGGCTAACAATCATAGGTGTTGTTCCTACGGTTCTACAAAATCCATTCGGCGTTAGCAGGCCAAGCAGCAGGCCAAGTCTGTACAGGCCGATGACACAAAATTCCCCAAGTAGCTATTTTCTAATGGCGAAGAGTACAGCGCAAGTGAGTCTTCGAGATTTTGAAGAATCGATAAAGCTCTCGGCGGCAAATGTAGATAGAGAAATACCCCTCGAAAATTTTCAAACATTAGATCGAATGATTTACTTTGGGCAAGGGGGTGTAGGTGTGGTTGCCGAGATGTTTACTATGTTCTCCTTAGCGGCTCTTGCACTGGCAGGTATCGGTATTTACGGAGTTATAACGAGAACAGTATCTCAACGCACTCATGAAATTGGTATACGTCGTGCAGTAGGTTCTACCAATGCGAAAATCCTGGTCCGCTTTCTTAAGCAAGGATTCTATTTTATGGCGGTTGGTGTAATCCTCGGAGTAGCGCCTGCTTGTTTGATAGTGGTTTCTTTTATTGCCAATACTCTTGATGTTAACGCGGTGGCCTATCTACCAGCGGTGACGATTGCGGTCATATCCATTATGGCTTTCCTAATAGCCATGTCTTGCTATTTGCCAACCCGACGGGCATTGTTTTTAGAGCCTGGGGATGCTTTGCGTTATGAGTAAAAAACTGAATTCGCAGATCAGGGTTCCGATGGCATGACTCTGGACGAAAAGGGAAATGTTTATCTTACCTGGGTTGGAGGAGTGAGCATCCGCAATCCATCCGGCGAACAAATCGAGTTTATTGAAACACCACAGATGCCGGCCAACGTTGGTTTCGGAGGCGTTGATGGCAGAACACTCTTTATGACTTCACGCACCAGCCTTTATTCTATTCCTATGAATGTTGCCGCCAGTCGTTGATCGGTTCCAGGCTAAGTTTCAATACCCTGCATAATTAATTTTTCCCAGTTAGCTCAGCAACAATGAGTTTCATATCGGACAACATCCATTCAAACTCAATATTCGGAAATCGAGGATCACCAGGGGCCATACCCAAAGACTTTCTTCCTCTTTTTCGCATAATCTCGGCCGCCGTCGGCGAATTTTCCGTAATCATATAACGCGCGCCATTCCTCATAGCCTGCCGGACATGAGCATCTGCAATAGCTTTGCCAAGACCCCGACCTGCATAATCGGGGTGAACAACCGTGTGTTCCGGCAGGCCTATTGGTCCGCTCAGGCTTATGCCGGCAGTTTCGTAATAATCCTTATTGTGGCTACTTGCCAGATCAGGATACTGAACATAGCGTGTAGCGGCCATCAATACTCCTTTCCTCTCTACGATCAGATGAGTAGCTATTTTATCGACTTCTTCCAAACACTTATCATCAGGAAAGTGGGACATATCAACCATGCCGTTTAGCTTCCAGACCTCCACGCGAAAATAGGCTATGCTATCTAACCATTTCTCGGTATCGACTACCACAGGTGTAAGGTCGCTACTCACTAATCGATCTCCGGGGTGAACTCTGAAATAAAATTCTGAAATTTGCGTTGTCCTTCACCTTTGAATTCCTTAGCAATCAGAATGGAAAGCATCGGTGTTGGATTTGATGAATAAGCTTGATCAAATGACGTCCGACAATCGGCAAAAATTTGTGTAGAAAACTCCGGATCACAATCTATGCGCAGTTCAAACGCTCCACATAGATCTTGATATAGCTGGTATTTTCGCACCGCCGCTTTATTAATTCGGGAGTTCCTGGCCAATGCCGTTTGAATTGCAGCCCAGCGTTGAAATGTTCCCTCGGGCAAGAAAGCGGTACGCCTGTAGCGCCCGTGAATAGAACCAAAAGAAGCCAGGGTACGACCACAACTACAGGGACCCTCAACAGTTTCCGCCAGATCATCAGCATCGTAACGTAACAGCGGCATGGCGAAATTGGACAATGAGGTAGTCAATAGTTTTCCTTGGCTTCCCGGCGCGCAGGGAGAGCCGTCGTCATTTACTATTTCTACCAGGCAGTGCTCTTCATGAACATGATAACGACCTCCTTCTGGGCAACGAGCGGCAACAAGACCTATTTCGTTTAGCCCATAGTCTTGATGAACGGGTACGCCCAGTGTGCTTTCTATTTGTTCACGCATGCTTGACGTCAGAGTATTGGAAATACTCTGTACTGCCCGAAGACTGTCCATTGTTCCAGAACTGATATCCTGCATGGAGATAAATTCAAGGCAGGATGACTGCATGATCAAGTAATTCGGTCTTAGTCGATTTAACAGTTCGGCCTGGTCTGTCACGGTATTGATATTGCTAAAACCCCAGCTAGGGCCGGTTTCAAACAAGTTCCTCATATAAGGCCAGCCATCAAGCTTCAATATTTCCCGCGCTTTCACTAAAGCACCTTGAGGGGTCTTCGGCATCTCGATATCGGGACGAATAGAAAGCAGGCTCCCCATTGGATCGTAGCGAAACCAACGCAACTCCCGTTGCTTTAACCAGGGAAACATTCCCAAACTACGTTTGTCATGATAAACAGTTGTCGGTTGGCCAGTCGTGCCGGAAGATCGAGTGCTGCGGGTGCTGTGTTGACCTGGGGCTAAAAATTCGGCTTGCAGTTTGTCAGTATTCGCCGCCACATCGGACTTTTCAAGAATTGGCAACTCCTGCAGTATGTTCGGGTCCCGCAGATGTCTGCGTTTAATATTTAGCTGCCCGAATAATTCTTTGTAATAGGGGACGAGGTCATAGCAGTGCTCTAGTAAGCGTCGCAATGCTCGGTCACGTCGAATCTGCTGTTCATCTATCGAAAGAAACTCATTCGCCGCCAACCACTCATGCATAGGTTCGCCGTGGTAGTTAGGGCTGAGCCGCCAGTGTGTATTGGCCTTTGACTCTGTTTCCTGATTCGTTTGCACTGTCCAAAGCCAGAAGTTAATAACAGATAAATTAATCGCTCCTTAGCAGAGCGTATTCTAAGAAGATACTGGGTTCTTGCTGTCCTGCTCAAATAGTTGTTCCAACTCTAATCGACCTTGTTGAGCCAGGTTAAGTAATTCTTCCATATCATCTTTGTGTTCGGCCGAGCGCAGCAACATGGCTTCATCATGTTTTCGGAACATAGTTGCCACATCCAAGGCCTGGCCTTCGGTATAGCCTAGATGCTCAAGTGTGTCTGTTGCTGCCTCGAGACTGCTGGCAAATGTCTCGCGAATAACACTATGGACATCTCGCTTGTGCAGCTCGTAGGCATGGAATCGATCTATTGCTCTGGCCACAATGCGTATATCCGGATTTTGTTCTCGGGCCAAGTCCACTATGGTTAGCGATTCTTCGGCATCATCCACTGCCAGCACGAGTATCTTCGCGTGCTTAACTCCCGCGGACTTGAGTAGATCAAGGCGAGTAAGATCACCGAAGAACAGACGATTACCAAACTGCTCCACAAATTCTACATGGGCAGAATCTTTATCCATTGCCGTAAACGGCACGTGCCGCGCCTGCAACATCCTGCCTACAATCTGGCCAAATCTACCGAAGCCGGCAATGATAACTTCCGGTTCATGATCGTCCCAATAAGCGTCCTGATCCGGGATCGTCTCGCTGCGACGGTGCCAGATCTTGCGCTGTAAAACTACCAGTGGCGAGGTCATGGCCATGGACAAGCCAACTATCAATGTAATCTGCTCAGATAATGTACTACTGAATAATTGCAACTGAGTGGCTTCAGAGAGAACCACGAAAGCGAACTCACCGCCCTGTGACAACATAAGAGCCAACTGAAAACTCTCCTTGAACGAAACCTGGCGCCAACGCAGTATTCCTACGATAGCCAAGGTCTTAACTGTTACCAAGGCCAGCGCCGCGGCGAGCATCAACAGAGGACTCTGAAGCAGAAGACTCAGATTGAGAGTCATACCAACGGCGATAAAAAACAGGCCCAGCAGTATTCCCTTGAACGGCTCAATATCCGATTCCAGTTGATGTCGAAAATTGGAGTTCGCCAGGAGTATGCCAGCAAGAAACGCCCCCAAACCCATGGACAAGCCAACAGCCTCCATCAGCACTGCAACACTTATTACGATTAGCAGACTTGCCGCCGTCATGATTTCTCGGTTATTAGTCGCAGCTACAATTCCCAGAACAGGATTAAGAGCAAATCGACCAACGAGCAGAACAACGGCAACAGCCAGAACGCCGAAGTACCAGGGTACTGATTCAGATTCTGCGGCAGCACTCTGCGCCAGAACACCGACCAGAATAAGAATGGGGATTACCGCAAGGTCTTGCAGCAAGAGTATGCCAAAGCCCTTACGACCTAAGGGCGAGGCAAGAATATGCTCTTCGTTCATCAACTGGATAGCGAAGGCGGTTGACGACAATGCCAAGGTCAGTCCGAGTATTAGAGATTGTGGAACACTCAAAGAGAGCAATAATAACCCAGCTATTAAGGTCGCAGTAAGTAACAGCTGACTACCCCCTATTATTCCTATATGACTGCGCATGTTCCAAAGTTTGCTGGGAGCCAATTCAAGTCCGATCACAAATAGCAGCAGAATGACGCCATATTCTGCGAAGTGTAAAACCTGAACCGGATCATCAATTATGGCTAGAGCATGAGGCCCAAGCACGATGCCAGCGCACAAATAACCAAGAATGGACCCCAGGCCAATTTTTTTGAATAAGGGTACTGCAATCACGGCGGCAAGCAGATAATACAGCGCGTTTACTAACAAACTATCAGTATGCATGGTGACCTCAGGATTAGTGGCGATTGAAGTCAATGGCGAGACCCCAGTATTGGCAATTAAGCTAACATATAAAACACTGCGTAAGCATGACTGTCCCAGCGCTATTTACAGAACTGCTCACCGCCCAAAAAAGCGCCTTTACAATCTTTTTTAAGGCCTGAAACCGCACTCTGTTTAATTCGAATTTTCAGTAACTAGTTATCAAGCATAGCTCTCTTCCACCTGCGCATGAAATATACCGCAAACACCTGCTGCGTGCCCGTATTCATTGGGCTACAGAGAAATGGGTAAGTCGGTAACAAAAACTGCAGAAAGTAGCTGCAATCCTTCTAGAAACCAGTAGACTTTATCGATTAGGAAAATACTTCCTTACGATCAAAATTTTGAAAAAAGGGGATTAACACGTGAAAATTTCTTTGGGTTTGGCCTTATCAGCAGTTCTGGTTGCAGCCACTGCAAATGCGGGTGAGCGAGTTGGCGATTTTGCTTTGATCGACCATCAAGGTGCTTTCCAGCACATGGCCTGGTATGACGATCAAAATGCTGTCGTTATCTTGCCTATAGGTAGCAATCAGTCTGACGCAGACAGTCTGAAGGCTCTGCAAGGGAAATATGGACAACAGGGTGTGCAGTTCTTTCTGCTGAACCCGGGCGTTCATTCAGATCGCGCCCAGGTTGGGGCGGAAGTAGCGGCCCTTGGTCTGGACCTTCCAGTATTGATGGACGATACCCAGCTGGTTACTGAGATGTTGGGTATAAGCCGTGTTGATGAAGCGGTACTGTATAACCCTGGTAATTTCGAACTTCTTTACCGCGGCCCTATAGCAGGAATGGAAAGCTCGATTGATCAATTGCTTGCCGGTGAGGATTTTGACCTGGTCGCTACCTCCGGTACTGCTCAAGTCATTCAATTTCCCAACTCGCAGGCTCATGCCAAACTTTCCTACGAGAAAGACATTGCACCAATCATTGCTGAGAACTGCGCCAGCTGCCACCGTGACGGCGGTATTGCTCCCTTTGCCATGGACAGCAACCTCGCTGTTCAGGGTTGGTCACCAATGATTCGTGAAGTGGTTATGACCAAACGCATGCCTCCTGGTCAGTTGGATAACAAAGTCGGTCATAAGATGAAGAACGAAATGAATCTTAATGACGAAGAAATGCAAAAGCTGGTTCGTTGGGTTAATGCCGGCGCAAAGGTGGACAGCGAAAATGATCCTCTAACCGCACTCATATGGCCTACCACTAAATGGTCTCTTGGCGAGCCAGATCTTATTGTTAAGGTTCCTGAACAAGCCATACCAGCCACAGGCGTTGTTGACTACATGGACATCCCTATCGACCTGGGTCTTGAAAAAGATGTATGGATAAAGGGCAGTGAAGTGGTACCGGGCGATCCAGCCGTACTTCATCACATTATTACTACAGTGATACCGCCGGAGGGTGCCCCGGACTTTCAACAAATCTTGATGGATTTGTTAGCAACACTTCCTCCTGAAAAAGCACAGGACATTCGCAACCAATTATTCACCGCAGTTGCCTCCGGACAGCAACCGAATATTGGTGAAATCTTCAAGCAGATTCCGGATATTGACATCGGTGCTTTTCTAGGTGGCGGTAACGACCCTGACCTTGGCTCAGTTGCGGGCTATGCGCCGGGAAACAGCGTTTCACTTAACCCTCCTGGTGTGGGTGGCCTTTTAAAAGCAGGCACTACGCTAAATCTACAGATGCATTACACAACATCTGGTAAAGAGACTACCGATTCGACTGAAATCGGCATCTACTTCTACGATGATGGTGAAGTTCCTAATGAGCGCATGTCGGGCGGTGTGGGTAATGCTTTTTCAATCAGCATTCCTGCTCAGGCTAAGGATCACGAGATGGAATTGGTAACTACGGTTCCAGAAGAAGCCGAGATTTACAGCCTTATGCCGCATATGCATTTCCGCGGAAAGCGCATGAAATTTACCGCAGTGTATCCTGATGGCAGTGAGGAGCTATTGCTTTCTGTTCCAGCCTATTCCTTCAACTGGCAACTGGCCCACGAATTGGAACAGCCTTTGAGAGTCCCTGCAGGCACCAAGATTGTGGCCGTAGGTGCTTTCGATAACTCTTCGCAGAACGGATTCAATCCTGATCCAAACACAGAGATCAATTGGGGTGAACAGAGCTGGGAAGAAATGTTCATGGGATTCTATTCCTGGAAGAATGTAGACCAGGGTGGTTCTGACTAGGACTGACTAAGCCTTTAGAAAGCAAAAAGGGGTGAACTCGTTAGAGCTTACCCCTTTTTTAGGTGGAAGAGTCAAAGATACGATTCCCCTTTTTTATGTCTTGGTTTTCTGCCAAACCAAAGCACGGTTGAGCAATAGCAGTATTCTTACTGACCCCGTGGTGGTGGTGGTGTCCAGTCACAGCCCTCACAATCAGGGGATAGATTATTTTCTGCCATGACCGTGAAGATAAAATCGCGCCAGACTTCGTTGGGTTGCCAAACCGTATTCATGTCGGCCTTGGCCTCGTCGACTGGCACGTCCTCATAAATCACGCGATACAGAAAACTAAACGCCGTGGCTCTGGCGTTTACCTGGCAATGTAATAGCGTTTTCTTGCCAGTGTTTCTCTGCATGGAATCCGCGAAGGCGTAGAAGTCATCTGGCAGAGGATTATCGAAGGAGACCGGCACCTGCATATATTCCATGCCCAAGCCTTTAACCACTTGATCGGCATCCGCTAAGGCATTGGGGTTGTTAGTAAAAGCAATATATACAATTCGTTCGAATCCATTCTCGGCTATGGTAGCGAATTGCTCGCGGCTTGGTTGGCCAGAGCTGGCAAAGCTAGGACTATATTGCCGAAAATTAATAATTTCAGCCAAGGCGGGATCAGCCTCCTCAACTGCCAGGGCGCTACTCGCCAGCAAGGGTGTCAGAACTAAGAGACTCGCTAAGAACTTATTCATTGTTTCTCCAACGGTTTGGTCTGTAACTGGTAAATATCTTGTTTAAGCAGGGAAATACTATAGCAGAGGATTTACGGTCACAGCTATCGAAATGATCCGCGACAAACTGTCGCCCAGGCATTGGATTCCGGCGAAAAAACCGTGCTATAAGTCACCCCTGACAAGGAGGATTCATGCGAGAAGAGCAACTGGCGCACTGGAAACATTCTCATAGCTTTGGTCAGGATCAGAAACGTCCGGCGGAACTACGTACCTTTGTAGTTATCGCATTAACTTCCGCTATGATGATTGTGGAAATAAGCGCCGGGATCGCCTTCGGCTCCATGGCTTTACTCGCAGATGGCTTGCATATGGGCTCCCATGCTGTTGCCTTGGGAATCAATGCCTTCGCCTACGTTTATGCTCGACGACACGCGCATAATACTAAATACAGTTTTGGTACCGGCAAGGTCAATACATTAGGCGGCTACACCGGCGCCATTCTTCTGGCCGTATTTGCTGCGATTATGGCTTTCGAAAGCGTGTTGCGATTGATAGAACCAGTAACCATTGCCTTTAATCAAGCCATCTTCGTCGCAGTACTTGGTTTACTAGTAAACGGCGCCAGTGTATTTATTCTTGGAGTAAATCATGATCATGAGCATTCGCAATCTGAACAGCATCATGAAGAACATCATCACCACCATGATCACAACCTGAAGTCAGCCTACCTCCATGTATTGGCAGACGCAGTGACGTCCCTACTCGCGATTTTTGCTCTGCTGATTGGTAAATATTTTGGCGCAGTATGGATGGATCCCTTAATGGGCATTGTTGGGGCCGTGCTTGTGGCACGCTGGTCCCTTGGTCTATTGAAATCCAGCAGTGCAATCTTGCTCGATGAACAGGCACCGGAACGCAGCCAGCAGGCAATACGCGAAAGTATCGAACAGAGCCCCACTGACCGGGTGGTAGATCTGCATCTCTGGACCGTAGCTCCGGGCATCTATTCGGCAATTATTTCCATCGTCTCTACCTCACCTCAAGACCCGGCCCACTACCGTGCACAATTGCCCGCAGATATTCATTTGCAACACCTCACCATCGAAGTGCAGACTTTCAAGGTTTTTGATTAATTTCAATAAGTTAGACAGTAAAATATTTTCATCATCGATGAATCCAAAAGCAATCCGGCAGGCATCATAGATTAAACATCAATTTTTACAGGTGACTAGTATGGAAGGCGAAGCATTTATAGCGATTTTCTCAATATTCTTCTCATTAGGTGTATTACCGCTGAGTATTTTGTATTTTATTCAACGGCTAAACGCTAAGAAATTAGATACCATTGTTAAGGTAGTTGAGCTAGGTGGAAACGTCGATCCCGACATGATGAAAATGCTCAGCGGCGCCAGCAATAGTTACAAAACAGATTACAAATATGGTCTTGTATGGCTTGCCATAGGAATTCCACTGGTTTTAGGCATCTGGTTGGAAGGTAGCTGGTCGGGAGCAGTATTTGGAGCAATTCCTTTATTTATTGGTATTGCCTATCTGATTTCTGGCAAGTATCGATTACGCGATTCCAACTAATTCACCAAGCCGTACATAAATTTGAATGAAGAAGGCTCATTAATACTGCGGACGCTAACGCATCGTGACAACGACGCGTTTTCTGCTCTCGTACGAATGCATCAGAACAAGATTCGAGCCTATCTTGTGCGGCTATGCAGGAACTACGATCTGGCAGATGACCTTGCCCAAGAAACTTTTATAACCGCTTTTCGAAAACTGGAAACTTTTAAGGGGGCAGGAAATTTTTCCGGTTGGCTATTTAAAATTGCTCATAATAGTTTTCTTCAGCATCTGAGGAAAACAAAACGAAGGATTGAAATAACAGAGCAGTTTACCGATCAACAAGAAATACTAACTGAAAAATACGAAGCTATCTCTACTGAGCAAATAGACATAGAGAAAGCACTAACCCAACTTAATCCAGATGAGACTGCAACTATTACACTATCTCATAGCTTTGGCTTCTCTCATCAAGAAGTATCAGACATATTGAATATGCCTCTGGGATCAGTAAAATCGAACATCAGCCGTGGCAAAACCAAACTGAAAGAAATTCTAACTAAGACAGGCGGATTGGAGAAAGCGTCATGAATGACAATTCAGAATTTGACCAATTAGATAAATTGCTCGCTCAGCCCGCTATGATCGCAGACCGAGGATTTACTGAACAGGTCGATCAGAGTTTTAGAAAATTAAAGACTAGCCGTCGTAGTATCTTTCTCGTCGCCGGTCTATGCTGGTTTGCGTTGATGATCGCCGTGGTTTCCCCACAGGCTTTATATGAAGACTTACTCACTATGGTGATGACTTTGGATGCAGTCGGCACATTCACATATTTGTTAGAGCAATACCAAACTTTCGATACTTCGAAATTGCAGGCATCCTACACCAGCATAGCAGCAATAGTTTTTTCTGTGGCTGCTGTAATCAGTATGTTAGTACGGGTGTAAGTCCTATGGACCAGAGCTCCGACATACGGGCTCTCAACGTAAGCTTATATCTCCAGCCCTTGGTGACATCAACCACCCAACTTCAAGAAGTTCAAAAACTCGCGACGATTCTTGGGACCGTAAGTGAGGAAACTCGGCTGTGGATTTTCCTGATACGCTATCTTCTCTAGCGAAACCATATCGCTGGCGGTTAGCGCTCTAATTTCGTCCTGATCTATCTGGTACGGTTTGGCGGCGTTAAGGCCAAATACCTTGCGTCTAAGCTCCTCGCCGATAGAGGTGTAACCATATCTTTCTTGGAATTCCTGAGATATCTGAAAGGTCCGAAAAGCTTGGATCTGATCCTGCGGTGATCCATACCAAATCGAATCAGTTCCCCAAAGAACATTGTCTTCGCCAATATACTTGAACAATTTGCCCAACGCATGAGCTGCATTGTCAGGATTACGCATCAAAAAGCGCCAGGTACTGCCTAGCTCTGCATAGACATTCGAATTTGGGCTTACTTCGTTGTCGATTACAGATTGAATAAGTGTATCTATACCATCACGCCCTGCTCCGGCCACAAATTCCTGTTCGGTTACATTGCCGACGAAACCAGAGTGGTAAACAATAAAATTTATGTCTGGAAATTGCTTGGCAACGATACCTATGTCCGAGCACTGACTATGCTCATAGGACTGGGGACCAAAGGGCAGTCCCTTGTGCACGCAAATGTTACGCACGCCCAAGCGTCTAGCCCGTTCGATCATGGCCAGGCCTGGATCATCGTGCAAGAAGAAACCAACGCCTCCTGGACCGTATTGTGTATAGGTCTTGAAGGCACATATGTCCCAGTTCTCAGCCAATTCATCCATGCCTTCAAGGTCACCTTCCTGGTTTGGGTTCACCCGACCATGAATCATTAGCCGTTTGCTGCCTTCCAGCTCAGACACGATCCTGCGAGTTTCGTCTGCCTCTTCAATAGTTACCGGTTCACTCTCACGGGTGGAAGGTACAAAGGACAGCACCATGATGTCGGTGTCGCTATCCATGAAGATGTCCTTAATAAACTCACTGCCAGATAGGCAGTTCAGATAAGCGCGATCACCGCCGCTGTTGGCGGCTTCGCAGGACGCTTTTTCCATACCTGCGTAGGGTCTAGCGAACGAGGGTACATTCGCGAGCCAGTCTCCTTCTGGATTTACGTAGTGACCCTGGACATCGAAAATAAATTCACCACCCTCAAGCTGAGCCGCAGCAGAGAAAGAATCGAGTGCGCTTTCTTGGCGAACATCAAAGTAGCCGCCACGGACATTGCTATAGGCATTCGCTTGGTTAAATGCCAGCAGAGTGCTGGCCGCGCCACAGCTTGACACCAGGAACTGTCGGCGCGACTGAGCGCGTTTTCTGGCATGGCTGTCTGCCATTTCAAAGGCAAGCTTATTCGCTTGCTGATTGACTGCCGAAATTGGAATCGGTTCGTATTCGCCGTTCGATGTACTATCGATCTTGATCGGCAAACGCGTTCCTTGTTTATCGAACTTGTCTACTTTGCCCATTGGTTTTTCCTCAATATTATTCAGAATTAAGCTCAGTTCGCAGGACGCAGATCCAGCTTCTCGTACAATACGGTTTCAATTTTGTCACGGGAATAGAACGCCGGAAACACTTTGTCATTGGCCCATAATTCAAACAAATTGTCGTACAGTGGACTATCGGGGTCGCCAACCTGGCCCGGCGTGTTCATGCCCAGGGTGTTGTCCCAATCTCGCGTATCGATAAAAATTCTGAAGGAAGCACCTGAAGTTTGATTGTCTCCACTTCCCGTATTACCCAATGTAAAACTATTGCCTCCGCGGGGAGCCGGTCCTACCTCAAGACGGCTACGCATTTCTTCGTTCACCGCTGCTCCCAGCGGATGACGTAGGAGCACGTGTTTATAGTCTGCTTGTCCGTAAACCCAATTCTGAATATTAGGGCCCAACTTTTCTCGCAGAGTGGCTACGGCTTGCCCCAGGGTATCCAGCAGAAAAGAATCCCGTCCCTGGATCGGGTCATCGCCGAAGTCACCATCGGGTGCCAACAACATATCAATGGTGGTCTTCATCCCCACATTCAAATAATCACTGGCAATAGCTGGTACTTTTAGGCTTTCAATATTGTCTTGTAGTTGACGTTCAAAGGCGACATAGATACCCGCCTCTATGGAGTCTTTATTTAACACAAAGTTCCAGTCCATTAGCATCTGTCGCGCGGTTTCGACCTGCGCATCTTCGGCGTGCAGGCTTTTAAAGAATGGCAGTAAAGAGCGCGCCGGTATGGAAAGATAATCGTGTTGAAGCTCAATCATATCCGACATGTTGAACTTACGACCCGAGCCTAATACTTCACTGCCCCGCGCCCAGCGATAAGGATCCGTCCAGGTGTAAGCTATAGCATCTAAATGAGGATAATCAGCCTCTGTGTAATTACTATTTGATGTTTCTATAAATCCCACTTCAGGATTGAGTGCATTCGGCTTCTGTTTTATTTCTAAAAATCCATCCCATTCATAACGACCATCACCGGGTACCGGCACCAGCCCACTGAAGTTTCTGCGTAGCGGCGCTATACCCACCGCCTGCCAACCGATGTTGCCATCGCGGTCAGCCCAAATCATATTCTCACCGGGGATGTGGCTGTAGTTTGTGGCATCGCGAAACTCTTCCCAGGTCTTGGCCTGATCCATGCGCAATGAAGCCAGGTAAGGAGCACCTCCTACTTCCATCCACGCAGGTCTAACGGCATAGGCCAGGTTCTTGGCACGGTCTTCGAAGGTCACCGGTCCGTGACGGGTATATTTCAGTTCGACGGTAACAGAATCGCTTCTCTTGACGTCTATGGTTTCCTCGATGATGCGCATGTCTTCCCAGCGATCCTGGAACCTATATTGGTTTGGGTTAACTGGATTAATTTCATAGACCATTAAGTCTTCCCCATCGGTGCCGAATACCGTTAGACCCCAGGCACCCTGTTCGTTGTGGCCTATAGAAATACCAGGAATCTCCGGTTCTCCACCACCAATCACATTCCAGCCCGGCCCTACCAGATGAACCCAATAGCGTAACGAGGGAACTGCCTGCGCGCGATGCGGATCGTTAATCATCATCGGCCATCCATCTTGGGTGAGTGCCCCGCTTACTACCCAATTATTACTGCCTATGTCGTCCAGGTCGTGTTTTTGCAGGTCGATGTCTTCTGCCAGGGCTGTGCTGGCGATTGCTTCATAGTCCTGTGTAGAGTTGCGATTTTCAACCAATTGAATATCGCTGGGCTCAAATTTCAAACTACTTCGGTAGGCACTATAGAGGTGCAGAATATCGTTTTGAACCAATGAGTCACAATCGACCTTGGGATCCAGGGTGAGAAGCGGATCGTGAGGGTGAAAATACTGTAACTCGCGTACCGCGTCTTCGCCAATAGTGCACACGGAACGACCAATATTTAACTCTTGTGCGATATTCCCCAATAAACCCTGGTGACGAGATATGACTACCTCCTCTGTCCAGTGTTGAGGTTGAATACCTAGCAACTTGAACGGCAAGGGCAGAGAATCCGGATCATCCAGTGCTTCATCGATATAGGCATTCACGCCATGGACAAACGCGGTAATGATATCTACGCCACGGGGATGATAATGATTCATTTCATCTGCCATCGGCCCACGAAACTTAAATAAGCGGGTACCGTGATCTCTATCGATCATGCGCGGCCCGAATAATGCCGCCGTGGTTCCGGTGGCCTGTGCGCGCCAGATTTCAAATTGAAACAGGCGATCTCGCGCCGCGCTATAACCCTGAGCAAAAAACAGATCGTGCTCAGTCTCCGCGTAAATATGGGAAATACCCCATTTATCCTTAAGAATTTCTACCGGCTGATCCAGCCCTTCGATGTTTATTGACGCCTTGTCCTGCGCCATTAGTACTACACTGCCGAGAGCAGTGACAGCAAATAGTGTTAAGCCTGACAGGAGTCTGGTCTTCATATTGGATAGCCTCATCTTAAAATTTGGATAGGTGTAGCCAGGGCTCAGAGCGCTGTAGTACGCAGCTTTAGTCACCTTATCAACGCCGGACATCGGTGTCGAGCAAGGGACCCTCTGATTAACTCCAACACCTCTGCGTGGCCTGCAGCGTACAGATTCTAGACGCCGTTTGCCGCTAATGGTCACTCCCTTAGCAAGAATGGCAACGACGAAGATGGGCGCTGCAGGCCGCGCCCTTCGGGGCACCAGCTTGCCCCGATCTTTTCCTTGTCTCTTCTCGACAGGCCGACGCATGCCTTCAAAGAGACGCCTCAACCTCGGAACAAGCCAAAAGCCAGAGGCAGTTTGGAGTTAGTCAGAGGGTCCTTACAAACTATAACCCAGAATTATGACCTACAGCCATGCACAGGGGATCACTACCAGTACCGAATGAAACAGATGCTTAGCCAAGGCGGGAGCAGGCCTTCTAACGATGACTAAGTCTGAATTTCTGTAAGAAGCTGGAGCGCGAATTCGGCGCGATCCCTGGGAACAAAAAGATGATCGTGAAAACGTGCCGCCACAACATTGGCGCTGATTCCATTGCTCGCCAGTTTTCCCGCAACAGCCGCGGTAAACCCCACCGCATCCAGACTTGAGTGAACAGATAGAGTAATTGCCTTGAATACCGAGTTATAGTCTAACCCGGCTCTATCGGCGTCCGCCTTATTCAATATTAGACTCAGTCCTTCTTCTTCCTGATAGGAAGCAATCGGACGCAATTCCGCCAAATCGCCATAGATCAAGTCTTTTGCAGTGCAAAAAACAAACTCACCGGGTAGCAAGGTAGGCTGCATCAGCGCCAGCAATTTATCCAGATCCGTCTCACCCACCTATACCATCCCCCAGTTAGATTGGTACGCGCTAAGAAATTGCCTTCTCTACAATTCGATCTCAGCCGAAATTTCATCATACAAGCCAGGAATGCTTCTATTCATAAACAAACCTTCGGCGGCCTGAGTCCAACTTAAATCACGACTGACAATAGCCTCGGCGGCGTCTTCCCTTTGCAGGCCAGAGCGTATCAATTCGGCCATATGCTCACGCGCTGCTTCCATCTGATTGCGAAAGTCAAGCACGTCTCTACGGTCCATCAGGCTGCCATGTCCAGGAATCGCGGTATCAAAATCCAATGACAGCAATTTATTGATTGTACTCACCCAACCACGACTGCTGCCGCCATTTGCGTAGTCGATAAAAGGCGCTGTACCATGCAGCAAATCTCCGCCATGTACGGTTTTCAAATCAGGGAAATACACAACTGCATCACCATTGGTATGGCCTCGCCCCATATAAAAAGCTCGTACCTCGGCACCACCTAGATACACAGCGGTCTGATCCGTAAATACCAATCGTGGCGGCGCCTCCTGGTCACCGCGCAACATATTATCCCGCGCGTTCTGATGCGCTATGATTTCTGCGATCTTTATATATCCCTGATTACCACCGGAATGATCACCGTGATGGTGGGTGTTGATTACGTACTTGACTGGTAAGTCACTAACACTGGCTACCAATGATTCTATTTCCTCAAAATCCTGAGGAAATTTGTCGTCGATCAGAATGACCCCCTCGGAGGTGACCCGAACGCCAACATTGCCGCCGGGACCGACGATCATATACAGACCTTGTTTGACCTGCTCGATGGTCAAGCGGTTCTGTGCTTGCGCGGATGTCATACCAAGAACTAGAAATAAGCTGCTAAGGAAAACTGTTTTTAATTTCAACATAGTTAGAATCCTCATTAATTATTGCTGTTCGTCGTGCTCTGCTCTGCGTGCTCCAGCCAGAATCCCGCTCATGGCATAGTTTCCCTCATGGCAGGCAAATTCATAGACTTTGCTCTGAGTTGCCAAAAAACTTAGTTCTCCATGCCAGGCTTGCGAGTAGTAAGTGGGATCGTCAACCGTGAATTCATAGACAATCTGGTCATTGGAAACCCTGGTGAATTTTTCCACGACGCGACCCGTAGAAGTGAGACTTACTGCCGCCTCTTGCTGCATAGGACTGAAGTTGGTTGTTTCAACCACCAGGGTGTCACCCTCCCAATGGCCGACGGATTCGCCAAACATTGGCGAAAGTGCTGCCATCTTGTGTGAACTATTAATGGGCACGATGCGGGCATGGCTAATCATTTCAGTTCTAAGCACGATGTAGTCCCTGGTCTGCACAATTTCATAGTTATTGTTGTAAAGACCATTGATCATTGGCGGCCCGGTTCTAAGGCCGGTACTTATGCAGCGTTCAGCCAGGGGGCGAGTCTCGGGACCATCGAAGCTTGAGTTTTTCTCACGCAGTGCTGCTCTACGTGCCAGCCCATTCTCATTGTAGGGAATCCGTCCATCCGCTGGATCGATTATCCAGGAAGTTCGATGTTCGCCATTAATCGTTCCGAACTTGGTGCCCGGATCTATCCAGAAAGCGTTATAACCTCTACCTCGGGGCAAATCACTGCCATCTGGCAGCTGACCGGCGACCATATTGTCATCGGTTGCCAGGCGCACATTTTGTGGGTGATCGTTGGTGGCTCGAATGACTTCATCATCGCTTAGCACCAGATTTTCATACCGCGCATTACGCTCAAGCGTAGTAATGGAAGCATTGCTCCAGGTTCCCTGCAGGTCAGGAAGGCCATTTTCAGTGCGTGGAGGCTGGTAGGTTTGCCCATAGGCGCTATTAAGTAATAGCAGCCCTACAAAAAACGGCAGGATGCTGCTGCGGGAAGTTCTTATCATTGTTTATCTCCCAGTTTCGTCTCGGCGAAGAGTTGTTTTACCACTGACGGGCATTGTTCTCAAAATTTTCTGTGCATTTGCGAACAATGCAGAACCGTTGCCCGGTCGGTGCCTGCATCACGCACCAACTGCTGACCCGGCTGATTTCAACAGCACCTAGCTTAGTGAGTCTATTCACCTCTGCTTCGATATCGTCTGTTTCAATATCTAAATGGACCCGGCTCTGGTGTTCTACCTTTTGCACTTCAATATGCAGATCACCAGCCTTATCCATGAGGCGCACATATTTCCCTCCTTCCTCGGCCGGAAGACGCTCAATGTCCATTCCCAAGGCTCGCGACCAAAATTCTGCTGCCTCATCCAGCGCCTCGGTGTTGCAATCGATGATGAATCCAGCGAGTTTGCTCTTATGCACGATTTTTCCTTCTGCGAAATCAGGTAGCTGGACAGCTGTCGTCATACTGCACAGTAAGCGAAGGGTCTTGCTTTGCCAACTGATCAGGCGCGGCGAATGCCTTCTTGAATGTAAATGCGTTTTCGGTTGGCCCGAGCTTCTTTAGCAAAGCTAATTTCTGTTGAGCTTGACCCATCGAGGGAATAGACCCCTCAGCAACCCACCACAGAACTGAGTAGGCTTCGGATAGATGTTCGAACCATTGTTTGCGCCTCGCCATAATTTCGATATGGGCCGAGCGGTATACAAAGTCGTGTAGCGATTGCAGATCACGCCAGATCGACATATTTACCAGCACATCGTCTCCAAAGGGCCGAAAACTGGTGGAACTGCCGCTATCGTCCTGTAGTCGCCAAATGAACCCCGGCGCAGTGTCAGCCAGGGCATTGATACGATCCAGATTGGCGAAAAAGTCAGCGAGCTGGGCAGAGTCTGCCGGAGCCAGCATATGTGCAATATTTAGTTGGGCGAGTTGCCAATTGTGCATTAGAAAAGCTCCCTAATTTTACTTCCAAACTGGTAGATGGCAGGTCCCTTGTTAGTTTGTCAGGCTCTTGACGCGATCTTCGTTTATTTTAACGGAACGTTGCGCTGCCGGTCTGGCTTGCAACCTATTGACATACTCCTCGAAGCTCGCACGTTTTTCAATAGCTCCGAACAGCATGCCCCATTGCAAACTGGATCCAAAATAGACGTCAACCGCAGAGAATTTGTCACCACAGATAAAGGACCGATCTGCTATTGCTATCTCCAATGCCGCCAACGTATCTTCGTGATTGCCGAAACCCAACTGACCTCGTCTTTCTTCGGCGATCTCCCACCCGAAAGAATGCGCCGTAATGGCCATTTCCACAGGTCCGGCAGCAAACAGCATCCAACGGTAAAAATCCGCCAGTTTAGGATCACCAACGGAGGGGATTAAACCCTTCTCTGGATAACTGACTGCCAGATAAATGCAAATAGCTGCCGCTTCTGTCACCACCGCAGAATTGTGTCGAATGGCAGGTACTTTTCCCATTGGATTTATCGCTAGATACTCGGCTCCTTTCATCTGTTCCCCATAGTCAATCCACTGGGTTTCATAGGGAACACCCAATTCCTCCAATAACCAATGTACGATGAGTCCGCGGGACTGTGGATTGCTGTAAAAAGTAATTTCAGCCATGTTTTTTACTCCTGTCGGTAGTTGGTAAATACGTGTATCCACCGGAATCTTTGTTATTTCACCCCAGTGTCGCCGCAAACTCTAACTGAGGTCACTGACAGAAAGTGTCAGGAGAAAGCAAAACTAATAAATTGAGAAAGAATTAGGGATTAGACTGAAACTTGCTGGAGCCTAGTCTCATCGCTAACCAGGCCATTGGAATATAGGCTAGCAATAAACCACGCAGGAGCCGGGATCATTGTGGCGGCAGCAATACCACCGACGAGATAAAACACGCCAACGAAATAAACTGCCAACAGCTTGTGTGAGGCTACCAGGCAATAGGCGACCAAAACGCCTACGAAGGTTCCGAGGGCATGCGCCAGGACGGGACCAGCAAAATGCTGCGGCGCAAACAAATGCATACCTGCTCTCATGCTTTCAAGATCGGACATGTCGACACCGGCAGGTGGCGCAATTATCATGGGAGCTACTAAAATCAGACCCATGTTGACTACCCCACCAACAACCACGCCAAGAATAATCCCCAGAACATTTCTGAGCGCCCTATTCATATTCTTCACCTCACTCTCTGTAAGCTGAATTTAAATCGTTCCCCGATTCAAACGAAAACTCGAAAATGGCTGTAAGGAATCTATTGCGTCGAGACCATCTTCTGGCAACCAGGCAAACTGTTGCACCTGGATACTATCGCTATCAATATCCAGAATCGAAAAACCATTTTTCTCCATCGGATGCACACGTTCTTCGACTTCCATATCAATGGGAACGGTTGATCCGATCCCTCTGGCAGAACTAGGCCAACCAGTGCCAGTACCAACAGGACCTGCCAGCAGTGTATGGATTGGATTCTCAAAATTCAGTTCGCCACTACGGTTTATCAAGCCAGACCCTATGGCATGCAGGTCTCCAGAGATAATCAACGGTATACGCTGGTCCTGATCGGCCAAAGAAGACAGGATTCGCTGATGCTGGGAAAACCACCCGCTCTGCCAATAGGGTTTTGGATTCTCAATGCCTAGCTGACCGTTAGGCTGCAAATAGTCTGGATACCACTCACCCCACTTACCGGCGGTCCAGCCAAACGGTGTGGAAGGAAGATGAATCAGATGGCGGGTGCTGTCCTCATCTGCTGTGCGTCCTGCCATCCAACGCTCTGCGCCCTCTTCTACAAATACTGCATTAGGACCGGCAATGGATATAAATCGACGGCAGTCGTACATCAGTATTTCCAGTAAGGATCCCCAGCGATAGGAGCCATAGTTTTCACTAACACCATTAGCTGCTGAGCCAGCAAGATGAACTGGCCTGTTTTGATCGGGAAGAAATTCAGGGTAGTAGAGTGACTGTGAAGCCCTGCCCAAACGCGAGGTGAAATTGCGCGGCGGGAATGTCATGATGTCATCGGTGCCCTCATCGTTCTCGAAGTAGTCATGATCATCCTGAGTCAGAATTAGAGGGACAGATCGAAAATTAGTGCTGTATAGAGAGGCGATCTGTTCGTCCAAACAGCCGGTCAAGGTGGCTTCATTAGCTGAACCAAATACCGGTAGATCTTCATCGAAGCTGCCGTATTTGCCCCAGATCAATTCTCTTTCTCTCAGCGCTTGTTCACTTCTGCTCCAACGACGCGCAACATTCTGATCCCAGTACACCTGATCACCCACACCAATTGCCAGATCCGGCGAAAAGGAAAGAGCACGCTGGAATATTCTTTGTCTTGTAGTTACCGGCAAATAACGCCAGGCACCGCTGCTGCTAACAGCATTGTCTGGCCCGCCGGCACAGCTAAAAATCAGCAAACGCATTGTCTGTGCCGGCTCATCATTGGCTGGAGTAGTCTTAAGTTGCCAGGAATCCGCAAAGGGCTGGCCAGAAGAATTCTGCAAACTTAGTTCATATTGCTGATTACTTTCCAGGGGGCTTGCCACGAAAGTCCAGAAGCGGCCCAGGGTATCTGCCTGCCTGCCAGGAAAAACCCGCTGACCGATCTCCAGAGAGGGACTATTTTGAGGTTCACTAAAAGACACCTTCAACAAGATGCTGTCTTGATTACATAGGGGAATAAGGTGCTGAATCGCTCCACCGGACCAGTTATCTGCGGCCTGTGCTATGGAGGGCATTAACATGGAGCTGGTCAACAGGCTGCTGTTACGGATGAACTTTCTGCGGTCCATTAGCTATCCTCAACGGTTGTTTAGCTCTGGGAAAGATAGCAGAAAATTCAGCAGCTCGGCTAATATTTTAAGCGTTACAGGAACTTATCTTATATTGACAATGGGAACGCCCAAGCTGAGTGGTTGATGTATCAATCCTACGGGCGCTGAGCCAATCTCAACACTCGCAAAATCCGCATCCGCGTCGACTCCTAGATACAAGCTACCCTGGACATTACTAACATTTATTCCTCCATCGTAGACAGCGAAATAAAGCAAATTCTCGCGCTCCACAACAGTCTCATAGTCAGCGCGAGCAGGTTTTACCGTAGCCACATCAGTTACAAGGCTATAGTTCATTCCCTGTATGCTGCCTGTAATAGTGCGCATGCTACCTGCAGCCAAATACAACTCAACACGGTCAGAATCCAAATTCTGATATTGGTATTTCCTGACATTGAGCATGGAATCACTGCCCAGACTTAGAATGGCAGAATCGATGAATCTCAATTGAAGAAAAGCGTCAGCAAAAGATTCTATGCTGTCGCCGACATAAATGTTGCTGCGCCGTTGCAATGTTTCCCGGCTACCATCCGCTCGTTCAACTTCAACTCGACCGCTGGCGGAGACAACTCTAGCCACTATCTCAGACTGAGCAAGAGCCAGTGGAATTATTAACACTATCGATAGCAAAATAATTAGGCATTTTTGAATCGAAACTTTCAAATATTTGGCCCTTCTCCTTGCACTTTGTGGAAATTTACTCTTAAATTAAGCGTTCACCGTTAGCTACGTCGCTTCCCGCTCCTTCGATCTTGCCCACACTTGGATCGGGCACAGCTAATACAACGGCACCGTCTTTATCATAAAACCCCGTGACCAGGCACTCAGACATGATTGGCCCTATCTGTTTCGGCGGAAAATTCACTACCGCCATGACTTGCTTGCCCAACAGATCCTGTCTGCTGTAGAGGTCTGTAATTTGAGCGCTGGACTTTTTTACGCCAATTTCAGCGCCAAAGTCCACCTGTAATTTATAGGCTGGTCGTCTAGCCTCAGGAAAATCTTCAACTCCTGTAATAATGCCCACTCTTAGTTCGACTTTTAAGAAATCATCCCACTGTATCTGCTGCATTAACCCTCCCTTCACCTCTACCTAGCTCTGTCACGCTGACCTGAGGAATAATACCACTTACACTGGCTGTAGGAATGAGCAGATTAACCCTCTCCCCGATTGAGCTCGTACACGGGTCGGAGTAGTATGATGGTAATCCAATCAGTACCAATTCGAACGGCTACTGGTTAGATAGATGGAGCAGTCAGGATGAACTTAATAGACAAGGCAACAGAATATCGAAGGGATAGTGAGCTATCCAGGCGTCTTAAAAGTCCGGCAGCTGGCCTGCTAATGCTCCTGCTTGGCGCCTGCGCCGTTCCCGGCTGGCTGCCACTGGGTGATACGGAACAGGGTGCCATCCTCGCCACGGGTGAATCTGCGACCGTACACTTCTTTACCAATATTGCCAATTTCGACACCGAGCTTGGTTTGCAGGCCGGCGCCCGATATGAGCTGGATATCAGGCTTTTGAGTAATTGGCGCGACGGCTACATCGATAAAAATGAGCGCAATACGCCTCTGGATGAGCACGGCTTTGCCAATAAGCTAATGCCTCTAGAGTCAGTCTCAATTCTAAAGCGATCGAGGCAGCACAAATGGTTCGAACTCATGTTGTTCCAGGCGAATTGCAAGAGCGGCAGTCTACGAGGAATATCAGATCTTAATTTTGATGAAGCTAGTGGTAGTTACAACTTCGTCGCAACATGTGACGGCAAGCTAAGCCTTTTCGTAAATGACAGTTACGGTTTCTATGGCAACAACTCAGGATTCGCCAGTATTTCTCTGTCTCGAGTAAATTAGTGGCCGTCACTGCAACTACTGGGGGTGAATGATGCACACGCTACAACAGATACTGAAACAAAAAAACAGCAACGATATCTGGTCGGTACGACCGGATGCCACCGTGTTTGAAGCCATTCAGATAATGGCCGACAAACGCGCCGGCGCTCTTCTGGTTATGGAGGGTGCAACCTTAAAAGGCATAATCTCGGAGAGAGACTATGCTCGCGAAGTGATTCTTAAGGGCCGAGGATCGAAAAAAACGCTGGTAGCCGAGATCATGAGTAGCGATGTCATTTCTGCTACTTCCACCAGCAGTGTTCAGGGCGCATTAGAAATTATGACCGAACACCATATACGCCACCTACCCATCGTCGATGAAAATACAGTAGTGGGTGTGGTTTCTTTAGGCGATCTGGTCAAGGACATAATTTCCTTTCAGCAATCAACCATAGAACAGCTGGAGAATTATATTCGTATGTAGTCGATTCGGTACTGGCTACAGGAACTGCTGAAGCCTATTGCGATTCTTGCTGAATTGAAAATCCGCCAGCGTCACACTGAGTAAAGGTGAGCCTCTGATTGATACATTTTGGCTGCTCATCAGCTACATGTGTCACATAAATTAGCCGGGTAGTTGTCTTCGCTGCAATCTCGTCTAATACCGACAAGATAAGCAGACGATGGTAGTCATCAAGTCCAACGCAGGGCTCATCCAGAATTAGTATACGCGGGTTCTTCACCATGGCCCGTGCCAGTAAGACCAGCCGCTGTTGGCCGAACGACACTTCATGATAATACTGAGTCTGTAGTTCAGCTACCCCCAGCGCTTCCAGCCAACGCTTTGCCAAGCCTTGCTCCGTGCTGCTGCTATCGTCGTACAGGCCCACGGAATCGAAAAAACCAGACACCACTACATCTAACACCCGCCAGCCTTTGATGTATTTATTGTGCAATTCATTGGAAACAATACCGAAGTGTTTTTTAATTTCCCAGATTGTTTCTCCACTACCCTTGCGTCGACCAAAAAGAGACAGCTTCTGACCATAGCCTTTGTGATTCTCACCGTCTATTAGAGATAGCAAGGTCGACTTGCCACAGCCATTGGGGCCCTCAATTAACACGTGATCAGAGGTGGTCATGGTCCAACTCACTTTATTTAAAACTACCAGGTCTGCATAGCTTGCTGTGACGTTTTCCAACTTAATCAATTCTTCAGCTGGTTGCATCGTCGCCCGCTTTTTGGTCAATAGGCCCAAGAGACTTGATGGGACAGCTGCGGCACTGGCAGTTATTCTGGAAAAGTCGCTTCCATTGGACAATTCCTCTATAAGGCCCTGCTTTACTATCTGCAATTTCGATCCAGACCGTTCCATCAGAACCATATGGCTGACTCCAGGCAAAATATCCTGTTGCCGCCGGCACAACTGTAAACTACTGAAGCCCTCGGTCATGTGGTCATTGATGCAATTTCGGATCTGCTGTTGTGAGCCTCTATCAATACTCTCCAGGGGGTCATCGAGTATCAGCAACTGCGGTGAATCGCCCCGATACGCATACAATCCTCGCGCGATAAGAACTTTCCTTATCTGTCCGGATGAAAGAAAGCGAATGCCCTTATGCATGACAGCATCCAGCGCGAGTTCGCAGCTGAGCTGCTGCAGCAGATTATCATCCTGTTGCTCCATTGCCCGCACACTGCGAATGAGCTGGCTTACCAATGTTCCTTTGTCTTGAGCGTCACTGCTGTATTCACTGATATCCAGTCGATTATCTCGCAGCCAAAGTCGCTGCTGCTCTTCAAATGAGACCAGGTGTATGTCCTGCATCGGATCGAACCCGGAGCAATACTCAACGTAGTTTCCAGACTCCAAACGCTTGGCCGCAATCAAGTTCGCCAATAAGCTCTTGCCACTCCCGTTTCGACCAAAGACACACCAATGTTGGCCTTGTTCAATTACAAACTCTTCTACCCGCAATACGGTGTGTTTGCCAATGCGACATTGGGCGTTATGTACTGAGACAATTCTAGACATAGACTGGATGTTGCCATAGACGGCGCGCGCAAATACAGAGCGAAAGTTACTCGGATTGAAAATTCACTCGTTTATTTCGTCAATCATAGACACTAACGCTTGTGCATCACGGAAAACGCTACGGATTCACACACGCTCGATAGATTTTATGCTAGTTGTTGCTTTTCAATATCTCACTCAGTAAGCTGCGCGCCATGAACGTCAACCCACTCGACATATTTAGTTTCATCTGGTTTATCACTTGCTGGTTTGGCTATAGCCTATTCGCCAGACGGGCGGCCAAGAAGCGTAACAGCCTCAGCAGTGTGCTCTATCGTTATCGCAAGGAGTGGGTCAAGAAGCTCGCCACTAGTGGCATGAGCGAGGTAGATGCAGAATTGCTGGGGAGTCTGGAGAAACAGGTCTCATTTCTGGCCTCTACCTCACTGCTGATACTTGCTTCTTTAGTTACTGTACTCAGTACTGCCAGTGATATGTTCATGAACATGGGGTCCTTGTGGTTTGTTACCGAAGTATCGGTGGAAATCGTGCAGATGAAGCTGCTGCTGATGATTTTTATATTTGTATATGGTTTCTTTACCTTCACTTGGGCGCTGCGACAATACGGATTTTGTTTTATTTTATTTGGATCATCTTTTAATACCGTTAAATACTATAAGGAAAATGCGAATTATCAGGCACAAGCTGTTAAGCGCGATTTCAAAGCCATGGCCAAGGTGCTTGACCGCGCAGCCCACAGCTATAATTATGGCATCCGAGCCTATTATTTCGCCATGGCCGCACTCGCTTGGTTTATCAACGACTGGATATTTATTGCTGCCTGTGCCGTCGTAGTTCTGGTCTTGTATCGCCGCGAATTCAAATCCAGCTCTTTGCAGGCAATGGTAGCTGCGCGGCTAGTTGACAATGTGCATGATGAAGATGAGATTGAATTTAATTAAGGCGGCCTGGAAGAGCAAAACTGATCGGTGTAGATGCCGCACAGTAATATTGAGCAAAGGTCATTTTAACCGAACCTTAGAATTCTTAAAGCAATAGCAAATTTGAAATTTAGGTAAACTGCGTTGCTATCGCTAATCGACTCTCTTCAGTTTGCCTATTTAGTGTTTTCGTTTAACAAGAATTCCACGGATACCCCGTATTGCTGACTTACCTTAACCAGTAAATCCAGACTGAGATAGCAGCCATAGTTGCGGGTAGTTTCTATGTCTTCCAGTTGCTTCCTGCTAACACCTAAAAGTCTTGCCCCTTCGTTTACTTTGATTCCAGCGGCGAGTCTGAGCAGCCGAATATTTTTCTTCGCCAACTGCGTTTCTTTGCTGAATTTCTGCCCTTGCCTGACCGGCATAGCTTTCTCCCTTCGAATGTAGGCAGTGGGTAAGCGGCGCGCTTGCCACCTTAGCTCACTGCAATACGATGATTTTCTCAATTGTTCATTACAACTAAAATAACTATAGTTAATTTTAATTACAATAAGAAATGTTATTTAATTCATAGAAGAACGGTTTTTCGCACGATGTAGATGATTCGAGGCACGCTAGTCAGCAGCAAGATTGTAATTCCGGGTCTAAATCTGGGTTCACACCGTCAAGCGCAAAGGGGTATCTTATTCTTCTTCGTATTTTCCGATGACTTTACCAATGATTTCAAACTCATCATAGATCGGATCATAGATTTGGTTCAGAGATTGCAAATATTGTTTGGACCCTTCCCTGACATATTTCTTGAACACGATTTCGGGGAACTCATTTAACCGGGCTATGACCTGATCGCCCGGCGATATATCAGATACCTGATCCGGATCCACAAAAATGACTGAACCCCGAGGGTAACTTTTACCCTGAGTTGAAGTCATGGAATCGTCGCTGACGTTCAAGGCATAAGATCTAGGGCCATGGCCTGGCGGGCAGAAAATGTACTGGTTTTCCGAATCTGGGGGAAAGGCATCGTGGATTTTATCCCAGGACTGGGCAATTTCTGCCGAGATCAGCGGTACTTTGCCAAAGCTGCGCCTGGCCGTAGGTTCGGAGACTTCGCCTTCGCCTTTACTTTCGCCGTAGGACAACTCCTCGGCGGTACATCCCAAGACAGATGCAATTCGTACTATGTGACCAGTGGTTTTTGTTTTGCCTACAATTATCTTGTGCAAGGCTACCTGGGAAATACCAACTTGACGGGCGACCTCCTCCTGGCTGATGTGAAGTTCTTTAATCCTTCTTCTTATGTTGTCCCCAAGTACCGTCATGGGGTGATTGTATAACTATGGTTAAGCACACATAACAAATCAAAGTTAATAATAACAAATTAACTATGGTTATATTATTTTTCCGCTAAACAAGCGGGAAACAGCTTACACTAAAACCCATAGCATATTAGAGAGTCGCTAGTGGCTGTGTTATTTGAAACTAGACCGCTAGCTTCGTGATTATTAGTTTGAAAGTATTGCCGCCACAACAGTTCGCCTACATTCTGAACACACCGTAGCGAGTTTCTTCGATTTCTGCATTTTCTGAAATTTCCAGGCAGCGCGCGAGTACCTCTCTGGTCTGGCTTGGCTCAATTACACCATCGTCCCATATACGGGCGGATGCGTAATAAGGGTGACCTTGTCTTTGATAGTTATCCTGAATCGGTTTTTTGAAATCTTCTTCTTCCTGTTCACTCCACTGGAGTTTCTGCTTCTCCATCTGCCCGCGTTTCAAGGTGGCCATAACTCCGGCAGCTTGATCGCCCCCCATTACTGAGATACGCGCATTTGGCCACATGAACACAAAACGCGGATCATAGGCCCGGCCACACATACCGTAATTTCCTGCTCCAAAGGAACCTCCAATAATGACGGTAAATTTCGGAACTTTTGCACAGGCGACGGCCATTACCATCTTAGCGCCATTGCGAGCTATGCCGCCTTCTTCGAAGACCTTACCCACCATAAACCCCACAATGTTTTGTAGAAATACCAGAGGTATTTTTCGCTGACAACATAACTCAACGAAGTGTGCACCCTTGACGGCGGATTCACTAAACAAAATACCATTATTGGCTACTATGCCTATTCGATGCCCTCGAATTTTGGTGAAGCCACAAACCAGGGTCTTGCCATACAGCGCTTTGAATTCATCGAAATCTGACCCATCGACAAGTCTCGCTATGACTTCTCGCACATCATAACTTTGATTACTCTGCGCAGGCACAATGCCATTTAGCTCTTCGATGTCATACACCGGTGCAGTGATTTCATCTTCACCACTACTATTCCCTACTTTGTCACCCTGACGGACATTAGCTGCATCCTTCGCCGAACTATTCCGCACAATACTTCGTGCTATTTCTAGCGCGTGCTGATCATCTTGCGCATAGTGATCTGCGACACCGGATTTACGGCAATGCACTTCCGCACCGCCTAATTCTTCGGCACTGACGATTTCCCCTGTTGCTGCCTGAACTAAAGGCGGACCTGCCAGGAAAATGGTTGCTTGTTCCTTCACCATAATGCACTCGTCTGACATGGCAGGAACGTAGGCACCACCGGCTGTACAAGATCCCATCACCACGGCAATCTGAGGAATACCCCGCGCCGACATATTAGCTTGATTAAAAAAGATACGACCAAAGTGATCTCGATCTGGAAACACTTCATCCTGCCGCGGCAGGTTAGCGCCGCCAGAATCGACTAAATAGATACAAGGTAGATTATTCTGAGCCGCTATCTCTTGCGCCCTTAGATGTTTTTTTACGGTTAAAGGGTAGTAGGTACCTCCTTTCACCGTCGCATCGTTGGCTACTATCACACAGTCGCGACCACTCACCCTGCCTACGCCGGTGAGAATGCCAGCGGCGGCGAGATCTTCGCCATAAACTTTAAAAGCAGCAAATTGGGACAACTCAAGGAAGCTGGAATCGGCATCTATTAGAGCTTCAATTCTTGCGCGGGGCAGTAATTTCCCTCGTTCAGTATGACGTTGGCGTTGCGCTTCGGCACCGCCTAGAGATATTTCGGCGAGCTTCAGCCGAAGATCATCAAGCTGCTCCTGCATGCAGTCGGCGTTTGACTTAAATATTTCACTATCGGTGTTAATTTTTGATTCAAGTATGGGCATGACAATGTTGTCCTTCTCAGCAAGACTCGCGAAACAATTCACGACCGACAAGCATGCGCCGGATTTCCGAAGTGCCAGCACCTATTTCATACAGCTTTGCGTCTCTCAGCAATCGGCCAACCGGGTAATCATTGGTATAGCCGTTGCCGCCAAGACATTGGATAGCCTGCAACGCCATTTGCGTGGCCTTCTCGGAGGTGAACAGGATAAGCGCTGCTGCATCTTTTCTGATCTGCTCTCCTCGATCACAGGCAGCCGCTACTGCATACAGATAAGCCCGGGATGCACTTAGGCTGGCATACATATCAGCCAGTTTTCCTTGCATCAATTGAAACTCCCCTATCGCCTGACCGAATTGTTTGCGGTCATGTACATAAGGCAACACAACATCAAGACAAGCTTGCATAATTCCAACCGGCCCAGCCGCAAGCAGAGTACGCTCAAAATCCAGCCCCGACATTAATACCGCGGCACCCTTATCTTTTCCCGCAAGGATGTTCTCTGCGGGTACCTCACAATCCTCGAATACCAACTCACAGGTGTTAGAGCCTCGCATGCCCAACTTATCCAGCTTCTTGGTTCGACTAAAACCAGAACAATCTCGTTCTACGATAAAGGCTGTTATGTCATTACAGCAAGAGTCTGTTTTTGCATAAATGACATAGACATCCGCATCCGGACCATTGGTAATCCAGGCCTTGCACCCATTGAGACGGTAGATATCGCCTGAAATTCCGACAGGCTCTGCGCGCAAGCCCATACTAACCACATCGGACCCCGCACCGGGTTCTGACATAGCCAGGGCACCTACATGTTCCCCCGAGCAAAGCTTAGGTAAGTACTTTAGCTTCTGCCGTTCGTTGCCATTACGCCGAATCTGATTTACACACAAGTTTGAGTGCGCTCCGTAAGACAGTCCAACAGCGGCGGAGGCTCGTGATATTTCTTCCATGGCGATGCAATGTGCCAGGTAGCCCATATTGGAACCCCCGTACTCTTCTTCCACCGTAACCCCAAGCAATCCCAGATCACCAAATTTCCTCCACATATCGGAGGGAAAAGCATTGTCAATATCGATAGCAGAGGCTCTGGGGGCAAGTTCACGTTGACAGAATTGGAAAACCGTATCCCGCAGCATTTCCATTTCTTCGGCTAATCCATAGTTCAATGTTGAGTAGTTAGTATTCATAAATTTTTCTTCAGCGTTTATTTGCTATAGCCTCCTGCGCTTTTTCACAGTTTTCTTTGGCCTGCTTTAAATCAGCTAACATGCTGTTGATTTCTTTTCTTTTTTGCAGCAGTTCTGCCTGTTTTTCTCCAATCCTATCCAGCAGCAACTGTAACTGCTTCATATTGCCCGCAGCTGGGTCGTAAAGATCAATGATGTCTCGGCTCTGTTCCAACGAAAACCCAAGACGCTTACCACGCAAAATCAACATCAGCTTAACTCGCTCTGCACTGGCGTACTCTCGCGCCGTCCCTACTCTTCGAGGACTAAGCAAGCCCTTCTCCTCGTAGAAGCGAATGGTTCTGGTACTGATATCAAACTCAGCTGCCAGGTCTGATATGGAGTAGCTCTTGCTCATCTAATACCGTCCGACTATCGGCCTCGGAAAAGGCTCAAAATAAATAGAAATAAGGAGCTTCACATGCGTTGTAATGAACTATAGATTACGTTGACGTTAACGTCAATATAATCAAAAAAGCAACACTTAACAGCTATCGCGGCTCGGCAAGCAATTACACGATGGCAGCTAGTTTGAATAGTGCTACGGATACATCACCAATGCCTGCACATGTCCTTGGTGAGGGCTAAGCACAGATGGAAATAAGAAAACAGAGCACGCAATCGCAGCAGCAAATCAGAACTTGTCAGGCGGAAAATCATCAACCTGAATAGCCCGATTTCTAGCTGTCTCCGCAGCCAGATATGCATCGGCGTCAGCCTTGCTGCATAGCGACATCTTTACCGCGGCTTTTGCCAGGACAGTCAGATCTTCAGATGCAGCAATTTTACCTTCTTTTATCGCCGTTCTGATCGCGTCTCGCGTCGCCTTGCTTGCAAGCAGCTGCTTGAAGGCATCTTCCATAATGAAGCTGGGGTCGCTATCGTCGCTGCCAATATACATATGCTGGCTAATTCGATCCCGTAGCGGATTGTCACTGAACATGGTTTGTACCATGCGATGCTCCAGTGAATCATCTGGCAAGCGATAGCGCGAGCCGAAAGGGAAAACCACCAGTTTCAATAACCAGGCGATAGGCCTATTCGGTAGATTTTCAAAAAATTCATTCAATGCAATCTGACAGTTGTACATGGCCAGTTGAATATTCCAATCCACATAGGGAAGATCTTCCGACTTGCTGCCATTATCTCGATAATATTTTAGTACCGCTGAGCCGAGATAAAGATTGCTTAACACATCCCCAAGTCTGGCCGAGAGCCTTTCCTTACGCTTGAGTGCGCCGCCTAACAGCATCATGGAAATATCCGAGACCAGTGCCAGCGAGGAACTCATGCGAGTCATTTGCCTATAGTGTTTAGCCGTTACGTCACTCACTGGTGCACGTGCCACCAGAGCACCGCTCAAGCTAAGACTTAGAGTACGCACGAAATTACTGAAGCAATAGCCGGCGTGGCGAAATATCAAACTGTCGAACTCTTGCAGGCCTGCCTCAGTATCACTATCTTTAGCCGCTTGCATCTCTCTAAAAATGAAAGGATGACAGCGAATAGCACCTTGACCAAAAATGATCAGATTTCGCGTCAATATATTCGCGCCTTCGACGGTGATGGCGATGGGTACGCTCATATAGGCGTAGGCCAGATAGTTCGCCCGGCCTAGAATCAAGCCCCTGCCACCATGCACATCCATGGCATCCTGAATGACCCTGCGCGCATTTTCTGTCATATGGTATTTGGCGATTGCAGAAACGACAGAAGGCTTGATATGTAAATCCACGGCTCCTGCAGTCATCACTCTAGAGGCTTCTAGTTGATAGGCATAGCCAGCAATGCGCGACAAGGCTTCTTCGATTCCTTCAAAATTTCCTATGGGCATATTGAACTGAGTGCGCACTCGAGAGTAGGCGCCGCTCAATCGATAGCATACTTTTGCTATGGCGGTGCTCAGCGCTGGCAAGGAAATAGCCCTGCCTTCCGATAGGCAATCCACCAGCATCTGCCAACCTTTTCCGGCGTAATCAACCCCACCGATTATCCAGTCCAGCGGAATAAAAACATCGGCCCCCTGAGTCGGTCCATTCATAAAGGCCATGCCCATAGGATTATGTCGATTGCCGTGCACCACGCCTGGATGATTAGTTGGTATAAGAGCTACAGTAATCCCCAGTTCGGTATCATCGCCAAGCAAATGGTCTGGATCGTACATCTTGAAAGCCAGGCCTAATACTGTGGCAACTGGCGCTAGGGTGATATAACGCTTGTTCCAGGTAAGTGAAAGGCCGAGGCATTCCTTGCCTTCATGATTTCCCGTACAGACTATTCCAGAATCGATAATAGCCCCAGCGTCGCTACCAGCCTCCGGACTGGTGAGTCCAAAACAAGGTATTTCAGAGCCCTTGGCCAAGCCAGGGAGATAGCGCTGTCTTTGCTCCTCGGTTCCATACTTCAGTAATAATTCGGCCGGCCCCAATGAATTAGGCACCATAGCGGTAACTGCGGCGCTGCTACTTTTACTCGCCAGCTTGGTGACTATGCTGGAGTGAGCGATGGCGGAAAAACCAAGACCTCCATATTCTCTGGGAATAATCATGCCGAGGAAGCCGGCGTCCTTCATATACTGCCAAGCGTCAGGGGACATGTCCTTATCATGCTGAACAATCTGCCAGTCATCCAGCATCTCGCATAGAGTCTCGGTTTCATTATCGATGAACGATTGCTCTTCCTCACTTAACTCGGGTTTCGGGTAGCTCAGCAATTCATTCCAGTCTGGATCTCCCTGAAAGAGTTCAGCCTCCCACCAGATATCGCCCGCTTCCAAAGCCTCCATCTCGGTGCGGTTCATCGGTGGCAAAACGCTTTGGAAAAACTGATACAAAGGCAGGGTCATCCATTGCAGACGCAGGTTTTTCGCAATATAGAAAAATCCCACTAACAGCAACAATAACCAGGGCAGCCAGGCAACACCCCCATAAAAAGTCATCAGTAGTAACAACAGAAGCAGCGAGGTCAATATGGTAGACATACGAGCGCGTCTATAGGCGAAAACCCATACCAGAGCCAGGGCGATCAGTGATTGAACTAATGTGCTCATACTTACCTAGCTCCCAAGAGACAAATTTCTTCATTATTGCCGGCCACTAACTGCGAATCATCAAGCCTTTCCAAAGCCAAGTTTTCTCGCTATTCGGCTAATCAGGCTTTTCTTAGTCGGCAACTCGTAGTCAGCACTATCTGGAATCCAGAATGGATCACGAAAGAATAGCTTGTCGGCAGTACTATTCATTGGTGTGTAATATTTGCAGTCTGCAAAATAGTAATGGGTAACTTGCGAGTGGCGGGTTCTAGTCAGATCTTTCTGCGGTGCACCACCATGTAATAAGTTGGCATGCCAGATTAAGGCTTCACCCTTCTTAATCGTGCCGTATTCCGGCTGCAGCTGTTCTTTCTCAACCACCTCTTGTATGCATTCTTCATATTTATGGTAGTTGTGATAGCCGGGCTCCAGATTGAAGTCGCTCATGGAGTATTCGTGAAGAGTATGACTGCCCGGATAGTAGAGCAGTGGTCCATTGTCTTCATCAATATCTTCCAGGGCGACCCACACACCGACCATGAAATTGCTTGGAATAGAATTGAAATGCACGGTATCGGAATGGGTAAACTGTCGAGTGCCAATGGGAAAATTCAAGGTTTGAAAGGGCAGCGATTTTCTTCCAAGTAATTGCTCCAGTGCAGCAGCGATATTATTATCAGTAGCAAGCTGCCTGACTTCATCGACAGTCTTCCAGGCATCCTGAACACGCGCCGGCAGCGTCGGATTAAGTTGGTATTCTTCCGGGTACAGAAGGTGCACCTGCTCAACGATTGCATCCAACATAGCGCCATCCAATGAAAAATCAGCAATCAGATAGCCACGCTCATTAAATGCGGCGACTTGTGATTCCGATAAAACATCGTTACTACTTGCTTCCATAGCTTCGAGGGTCCTTTGTTACAAATTTGATTCAATTAACTTAGCAATAAGATTAATTGATAAGCTTGACTCATGTCATAAGACGCGTAGCCGGATTAGGGTCTTTTCCCTAACGCCCGTTGCATGACTTCATTCTGAATTGTCATCATATGACCAATGGATCTGCGCCAATATTCGGAATTGTGCTTGCCACGGCTTTGCATGTAGTCAAAGGGCACATTATTCAACATCAGCAACTGCGCCATTTCCCGCGCCTCGTTGACCAGACCGTCTTCGGTTCCGGCATCCATATATAGGTGGGGCATCTGGCTGCGAGGTACTTCATAAATAATGATAAAAGGATCGTAGGCATCGGCCTGTTCCGCGGTGACGAAATCGACGCCTTTCGGCGTGCGTTCATCCTGTGTGCTGAAGCCGGGAACATCGATGATTCTGGAGATAAAAGCATCAGCCTCATCGATGCGTGCCTGCCGCTGCTGATCTCTGGGTCCTGGACCACGATCGATTCCGGCTCGTATAGCTGCTGCTGCGGTACGCGCATGGCTCAGGGCGCCACTGGTACTGCCAATTGAGACAAACAGCTGGGTATTACGTAAACCCATGGAGTAGGCACCGAAGCCGCCCATCGAAAGCCCAGCAATCGCCCTGCCCTCGCGACGCGCCTCGCTGCGGTACTTCTTATCAACATGACCAATCACGTCTTTCACAATGTGATCTTCCCAATTATTAGTTTGACCATTTTCGCTGGATGCATAATTTACAAACCAACTATTACCGCCGTCCGGCAGTACCACAATAAGATCATTCAAATTCCGTGCATAGAACGCGGCAGCCAGATTACGTCCCCAAACTGTGTAGTTCTGCATGAAGCCATGTAGCAAGTATAGAACCGGGTAGCGCTTGTCGCTTTGGTAATAGTCTGCCGGTAGCACAATGTCGAACTTCATGCGCCTGCCAACCGCAGGGCTGTAAAACTCAACCGTTTCCAATCCCGGCGGAATTGGCGCAGCCACCGGTACTAATTCGTTGGTATCCTGAGCCCATGAACCGACGGACAGCGAGATATTAATCAAGACGATACCAGCGATGAACCCTTTGCGAACTTTTTCCCCTATCATCATCCTTACCCGACACTAAGATGTGCAGACTGTACAATAGCCGAATGCCTGCAAATAATTCTTATGGGGGGAGTTTACCGCAATTCCAGCTACCCTACCCTATTTTCCAGTACCCGGCCTTCACGCGGAATGCTATATTTCAGCACTGGTAACACGGGAAAAATAATGACAAAAAGACCATCAAAATTCCTCAGTAATTCGTTGCTGATTGGCTCGATACTTGTCAGCATCGAAGCTGCTGGTTCGAGCTTAGCACAGGAATCCGGACAGCAATTGTTTCTCAATAACTGTGCAGAATGTCATCAACGCGATGGCAAGGGAATTCCCAATATTTATCCGGCCCTGGCGGATAGCGAAGTAGTTCGTGGAAGCGCGGTGGACGTGGCGCTGGTGTTAATAATCGGCCGCGGCGAGATGCCCTCCTTCGATGGGTCTCTCTCTCATGAGGAAATGGCAAGCCTCATTAATTATGTACGTAATGCCTGGGGGAATTCTGGCGAACCTATCTCAGCGCTGACCATTGCCAAGCTGGAATAGACTTCGTAAATTTTCGAGCGATGAGTATCGATCCTCTCAAACAATAGGGGCCAGTGATAGTATTCTATTATTAGCCGTAGAATATGCTCATCTAATTCTATGCAATTAACCTGGAGTTGAGATCAATCTAATGTCCAAACTAATATTTCGTTCCATTCTTTTGAGCTGCGTTATGATTTCCAACAATCTATACGCCCAAACCATTGACCATGATGTTGAAGAAAAAGCCATTCTTGCCACCATGGATGCATTTTTCGAAGCTCTGGCCAACAATGATAGAGGCGGTTTGGAAGCGACCACCTTGCCCGGGTCAGTATTCATGACCAGTGCAAGAGATGAAAATGGCCGCATTGTTAGTGCATCTCGCAGCAGAGCAGAAATCGTGGATGGCTTGTCGAGTCCGGACGCGAAGAGACTGGAGCGATATTGGAATCCAACAGTATTGATTCGAGAAGGCATCGCGGTATTCTGGGCACCCTATGATTTCCACATAAACGGAAATTTTTCCCACTGTGGAATCGATTCCTTCCAGCTATTCAAGATTGATGGTGAATGGCTAATCGGTAGTTCCAGTTTTAATCGTGAGCGAACTGGTTGCGACCCTAGCCCGTTAGGACCGATTGATGAGTAAGGTCTTCTCACACTGAGTAGTAAGATCTTCAGAGCTGGGCAAATGATTTAGGTCTTTTGCCGCAGATCAGTTACTCGCTTCGGGCACTTCGATCTTCCACACACTGCGGCTGCTTCTCAAAATTGCCCACAAATATCGCCCCTGTTCTGAGCGGTCCCAGGCGATACCCTGACCATTCAATCCCGGTACGCTGATAGTGGCCACCCAATCTAGTTCTGACCCAGCTTTGGGTAGCGACATAACGTAGATTTCTGGATCGTCATGGCCGCTGAGATACAAATAGCCATCGCTCCCCCAGGAACCGCCGGAATTGCTCATTGGAGACATTTTTGCCAATATTTCCGCAGGCAGGGTCCAACTTTCGACAACCTTAAACTCTTCGTCGAATCTCACCACCACGGTATTCTTCGTCTCACCATAGGGAATATCCATACCCGCTTGGATACGATCATAGTTGGCAAACGCTCCCCACCAGGAATCTAAATATCTATCCAGCCAGGTAAACGAACCCAACAGGACCCCAAAATCGTGAGAAGAAATATGTTCCATGGTAGCCACGTCCCAAACCTCAATTGAACTGTTCATGGGCCATTCTGGGTAATTCGAATGCGCCGCATACAGTTTTCCATCCAAAACCATGCCGCTATCCAGATGCTTGAATGAACCATCAGCCACACTGCTCCCATCGAACTGAAGCAAAGCCTGTCCAGTATTTTTATCGTGGCGGGTTATACGGACATTGTTTACTGCGTAGAAAGAGCCCGCATCAACAGCAACACCCTGAAACGCATCGAAGCTGTCAAACATCTGTACTATGGTGGCATTAAATTCGGCGGGCTCTGCGATTGAAAATTTTAAGAATAGGAAGCAAATAATTAGCGAAATTACTTTTGATGAGGATTGCAGCAGTTTAAATGTTTTCATACGACTATGATTTACTCTTGCCCGCTGGGATAGGGGAACCTGAAAAACTTCAGCTGCGTAAATAAGAAGCTCCATTCACATCAATAATAGTTCCGGTTGAAAATTCTGCACCTTCAGAGGCCAAAAACAATACGGCGTGAGCAACCTCCCTGGGCTCAGCGACTCTGTTGAAGGGACTCTGCGCTTTGATATCGCTGCCTTCGGGGCCGTTCAATCTGTCTGCAGTCAGATCGGTATTAACGAAGCCTGGAGCGACTGCGCCTACGAAAATATTATAGGGTGCTAAGGCGACAGCCAAGGACTGACTCAAGGAATTGAGCCCAGCCTTGCTTGCACCATAGGCGGCCTTTGTTGGCTCGCCGCGAAAAGCACCGCGCGAAGTAATATTAACGATGCGTCCGCCGCCATTCTTGATCATATGCTGTGCGGCGCAGAAACAGATATTTGCCGGGCCTAACAGGTTTGCATCGATGGTCTGCTGCCAGGCCGCCTGCCAGTCTTCGTAACTGCTGGATTCCAGCGGATGGTAAATGCCGATGCCGGCATTGTTAACTACTATATCCAATCTACTCAAGGCATCGATGGCCTGATCCACCGCCGATTTAACCTGTTCGGGGTCAGCAACATCTGCCTTGATAGCAATATGGTCTGTACCCGGCAATTCAGCAAGCGTGGCATCGGCGCTAGTCTGGTCAGAACGATACAACACTGCCACCGTTGCCCCCTTAGTCGCAAATGCCAGGGCAATCGCCTTGCCGATTCCTCTGGAGCCGCCGGTTACCAATACAGTTTTATTCGTAAAATCCACATGCTTGCCCTTGCAAATCCCGCTGCAGCTCGTTCGGTTTATCGATGATGGCGTGAGCCTTAGGCGAGACCATCCATTTTTGCTAAACGCTGAATAAGTTCTTCAACCCTCGTACTATAACCCCATTCATTGTCGTACCAACTCACGACTTTCACCAGGTTTCCATCTATCACCTGGGTGAGCAAGGAGTCGAAAATGCTGGAGTGGGTATTACCGATAATATCGCTACTCACTATTTCCTCTTCGGAGTATTGCAAAATACCCTGCATCGAACTCGTCGCTGCCTCACGCATCGCTGCGTTAACCGTCTCGACTGTGGCGCTGCGCTCCAGCTCCACCACCATGTCCACTATGCTGCCATCGGGAATTGGAACGCGCATCGCCAAGCCATCAAGTTTTCCAGCAAGTTCCGGCAGCACAAGACCAATCGCCTTAGCGGCGCCAGTTGAAGTAGGCACGATATTCGTCGCCGCATTTCTTGATCGACGCTTGTCTCCACTGTGCGGCGAATCAATCAAGCGTTGATTTGAGGTATAGGCATGAATCGTAGTTAATAGGCCACGCCGGATACCGAATGCCTCATGTAAAACCTTGGCCAGTGGTGCTGCACAGTTCGTGGTGCAACTGGCATTACTGATGATGGTACTGGAAGGCTGAATCACATGATCGTTCACCCCCGCCACCAGAGTAGCATCCAGCGGCTCCTTACAAGGCACCGTCAGCACCACCCGCCTGGCACCGGCATCGATGTGTTTCTGCAGATCCACCAGATGACGAAAAACCCCGGAGCTTTCGATGACGTAATCGACCCCCAGCTCTTTCCACGGCAGTTGCGCCGGATCTCTCTCACTGAGTACTTTGAACCTGTCGCCATCGATCTCCATGTTGTCGCCCTGGCAAGTAACCTCGCCAGGAAATATCCCATGGGTACTATCATACTTAAAGGCATAGGCTAGTTGGTCGGGGCTGGCCAGATCGTTCACCGCCACCACATCATAATGATGACGTAATTTGGCGATGCGCATGATCGTGCGACCGATGCGGCCGAAACCATTAATGGCTATTTTAGGCAATGGCATACTTATCTCTCCCTATCAAAATCTCTACCTACTGGGCTAACATTTTTTCGGTTATATCCCAGAGCCTGCTGGCACTGTCTTCATTAACAGCCCAAGGTGCCACGTCAAAAAATCTTGGAGAATCTTCTGTGGCCAGATTCGCTACATCGCAGTCTTCACAATACAGTCCGCCGGTATCGGCTAGGGCCTCGCTGGTTGCAGCCCATAGACTCGTGCTACAGCCTTGCATGGTGGACTTGAACATCGCAGCCGCTTGCTCCGAAAGATTGCCATCTGCATCGGTCCAGCCAAGAGCTTGCATCTCTTCATTAGGCAGGTGTCGTTGCAGTGGCGTCAAAATGCCGCCGGGATGTACTGAGAATGCCTGAACACCTTGCTCTCGATATTTCATATCCAGACCCAGGGCAAACAGCGCATTCGCGGTTTTAGCCTGAGCATAGGCGGTCCATTTTTCATATTCGTTTGTTTCAAAATTTATATCATCCCAAAGAATATCTGAGCGGCGATGAGCAATTGATGACAGGCAGACCACTCTCGCTCCGTTTCCATTCAATAATCTTGGCAACAACTCCGTCGTTAACACAAAATGGCCTAGATGATTAACAGCAAACTGGGATTCCCAATTATTACCCACACGGGTTTCCGGACAGGCCATGATGCCGGCGTTATTGATCAGCAGATCAATATTGGGCTCTCTTGCGGCCACAGCAGTGGCATAGGCTTGAACACTGGCAATATCTGACAGATCCATTGCATCGACGATCACGTCGCCATCGATATCCTGTAGGTTTTCTTCCGCCTTTGCAGGCGTCCTTACCGGCACATACACCTTGGCCCCGGCATTGACCAGAGCGCGGGTGGTCTCCAAACCAATTCCCGAATAACCGCCGGTAACAATCGCGACTTTTCCGGATAAATCCTTGCCAGCCAGAATTTCACCGGGTTCTGATTTAGCGTTGAATCCTGAATTTAGTTTTTGCTGTATTCGTTCAGACATTTTCGATCCTCGATATTGACCAGGTAGTTCTTTAATAGATAAGGCTAACAATTGTTAAGTGCAGCTAATTGCCACCATAACTGAAACTCAACTGACTGTGAATGTATTCATAGCGTCTACTGAAGTGACAGTGCCTGCGCGATTAAGAAATTCTTCCTGCAGCATCATGCTGAGCGTAGTGGAATCATTAGTGCTGTTGGCTAGAAAGCGCTGATCGTTGGCTAACAGCCTGCCGATAATAATTCCACGCACCGGACCAGTTTTATCGAAACAGACGGTGTAGGTTTCCACTATCGCCGCTCCGCTTGGGGTCTCTGTAAAGCCCGGACTCTCCATAGAATCAATCTGCGCCTGAATTTTCACACTGGATTCCCGCTGCCACTCACCCTTAAATGGTGTTGCCGAATAGACACCCGTAGCATGCTTGGAGAGATAGCCGCCGTTAGCGGTAACTAAAGCAAAGTGTGAAGGCTGCGCTCTAAGCAGGGGCACCATGCTTGCGATAGCGTGCATGGAATAATTATTACCCGGGCCACCGAAAAACGGCAGCCCACCGGTCACCGTAAGTCCACGTGGATCAGAATAATCCAAGCCTAATTCTTCGCAGGCGATCTCCACAGCCGAAGGGAAGCAAGAATAGATGTCGATATAGTTCATTTCATCCACAGTCTTGCCCGCCATCTCAAACGCCTGGCGAGTATTAGCCGCAATTGCTGGAGAAGAATGGTAATTCACTCGCTTACTAAGCAGTATTTTTTCATTCGCTTCACTGCAGCCATGCAAGAAAATCCATTTCCTGGGATCGATTTCCAATTGCCTGGCTTTTCCTACTGAGGTCATGACTACCGCCGCACCTTGGTTTACTGCATCTCTGGCATTCATCAACTTTGGATAGGGAAAACAGATAAATCGGTTTTCAGCAGTGACTGTAGCTAACTGCTCAGCACTTCGTCTTGTTCCATAAAAAGAAAACGGGTTCGCTGCCGCTATCTCGCTGAAGGGAGCGAACAATTCTCCCATGCTCAGCAGATGCTGCTGCACGGTATTTCCTTTGCTGCCCCGTATAGCGTTTTCGAATAGCGGGTAAGTTTGTATGGGCACACCAAGACCATGGACAAATTCATGTCGGCTCGCCAAGGTTTCGCCAATTCCACGATCTTCTTGCGAGCCGGAGTCCTGCTCATTCCAGTCCGGCGATAATCCATTTCGTAGTGCGGTCTGCGCCGTTTTAATCGCCTCAGAACCGGTCAACAAGGCGACGCCAACATCGCCCGCCACGATTCGTTGTGCCATTTCGTTAATCAGCTTTTGTGGTGTATCTCCACCCACATTGCCATAAATAGCATTGGTCGGATTTGCGCCAATGCGTCGAGCCACAGCGCGCGGAGGATTTTCTGCGCGGCCGAAAGGATTGGCCATTCGAGGTCGATTAGAGGAATCGGGAAATATGCGGACAACTGCAAGAGTATCGATTTGAGAACCAAGCTGCGCCGCTGTTCCAGTGTCGGCAAGGGCTGCCTTGGCTGCCTCGGCTGCTATGCCCATAGGTGGTTGAGCAAGCTCTACAGCAACAGCTTTTTCTGTGAATTGGCCTGCGCCGACTATTATGGGTGTTGAATCTAACAACCGTCGTCGGCTCCAAGCTGATTAGCCATGCTGCGCCACCTGCCTCGAATGACACTAATCATCTTTTGGCCCTATCCATTCGAAGGGGTTATGAGCTAATTCCCATAGATGCCCATCGGGATCTTTAAAATAGCCTGAGTACCCACCCCAAAATACTTTTTGTGGGGGCTTTACCAGGGTGGCCCCTGCGGCGATGGCCTCTTCCATTGCCGCATCCACTTCTTTCTCCGACGCCAGATTGTGCGCCAGGGCAAAGCTATTGAATCCATCACCTTTGGCAGGAACCAGGGCATCCTCGGCCAGTGCGGCACGGCCATACAAGCCCAGCCAGGTGCCGTTGAGTATAAAGAAGGCGACTTCGGGGGGAGATTCCAATTGTGGAAAGCCAAGCCCGTCACGATAAAACTTAACGGACTTTTCAATGTCATCGACCCCCAGGGTAATCATGCTAATTCGGGGTTTCATAGGCAGCTCCATTTCTTGATGGAGGCAGAAAGCGCTGTCTCCAGACTATAGCTATTTTATAAGGAATGACGAATCGAGGGCATCAACGATCTAAATTCAACACCCCATCTTTCTTCTCGCTTGGTAAGCACCCAGACTGCAGGGCCGGTTAAATATTTTTCTCCCGCTGGATTAAAACGCTCGAAACTGAGTTCTACAATAACTTGATCGGGTGCCACATTAAGAACCTGCAAGTCTCCGAGGCTACTATTGTTCCAATTTTCTCTTTCGCGCATGCTGTCAAAGTTCATGCTCACAATTGGCGACTGCTCTGATTCCGCATGTATAAAACGTCCCGCGTTCAACATCACCTGAGGAACGTGATTGGTTTTTAGCAAAGCTGTGGTGTCGGCAGCGTTGAACGCCAAGAAGAATTCATCTATGGTCGCCAACACCTGCTCTCTGGCAAGTCGCTGTTCGGGACTTTCGACATCGGCATTTAGCACACCAGGGGCACGGTACTGCATGCCCCAGTGCCCATCTTGCAGAGTGACCACATAGAAAACATAGCCCCTGCTATAAACCTCACCAGCCCCGTTGAGGCGACTGTATTCAACTTCGAAATTTACTTTCTCGGGGGATGATTGCCTAGTGATGATCTTGTCGAAACGACTGCTAGCCCATCCCTGTTTCTTCAGCGCTGCAAAATCTGTTTGGAATTCTTCGGCTTGCTTTGCAATGATTAAAGCAAGCGGTGCGTGGGTAATATGCGGATAATTAAGCGTGGACTGAATCAGCCTGTTATCAGCCAAGTTCCAAGCCTGTATGAATTGTCGAAGAGCGAGCTTCGCTTTCATTTCCGGCTCCTGCTGTGATTGTGCGGTAGTCCCAACATTCAGATACCCCACAAGACAAAACAAAAAAAACAACCTTGGTAAAATTGTCATTCTCAATCCCTACTTAACCAGTGTGCTACAAGCCAATAGGAACATTAACACAATAAGCTATTCTACGACTCCCTGGTCGAAATGAAATGAATTGCTGGGCTAAAATATGGCGCTGCTGTCATTCTGCTGTCATGCTATTGAAGCAGCATTGAATTGACTGATGAAATAGCAGTTTACATTCGCACTAGTTTTCAAACACAGAGCAAGCCTTGAGACAGACCAAACATTTGGGCTAGAGGAATATGAAGCATGAAAATTTACCCAATCACCGAATTCCCACAACAGCTATTGCTAATCGCAACTCTTTTCGGCGTTAGCAGCCAAGCCCTGGCTCGATGTGATGTCGAAAATGTTCAAGACGAGACCGCAACTGGCTATGTTTTTCTGGATCAAAACCAGAACAAGCTTAGGGATGCAGGTGAAGCAGGTATAGCTGCTGTAAGTGTCAGCAATGGCTGCGAAGTGGTTCGCAGTGATGCCCAGGGACGCTATCAGATTTCTCTTGCGCCAACAGAGATCTTATTCATATCGCAGCCTGCCGGCTATACCGTCGCGCTGGATGAATTCAATATTCCCCGCTTCTTCTATAGCCACTACCCGCAGGGCACACCGGAGATCATAGCTGGCACATCTCTGCAGTGGCGTTGGCCGGTCACGGAAGCGAGCGGCCCGCTACCAGCATCAATCGATTTTCCCCTAAACAGAATTGACAACCAATCTGCCCGCTTCACGGCTCATGGCTTCGCCGATCCTCAAGCGAAATTCGAACTAGGCCAGGACATGGTGCGTGAAGATTTGGTAAATACCTTAATAGCTAATCCCTACGGTGCCAGCTTCGGCATCACGGTGGGAGACGTTGTATACGATACTCTGAGTTTGTACGACCGCCACAAGGAAATGATGTCTCTGATGGATATGCCACAATGGTATCTGCCGGGCAATCACGATATCAACTTCGAATCCCCTAATGCCACCTTTGCCAATGAAACCTACAAGCGTCATTTTGGACCTACTTATTACTCCTTCAACCAGGGCAATGTACATTTTGTATCTCTGAACAATGTGGAGTATGCCGGCGCCGGTAAAAACTTCGAGGGAGAACCTTATCGCGGTTATATTCCTGCCGATCAACTGCTTTGGCTAGAAAGAGATCTCGCCAATGTCGATACGCAAAAGCTGATCGTACTTGCCTCTCATATTCCTTTTATAACCGAAGCCGAAGACCAAAGCGGTTCGGAAAAAGCGACAGGACCATTTACGGAAAATTTTTCTCAGCTGCTGGAAATTTTAACTCCCTTCGAGAATATCTATGCGATCGCCGGGCATGACACCAGCAATAGCTGGAAGGTAGAGGTGAACCACAGCCACGGTTGGAGCGGACAACCCTGGATTGCACATACGCTTGCAGAAGTTAGAGGCAACGGCTGGCTAACCGGAATAGCGGACCCGCGCGGAGTTCGCGATGCCATGATGCAAGATGGAAATCCGAATGGTTTCTATCTGTTTCAATTCGACAACAGTTCCGTGACTCCCGAATTTATTCCCTTTCCCTACGGCGCCGACGCTATGAATCGAATGAGGATTGTGTTGGATCCACCATTGCGTAAAACAGGGGACAACAGCATAAACCGTGGCGAGCTACAAGCGGGCAGCAAAGTGGTCGTCAATTTGTTCGATGGCGGAGCAAGGGATCAGGTTTACCTGTCTCTGAATAATGCTGAACCGATAGCTATGACTTATAAAGTGCGAACAGACCCCTTCGTTGAAAGCACTTATCTCGCTCTACAAGATACCGATGGCACGATGGACCGTCCAACTCGTTCGTCACATATTTGGGAGCTTCCCTTGCCTGACAGCTTGCCTGCCGGCCTTAATCGAGTCGAAGTAATTAGTGAGGATGAGTTCGGCCAGACTAGACGTGGTGCAATGAGTTTTGAGGTTTTAGCAAGCCCGTGAAGATATATACTCGCCCGGCCCTGACCCGGCGCCCTACACAGTGCTCGTAAGCGATAGTTTCTTCAGCAACTATGCTTGCTGGCATGCTTCTTCTTTTCTTATAGTCTTGTAAGCCAATAAAAAAGCCCAGCGTTCGCACGCTGGGCTTTTTTATTGGGTGAGTGCTTAAAGCACAAACTGGCGGCTCTTCCGACTCACCACTGCTATGGCCCTAAGCTTAGAACTCATAGTTGACACGCGCATAGATCATGCGGCCAAGTGGGCTTTGTATCTGCGAGACAACACCGGCGATCATTCCAGTTTTCTGGGCTTCGCGGTCAAACAGATTACGGGCACCAAGACTGAGGGTTGCACTGCCATCGAATAGACTCAGATCTCGGTAAGTGTAGAACATATCAGTCTGCGTCCAGGCACGGATAACGTCAGTGTGTCTCCACAGGTTTTCAGGGCGCAGAAATCGCTGAAAGCTGAACTCGTTAGCATCAAAATTTACCTCATCAATGTAACGCACCGTGGTGTTGACTGAGTGATTCCCGAGAGACCAACGCAAACTCGCATTGGCCCGCCACTCTGGAATGACTGGTACTGCGCCGAAGGAGTTATTCTGATTGCCCTTTGCTTCCCGAACTGGAGTCAGTATTGATTCCTGCCACTTATAGCTATCCGTAAAGGTGGCATTAACACTTGCGCGGAAATTACCCCAATTACCCAAGCCTATGTTATCCAGGGTAAAGCTGTAATTCGCCTGTAGATCCCAGGCCTTTACCTCCATTGTCGATGCATTGGTTTCACTTCGATTAATTCGCGTAGTGGTTTCAATATCCAAGGGATCACGTTGAATACGCGGGTCCGATCTTGGATCAGCGACCCATGCAGTTAGCTGAGCAATCGATGGAAATGGAACCGCATCAGTAGCTACAAAGCCCGTGGCTAGCTGAAAATTCGCAAAATCCGCTCTCACGATATCCTGAGTCGTAGTATCTACGATACGGTCTACGAAATCGGTTTCACTATAGGTCAAATGGATATCCAATCCGTCAAGTGGTGTTAAATCCACACCAAATGAAAGGCTATCCGAGGTCTCCGATGCCAAACCCGGGTTACCAGTCCTACAGGAGGTGATGAAGCCCGAGAATGAAGTAAACAAATCATCCACGTTGCTTAATCCACAGGAGTCCGGTGCGTTGAGCTGGTTTAGGGTTGGCACAATAAAGGCCTCTCCGTCGGTAGCACGCAAGGTAATCCAGTCTGCGGGGGTGTAGGTGATTCCGAATTTCTGGACAACATCGCCCTGACCGCTACTGAATTGTTCATCACGTATGGATGCGCTGAATTCAAGGTTGGAAAGTAGCGGAAACGAGAACTCGGCAAAGTATGAATCACTGTCTCGGCTAAACTTTGTGGGCTGCGCGCCAATACTGTTTAGGCGATCATCTCGCTGCTGGTGCAGGGTTGGCACGTTTTCATCTGTTTCATCACGGCGTTGATAGCCGAAAGCAGCACCGATTGGCCCACCGGGTAACTCAAAACCACCCGGAGAGATCGTGCCATTGAGGACCAGATCAAAGGTCTGTAATACGTCTTCGTTGTCCACACGATCTCGCGTATAGATTGCGTCTGCTATCGCCTGTGAATTGCGAAAGGGGGAATCATCAGCAGCTCCGAATGGGTTAAAACAGGCAGCTGCGTCATTGACTACATCGCAATTCAGACCCTGCTCAACAGCACTGAAACTAAAATGCTGTGTTTGTGCGCTGACAACATTATGTAGGCCATACATATAAGTTGAGGTTCCTTCCCAGCCGTCGAGAAAAGGCACGGTGAAGTCGGCGGTAAATGCTACACGGAAGTCACGTTGGTCATTCTCTTTACGACTGATGTCGTCGCTGCCAAATGCCTGTGGCAGCGTATTTGCTAGGCCAAAGGGTAGATAGCTGCTACTAAAAGGCACGTCTTCGTTGAATGGCACACCGCCATTGGGATCAGTAGCCAGACTAGCAAATTGATTCGTTGCCAGTACTACCGCACCATTGGCATCACGCAAAGGTTGCTGATTACCAAAAGGATCAGCGAGTATCATGCCATTTCCATCGAGCCGTGGCTGCGCAAACAATTCACGACCGTCGCCGGCGACGGCACGAAAAGGGTTGCCAGGTATTTCGCCGCGCACAGTCGACAAGTCTCCAAAACGGGTACCCGGATTTCCCTGATTCTGGCGTCCGTGACCTTGCCATCTACCCCAAAGTGCCTGTCCACTTAGGGTGAGATCTTCGTTCACCTCCCAAGTGATATTGGAATATAAGGATTCTTGGGTCTTTTCCTCTACGAAATCTCTGGTGTCAGCGAAGGGAAACCAGCAACGTCCCAAGGCAAGCGTGCCAAATTTATTGCCGCCCTGTACCAAGGGATTCGTAATTGGGTCTGTACCACAGATAGGGTCGGGAGTCCTGACGGTAGTGCCAAGCAATGCACCGTTATCGTCCCGCTGCGGTACATTCCAGTTGGTTGGATTGGCGCCACTGTTGTCGGTCAAACCGGCCAAGGCTAACTTGCGGCGATCAGTCCACTCCAAGGTACCGTTATGTCTAAAAGAACCTGCAACTACTAGATCAACGTCGTTGCCCAATGCTTTACCCCAGAGAAACGAGGTAGTCTGATCTCTAAAATCCCCGCGGGAATCCTCCTCGTTAAAATGTTCAATTTTTAAGCCCTCATAGGACTTGTAGGGAAGTATGTTTACAACCCCGGCTACGGCATCGGTGCCGTACAGAGCCGCAGCACCGTCAGTTACGATATCCATTCTCTGAATCGCAATACTCGGCAGCAGCCATTGAACATTGGGATTGGTGGTTCGCTTGCCATCTATCAATTGCAGTGTGGCCCGAGTACCAAGCCCACGAAGATTAAAGGCAGCGGAATTGCTGGAGGCACCACTTGCTTGAATTGAGTTAGTAACACCTGAGCCGTTGTTGAACGTCATATTCTGTACAATCTGGGCCATATTAAGCGTGCCCTGATTGGTTATATCCTCAGCTGAGAGCTGGGTGATAGGAGAGGCAGCGATAATGCCTTCGCTACGCCGAATAAAGGATCCAGTGACAAGCACTTCCTCTACGTCTACTTGATCTTGTTGCGCCAAGACGGTGAACGGTGTGCTCATCATGCTCAGCGCTATGCTGGTATAGAGCACGGTACGGGTAAATTTCTTATTTTCTCTGTGGGATTTCAAAGTATTTTCTCCGGGGGCTTTGTAACAATCTTTTAGTTGATTGTATTATTTTAGGAATGTGAATTCTTGATTCACAGGTTCGTTATTATTAGCCACTTCTTCATGCCACTACTTACTTAGAGTAGGGTGTAGGAAGATATATCACAGAATTAAAATGTCTGTCAGCAAATTATTATTCAAGCATTTCGAACGAAAAATAATCTAGTCACTTAAAAGAAATATTATTTATAAATTACAAATAGTTAGAACAAGTATTAGAGTCCAAAAAAGCGCAGTAAGAAGTCTTTCAATATGAGCCTCGGCCAACTCATTTTAATCCTCGTTGCGTTACAATGTTTTAACGAAACGCTCACCGTTAAGTTATTTCGAAATTCATCAGCGGTATCGTTCCAATTCGGAAATTTTAGCGAACAATATTAATGTATCACTCTGTACAAGAAAGAATTCAGATAGATATTTACTAAATATAGAAAACTCATTCAGAAATATGAGCTAATTTAAGAGAAGAGTGGATTTATATTGGAAACTCCATAAGCTGTGTCTACTGTATTGGCTCCACTTAATATCTCAGGAGAAATGAAATATTTGTCCAATATCCAGTCTGCTGCGCAAACGTCAAATTGAATCGCCAGCACCATTTATTCATACTACTGAATTCGAAACGAAATGAGACAAGATAGTAACGCCTCATCTAGACATTTTGTAGAATCTAAAAGCACCAAGAATCATGGCTCTTAATTCACCAACATTAGTCGCACGAATCTATGTCATTTCTCGGTGGTGGAACTTTAGCTACCCGCGAATTTTTGGGGTGGTGACATATTCCTAATCACCTCATGATCGGTAAATTGAACACCTGTATATAAAATGTGGCAAGTCAGAGTAGAGAAGTGTTTACGAAGACGGGGCATAACCCATAGCGTGAACACGGCTCGCAGATCCAGGGCCTTCTTCAAGCAATTAATACGGGGCAGACCATCCACCTTTCTTTGTCCTTGCCTACCGCCTTGCCAGTTTTGCGATATCAATGATATAACCTCGTATCAATAATAAAGCTCACCCCCCAAGAGAAGAGTATTTCGACTGATGCCGTTTCTCATTGTTTCATTCGGTTTTCTCGCGATATCGCAACTCCTATTGATGGGTTTGTTCTATCTTTGGTATTTTAGAGAAGAGAAACTTGGGCTTTTGTTGTCACTACTGAGCGTTTGCCTTATTTCTTACGCTCTATATGTAATTTCTATACCAGACTCAGATTCTTCAAATTTGGATTTTTTACTGGGCCGACTAGCAAGCGCATTGCCTGCAGTACTATGGCTAATTGCACATTTCCTTTTTGTTGATGATAAGAAAATCTCACCTTCAGTCTGGAGCATACTTATCGGATATCAAATACTAAGAGCGGCTACTGTTATTGGTGCTCCATGGGTCATTATCAAAGATGTGTATTTGAATGACATGCTGGATCGGATAAGCGAACTGGTGATGCTAGCTTTGACCGTACACGTAATTGTAATGGCAATGAGGGGAAGGTCCAGTGACCTGGTAGAGGAGCGACGTAAGCTACGAGTGCCATTTGCCATTGGCTTTGCGATAATTATCGCCGCTATTATCTTATCTCTACTAGTTTCTGGTTTTATGGAAAACGTCGATGCAAATCAGTTTTTACAAATGCCAATACTAGTTAGCTTATTTTCACTATTCGTCTTTGCTTTGATTGTAAATCTGGTGACCTTCCGACTAGCACCTGATTCACAACTAATTGTTGTACGTGATAAAGCAGAGCCCAAGGCAGGATATAACAACCAGTCTCGCGCGCTAAACATAGACCCGGAACAGATGAAAGAATTGGATCAGAGAATGCTGCAGGACAAACTGTTCGCTGATCCTGAATTAACCATTCGAATATTAGCAGATACTATTTCAATGCAGGAATACAAGCTTAGAGTTCTAATCAATCAAGGCTTGGGATATAAAAATTTCAATCAGTTTCTAAATAGCTATCGGATTAACGAAGCCTGCAAATTATTAGCAGACAGGAAAGAGAAACTACAGATTTCCACGGTTGCTCTTGAAGTAGGTTACGCATCCCTTTCTTCGTTCAATCTGGCATTCAAGGCGATAAGAGGCGAAACGCCGTCTTCTTTCAAATCTTCTTTGTCGCAGTAGTAGTCCGAAACAGCAGCGTTTACTACAAGTGATGTGGCTCAATATTTATATCCAACGTCTGACCTCTGCTTTATAAGCAATGTATTCTTCACCAAATTTATCTTCTAGATAGGCTTCTTCCTTTGCTATGGCCACGTAGTACAGTAAGACTGCGGCAGGAATAAAGCTTATGAATATCCAGAAATTGTTACTTGATATTCCGATACCGATGTTGATCATGCAGAACCCGATGTAGATAGGATTCCTGGACCAGGCGTAGAAGCCTGTCGTCAAGATTTTAGTGGTAGGTTTCCAAGGTTCGATTGCGGTACCCACACGCTTAAAGGAATTGTTGACCAGAACAGCTATGGCCAGTCCAAATAACATGATAAATACACCAACAAATTCCAATGACTCAGGCACGCCCATAGCTACTGGCCACAGGTACTGCAAGCCAACTCCCAGAAGGATAAGACCGGCAAAAATGGCAGGAGGTGGAAATTTAACGGCTGCGCCTTTTTGATCGGGTTTGTCCGCCTCGAAGTTTTTCTTATCTATAGATGAATCTTCACGCATTAAAACACCAGTTGATTGTTAGCAGATTGCTTGCGCTAGTATATACCGCCGAATAAAAAGAGTAAGCCTGCATAAGCGGCTTTGTAGTCAATTAATTGGCAGCTAAGTATAGGGGAGCAGCCTCTGCGATTTGCAGCAACGGGTACAGCAGGAATCGTTTCGTAACAGCTATTGAAGGCGCATGGAATGCTGCCATCGATGCCAGTCATGATATGAAGAAACCACGGCAATAGTTGTGAGAGGCTTCATGGCCCACCTCGCGGAGAGCGGTTCATTACGATGGATCCCGAGGCGGCCCTGTGGTTGTGGAAATACGTGGCATGGGCCCGGTGAATACCACCAGCGTGGAAATAACTCCCTAATCCTCGCTCATTCAAGTTGGCATTTCAAAATGACAAATGTTTAACCCGCGCTCCGGATATTTGTCCAAAAATTCTGGAGCTACGGCTATCTCTCCAATGTGTTTTCCTTCAGGGTTATATCGAAAAAACAACTCAAGCAAATAATCCGGGCCAAGAAACGGGCTATTTATAGTCGCGATAACTTGGGCTCCTGGTTCGCAAAGAGCGGGTAACTTTCTCATAACCGCCGCGTAATTCCTGGCTGCATCGAAACTTCCCCGCTGCCGAGTAGGTGGATCGATGATCACCAGATCATAGCGTCCAAATTGCCTAATCCTTCCCCAAGACTTGAACAGATTATGCGGAATAGATTTAACTCCGCTCAAGTCCTGAAGATTAAGCTCATGATTCTTCTCGCCCCATTTGATGCTTGTCTTGCTCATGTCTACATTAGTAACGGATGTTGCGGCGCCGGCCAAGGCTGCAACAGACAATGAACAAGTATAGGCAAAAAGATTTAATACATTGAGGCTGTTACTTTCCGTTTGCAGCCAATTACGCAGACCGCGCATATCGAGAAACAAGCCCACGTTCTGCTGCGTCCCCGGATGAACCTCAAAACGCAGGCTGCCCTCGGTAACAATCAACTGCTGCAATATGTCACCGAACAAAGTTTGCGCTGGCGCTCCCTGCTCGTATCTTTGCTGCAAAATCACTGTTGTTATTTGCCTGTGCGAGTCTGCATTCAAAACTAGTTGCAGCAAGCCCGGCACATCTTCAATCTCGGAATAGGCAGATATCAACACCAGGGGTCTGAACCAATCGATACAGATGTGTTCAAGACCCGCGTGCATTTGTCCCCTGCCATGAAAAATGCGACGCGCATCCAGCTGTTCTTTGCTAAAGAATTCTGTTAACGCACTTTTAATCTCATCGTAATTCACACTTGTTCCCTGTTGAACACTTTGTGGTTAGGATTCTAGCAAACTAATGCACCAGCCCCCTATCATTGTGAATTAATAATAAGCTTGTGTTTGTAGTGTTTGCGCAAACGAGTATTATGCAATCATTAAATCGCTTCACTTATTCCTAGCCGAACCATGCCCGATTACGATTACATCATCATAGGCGCCGGCACCGCTGGCTGCGTGCTCGCCAATCGGCTTTCGGCAGACCCGGAAATTTCCGTTCTGTTACTTGAAGCCGGTGGCAAAGACAACTATTTCTGGATCGATATTCCGGTAGGCTATTTATATACCATCGCCAACCCGCGCACTGACTGGTGTTATCAGACCGAACCCGATCCTGGTTTGAATGGCCGCTCCATCGGTTATGCCAGAGGCAAGGTCTTAGGCGGCTGTTCCTCTATCAATGCGATGATCTACATGCGCGGGCAGAAGAGTGACTTCGATCACTGGGAATCTCTGGGCAATAGGGGCTGGGGCTGGGACCAGGTGTTGCCGGCCTACAAACGATCCGAAAGCTATCAACATGGCGCCAATGAATTTCACGGCGGCGACGGCGAGCTTCGTGTAGAAGAACGCCGAGTGAATTGGGAAATTCTTGATGCCTGGCGAGACGCCGCCGAGGAATGTGGCATACCAAAGATTGAGGAATTCAACCGTGGCGACAATTTGGGCAATGCCTACTTTCAGATGAACCAAAAAAATGGTTCGCGTTGGAGCGGTACCAAGGCCTTTCTCCGTCCAGTGATGTCACGCAAGAATCTTACGGTGTTAACTGAAGCCCATGTAGAAAAAATTGAGATAGATACATCGAATGGCATGCATCGCGCCAATGGTGTTCGGGTTCGCCTGGGTCAACAGTCAGCGCAACTTATTAAAGCAAAAACAGAGGTCATCGTTTCAGCCGGATCAATCGGTTCACCGCAACTGCTGCAATTGTCGGGCATAGGTTCGGCTGAACTATTAACCGACAAGGGAATTGAAATAATTCATGAACTGAATGGTGTTGGTGAAAACCTGCACGACCATCTGCAAGTACGTAGCGTTTACAAGGTGCAGAATACGGTGACACTGAATCAACGTGCAAATTCATTATTAGGCAAGGCGAAGATGGGTATTGAATATGCCCTATTTAAAACCGGGCCCCTAACCATGCCTCCCTCTCAGCTAGGCGCATTTGCAAAAAGCGATGAGAATCAAGTCACTGCAAACATCGAATGGCATGTTCAGCCGCTATCGCTGGATAAATTTGGAGATCCTCTGCACAAATTCAATGCAATCACGCCATCGGTTTGCAATCTACGTCCCAGCAGCCGTGGTCATGTACGAATAAAGAGTAAGCACAGCAGCGATTATCCAGCAATCACACTTAATTATTTATCGACTGAAGAAGACCGGCAAGTCACTATAGCGGGCCTTCGCTTTACTCGAAAGATCATGGCATCCCAGGCTTTGGCTCGCTTCGATCCAGTCGAATGGAAGCCTGGAGCAGAATTGACCACGGATGCAGAACTGATGAAAGCAGCTGGAGACTTGGGAACCACAATCTTCCACCCAGTAGGTAGCTGCAAGATGGGCAACGATGAATTGGCCGTAGTCAACGATAGACTGCAAGTGCACGGCATTGAAGACCTGCGTGTAATCGACGCCTCGATAATGCCAAGAATTACCTCCGGTAATACCAATGCTCCTACCGTTATGATCGCTGAAAAGGGTGCGGCGTTTATATTGCAGGAAAGAAATTCCAGAACTTGAAGAGTAAATGGTTCAAGGCCAAATATTTCGATATCGATTCAGGAGACCACTATTGGATCTCTGGCCCCAGGAAGAACCTGGATGACCGACACTATGGCGGCAACAGAGATGTTGAAGTGGACGAAGATATAGCTGATGAATATTATGCCTACCTCGATAGCAAGAGAGAACCAACCACTAATACTCAGGGTTGGTGGTTGGTGGTTTGCAATTTGCACTAACCATCACCTCATCTAGTAGTGAAACGTTCATAAAATTCTTGGCAGCTCGGGTTTGACATTAAAACCTGATCTCTTATTGTAGCGAGTTCCGGGTCTGACGATAAGTTTTCCTCAAACCACCAACGACCGAATTCCTGAGCTAATATGTCGCTCAAAAATTGAGAAGCATATTGCTGCCACGGAACACCAAAATCGGCAACGGCTTCCAAAACCCGCAACCTGTCAATCTGTGAAGCTTGGGCACGATACAGAGAATCCAAAACTACAAGATCTTCATGAGTCAACGAATCAGGAACAAAACAAGACTTTGATATAGCAACTGCCGGGTTTTCACCCATAACCGTCCGTGCGTTTTCTATCACTTCGGAGTAACCCTGACTTGCCAGTTCCGCCAAGGTGAGTGATTTAGCTTGGCGTAGTTCAAGCCATACCAATCCTAGCCCCAGCAACAGCACTATCGCTGTAGCGACGTGCACGAAGGTGCTGATTTGTTGCTCGCTCAATTTTTTCTCCTCAAAAGCTAGTGCATTAGCGAAAAATTGCTCACAACATGTCTGCACCGTTGTTTTCTAAATATTCACTATTCTATAGATCCAACCAGGCTGATAACAAGACTAGCCTTCTGTGCGAACTCTTCTGTTTTTAATTGATATTTTTTTGTAGGTCGCTGCTGGTTGTTCCGATTGTAATTTCTGCAAAAATTGATCCACGGCATCAAAAGGCAGTGTGGCCAAAATTGAAAAATCGATTTCCCACCATTCGCTTTTCAGCAAACCGACGATCTGCTCCATGGTGAAACGAGTTCGCACGACTCTGGCAGGATTTCCGACCACGATCTGATAAGGTTCTACATCTTTTGTAACTACCGCATTACGACCGATTACTGCACCGTTTCCAATATTTACTCCAGCCATCACCACCACATCATGCGCGATCCATACATCGTTTGCTATATTGGTGTACGCAAAGTCGGCAACGTAGTTCTTGCTTACTGACATGCTGCTGGACACCCAATCTATGGGGTGATTATTAGACGCTTGCCCCAATACAACATTGCGCCCAATTGAGCAAAATCTGCCTATTGATTCCACATGCCATATTTCACCCCCTTCGCGCATATAGCTATAGGCCCCAATGCACAGCGGCCGATCTGCCTTCGGCAATCGAACCTTCACATTCCCTAGTCGTGAGTGCTGTTCCATAATTACATGGGAGGTTGAGCTAATATTGGAGACGTCCTGAATCTTAACGCCGCACCGTTTTGCCTTGAGCTTTTCTATTCTACTAAGAAGACTTGCCATTAAGTTCTAATCCAGTCTAAACGCGAGTTGGGAAATACAACCCGTCCAGCAGTTTCAAGTTGTTCATCTTACAGTTGTTTACGTACATAACGGCCATCGAACCAAACATCCCAGCTTTTCGTGTCCTCATTATACAGCTCAAAGAACTGGCGTACGCTGCCATCAGAACTCGGAGTCCAGGTTCCTCGAAAGCTCGCTTCACTGCCTGAAAAATAATAGATGCTACCCAGCAGCTGCATGGATTCGCCGACCAAGCCGCCAGCTATATCGATGGAGTAGCGTCCCTGTGCAACCCACAATTGCCGCCATTCTTTGTTTACTGGATTGTAGTAATTGATACTGGTTCCGCTGCCTCCACTGCCACCTACCCAAGCCTCAAGCAACATGCAACCACCTTCCATTTTCTTTATAGAATTGGAGCCAGCCACATTGCCACTGACATTATCAGTGACGTCCCACTCTCCTAACCAAAAATCGAAAGCTCGAAAATCTGAGCCATCCTCACAACCGAGTTGTTGAGCCACTGAGATATTTGAGCTGAATGCAATCAGCAGAAGATATGACATCGACAAGAATTTGTTACTACACTTCATTACTTTGCCCCCGTTTGTGCTTCCCCAGTTTTTGCTTTCGTTTATTTGGTCCTATTGGAACCCGGATAGTTTGTCATCACAGAATTGCCAACTATCATCAATAGTAGCAATGGATTCTCCCAACTATACGGTATACTGCCCCGCAATGAGTAGTGCACATGACATATTACAATCAGTTTTTGGTTTCTCGTCCTTCCGTCCACCCCAAGACCAAATTATAGAATCCATCATCAACGGAGATGATGCTCTGGTTTTGATGCCAACCGGTGGCGGCAAGTCCTTGTGTTATCAGATTCCAGCCATAGTACGCGATGGCTGTGGTGTCGTTATTTCACCATTGATCGCATTAATGCAAGATCAGGTGAGTGCATTGAAATTATTAGGGGTGCGCGCGGCATTTCTAAATTCAACACTGGGTCCAGTAGAAGCTCGAGAGATTGAGCGAGCATTAATCGAAGGCCAATTAGATTTGCTTTATATAGCACCGGAACGATTCAATCAGGCACACACGCTCAAACTATTCAAAGATTCCAGGATATCACTGTTTGCCATAGACGAAGCGCATTGCGTGTCTCAATGGGGCCATGATTTTCGCGCTGACTATCTAAAACTCAGCCTATTACACGAACTGTTTCCCGAAGTCCCCCGTATTGCGTTGACAGCTACTGCGGATGAACGCACTCGCGTAGAAATAAAAACGCGGCTACAACTTAACGAGGCTGAGCAATTTATCGTTGGATTCGATAGACCCAATATTCGTTATCGAATTGCCTTGAAACACAACGCCAAACAACAATTCCTGAAATTTCTTCGTGATGAACACGCCGTCGATGCCGGCATAGTGTACTGCCTGTCGCGTAAGAAAACCGAAGACATCGCCTATTGGTTGCAGGCCGAAGGTTTCAATGCCCTGCCCTATCATGCCGGCTTGAGCGCTGACATTCGTGCCGACCATCAGCGCAAGTTTTTACGCGACGAGGGGGTAATTATTGTCGCCACTATCGCCTTCGGCATGGGCATCGATAAACCGGATGTGCGTTTCGTGGCGCATCTGGATCTGCCCAAGACCATAGAATCCTATTACCAGGAAACCGGTAGAGCCGGTCGCGATGGTGCTCCTGCCAACGCCTGGATGATTTATGGCCTACAGGATGTCATCAAACTGCGGCAGATGATGGAAGGATCTGACGGGAGCGAGGAACACAAGCGCGCGGAACAACACCGTCTGAATGCCATGTTGGGCCTGTGCGAGATTACATCTTGCAGGCGCCAGGCCCTGCTTAGCTATTTTGGAGAAACACTGCAACAAGCTTGTGGAAATTGCGACTGTTGTCTTGAACCAGCTCAAACCTGGGACGGGACCGAAGCTGCGCGCAAGGCCTTGAGCGTGACCTATAGAACGAATCAGCGCTTCGGCGTAAATCATCTAATCGATGTGTTGCGCGGCGCCGAAACCAACAAAATCTTTCAGTTCGATCACCATCTACTCGCCTCCCATGGTATTGGCAAGGAATTGGACAATAATCAATGGCGCTCTGTGTTCAGACAGTTAGTGGCCAGAGGCTATCTTAGTGTGGACCTGGAACGATTTGGAGCACTGCGCCTTGAAGAAAGCTGCCGCGCTCTGCTACGAGGGGAAGAATCTATCCAACTTCGGCGCGACATAAAACAAAAGGCGGCGAAACGCCAAACCAAAACTTCATTGGCTCCGGATGTGGATATAGCGCTTTGGGAGGCGCTGAGGGAGTGCAGAAGGCTGTTCGCGGAAGATCAGGGCGTGCCACCCTATGTCATCTTTCACGACAGCAGTCTGCAAGAAATGTGTGTAAACCTGCCACAGGACATGAACGCCTTCTCTGAGGTGACTGGCGTTGGTGACAGAAAGCTTGAAAAATACGGTCCAGCCTTTGTCCGGGTTATTGCCGACCATCTTGCCGCTTGAAAAGCGCCGCGATTATCCTTCCTGAAACCTTCAAAAACGTCCCTGTCTAAGGTTCCCGGTGACTCGAATGCCCTCTCTCAAGGCGGGGATTGAGTCCATCCTGTGGCCACATACGGTAACAAATAAGTGATTGCAATAGAGCGGCGTAGTTGGCACCCTTAAGCGCATCCAAGAACAATAATCCGAGGATTCATCATGCCTAAGAGAAACCTGTCCAAGCCAGCAATCGCAGCTATCTTCAGCCTTGCTACTGCCCTGCTTACTACTAGTAGCTTTGCCGCCGAACTAGATCGCATCGGCACTTTCGATTTCCCCACATCAGGATCAACCGCAGCCCAGGAACATTTCATCCTCGGAGTGGGCTATCTGCACAGTTTTGGTATGACCCAGGCGCAACGCGAGTTTCGCCAGGCGCAGGAGCTGGACCCGGACTTTGCCATGGCATATTGGGGCGAGGCCTTCACCTACCAGCACCCCTTCTTTGGCCAAAAAGACGATGGCCCGGGAGAAGCGCTGATGCGCCTGGGTGCCACCAGCGAAGAACGTCTGGCCCAGGCACCTACAGAAAAGGAAAAAGGTTTTTTACGTGCGGCCGAGGCCTATGCCCTTACTGTAGGTGGCATGCCCGAACGTCGCACGGCCTGGATGCATGCCATGGAAGACCTGTATACGAAATTTCCTGACGATGATGAAGTAAAAGCATTCTACGCTGCATCTATGCTTTCGGGGGCAACGGCAGCAGGCGCAGACCGCGACCGCATCAATATGCGTGCGGGCGCTCTCGCTTTGGAACTGTTCAAGAAAAATGGCAACCATCCCGGCGCCGCGCACTATGTAATCCACGCCTTCGATGATCCGATCCATGCACCGATCGCGCTTGAAGCGGCAACTGCCTACGCCGATATCGCACCTGCTGTATCCCATGCTCGCCATATGCCCACACATATTTTTATCCAACATGGTATGTGGAACGAAGTATCCATGTGGAACGACTCTGCCTTCAATGCAGGTCTTGAACTCTGGCAACCGGGTGACGCAGTTGGCGATCTGAATCATTCCTCTGACTGGGGACAGTACGGCGATCTTCAATTAGGTAACCTTGAAACTTCTAACAGGTGGATTGTCCGTGCCGAACAAGTGGTGAAAAATAATCCCGGAGACGGCCGTTCCATAGGCACCTTAAAAACCATGCAAGCGCGCCACATAATTGAAAGCAAGCAATGGCAAGTTCAGGAATTATCCGACGATCTGAATGCCACGCAACTTTTAGCACTGGGCCTATCTGCTGCTAACCTGGGCGAGCTGGAGCTGGCTAATCAGGTCGTTGATAAGCTGAGTAGTATGCTGGCAGCCAAGCCCAATGATGTACAAATAAAACTTGTCCATCACGAAGTTGCAGCGCTTACCTTGCACAAAGAATCCATCAAGCAACCCATGGTTGACGTGGCCAAGCGGCAGCAGGCAATCGACTTGATGCAAGAAGCGATGGCGATCAAAGAGCAACAGCGACCTCCCAACGGAGCCGCCACGCCGCTTAAGCCAGTGCATGAACTGGCGGCTGAAATAATGCTGGAGATGGATAGAAACGAAGAAGCGGCAAAACTATTTGCCCTGTCCTTACAGCGCCTCCCTAACCGACCCTGGTCTCTTCTCGGCGCCGCACGCAGCCACAAGAAACTGAATGACATCGGCAATGCAACAATGAACTATGAAGCCCTGTTAGCAGTTTGGAGTGACGATAGTCATCCCGCAGTTCAGGAAGCCAAGAAATATCTGGGCTACTAAAGCTGCAGATGCCCTTACAAGGTTTAGACAAAACAATTCGTAAAGACGGTTAAGAATTTTAAGAGATAAATCATGAGTGACAAAGATTTGGAGAAAGTAGCTGGCAATGGATTAATAAATCGCCGAAGCGATATTGATTTGGAGAAAGTAGCTGGCAATGGATTAATAAATCGCCGACATCTACTAGGGCTAGGCTTGGCTGGGGCTGGAAGCTTAGCTTCAAGCTCTTTGTTGGCAGCGGATGCTGGACTCAATCTGGAGATACCAGGCTGGTCGAAACAACCTGGTGCAAACGCCAACGGCTACGGAACACGCTCCAGATTTACGGAGAATATACAGCGCATGTCGGGAGCCCCTAACCCGCTATATCCAGGCGGGGGTGCGTCTCGTTCCCCTCTGCATGAACTGCAGGGCAGTATCACCCCAAACAGCCTGCATTTTGAACGCCACCACGCCGGCATCCCGGATATCGATCCAGCACAACATAAGCTGGTTATCCACGGTCTGGTGCGGCAACCACTGGTGTTTAGCTACGAGGACCTGCTCAGGTACCCCATGGTGAGTAAAATCTATTTCCTGGAATGTTCGGGAAATAGCGGCTCCCTGTTTGGACCCAATCCTGCAGATGGCACAGCACAAAGTTTACACGGATTGGTTTCCGGCGCCGAATGGACTGGCATACCTCTGTCGACTTTATTAGATGAAGCGGGTGTCGAACCAGAAGCTCGCTGGATAAACGCCGTGGGCGCCGATGCTGCCAGCATGGGGCGTTCCATTCCACTGAACCGAGCCATGGACGATGTCATGCTTGCGCTATACCAAAATGGCGAGCCGGTGCGGCCAGCACAGGGTTACCCTATGCGACTATTCGTACCCGGCTGTGAAGGAAATATAAGTGTTAAATGGCTCACCCAGATTAAACTCTCCACTGAGCCCACTCACTTCCGTGATGAAACCAGTAAGTACACAGATACACGGCTTGATCGTAAGAGTTTGCAGTTTACTTTCCCCATGGGCACCAAATCCGTTATTACCTCACCCTCGGGCAAGATGAAGCTGGAACGCCAGGGTGTTTATCAGGTCACCGGTATTGCCTGGTCCGGACGCGGCAGTATTCGCCGAGTAGAAGTCAGCGCAGACGGTGGACGCAGTTGGGCGGATGCCATGATCGAATCTCATCAGAGTGAAAAAGCCCTGGCCAGGTTTCGTATTCCCTGGCAATGGAACGGTGGCAGTGCCGTACTGCAAAGCCGTGCCACCGACAGCCAGGGCAATGTACAACCTAGCCGAACCAGCCTGGTTACGGAAAAAGGAAATATCAGTACCTACCATTACCACGGCATTCAGAGTTGGGCAGTTAATACAGCAGGGGATGTTGCCAATGTCTATGCCTAACATAATTGAAAAACGCAATAAACTTGTCGCCCTTAGCCTGGCCATTATTGCCTTAATCAGTTTTTCTTCAATGATGCAAGCGCAGACCATTGGGCTCGGTACTCCGATTAGTGAAAGCCAGTTACAGGGCTTCGATCTAATCGCTCCTCCCAATGGCAGCGGCTATCCCGATGGCAGCGGCACCGCCGTGCAGGGTAAGGTCATCTTCGATCGAAGATGTGCCGCCTGCCATGCCATGGATGGCAGTGGCACATCGGGCAATACTCGCCTGGTCGGCGGCAATATGCAGTCTGCAGAGAGGCCGATTCGTACCGTTGGCAGTTACTGGCCCCATGCCAGCACCTTGTTCGACTATGTGAGGCGTGCGATGCCGGCGGACGCGCCGAAATCACTAAGTGGCTCCGAGGTTTATCAGGTAATTGCCTATGTTCTCTTCTTGAACGGCATTGTGGATGATTCCATGGTCCTGAATAAAGATTCCATCATGGATATCGATATGCCTAACAAAGATGGCTTCATCGACAGCAGCCAGGCCTTATAACACTACCCCAGGGAACTTCTATCAGTGTGTGACCAACTGTTACCAGAGGTTCCCTAGCCTTTTAAATCCAAGTATTATCCCCCCGCCCTAAAAATATCACTCAAGAGAGAATCCAATGAGAAAGTCGTGGTTGAATTTGTGCCTACTCGGTACTGCAGTAGCGCTGTTATTTTCGCAATCGCTTTTTGCTGCTGAAACTGGATTGATAATGCCTTTAATTCAGGGCGAGCCCAGCTTTGCTGACTTCGAAAATATGGCTCCCTCTACTGCTTTAGCAAGATCCATGGCCAAGATCGACAATTTCATCCAACGCGAGCCCGACGATGGCGATGCCGCGACCCAGCGCACCAAAGTCTATATCGGATACGATCAGGTAGAGCTGCATGTGGTCTTTCTCGCCTTCGATTCTGATCCGGACCAAATTCGCGCGAACCTGTCTTCTCGAGAAAATATCGATGGCGATGACACCGTCGAAATGAGCTTCGATACCTTTAACGATCAACGCGCCGCCTTCTCCTTTCGCTCAACACCCCTGGGCATTCAATGGGACGCACGCTGGACTGAAGGCTCCTCTCGAAGAGCGGGATTCGACACTACCCTGGAGATGGTATGGGACAGCGAAGGGCAGCTTACCGACCAGGGTTATATGGTAAGAATGGCGATCCCTCTGCGCAGCTTGCGCTTCCCAGATAGCTCGGAACAAACCTGGCGTGTTCAATTCGCGCGAAATATTCCTCGCCTGAGCGAAGAATCTTTTTGGCCAGCCTACTCCATCGGAGTAGAGGGACGACTGAATCAAACCGCCATGCTCACCGGTATCCGAGACGTATCTCCGGGCAATAACTCACAGATCATTCCATTCATCTTCGCCAGAGAAGTGGACGCACTCGACCCTGGTGCCACAGGCGGGCCAAAATTCGACCAGAGCTCAGAACAAGACCTGGGTATAGATGCGAAATTCATATTCAACGATTCCATGGTATTGGATATCACCCTGAATCCGGATTTCTCCCAAGTTGAATCCGATGAGCCCCAGGTCACTCTCAACGAAAGATTTGAAGTACAGTTCCCAGAACGCCGACCTTTCTTTGTTGAGAATGCCGACTTCTTCGCCACCGATTCAACACTGGTGTTTACCCGAAGAATTATCGATCCCGAAGGCGGCGCTCGATTCACCGGTAGAGCTGGCAATTACGGCTTCGGCAGCATCCTGATCAATGACGAAGCACCGGGCTTGAATAGAGCCGAAGGCGACCCTTTGAAAGGAGAGAAAGCGAATATCGCCATTCTGCGTGGCTTCATGGATATTTCAGATCAGGATCGAATCGGTGTCTTACTCACCAATAGAGATTTAGCCGACGGCTACAATCGTGTAGCAAGCGTAGACGGTCGTTTCAAATTAACTGACAACTGGACTACTCAGGTGCAACTGGTTGGCACCGAAAGTGAGCCAGCAAACGGTGGCGCAACTACCACGGGTTACCAGCGCAACATACAGGTCAACCACGCTGGTCGTATGTTTACTAATCACACACACTTTATCGAAACCACCAGCGATTTCCGCACCGAACTGGGATTCCAATCGCGTTTCTTTAGATCCGACTCTTCCGGACTACACCAGCGTGTAAATTTTAATTTCTACCCAGAAAACTCCAGCATTAATCGATGGAACGCCAATCTATTTGGTGTCTATATCGATGACATAGGCGGCGATAAAATCTATACACAGTTGGGGCCGGGTTTTGGATTAAATTTCGACACTAATATATTCAGTGTGAGCTACACCGACTATTCCGAGACACTGAGACCAAAAGATTTTGCCGGAATAATCACAAACCGTGTCTACAAGTATGACGATGTACAGTTCAATTACAGCAACAACAGCTTGAATACATTGTCCTTCGATTTTAGTTATCGCAAGGGAACGGCGTTGAACCTGGTTCCCCCTGCTGGAACGCTGCCAAGTATCGCTGATAGCAGCCGCACTAGCTTCGACATGTTGTGGCGTCCTATAGATAGACTGCGAATCTCCAATACCTATTTTCACACGGAATTGGAAACCAAGAGTGGCGGAACTGATATTTTTAGCAACGACATAATTCGCAGTAATTGGAACTATCAATTTACCAAGGAATGGTCATTGCGCTTTATCGCACAATACGATGAGACCGATGCCGGTCCCGCATCACGTCTGAGCGATGATGAAAATTTAAACTTCGATTTACTACTGCGCTATGTAATCAATCCCTGGTCAGCTTTCTACGTGGGTTACAATAGCAACCAGAGCAATTTCGATATTGTAGAAATGGAAGGCGAACGTGAATTGGTAGTCGCCAATGATCTAAGAAAAGACGGCGACCAAATCTTCATGAAATTTTCCTACTTATTTCAACGCTAATCCATTCTCTGAGATAAGCAAATCGATGATTTGCTTATCTTGAAACCACTTCTATTCTTCTGTGTTATGCATCGAACAGTCGCTGCTTGCCATCTCCCTGTATGGCGGAACGGCTTCTTACTGCTTCCTGTCACAATTTATTACAACAGCAGAATATTACTCTCGGTTCGACTCAGCCCAATGTTAAGGGCATAAATTCACTCATAGAAGGCCACTATAGCTAGGCCTTAGGCTCAATTAACGACTATCAGCTTGTATTACTGGTAGTCAGCGCCGCCCTGCTGAAACCCCGGCTCTGAATCCCACCATTGGCGCTGTGTTGCGATAGGTTTATACTACTCTGATTAACCGCATCATCGGAGAGGGGACCATGAACTACGCTACAAATCGAGGGTATCAATCCTTCCTTAAGCGCCTGGCTGCATCAATTTTGACCATCACAATCAGTGTCTTTTCTGCTGCTGCAAGCGCTCAATCTTCGGTCGAAATTCGGGATCAATATCCGCAATTGGCTGACCTGTTCAATGCCTTCGATGTAACTCAGGCTAAAGCCTTCGAAGAGGTGGCAGCAATTAATTCAAACCCAGCCACTTTAGATGCCCGCAATAAACTGCAGATGAATCTCAAAATGATGGCGAATATGAGCATGAGTGAGATGATGGCATCGGGGATGGATCATGAAGGCGGCATGGACATGGGTATGAGCGGCGGACCCTACCAGGAATTAGAAGTACAGGCACGCATTGAATTATTGGAGCAGATGCGTGGCAAGCACAGCGACGAAGTCGCAGAAGCGGCATTTGAAAATAGCTCGGCCATCAATCGCCATACGGCTGAAGTACTAAAGCGTGGCAGAAATTTTGAAGAGCGTCTATTTGCGATTTATATTGATGAATCAATAAGCGACAAAAGAGCTGCCGTTGCAGCTGCAATTGAAGATTATCTTAGCGATGACCGCCACTCGGTTGCCACCGTACCCAAAGAAAGCACCTATCTGATTGAACATGATCAGGCCACCGGATTTAAATCAGCCTTTCCACTTCTAAGCGGTTTTCTATGGACACATCAATGGCTGCAACTCGCTTCACTAGAAGCGGTAATTTTACAAGGCCTGGATAGTCAGTTTTCAGACGGAGTAAATGTGACTCTGGAACGCTTCTGGAATAAAATAGGTTCTTCCGGCGGCATGACCATGTTTCCTGCTCCCAGCGAATTACCCATGGCCCCCGCTATAGCGCCAGATTTATACAGTCAGTCACCGGAAGCGGCTATCATAATTGACAATCTGAATGTGTTGGAGACGGTAGTCGCCGACATTTTGTCCTTTCCCAACGTCGAGAATCGGGATGAACTTATGGATCAGGCCGTTGCCCTATTTACCAACAAAGATTCGGATAACGCAGAATCCATGGACTACCTGCTATTTGCATTACGTGGAGGAATCTATAACCAGGGCGGACCGGCAGTGGGCGAATTAATGCAGTCCGAGCGCAATCGAACTCGTGCCGCCATGAATATGCAGCACAATATGATTATGTCCTCTCCGCAATAATAGTAGGAAAGACTAAAAAAGGGTTGGCCCGCCTGGTCCGACCCTTTTTTATTTCTGTCTTTCCTGAAGTGCTGTTCGATTCGGTAACGCCCCCCTTGCGTTGCTTTTGCCGAAACGAGACACTAGCAAGCCTATGAACAAGTCAATGTCCCTTGCAAAAAAAGCCGTAACGCTCGTTCTGCTTCTGATCTGCCTATTGGCTGGAATCTTTTTTTTCCGGCCCGACATGATTCTTACGCCGTTTGCCAGATCCAGCATCTCTCAGCTTGGCTTTGAGCTTGTCGCCTTCGAGCTTGACTCCATAGATCAGAACTCTGCATCACTGGGCCATGCGGTGTTGCTTGGTGACGGGCTACGACTGACACTAAATAATGTGGAGGCTACTTATACTCTTACAGACCTGCTCGAAGGACGAATCAAATCTCTTGCGGTGAATGCTCTACGGCTTGAATTATTTGCGCAGACGATATCAAAAGGAGAGTCTGAAGATTCGCCTTCCGTCTCAGCCCTGCTTGACTCCTTTGATAGTTTGCCAATTGACTATATAAGCCTGCCAAAGGTAGAAGTCGTTTCCGAGAACGAAAGCTACTCGGCAGCATTAAATATTCTTAGCCCGCCACTACAGATGAGTGCTGTACTCCAATTCGATTCAATGAAGGATACGGAAATCGAATTCGACTTACGACGCTCTACAAAGGAAAACCTGAACCTGTTATCCAAGCTAATGGTGAATGATAATCTGGCCATCGATTCCGAGGTTGAGCTAACTGTGCGCGGAACTGAACTATTTGTGGATGCAATCAGCACTCTGTATGTAGACGAATTGGAACAGCTGCTAGGTGACAGAATCAATTTTCCTGCGGTGAGTATCTTCAATGACGCTTTAAGCCTGCGCAGCGTATTTACGCTGGCAGACCTGTTCGGAACCCCCTCCATATCTTCCCTGAATATTAGTCTGGACAGTCCTTCATCACTATTTCACCTGGCACAGGAATCGGACCTGGGCAGCAATGATCTTCAGATTCAACTACCTATAAGCGTTGCAGGAAGCGTAGCCCCCTCTGAATCCAATTTACTACTGAATTTCGGTGAAATTTACGCTAGCGGCAGCTGGACCCAAGAGTCTGCTCGGTTCCATGCAGAATCGCGCTTCGCCCAAACTGAATTGAGTTGCTCCTCTATCTCCAGATGCGATATGCACAGCAACTGGCAATACCAATTACTCAACTGGGAGATTGCCGACTACAGCGGGGACAGGCTAAGCCTAGCCGCCACATTGAACTTTGATTATTCCAACAACGAAATGCGCCTGGCCACGGACTCGATGCGGATCACGGTACCTAACATTGTTTCACCCGCCGATACCGCAGTTATCGATAGCCCTATGCAATTACAAATTGATGATTTAGAACTTAGGGTAGGTGACGTAATCAGTGGTGGTTTTGCTTTCAACAGCGGTGAATTTTATCCTGTCACCGGTATCGCCGAGTTAATAAACCCCAGTTTTTCCGGAAAACTACAGTTAGAAGAGGATGTTCTAACTGGAGTCCTGGAATTTGACCTGGATGATCGCCTGCGAATGGGGGTCGGCCTGCAGCATTTCTTTTTGCGAGACACCGGCGACGTAGTAGTACAACTTGCAGCACAGAATTTCTCTACGCTAGAACCACTTTCTTCCTTGATTAGATTTCCGCAGTACAATAGCGACATTGTGGCTGGCGACGTAGTTGGCCTTGCTAATATTTCATGGAGCAAACAAGCAGACCAAAGTTGGGAATTCGGTGGCCCGATAACATTGAAGCTGGAAAATTTGAGCGGCTTTTTCGCCGATATCTTTTTCGTCGATTTGAATACGAATTTTTTCGCTGAAGCGACAACGCCACTGGGAATACAGGTAGCCAATCCGCTTACCGCGACTTTGGCCAATGTGGATATAGGTCTGCCCCTAACTGACCTTTCCTGGCAATACAGTTTCGACACCCTGAGCAAGCAAATCCAATTCCGCGAATTCGAGGCCGCCCTGCTTGGAGGCAAACTGGATATTCCATCCATCGACTACAACCCCGATAGAGAATTGAATGAAATGGCGGTGGTACTCAGCGATCTAAATCTTGAATCTCTGGTGGGACTGGCTGAATACCCCGGGCTTCACGTAGACGGTCTTATTAGTGGTTATTTGCCATTCGTATTAGAAGGGAACAAGATCACCATACAGAAGGGGCTTGTGGGCGCTCTGAAGCCTGGCGGCAGCATTCGCTACACACCTGCGAATCCGGTGCCCAGTAGCAACCAAAGTCTTGAACTTGTCAACCAGGCCCTATCGAACTACCAGTATCAGACCATGAATACCGAGGTCTTTTACGATAGTGATGGCGAACTACTTATGCGAGTTCAGTTAGAGGGGAGAAATCCCGATATGAATAATGGGCAGGCGATAAATTTGAATGTGAATATTAGCGACAATATTCCTTCCTTGCTTAAGAGCCTGCAGGCCAGTCGAGTAATAAGCGATGAACTGGAACGAGTGCTGCAAAAGCGGTAACTTATTCACATACTGGCGGTCTAATCTATTTGAAGACCTGGCTTAAGCATAGGTTCATAATCCGTCGATATACTGTGAACAATGATGAATAGCGAAGAGTCGGTCACATGCACTACAGAGTACAAATTCTATGAAAATTATTGCAATCGGCAGCAGCGTCTCGCTACTGAGCTTAGCCTTGGCAGCGTGTACACCAACCATCCAGGTGGCGGTTCCCAATGAACCAATTACAATCAATCTGAATGTTAGAATCGAGCACGAGATTCGCGTCAAGGTTGAACAAGAATTGGATGAAATTTTTACCTTAGACAGCGGTTTGTTTTAACAGGATTCGATTATGAATAATATCGTCAATAGAACTCTTATTTTGCTTTTTTGTGTACTGGCGATCCCAGCCAGCTTCGCCTTGACGCTACAGGAGGCGAAGGACCAGGGCTTGGTCGGAGAACAACGCGATGGCTATGTGGGACTGGTGGTTAGCAACGCAGCAGCGGAAGTTGTAAGCATGGTACAGGATATAAACAATCAACGCCGCGACCTATACAGGCAAATAGCACAACAGAACGGTATAACAGTAGAGCAAGTCGCCGCCCTGGCTTATGAGAAGGCGGTAGCGGCGACACCCGTTGGCCAGTTCGTTCAAAATGCAAATGGGGACTGGCAGCGGAAGTAGTGGGTCAGTGCAAGAACATCGCAACTGACTCTGGCAGCGTTCATCGTTGAGTTGCAAAGCCCGAAGCGCTTGTTAGCTGGCTCATACACACTCCCTTTTTTCCCCTTACTCTCCAGTGAAAATTCGTCTAAAGATGGATTGTTTTACCTCTAGCTTTACCCACAATTCTCTATCACAATGATCAAGCCACGTAGCTGGACCAGGGTATATTTTCGCATCTTCCCTTTAAGTCCAAGTCCGGCGGGTTACATCTATTGGTGAGGCTGGTGGAAATACCGTCTCAAAGACCGTCAGCAATCAAAGGAATCGCAAAGATGCAGAGTGTTCTCTTCAACCCTGATACAAAATCGACGCAGTTTGGCGGTGTGGAGCTTCTGCAATTGTGGCAGCAACAACCCGATTCTATCCTGTGGGTTGACTTATTGGATTATGAAGAAAATGAGGAAAGACCAATTCTGGAAAGCTTCGGTTTTCATCCTCTGGCAATTCAGGACGCATTACGTAAGCGCCATCCACCAAAAATTGAAAGTTATAATGATCATGTCTTTTTGCTTCTCCGAGGTCTTCTGACATCGGAAAAAAATCTGGAATCGAGCTTTTTCCCTCTTTCCATTTTCGTGAAAGACAGGCTTCTTGTTACCCGCCATAGCAAAGAGTCCGACAGTATTAATGGACTCTATGAAAAAATTAAAGAACAGCCAGAATTAATTATGGCGGGGCCTGCAGCCTTAGCACTCAGAATCGCAGATCGACTGTTTCGTCGCTATGTGAGGCTTTTAATAGAATTCGAGCCCAGATTGGACAGCCTGGAAGCCGAGATGTTTGCGAAACCCAATGACGAACTTCTTTCAGAAATAACCAGTTACAAATCCAGGTTGAGACATATCACACGTAACGCCAATTATCACAAATTAATTACAATGACACTGCGAGACGAACCTCCCGCTTTTTTTAATCAGGACCTTTCACACGAGTCTATTGACCTGTATGAGCAGGTAGAACGCTCGCAGAGTCTATCCAGTCTTTACTACGACGTGCTAAAGGATTTATCCGACGGATATCTTGCCCTTTCATCTCATAGACTAAATCGGGTAATGCAAATTTTAACTGTTATTACCGTAATTTTTGTACCGCTGACCTTCGTCGCGGGATTATATGGTATGAATTTCGAATACATACCAGAACTTAGCTTCAGACCTGCTTATTTTGTAGTTCTGGGTTTTATGGCACTAGCTGCCATAGTGCAACTAATACTGTTTCGTCGCAAAGGATGGTTGTAGTGGAAGAGCTAACTACCCCGCTAATTGATCAGATTACAGATCCGGCATTATGGTCTGTGTGGCTGAATAATATTTTGGACTGGTTTCGTACCGACGTCTTCGTTGCAGACACCCTAATCTGCATCGGTATTATTGCCTTGGCGGCCACAATAGCCTGGCCTCTCGCCAGCGGCTTACGCTCACGAATTCAGAATTTCATTGCCGCACAACCTCGCTCCGGCGTAATTCAACGCATTTTGGATACTGTGCGAGACGTGGCCTTTCCGGCGATTTGGTTATTTTTGCAATGGGTTTCTGTAATCCTAACCGAACAGTGGGATCTCTCTAATGCTTCTCTAGTGGTTACCACCAGCCTGTTGACCGCCTGGGTCATTATTCAATTTGTGACCATTTTCGTTCGCAGTCGCTTCTGGTCCAGAACCATCGCAATGACCGCTTGGTTTATCGCTGCGCTAAACATCTTGGGAATTCTCAACCCGACTATAGAATTTCTTGATGAAGTCTCCTTTTCCCTGGGCCAGGCAACTATTTCTGTTCTTACAGTCATTCAAGCCCTGATTACCCTGGGCATACTGCTGTGGATTACCGCAATAGCCGGGCAAATTACCGAGAGCAAATTGAAGTCCTCGCAGAACCTGTCCCCTTCGATGCAGGTTTTGTCTATCAAGTTTATGCGCATACTATTAGGCGCAGTTGCCTTTATCACCGCCCTCGCAATCGTAGGGGTGGATCTTACCGCGTTTGCCGTAGTTGGCGGTGCTGTGGGAGTGGGCATCGGCTTTGGTTTGCAAAAAATCTTCGCTAATCTAATTAGCGGATTTATATTGCTTCTGGATAAGTCCATCAAGCCAGGCGATGTTATCGCCATAGCTGACTATTACGGTCGGGTTGACTCGCTTACGGCGCGTTATGTCTCGGTTACAACTCGAGACGGTGTTGAGCATCTAATTCCCAATGAAGATTTAATCATTAACCGCGTAGAGAATTGGTCTCATTCTCAAAATCTACTTAGGCTCAGAAAAATAGTGGGTGTCCATTACAAATCGGATGTGCACAAGGCAATGGAGCTTTGCCTGGAGGCTGCCAAGGAAACCGGCAGAATCTTGGCAGATCCTGCCCCAAACTGTCTGATGAAAGAATTTGCCGACAGTTCTGTCAATCTTGAAATGCGTTTTTGGATTAATGACCCCATGAACGGTCGGGCCAACGTTGTCAGCGAATTACTGATTCGTATTTGGGATAAATTTCACGCAAATAATATAGAAATACCTTACCCGCAGCGCGACCTGCACCTTAAATCTTCTGAAATTGGGCAGCTCCCTGCAGAGTCCTAAGCACAAATTCTATACAGCAAAATCAAACAGTATCGAGTAAATCAATGCAAAGCCACCTATAATAGCGGGCTCTAAAGAGGCACTTAATGAAAATTATCGTTTTATCACGCAATCCCAAATTATATTCAACTCGGCGGATTATAGAGGCTGCGACAGAGCGAGGTCACGAAATTCGCACACTCGATGTCCTGCGTTGCTACATGAACATAACCTCTCACCGCCCTTCTATTCACTACAAAGGTGAAGAGATTACAGGCTACGATGCCATCATTCCGCGTATTGGTGCATCGGTGACATTCTATGGTACCGCCGTTCTCAGGCAGTTCGAAATGATGCGACTCTATCCACTGAATGAATCTGTGGCGATATCCCGTTCGCGAGACAAATTGCGTGCTTGTCAACTACTTTCCAGACGTGGTATTGGCTTGCCAATCACGGGCTTCGCCAACAAGCCTGATGACATTCCCGATTTAATTAAGATGGTAGGCGGGGCACCGCTGGTTATAAAGCTACTGGAGGGCACACAAGGTATAGGAGTGGTTCTGGCTGAGACCCGTAAGGCGGCGGAAAGTGTGATTGAATCTTTCCTCGGCTTGCACATAAGTGTTCTGGTGCAAGAGTACATAGGCGAGGCTGGCGGCTCAGACATACGCTGCTTCGTAATCGGTGACAAGGTAGTTGCGGCAATGAAACGAACAGCGGCAGAGGGTGAATTTCGTTCGAATATTCATCGAGGCGGTTCAGCGTCGATAATAAAGATTACACCGGAGGAACGCTCCACGGCGGTTCGAGCCGCAAAAACCATGGGCTTAAATGTTTGCGGTGTAGACATTTTAAGGTCGAACCATGGTCCGGTTGTTATGGAGGTTAATTCCTCGCCAGGCCTGGAAGGTATCGAAGCGGCCACAGGAAAAGATATTGCAGGCATGATTATTTCTTTTCTGGAAAAGAATCTCAAAGCCGGAAAAACCAACACGCGGGGCACAGGCTAGCCGATGCGAGAACCCTTTGTAATAGGCAATGTGTCGGTAAAGGCTGGCACACAGGTAGCGATAGATCTCCCCATTCCAGCTCTCTACACGCACAACCCGATGTCCTGTCCGGTATATGTCATCCATGGTAAAAAGCCTGGCCCCATTCTGTTTCTGTCTGGAGCTATTCATGGCGATGAAATTAATGGGGTGGAGATTATTCGTCGAGTACTAAATCGAAAATCTCTAAAACGAATCAATGGAACTCTGGTTGCCGTACCTGTGGTCAATATACTGGGATTTATTTCTCAGACCCGATACTTGCCCGATAGGAGAGATTTAAATCGGTCTTTTCCCGGCTCAGAAAAAGGTTCTTTGGCCGCACGTATGGCACATCTTTTTCTAACCGAGATCGCCTCCAAGTGTACTCACGGTATTGATCTTCACACTGCCGCAATACATCGTGACAACTTCCCTCAGATACGCGCCGAGCTACTAAACCCCGAAATAGACAGAATGGCCAGGGCCTTTAATTCACCGGTTATAGTAAATACTGCAGTCGCCGAGGGGACTCTTAGAGACGCGACATCGAAAATGGGTATTCCAGTAATTGTTTATGAAGCGGGCGAAGCACTGCGCTTCCACGAAGTAGCCATTAGAGCCGGTGTGAAAGGAATTATTTCAGTTATGCGCGAGCTGGATATGATTCCGAAACTGAAATCATCTGCAAAGAGCACGGATCCCTTTGTAGCCAGATCCAGCTATTGGGTAAGGGCGGCCAAGAGCGGCATTCTTCGGGCCAAAAAATCTTTGGGCGAAAAGGTAGGGCATGCAGAAATACTGGGGGTGGTATCAGACCCCTTTGGTTCTTCGGAGGATACAGTTATGGCGAATGGAGAAGGAATAATTATTGGCCGCACCAATATACCGTTGGTGAATTCGGGCGAAGCGCTTTTCCATATAGCAAGATTTGAAGACACGGTAGGCGTTCATGAGACGGTTGAAGTATTTCAGGATGAAATGGATCCCGCTACCGATGTAAAGCCGTCGCATGAGCCCCCAATTGTCTAACTAGATAGCCAGGCCGGCGTTCTTGGAGTTGCCCCCTAGCAGGAAAGATGCCCCACTATCTACTGTATAGGCCCCGCGCAGCAAATTCCGCCCCAGCAACATGCGAAAACTCATCGAGTCTCTATCAGTTAGGGTAAATTCGGTAATTAGCACCTGCCTACCAAGCACTATGGTCGATTCTATTACATAGCGCTCTTCGCGGTGCCCGCCCGAATCGGACACCTCACGCCGGTCGGCCACCAGGGCATGACATTCGACTTCAAAATCGGAATTTTTCTGGTTTGGGTGCAGCAAAAACTTTACCCAAGCAACTCCGTCCTTGGAATAAGGTTCTATGAAAAAAGCATGCAGAGATGAAGTTTTTGCACCAGTATCCACCTTCGCCTTTATTGCAACATCCACCAAATCGGGAAGTTGAACCCACTCACGCCAGCCCAAAATAGTTAGCTCCTTGGCCTTAGCCAAGTCCTCTTTCTCTACGTTCATTTCGATTCGATCCGTGCAGTTAACTGTTGAGCCTATGTCGTGCCAGTTATTGTTATGATTGCTGGAATAAACTCCAAGCCCGGTATCTCTACGGTTTATGGCTCCATTCTAACTGTTTCGACTGTTTAACTATACAGCTGAAGCATTGCTAAGTTTCCTGATTCACGGCCCATCCCTGGCACACAGGATTTGCTATTTTGTCTGGTTTCGCTAATATTTTCCCTGTCTAACTTCTAGCCTCGGGAGGCCGAAATGCAATGTCATAAATGCGCTGGAGACATGGAGACTAAATCTCACGGCGAGAACATAAACCTGGAGCGATGCCGGGTTTGTTATGGACTATTAGTTGAAAATCATGTGCTGGATAGGATGCGAGGCAAATGGATGGTGGAAACCTTTCTCGACATAGGCGCGGTTTCCATAGGCAAGAAATTTGACAGGGTCGATGATATTCAATGCCCACACTGCAAGGTCGACATGGACAAGATAGTCGACCCAGCTCAAACCCATATCTGGCTGGAGTCCTGTCCAAACTGCTATCGTGTTTTTCTCGATGCCGGAGAGTTCAGTGATTTAAAATACGAAACCTTCGGCGACAAGATTAAAGATTTGTTGAAAGGTAAACGCAAACAAGTCACTGCTACTGAATGATTGCACTAGTTGTCTGCTTCGATTAACTCAACACTAACCCGTTGCGTGATCGGATATACGGCAGGGCCGAATTGATTATAGACTGCGACATCGGCAGCGTCGCGACCAAAGCCAATAGCCACATAGCCGGGTGTCATCTCTTCCTGCGTCGCATCAAATGCATACCAACGGCCGCCCACAAAGGCTTCGAACCAGGCATGCATGTCCATGGGGACCAAGCCGTGGTTATAGCCAACGACTAAACGAGCAGGAATACTCAAGGCGCGGCACAGTGCTATTCCGAGATGAGAAAGATCCCGACAGACGCCCGATTGTTTTTGATTTACGGCAATTGCGGAAATAGGATCATCACTACTACCAGGTTCGTAACGAATTGTCTTTCGCAACCAATCTTCTATGGCTGCCACCTGATCATACCCCAATAATTTACCTGTGGTTATTTCCACTGCCATTTGATTAAAACTTTCAGATTCACAGTACCTGCTGGGCAATAAGAAACCCAGCACCTCATTGGGAAGCAGCTGAATTTCAACGAAGGGCGCCCCAGGAGCCTTATCGACTATATCGGTAGTCATGACCTCCGCCGCCGTATGAATAGTAAAACGACCCGCCGGGGCAACCAGCCGCTGACAGAGGTTGCCGTAATTATCGGTAAACTCAAACACCGGGACACTGGGAGTTAGCTTGTATTCCTCGCGGGAAATCCATTGTTGGGCGCCACTGCGAGGCCTAAGCATCAGTATAAAAGGTGTCGGCACGGTGATATCGAACTCAAAATCACAGCTGGTAGCTAACCACATAGTTCAGACCCCTGGGTCGTATGTTCACTTACAGAAAGAATTGATACGGCGACTATTGTTTTAGAGAATTAGCCGAAGTGTAATTTTGATCGATTCAGCTGTTCAAGTTTAGAGCAACCCATCAGAATCATGTCCCGTTTGATTTCTCCACGAAGACGCCCCAAGGCACGTTCGACTCCTGGCTGGCCGCCCGCCGCCAAAGCATACAGGTAGCCTCGACCGATCATACAAGCTTTTGCGCCCATAGCTATAGCCTTCAATACATGGGTGCCTCTGCGTACACCACCATCGAGTATGATTTCGATCTTGTCACCTACCGCATCTACGATGGCGGGTAATTGGTCGAATGGAGCGGTGGATCCATCTAATTGCCGACCCCCGTGATTCGATATCATGATGGCACTGGCGCCAACATCCACAGCACGCTGGGCATCCGCCACGGACATTATCCCTTTAATCGCGAAGGGACCGCCCCAAGCCTGGATTGCCTGTTCCGCATCTTTCCAGGTTATGGAATGATCAAACTGACTGTTTACATAATCGATTACCGAGGTGAGCTTGCCTGAACCTTCTTCTATATGATCCACAACATTGGCCAGTTGAAATTTCCCTGAACTTAAATAACCCCAAGCCCAGCCCGGATGGGCCATAAAACTCAATAGACTGGCGAAGGTCAACCTGGGGGGCATCACCATACCAGTGCTGATATCTCGTTCGCGGTTACCTGCAACTAATGTATCGACGGTAAGACAAAGAGCAGAATAATTCGCTTGCTTACAACGTTCAATAAAATCGAAGCTAAGCCCCCGGTCTTTATGAATGTAAATTTGAAAACATTTAGGGCCTGGAGTTAATTCGCCAATTTCTTCGATACTAACTGTGGATACGGTCGACAGGCTGTACATTGTTTTGGCTTTATAAGCCGCCGCGCAGACTGCCCTCTCCCCTTCTGGATGAAACAAACGGCTCATTCCGGTAGGCGCACAAAAAACTGGCCAATCGATGTCTTGACCCAGCACATTGACACTAAGGTCCATGGCAGAAAGGTCAGCCAGGGCATTCGGAATCAGGCGCACTCCATCGAAGGCTTCGGTATTCCGACGCAGGGTCACTTCGTCGTCAGAGCCACCATCGATATAATGAAACAAGGGTGCCGGGAGTCTTTTTTTAGCTAATTTTCGAAAATCAACGGTGTTCCTGCAATCTCCTATACGCAAACGTACCTCCTCAAGTAATCGCCCTGGTTCTAACAGATGACTAATCGATCATGCTTTGATAGACCATCGCTTTAAATTTGGAGGCGATATTGTATGCCCCTGCTGGCTGTATCTGCAGCATGATCACCGCTGTTGTTCCCGATACTGGATCTGCCCAGGAGAAGGTCCCCAAGGAACCACTCCAACCAAACTCGCCGTTGTTTACTCCGAAAGCACTCTTGGTTTCATCCACTACAACCGCCATACCATAACCCCAACCTCTATCTAGCATAGGACTATTTGGATTGGTGCCGAATGGCATAAGCGCTTCCGGAATATGGTTTCGCGTCATTTGGTCCACGGTTTGGCCTTGTAAAATTCTCACACCATCAAGCTCGCCGCCATTCAATAGTGTTTGTAAAAAGCGCAAATAATCAGGCACCGTACTCATTATGCCGGCAGCACCTTCCAACAAGGGAGGATCCTGGGTAATCGGTATTTCCATTTCAGGCAACAGACTTAAATCACGGTTCTCGGTCGATGCGCGATAGATCCTCGCTAAACGCAGAGTCTTTTCAGCAGGTACAAAGAATGCTGTATCCGGCATTTGTAGAGGCTCATAAACGTGCTGCCGCAGATAGTCATCGAACTCTTGACCAGACACTAATTCGATGATGCGCCCGAGAACAGTAATCGAGATACTATAGACCCACTGTCCACCAGGATCGCCAATCAGGGGCACATCGGCTACCTTCTCTACCAGTTGCTGCAAACTATCGCTGCGCGATCTGACTTCGTTCTGTCTATACAGAGAACCAAATCGATGGCTTAAGCCCGCTGTGTTCAATAACAAATCTTCTATCGTCATCTCGCGATTGGCCGGCCTGGTTTGAGAGAAGTCCGGTTCCTGTGGGTTTAGGAATACCTGCATGTCGCCGAAGCTGGGAATGAATTTCGACACCGAATCTTGCAAATCCATTTTACCCTGCTCTATCAGCTGCATGGCCGCCACTGCAGTGATTGGTTTGCTCATCGAGCGGATCTGGAATATCGAATCATTTTGCATAGGGTTCTGCTGTTCAATATTATTCCAACCCATGCTTTGCAAATAAACTACTTTACCGTGGCGAGCCACACCGGCAACCAGGCCGGCAACGCGCCCGTCCTCAACATGCTGCCTCAACATTTGGCTCATTAAGCCCAATCTGGCGGAAGAAAAACCAACATCTTCGGGAGTAGTGGTCTCCAAACCACTGGGAGGTGCCGCCATGCTGGCCACACTGAATTGCAGCAGACAGAGTAGTAGTACGCGCTTCATTAATTCCATAGTGATACCCGTTTTGCTTGCCTTTGATTATTCTCTATTGCAAGCCAATTTCCATTCAAAGTCAAAGACAAACTAACTACCAGCAAAATGGCATACTCCAGAAATTTGCCCATTTAGCCCGCCGCACTGACAACAAACCGGATTTGGAGCTAAAATAGCAGAGTCGAGAAACACAAATCACATCAGGGACCAAAACTGTGAAGAATAAATTTGAAAACATACTAGAGACAATCGGCAACACACCGGTGGTACGAATCAACAAACTAGCCCCGGAACATGTCAATCTCTATGTAAAATTGGAGGCTTTCAATCCAGCGGGATCGGTGAAAGACAGGCTGGCATTAGGGGTAATAGAGGACGCCGAAGCTAGCGGAGAATTACAGCCGGGCCAAACTGTGGTCGAAGCAACCAGCGGTAATACCGGTATTGGATTAGCTATGGTTTGTGCTCAAAAAGGCTACCCTCTGGTTATCGTCATGGCTGAAAATTTCAGTGTGGAGCGCCGCAAGCTAATGCGCTTCCTGGGAGCAAAGGTAATATTGACCCCTGCCTATTTGAAGGGAAGCGGTATGTTAGCCAAAGCAAAGGAATTGGCGGACGCCCATGGTTGGTTTTTGACCCGTCAGTTCGAAAATGAAGCGAATGCACGCATGCACGAACGAACTACAGCTGTTGAAATCCTTAGAGATTTTGCGGACGAGCGCCTGGATTATTGGGTTACCGGATTCGGAACGGGTGGCACCTTGAATGGTGTTGCTAAAGTCTTGAAAGAAAAAAGACCAGAAACCAAAATCATATGCTGTGAGCCAGATAATTCTCAACTGCTAGGCAGCAACACCCCACAGCCCGCCGCCCCTGCTACTGGAATCGCTCCAAGCCACCCTGCTTTCAGGCCTCATGCAATGCAGGGCTGGACTCCGGACTTTATTTCTTATCTGGTCGATCAGGCAGTCGAACGAAAGCACATCGATCAATTAGTGCCCGTCGCGGGTGAGGACGCAATTCGTAATTCCAGATTGTTAGCGCAGAAAGAAGGAATTTTTACCGGTATTACCGCCGGAGCAACATTTACCGGAGCATTAAAAATAGCCGAACAGGCGGAAGCCGGAAGCAACATACTATGCATGCTACCGGACACCGGCGAGCGCTATCTTACTACGCCGCTATTCGAAGGCATCGACACTGAAATGAATGAGGAAGAAAACGGGATTGCGAATTCCACTCCGAATTATCGATTTGACAGTCCGCCACCGGAGCCACGCCCAGAGGAACCCGCTACAAAAAAGCCTGATGTCGCTGAGGAAGCCTTGCAAGGTGAGGGAGATGAAATTCTAAACAACTTCCTGAGCGACAAGAAAAATCCCGTAGTTATGTTTTCCCTCGAATGGTGTGAATTTTGTTGGGCGGTTCGAAAAATGTTTACGGCGCTGAACATACCCTATCTCTCAGTTGATCTGGATTCGGTGCTGTATCAAAAGGATCAGCTGGGCGTCAAGATTCGCAAGGCCTTGCTCGACAAAATTGGATCGCCAACGATTCCACAGCTTTTTGTGGGTGGCAGCTTAATAGGAGGCGCAACAGAGGCATTAATGGCAAACGACGATGGGTCTCTACAAAAACTTCTGCATGAAAACGGCGTGACTTATGAGCAGGACATGAAGGTAAATGGGAACGATTTTCTGCCAAACTGGGTACGCAAGTAGCTCGAATAGGGAAGCGAGAGGAATGCCCCTGTCAGTCGCTCGCATGGGCATTGGCCCAGCCATAAATGACTAAAGACTGCCTTTGATCATCGCCAGCAAAGACGCTGGCGATGATACAGAACCACAACCCTTCCAGGTTGAGCTAGCCAAAGGATTAGTCTGTATCGTGCAAACTGGTCTTGTAGGTTTCCGTCAGCATCAAGACGGCTATTAAAGACAACACAGAAGCGATGGCTATATATACCGATACCCAGATTATGTCGTACTCGAGCCATAATATAGTTGCTATGGTCGGTGCAAATGCACCACCAAGAATAGCGCCTACCTGATAGCCTAAGGAAGCTCCGGAGTAGCGAACCTCGGTACTGAATAACTCAGTAAAGAATGCAGCTTGCGGTCCGTACATCATCCCGAGAAACATCAAGCCGCCGCTTATTCCCACTACGATTAACCAGAAATTCCCGGTATCAATTAACGGGAATAAAGCAAACGCCCAGACACCGGTGAGAATAGCACCTAACATGAAAATTCCGCGCCGGCCGTTACGATCAGAATAGGCAGCAGCCAGAAACTGGCTTGGTATCTGTAAAGCTGATGCCAAAAGAACCGCGAATAACATTTCATCTCTGGTCATCCCTGCGCCATTGGCATCTGTCCCATAAGCTAATACAAAGCCTATCAGGATGTAGAACGTCACCTGTATCGAAAGAAACGCCCCCGCCGCCAATGCGATGCGTTTCGGATACTTGGCAATCGCTTCCAAAACCGGAGATCGTCTGACCGGTGCCTGTTCCGGAGACTCAGCCTCTTGTTTCTCTCTGAAGGCCTGCAATTCCTTGAAGGCAACTGTATCTTCCATGTGTAATTGCACGTACATGCTAATACCAATCAGTACAACGCTGGAGATGAATGGAATACGCCAACCCCATGACATGAAGGCGTCTTCAGAAACTGTATAGCTGATTAGCATAAATGCAATATTGGCCAGGATAACGCCTACCGGAGCTCCAGCCTGCGCATAGGCGCCGTAGTAGCCTCGCTTATCAGCAGGGGCACTCTCCGTAACCAATAGCATCGCACCTCCCCACTGACCACCAATAGCAAGCCCTTGGGTAAAACGTAGCAGGCTAAGAAGAATTGGCGCAGCGATACCGATGGTAGCGAAGGTCGGCAATAGACCTATTAAGGTAGAGGCTATACCCATCATCATCAATGCGATAACCAGCGTGCGTTTTCTGCCTACACGATCACCAAAATGACCAAATAGAATTCCACCCAAGGGTCTCGCTATAAATCCGAAAGCAAAGGTTCCAAAAGAAAGAATCAGACCCATAGTGGGGCTACTGTCAGGAAAAAACGCGGAGGGAAATACCAAGGCAGCGGCGGTGGCGTAGAGAAAGAAGTCATACCATTCAATACTGGTGCCTGCTAAGGCAGTAAGCGCGACCTTGCGCATATTGGCTTGTAGCTGCGCTTCATTCTCAAAACCTGCAGCAGATGGGGATGTATCAGCAGTCATGGTGCCTCCAGTTTTAAAAACCGTTTTTATTATTGGTGACCCGTTTTACAGGTAATGGCTCCGCAGCATAGCAGGATTTACCAGGTGGCCCCATAAAAATGAGTCCAATGTCCCTAAATCCAGTATCATTGGGCCGATGTATTATGAACTAATTCGTATTCTGCACTTCGCTGCAATATTCTTTCTAGCGGGTGGTCTGCTGATTGAGAATATAGCGACAAAGGCTCAGATTAGCGGAGAAGATGCGCGTAATTTGGCCAGGGTCGATAGCGTCTGTGGTCTCAGCGCGGTTCTGGTTCTCGCATTCGGACTAACTCTCTGGTTGTGGGTAGGTAAGCCTAGCGAATTCTATAGCGCCAACCCGATCTTCCATATCAAGCTTGGCTTATTTGTTCTAATGGTGGTCTGTTCCATCTATCCCGCACAATTTTTTTTCAAGCACAGACGTGGAGAAGCGGAACCCATAGAAGTCCCTTCAGTGCTAAGATTGCTTCTTAAATTCCAAGTAGTCCTGTTGCTGCTAATCCCCCTGCTAGCTATGTTAATGGCCAGAGGTATAGGCCTAAGCGCCTGATCTCTAAATTTTCATTTCCCCTAGGAGAAAACCAAAGTGAAAAAGCTAGGCATTACTCTTTGCATATTGGTTTTATCCACAAGCATTGCAGCAAGCGCACAGGAGCCGAGCTTTGATAGACAAGCCTTGCTGCGAACCCTATCAGGTCCCGACAGGGAAGTAACAGATTTCGCCAGAGACGCTGCCAGAAAGCCAGTCGAAGTATTAGAATTTCTTGGCCTTAGGCCCGGCATGACGGTGCTGGACCTCTACGCTGCCGGCGGCTACTACACTTTCATCCTGTCCAAGGCGGTGGGAGAGAACGGTACCGTCTACGCTCAAAACACGCCCCGGGGTCTGCGCTTTGTGGAAAACCGACAGAATATTACGCAGGGAGAAGCGCTCAACGCCAAGATTGAAAATGGCGGCCTGACTAATGTCACACAAATTATTCGCCCACTACGCGACATAGGCTTGACCGAGAATTCGCTGGATCTGGTGATAGTAGCCCAGACTTTGCACGACTATTACAACCCCAATCCTGAAAGAGCTCTGGAGATGCTGCTGCAACTCAAAGCTCTACTAAAACCCGGCGCCGTTATTGGCATCACCGACCACGTAGGAGTGGCCGGACGGGATAATCGGGATTTGCATCGAATGGAAATTCAACAAGCGATAGCACTGGCGGAGCAAGCCGGTTTTGCAGTTGAATTCAGTGATCTATTGCGGGTTGCAGGGGACGATCACAGCCGCAGCATATTCGACCCCAGACTCAACCGCAGCACCGATCGCTTTTTATTGAAATTGACCAAACCCCGGTAGCTCCGCAATGAACTAATATTCTGTATGAATCGCGTGGAGTTGCTTGTTCATTTTTGATAACCTCAAAGGTCTTGTTGGACGCGCTGAGACTCTAGCTCGGGCATCCTCGAATCCACTTAGAAGCCCAAAACCGAGCATAAAAATGAAAACAAGCACGAATTCCAATTCTTTCCCTTCCACTTTGAGACTTGCTGCGTCCTTACTGCTTGCCAGCGCAGCTGCTGTTTCACTCGCAGCGCTGACCCCATCGGTCAGCAACGCGCAGGAGAGCAACTACCGGGTAGCAAAAACAGCAGACGGTGTACCCGATTTACAGGGAATGTGGACCAGTAACACTATCACTCCCTTCTCCCGGCCTGAGGAATTCGGTGATAAGTTGGTATTGAATCGCGAGGAAGCCATGGGTCTGGAACAAGCGGTCGCAGCCTATACGGCGGAACAGGATCAGCCCAGCGACCCTGATCGTGAAGCACCTAACAAGGGACGTATTGAACTGGCAGACAGCTATAACAATTTCTGGTTCGATGATGGTACTCGAGTAGCGCGTTACAACGGAGAATTCCGCAGTTCTCTATTAATTGATCCGCCTGACGGTCGTATGCCAGCTTACACTGCAGCCGCTGAACAACGACTGCAAATGGAACAGCAGCTTAGAGAACAGCGAGGCGCCTTCGCTGGCCCCGAAAGCCGCCCGCTCGCAGAGCGTTGTCTAATGTCATTTGGATCCAGTAGCGGCCCTCCCATGCTGCCCATTCTATACAACAACCATTACCAGATCGTGCAATCTCCCGGTTACGTAATGATTCTGGTTGAGATGGTTCACGATGTGCGCATAATTCGCATAGATGACGAACCACTACCCTCAGTATTCAGACCATGGATGGGCGACTCAATGGGTCACTGGGAAGGTGACACCCTGGTCGTAGTAACCGACAAGTTTAACCCAAACCAAAAGTTCCGAAATTCATCTGAAGCTTTTCGTATCACCGAACGATTTACCCGAGTGTCAGAGACGGTGATGAATTACAGCTTTACTGCTGAGGATTCGGATACCTTCGTGCAGTCCTTCTCGGCGGAAATTCCAATGAATTTAACCAATGACATCCTCTATGAATATGCCTGCCATGAAGGAAATTATTCTCTCCCCGGCGTGCTGGCCGGCGCCAGATTAGACGAAGCCGAACAGGCCAAATAGCCGAAAGAGCAAAATTATGAGAAACAGCGACAAACAAGGAATCGACAGCCTCTATGAAAAAGACCCGATAGCTGCGGATAGGGTGCTTTGGGGTCGCAAAAGTGATCCTGTGAGCAGGCGCGGTTTTCTGAAGAATAGCGGTCTGCTGGCGATGAGCACGGCTCTGGGCATGGGGATTCCCTTTTCACGCTTTATGCCGGCAGGTCTCATCCCTGCGGCCTTCGCGGCGGAGAGCTCGCCCTTTGAAATTGCAGGAAAGGAAGGGCTTATCGTACTGAATGACCGCCCGATCAACGCCGAGACTCCCGCACATCTTCTCGATGATCAGGTCACACCGAATCGTTATATGTTTATTCGAAACAACGGCGTGGCACCGGAAAATGTAAACCCGGAAACCTGGCAACTGGAAATCGGCGGAGAGTCGGTTGAGCGACCTACAAGTTTTAGCATCGCCGATCTTAAACAGCGTTTCGAAGAGGTGACGCTGCAATTGCAACTGGAGTGTGGGGGAAATGGGCGTAGTGAATTTGTACCAGGAGCCAGCGGCAATCAATGGACCACGGGCGCCGTCGGATGTCCCAGCTTCAGCGGAGTTCGGCTCAGAGATGTATTGAACTACTGTGGTGTACTCTCTGACGCTGAATATATTGGCTACTACGGGGCGGACACACATCTCAGTGGCGACCCCGACCTGGACGCAATTTCCCGCGGCGTTCCTATTGCCAAGGCATTAGAGCGCGAATCACTAATTGCCTGGTCAATGAATGGTGAAGACATTCCTTTGCAGAACGGATTTCCGCTGCGCTTGGTTTGCGCAGGCTGGCCCGCATCTGTATCTGGCAAATGGTTAAATAAAATCGTTGTGCGCAACCAGATACACGACGGTGAAAAAATGGCGGCTCCATCCTATTCAGTGCCAGTTGCTCCGGTCGCTGCAGGAACTCGAGTTGCCAACGAAGACATGCGCATTATTGAATCGATGCCGGTGAAGTCACTGATCAGCTACCCCCAGTCTGGAATTACGCAAAATATTAGAGAACGACTAACCGTAAGAGGCCATGCCTGGGCAGGAGATACTCAGGTTGCCGGTGTGTTTATTTCAATCGACTTCGGTGCCACCTGGCTGCCGTCGGCCCTGGAGGGCGCAGCTAATCGGTTAGCCTGGCAGAACTGGGAAACATGGGTGCAGTTTCCTCAAGCCGGTTACTACGAAGTCTGGGCCAGAGCCATGGACTTACAAGGGCGTTCGCAACCAATGGTAGTGCCCGGTTGGAATCCACGAGGTTATTTGAATAACGCCTGTCATCGGGTAGCGGTGCAAGTAGTGTAAACAAAAATACGGATAGCTGATTTAAAATTTTTTAAGGCACAATAAGCAACCACTTGATTGAAAAAGCATGGATAAGAACTTGAAATCTACCGCCAACAAGGTCTTTGTATTGGCTGCAATAATAGCCGTATTTTCGCTGCATTCCCCTTTACAAACCTCTACCGCTCAGGAAGCTAGCCAGCCTGATGACCTAGTCAAGCGGGAAGGCTGGCAACTGGTGCAGGAAAATTGTACCGAGTGCCACAGCACGCAAATCATTACGCAGAATTCGGGCACGCGAGAGGTTTGGAAGAGCCGCATTCTATGGATGCAGGAAACGCAGGGACTAGGAGAATTGGAAGCCACTCTGGAGGCCACCATACTGGACTACCTGGCCGAGAACTACGGACAAAAAACCGCCTCTCGCCGCCCGGCATTGCCTGCGCACCTTCTGCCCGCCAATCCAAATTCCACGGCAAACTAACATGAGCGCTAAGCAATTATCCATGTTTGAAGCAGACAAGCAGATTAGTGGCAAGCCTGCCGCCAAATCAAAGTCGTTTAGCATGTCGCTTAGCAGAACCATCGCGGCACCGGCAGAAAAAATATTCGATCGCTGGCTAATACCAACTTTTGTTGGCAACTGGATGTTCGGCTCTCATTTAGGCAATGAAAAGATACTCGACTTGAAAAACGAAGTGCGTCCCGGCGGCTCCTACAGCTACAGCATTCAACGCAATGGTAAAAAAGTTGTACACGACGGCGAGTATCTGCAGATAGATCGACCCAAGCGCTTGAGTTTTAGCTGGCAGGAAAGTGCAAAAGAGAATGTGAATAAAACTAAAATCAGTCTGAGCTTAGAACCGGATGAGCAAAAAACCAAGCTAAAGCTTTCGCTGCAAATTGATGAGGCCCTCGCCCATTACCGCGAAGAAATCAAGCAGCAATGGTCCGAGCGCTTAAAAGCTTTATCTTCTCAACTTGTAAAATAAACACATTCGACGCCCTCTTACTAATTAAGGACCCTCTGATTAACTCCAAATTTGCGTGGCCTGAAGCGTACAGATTCTAGGCGCCGTTTGCCGCTAATGATCACTCCCTTAGCAAGAACGGCAACGACGAAGATGGGCGCTTCAGGCCGCGCAAATTTGGAGTTAATCAGAGGGTCCTTAGAGATTTCGAACTTCCGTAAATATACTAGCGTCCCATATTAGATGCCTGGGCCTGAGAAATTGTCTGCTGCGCTGCAATTGGCAGAATATAACCGTCGGAAAGGTTCTGGCCCACTACTTCGCGCACCGCACTCACATAACTCTCCTTGCTCGGGTAGAGTTTGTCCAAGGTGGCTTGATCGAAAGGTTGATGGGAACCATAAAGACCACAGAATCGATTGCTACCCTTGTTCATGCCCGTGTTCTTTGCTGTAGCGACCACATGTTCCGCCAGACGAATGCCGCCCAGCACGTTGCCGTATTCATCACGTGCAAATTCAACCGTAGGTATCACGCGAGCCAGCTGAAGGCGATCAGCTGTGGGTGGTGCCACGCCATCTCGAATCCATACCACCAAATGCTCGAAAGCCGCATTCATCACATCACGAAAGGGTACACGGCTATAAGTGGGCAGGTCACAGGCCTGCTCTCTTGGCTGAACATTATCAATGGGTAAGGCCTCCCGCAGATTCCTTACCTTGGCATACTCGATTTCGAAGGGGACATCGACATGAGAGCTGCCGGCTACTTCCCACTGACGAAAGTTCGCACTGTCCGGTTGCGGACTTGCCGCGCGACGGGCCATGTCGGTTTCTGCCATGATTTTAAATATCTTCACCGGCTGGTCGTCTCTGATGCGGCCACCGCCGCCGTGCACCATAACACCGTCGTAGACTGGGTCTATCGGATGCACGTTGTTTAGATAGGTGGCAAGACGACTGGCTGACTGAGAGTGTCCGGTTGCTATTATTTGTTCCGCCTTGAGGCCATTCAGTATATCCACCGCGCTTGCCGGAGTAGATTCGCCCACACGATTAATTGCCTTGCCCACAGCCGAGAATATATCGTAGGAGAGTTCATCACGACTCAGCATGCCGTCATGGCTTGTATCTAATGAGTCATAGCGAGCGGGACTCCACTGTTTCATTGTATCGATGCCCATCTGTTGCGCCGATACCACGACATAGGCGTAGCCGTTGCGGATAAAATGCGTACCGGACTGCCACCAATCAATGTCTTTGTCAGGTCCGCCGGTTACATTTATCCACTCGACAATAACGATGCCATTGAAATTCTGTGCTGACATGGGCCGACGCACAATAAGGCGTGTCTTATAGCGATGGCCGCTATCGACGACTTCTGCAGTTTCCAGCTCCACGCTGCTATAGCGATTAGCCCTGCCTTCCATAAAATATTCTTCTTCCACATAGCCGTTTTCTGTTAACTCTATGGCAGATGCACTATAAATAGTATTAAGCGTTCCACTACCGGCCTTATCCGCGGCAATTGGCCCTGTGACGGTAGCGGCAGGTACCTGCGCATTCGAAATTCCGTTCAGGAATATTAGAGCCACAGCTACAGTTAAGCCACTACCTAACAAGCGATATTTGTTATACATATTGTCTCCGAATTTTACTAGCGTTATAGCTACTAGGATTACTGCCAAGAACGCACTAACTCATCATAGTCTATAGTGATTCCCTGTGGTTTTTCGTTGGCTAATTTTGGTTTCGGTGCTCCCGGCTGATTCAGCCAGTAGTCGCGGCTCTGCGGCTCGTTCAATTGAGGACCACATTCGCCCAATACCCCAGCTCTCTGCAGTCTTTGCAGTAAACGTTCCTGTGCAACGGCGAGGGCAGTCATCGCTTCCTGCGGAGTCTTCGCACCGGAGGAAGCATCACCGATATTCTGCCACCACAATTGCGCCAGACGCGGATAGTCCGGTACATTGGTGCCAGTTGGAGTCCACTGCACCCGTGCTGGGGACCTATAGAATTCTACCAGGCCACCCAGCTCCGCAGAACGCTCAGTGAAACTTTCATGGCGAATATCTGAGTCACGAATAATAGTAAGACCGACATGACTCTTCTTCAGAGAGACTGTCTTTGAAGTAACAAACTGCGCATACAACCAGGCCGCTTTTGCTCTATCTACCGGTGTGGATTTCATCAGGGTCCAGGATCCGGTGTCCTGATAACCGAGTTTCTGTCCCTCTTCCCAATAGGCGCCATGAGGAGATGGGGCCATGCGCCATTTCGGCGTGCCATCATCATTCATAACAGGCAGGCCAGGAAGCACCATGTCGGCGGTGAATGTGGTATACCAGAAAATCTGCTGGGCAATATTACCCTGGGCTGGAACCGGGCCTGCCTCACTGAATACCATGCCTGCTGCCTCGGGAGGCGCATAACGCTGCAACCAGTCAACGTATTTAGTCACCGAATAAACCGCCGCCGGCCCATCGGTGGCACCGCCACGTTCAACCGTAGAGCCTACTGTTCTGCATCCATCGACACGCAGGCCCCACTCGTCAACCGGCAGTCCATTAGGACTGCCCTTGTCGCCGGCACCAGCCATCGATAACCAGGCATCGGTAAAGCGCCATCCCAGCGACGGATCTTTCTTGCCGTAATCCATATGTCCATAAACTTTCCGACCATCGATCTCGCCGATATCATTACTAAAAAATTCTGCGATATCTTCGTAAGCAGACCAGTTCACTGGAACGCCAAGTTCATAACCGTATGTGTCGCTGAATTGCCGCTTGATCTCCGGGTCTGTAAACCAGTCATAGCGAAACCAGTACAGATTGGCGAACTGTTGGTCAGGTAATTGATACACCTTGCCATCAGGACCGGTGGTAAAAGACAAGCCAATAAAGTCTTCCAGATCCAGTGTTGGAGAAGTCACATCAACCGCTTCATTTGTCATCCAATCACTTAGATTTCGAACTTGCTGATAACGAAAGTGAGTGCCTATTAAATCTGAGTCGTTGACGTAGGCATCGTAAATATTCTCGCCTGACTGCATCTGAGTTTGTAGTTTCTCAACCACATCCCCCTCGCCGATCAGGTCATGAGTAACCTGAATTCCAGTTATCTCGCTGAAGGCCTTGGCTAGTACTTGTGCTTCGTATTCATGAGTGGTGATAGTTTCCGATACAACTTTTATTTCCATGCCTGCGTACGGCCTTGCCGCGGCTATAAACCACTGCATCTCGGCGAGTTGTTGCTCATTGTTTAGGGTGGATGGTTGAAATTCGGGTAGCCAGCGTTGTGCGTCCTCCACATCCGCAAACACCGAGACCGCTGTTGAACATAAAACCGCACAACTTAGCAGCGTTCTTCGAAATTTTAATTCATGAGCAGACATTCAAAACCCCTCAGGTTTAAACCAATTTCTAATTTGGACTCTATACAAAAATGAAGACCAATACTGCGTAGACGGCACAAATGGCCAGGCCCCACCACAGATTCAGACCGACCAGACCAAGCCAGGCCATGCAGATAAATGCACTACCCAATAGGGAAACAAACAACCTGTCCCCACGCGTAGTTTCGAAGCGCAATATCCCCAGGCGAGGGCCACCACCCGGACTAAAGTACTCCCAAATAGACAGTGTCACGATGAGAGTCGCGATTACGCTAAAGAAGATCGCGGTGGGCACAGTCCAGGCCATCCAAGACAGATCCATTTTACCCTCGGCAGTGATTGCCAGCATATGAGACAGTTGAGCTTAGCAAAATTTTACTCTCACCCCAATTGTTTATATGCTGGCTCCCCATGGCATCCACGCAATCCAAGCAAGTTAGACAGAGTAGCCTGCTGCAGTCCCTTGTTTGCTTTCTGGGGGTTATCGCCATCATAGCTGTGGGGCTATTTGTACTGGGCGTTGACCTGCACAGCTTAATGTTTCTATGCCTGCTCTGGGCGGGTCTACATGCGCGCTTTCTTGGTTTCTCCTACCCTGCCATTCGCGCTCTAATGGCGGAATCAATAGCCAGGGCTCTACCTGCAATCTATATATTTATTCTCATCGGAATGGTGATCGCCAGCTTTATGCACAGTGGCACCATAGCCACGCTGATGTATTACGGCCTCAACTGGTTGTCGCCTTCCCTGTTTCTCGGCGTAGGCATGCTGTTATGCGCAATCATGTCTGTGGCCACCGGCACTTCCTGGGGTACGGTTGGCACACTGGGCGTTGTATTCATCGGTATTGGCGGCGCCATGGGTATACCCCTGCCCTTGGTCGCCGGCATGATAATTTGCGGCGCCACCTTCGGCGACAAGATGTCGCCCATATCCGATACCACCAATCTGGCCGCGATGAGCGCCGAAACAAACCTGTACAGACATATCTATGCGATGCTATTCACCACTGTGCCTTCTTTAGTAGTAGCACTGGTGATATTTCTACTGGTTGGCAGCAACTACGGCGACAGTGCTTTCGCCGCGAACGAAATCTCGAATATCCGAAAGGCATTAGCTGAAACTTATTCCCTGTCACCTCTGATTACACTGGTTCCAATAGTCTTGTTAGCCACCCTCAGTATCCGCAGAGTTCCGGCCGAGATCACCATGTCCATCAGCATAGTGACGGCCGTAGTTATTGCCATTGTCTATCAGCAACAAGACTTGGTAGCGGTGCTTAACTCGCTATGGCAAAACACGCCGGGCAATACGGGTATCGCGAACCTGGACGACTTGCTGGGCCGGGGTGGAATAGCAAGCATGAGTTGGACACTTATACTGGCACTGATGGCACTGGCATTGGGAGGTATATTGCATGGCGCGGGATTTCTCGCCACTCTATTGTCCGGAATTATCGATCGCATACAGCATGTGGGGGCATTGATCGCGACCACCATCTGCTCAGGAATTATTGGCAATATGGCAATGGGTGAAGCCTATATCTCCATAATTTTAAATTGCCAGTTATTCCGGCAGAAATACGAACAGCACGATCTAGAAAAATCGATTCTGTCACGCTCGGTAGAGGAAGGATCTACCCTGACAACCGGCTTGATTCCCTGGACTACGGCCGGGGCATTCTATGCAGCTACGCTGGGCGTACCGGTTCTCGACTACCTGCCCTATGCTTTCTTCAATTACTTGAACCCCTTCATATCCATTGGCATGGCCATTTTAGGCATAGGTTTGCTACGATCATCCAACTCCACGCACAGCGCAGAGTCGGATCTGCCAAGCATTAATTAAGCTTACTTCTATAGACCTGTCGCGCCTGTTCGAACTGAGCAAACACGTGGGCCTTCTCAGTTTCTGAACGCCAACCAGGCCAGGCATCTGCCAATTCTTGCAACTTGTCTATCCAGCGAATAGCGTAATCTACCGATTGTGGGTTGCGAATCGGTAGATCACCAACTTGAAACCAGATGGGGTTGGTAAACGCTTGTGCATAACCCACGTCCAGAGGAAATCGTTCAGCGGGTTTCCCTTCGGTGCGCAGGTGACACCAGCCACTGCGATCAATAGTGTGTTCGAAAGAAATATCGAGGCTGTTGGGATTTCTGCGTAGCGGGAAGCTTTGCACCAACTCTCCGTTGCAGACCAGGACCAGCTGCTCAAGATCGGTAATGGAGCGCAGTCTACCGCTAATGGTCACCTCGCCTCCAGTAGCGGGTAGTTGAATCGTATCTCCCGGCATGGCGGTTCCAACCTGCATTTCCAGCAAGGGACCAGAACTGACAAAGGCTCGACCACGTTTCAAACCATTGAACCAGGCATCCATGTCCAACCCTAAATTTCCGGTATAAACATAGGTGCGATAGGAACCCACCAGCTTGCTGCGGTGCAGCGAGGAAATTGAGTCTTCTCCACCGGTGGCGGTAACCCGCAGGCCATTGTTCCAGACAGTGTACAGCGGATAAAAGCCCGCGGTCGCGGAATCAGACCATTCCAGAGCATCCGTAGTACCCAGGGCCGCATCTACCATAAAGCCCTTGCCGCCGCCCAAATTGCCTTCCAGTGGATCTATTTCTCCAAGATAGGGATGCACATAACCGGTAACAGCGCCCTGCGCCTTGGCCTTCAGAAACATATCGGTATTACTGGGATACAGGCTCTCTATGGCGGTGCCTTCATAGCCAGTCACGAAAGGTGAAATCAGGTGTTCGCGCATGCCAAACATGAACACGTGACCATAGAATGGCGGCCGGTACTCCTGCCCTACCACCACAATCTGATCCGGTTCAGAAAGCGGATGGGGTCCACCACCGGGTACAAAGAACTGATAGTCCAGGATGCGATTATCTTTGTTTGCCACCTGCTCCAACACCAGGTCCTGGTCTTCAGATCGGGACATCATCATCAAATTCTCAAGCGTATTGTGCAGATTGCCACCATAATTTGCGTGTACATGAGTCGACGCGCTATACCAACCCTTAGCGCCCATGTCTGTCATCTGCTGTAGCTCGACCGTCAACTGCGTAACTTCTCCCTGTTCAATTTCAACACTGTGCCTCTGCGGAAGATATTCAAAGCCTTTCACAAAATCCAAAGAGGCTTCACCAACTGGCAAACTAACTTCGAAGTCTCCAGCATTGTGAAATATTAAATCGCCTCTACTGCCAGCACGGGCATAGGCATTATTTGGCGTGTAGAACTTGCCATCAGCAGCCTGAAGATGAATCCGATTATGTGTTGCAGCACCAATGCTATCGGTGACATGTACTTTCAATACACCCATAGGACGTTTGAAATGCAATTCGCTAATTTCAACTGCTATTAACTTTCCGCCATAGGTTTCCAACAAATTTAACTTAGGTAAACCGCCCTCGTTGGAAATAAAAGCGATCCATTCTCCATCCGGTGACCAACGCGGATGGAAGGCATCGTGCTGAAAGAATGTCATCTTATAGGGCTCACCGCCGTTGCTGGGTTGCACGTAGAGATTATTGAATTGATCGGCAGATCCGCTGGTCGATGTGTAAACAAAGCGACGCCCGTCAATGGATACATCTGGCCTGGTGCGATACAGCGTCTGCTCGGCCAGAACAGTGGTGGCCCGAAGTATGCCATCTTCCACCGCGGGGACACGCAGCACATTACCAGAGCCCAGCGGCACATTGCGATTCGAAACCAGCAATAGCTCTTCACCATTTGGCAGCCAGGCAGGTGTTATATGCATGTCACCACTGCCGAAATATAGCCTGTTGCTGCCGTATTCATTGTCACGACTTATTGCCACCGGCTCTCCGCTGAATTGCCCACCAGTGATGGCTCGTACATAGACATTGAAATAGCCACTGGGATTGGTGGACACATAGGCCACCTTGCTGCCATCGGGAGAAAATACCGGATCGGTATAAACCGCTTGATCGTCGGTGAGTTTTTGAGCAACACCAGTGACGGTATCCAAAATTTCCAGTTGGATACGCTGATGATCATAGTCCGCGGTATAGATAATCCAGCGCCCGTCCGGCGACCAGTCCGGAGAAGAATGATAGGCATCGCTGTAACTCAACTCATAGGCGCTGCCATCCGTGGGATCCACCTTCCAGATACTGCCCTGCATGGCAACGGCGATCCACTGGCCATCTGGTGACCAATCCGGAGCCCAGGGTGTCGCGCTGGGAGACGGTGGGAAGTAGAAATTATGCATATAGTTACCCCCACTGCGTGCCGCCGGGTAGAAGCGAGCCTGGGCCAATAAGTCCACACTTAGCAAACTCAAAGCGAGGAATAGAACGAACTGATAACGTTGGAAATATTTCATGGACCTGCTGGCTCCCGGTAGAAGATCAAATTGACCGAATTGAGATTCTAAAAGACAGGAGCAAGACTATAACAAACTACCCACAATGGCATCTGTATTGGCGAAGTCCGTTATTAGCATCTTTTTCGACGCAGGCCGCCGATATCCAGCGAACTATTCGTACACGAGCCGGCGGCTCAACTATTCACCCTGACTGCTTGCTCACGATGATTGTGGAATCGCCTTGAATAAACTGCTCTGGCTTTAGCCTAGACTGATTGAGAAAATATTATTCAGCGAGCAGCGCGATTCCAAAAACTAAATGAACAAAGTTTACTTTCGATTGACGAGCATCAAGCAGGTAACACTGAAATATCGTAGAGTTGTCCAGAAGTGCAGACGAGAAGGATTAAGAAGATGCCGCTTTATCTTGAGGATGTAGATTTTATAGGTGAAATTGAAGAATCGAATTCTGTACTGATTGTCCCATGTAGAACGTGCCCATCCACCAGCGTCGCAGTTCGAGATAAAAAACCTATCTTTGATATATTCAAGAGTTTTCTAAAATCACCTCCTTTGACGCAATACCTCTCTGCCATGCAAAACCTCTTGGAGGAAAAAGGAATAAAAACCGATGTATTCCTGTCACGCCAACCCCTCGCTTGCGCTTGGACGGCTCGCGAACGTCGACGACTACAGCATAGGGCGCAGAAGTTTGATACGGCAATTGTACTCGGCTGCGATTCCACAATGGAAACAGCACGCAATGCATTGAAAGATACAAATTGCAAAGTGGTACAAGGAATGAGGGTTAAGGGCATAGTCAATGTTAAAGTAAGATTTACGCTTTCAGGCAAAGTTTATCTAGATGACATCAAGATAATTTCGGCGCCCGGTAAAGCCGCTGATCAATCAGGCGCAAGAAACTCTGAAATAGCATGAAGGGTTTGGGACTGATTTTGGCACTAGTCTTCAACGACAGTATGCAGTGACCGCGTGTCACCAATAGATCAAGCCTCGAGTGACGACTCTCAGTGATTCCTGTTTATAGAAAACCATGGCGCATCGGGACAGGTGGTATGTAACACCTGCGCTTGATAGAAAATCTGAATGCTTAGTTGTTTCGGGTAAACGCGGATATGAGGATGGCGGCCCCTATGACCGCCAGTAAAACAACCCAAATCCACCAATCAGCTTGCCAGGCGCTCAAGCCCATGCCCAGGAAAATCACGCCAAATACCGTGCTGAAAACCCATTTCCCTCGATAAGCAGGTATCTGTAAGCGTATCCCCGCACAGATCAGCGGAGAACCCCGATGCCTGTGAAGAATACTCCCCATGCATCCCACAGATCAGATTCAGCGAACCAGCCGGTATTCTGAATCAAAAGTAACAAGGCACCCCAAATAAAAGCCAAACCCCACCAAAGCGCATCAATCTTGTCTATTGCAAACCAAGCAAAATTTCCGACTTGTTAGGATAGATTTATGTCGATGCTTTGCAAGAACTCACCCGTGACGTCAGCATTTTTTCTCCCTGCAATTGCGAAATAAAATAGCGGTTCACCATCAATAGAGAGTCTATGGCGATATCGTTCTATATGATAGATATCAAGGTATTCTGAAAATATGAGTTCTCTCATCATGCGTGAAAATCCTGTCTCATCGCTTTTGTCGAAAAAGGTCTCCTTGATATTAAAAGCTACCCACCCTTGAGTGGTTATAATGTTGAAGGCCTCTACAAAGGCTTTTACAGGAATATCACCAAAGCCGAGCGCGGCAACTGTAACCATACAATTACAATCCCACGAAATTATTTCTTCCCTTGTATCATGGTTTAGAGCTGTGAAATCTTGAACATGATAAGCATCATAGATACCAGGGCGATCACGAATGGCTGCATCATAAGCTTCAGGAATGATGTCTACGCCTACGAGACGAGAGATCTCACGCTTTTTTAATTCTTCGCCCATCATTCCATTACCGGCTCCCAAATCCAGGACTCTCAATTCGGTAAAGTTCTCTAAACTTTGCTTAATTGCGGTTTCTAGGATCGAGGCAACCTTAACAGGAGAGGTGCATTTAAGACGATCATAGAAAACTTGCTCATATAGGCCAGGAACTTGGTAGATTTCATCGTAGTCATGAAACCGAATCTTTCGTGGCGCACCGGAATCTTGCAGATAAAAGTATGCTTCATCTTGACTTTGATCTGTCATTTCATTTTTAGGGAATTGTATCCGATGTCTTTTTTGCATAGTTTCCTCTATTGGATTGATGGGTGAAGCTCCTAACATTTGTATACTGAGCGGGTGCCAGTATATGGAAAACTGAGCGCGTTCAGTTGTTTTCGAGCCATACTAGTATCTCATTGATTTGTGTGGATTTCGAGAAAACAGCAAGAACAAAGTGAGCCTTTATCGAACAGCCTGGGTCGGAAACAGACGTCGTAGAAGAACCACCATAATCCGCAGTTTGGTAAAAAAGCTTGCACCAATACCCATCCGGGCTCACGGCATAATTGATCAAGGCTGCAAGCTTTTGATTGGGGTTCATCTATTCAAGAAAACCTCGGCTAAATTTTCTTCAAGATGGTTCTTGTGAAGGCTGGGCGTAGCTTGACCTAAGCACAGTGGCGAGGTGGTTCCCCTCTAACGAGCCTGTGGCTCTGATTGTTAGAGTGAAACCACCTCGCCACTGTGTGCGCAAGAAGAACACTGATAGCAAAAGACGCCAGACCTAGACCCTGCCCAGTGCAAAACCCTTAGCAATATGATTCCTAACAAAGTAAATAACCAGAGCACCGGGAATAATGGTGAGTATCCCCGCGGCTGCCAAGACTCCCCAATCCAAACCCGAGGCAGATACTGTTCGCGTCATAACAGCACTTATTGGTTTCGCATCGGTGACTGTTAAAGTTCTGGCGATTAGCAGTTCCACCCAGGAAAACATGAAACAGAAAAACGCGGCAACTCCAATTCCGGAGGCTATCAGCGGTGTAAATATTTTCACGAAGAAACGTGGAAAAGAATAGCCATCAATATAGGCCGTCTCGTCTATCTCCTTCGGCACGCCAGACATAAAGCCCTCAAGAATCCATACCGCCAAGGGCACATTAAACAAACAATGAGCCAGAGCTACAGCTATATGAGTGTCGATCAAGCCAAACGCGGAGTACAGCTGAAAAAAGGGTAGAACGAAAACAGCCGGGGGAGCCATTCGATTGGTAAGCAGCCAGAAGAACAAATGCTTGTCACCAAGAAATCGATAGCGGGAAAAAGCATACGCTGCTGGCAGAGCCACGGTAATAGCAATCACCATGTTCATGACAACATAGGTGAGAGAATTAATATAGCCACCATACCAGGATGGATCGGTAAAGATGGTGCGGTAATTATCCAGGGTAAAATCCTGTGGCCACAGAGTAAAGGTGGACAGAATTTCCTGATTGGTCTTGAAGCTCATGTTCAAAAGCCAGTAAAGCGGCAACAGCAGAAACAGAATATACAGACACAGGCTTAGCAGCTTTACTCTACTGGCACCGCGTTCGGAAATCGCCACTACTGAACTCCCTTGTTACTGGAAGACTGTTCATCATTGTCGTAACTGGTCATGACCGTATAGAAAATCCAACACAGAAGCAGAATAATCAGAAAATAAATCAGAGACATGGCGGCGGCAGGCCCCAAGTCAAATTGCCCCACTGCCATTTGCACCAGATCGATAGACAGGAATGTCGTTATGTTGCCAGGACCCCCACCGGTCACTACAAAAGGTTCGGTATAGATCATGAAAGAATCCATAAAGCGCAGCAGCACCGCTATCAGCAACACGCGTTTTATCTTCGGTAGTTGAATAAAGCGAAATACAGCCCAACGTGAGGCACCATCAATGCGCGCGGCCTGATAATACACCTCGGGTATTGCTACTAAACCTGAGTAGCACAGCAATACTACTAGCGAAGTCCAATGCCATACGTCCATCAGAATAAGTGTCATCCAGGCGTCGAGATTGTTCTGCGTGTAATTGTAATCGATGCCGAGGCTCGCCAATCCATGACCCAACAGACCAATATCGACCCTGCCAAATACTTGCCAAATCGTGCCAACCACATTCCAGGGAATCAACAAAGGCAGGGCCATTAACACCAGGCAAACCGACACTCCCCAGCCGCGTTTCGGCATAGCCAACGCTATTACAATACCTAACGGTATCTCTATGGCTAATATAATGCCGGAGAACAGCAGTGTTCTAAGCAATGCATTGTGAAAACGCTCAGACGCAAGTACCTCCTGAAACCATTCCGTGCCCACCCAGAAAAATTCGTTATTGCCAAAACTATCTTGCACAGAATAATTCACCACCGTCATTAGCGGAATAATCGCACTGATGGCAACCAAAATCAGGACCGGCATCACCATAAACCAGGCTTTGTTATTCTGTACTTTCATTTCAAGAGCCTACCTTAGTCATTACCTACTCGATAGTCATCTGCGTAGAGATTAATTTTATCCGTATCAAAAACAATTCGTGGATTTTCCGGTATCCCTACCCCATCGTTAACAATAGTATTGATCAAGGTATCTTCAACGCGACCACGAACAATCTTATGTCTGCCCACATCTTCAACCGATGTCACATTGAGAGGAATGCCTGCACTTGCTGATAACTGTATGTGTTCAGGTCGGACGCCCAACTCATAGCGCTGCCCGGTATCGCTGATAACTCTCTGTAGGGGTATTCGATTACCGGCGAATACTGCGTCGGCGCCTTCAATATTACAGGGCAATACATTCATACCGGGTGAACCAATGAATCTGCCCACAAACGTGTGCTCTGGACTCTCAAATAATTGTTGCGGAGTTCCAATCTGCACAACAGCTCCCTGGTACATGACTATGACTTGGTCGGCGAAGGTTAGCGCCTCAGTCTGATCATGGGTCACATAGATCATGGTGTGTTGGAAGCGTTGGTGTATCTTCTTCAGCTCAGTTCGCAATTGCCATTTCAGATGAGGGTCGATCACCGTCAGAGGCTCATCGAAAAGTATCGCTTCAACATCGGTGCGCACCAAACCGCGACCCAGTGATATTTTCTGTTTATCGTCAGCACTCAAAGACCGAGCTCTATCATTGGCTCGATGTTGCAGACCCAACATGGCCAGAGCATCGGCTACACGCAAATCTATTTCCTGCTTGGCTAGTTTCCGGTTACGCAGCGGAAACGCCAAATTTTCTGCCACGGTCATCGTGTCATAGACCACCGGAAACTGGAAAACCTGCGCGATATTGCGTTGCTCCGTACTCAGATCGGTAACATCCACGCCGTCGAATAGAACACGTCCCTCGGAAGGTCTTACCAAGCCAGAAATAATATTTAGCAGAGTCGTCTTTCCGCAACCAGAAGGGCCTAATAGAGCATAGGCTCCACCATCACCCCAAGTCTGCTTCAGAGTTCGCAGAGCGTAGTCATCGGAAGAGGGATAACGATGAGCAATTTCCTGTAGTTTTATGCTTGCCATTTACTTTTCTTATCTACGATTTATCCACTAGTCGATTGTCACCATCAAAAAGCAGAACGTTCAGCGGACTAATATAGAAGCTAACCGAGTTCGTAACTGCGAAATCCTGAATACCGTGTACCAGAGCTACCCAAGGGTTTTCGTTCATGGTGAAATGGACAAATGTTTCAGAGCCAGTAATCTCGGTTACAGTTACCGGCCCTGTCACCTGTATATCATCGTCCGCTGTTCTGCCTAAGCTCAAATGGTGAGGGCGGACTGCCAAGGTATAGGTGCCTTCTGGCAAGCCACTGAAAGGTAATGCAGAATGCGATTGATTATCCAAGTACTTAAGGCTGCCTGCAACACAGACCAATGCTACTGTGTTCAATGGAGGATCTGAGAAAGTTTTCGCAGCCTGTATATTGACTGGTTTGCGATAGAGCTCCAGTGTGGACCCAAACTGTTCGACTCTTCCTTGATGTAAACAGGCGGTATTACCCCCTAGCACCAATGCCTCGGAGGGCTCGGTAGTCGCATACACCAATACAGCACCCATTGCAGCAAATAGCCCGGGTAATTCCGCCCTTAGTTCTTCGCGCAACTTGTAGTCGAGATTGGCCAGCGGTTCATCCAATAACACCAGGTCTGCTTTCTTAATTAAGGCCCTCGCCAAAGCCACCCGTTGTTGTTGACCGCCGGATAGTGTGTCTGGTGTACGCTGCATCAACTCTCGCAGTTGCAGCAGGTCGGCCACTTCTTCCACCTGCTTCTGAATCTGTTTTTGTTGTACCCCGGCAACTCGCAGCGGTGAGGCTATATTTTCAAAAACGCTTAGCGATGGATAGTTGATGAATTGCTGATACACCATGGCCACGTTTCTTTTCTGTACTGGTTTGCCCAGCACAGAAACTCCATCGAAAAGCAGCTCACCGCTGTTTGGCTTATCCAAGCCTGCCATTATTCGCATCAAGGAAGTTTTGCCTGACAAAGTAGGACCAAGCAGTATATTTAACTCGCCTCGGTGAAGGCTAAGAGTTATATCGCTTAGATAGATTTCCTTACCCTGATGACGCGATATATTCTGCAGCTCAAGCATTCCGAAATCCCTGGACTTAATTGCTTGGTAAAGACTGTTCTATGTAATTCGACAAGGAATCGCGTTCTGCGGGGCTAAATTGAAATCCTAGTTTAGATCGCCGCCAGAGAATATCATCGACAGTCTTAGCCCATTCCTGTCTACATAGGTAATCGACCTCCTTCTGGTAGAGATTTTGACCAAACTTTACGCCTAGATCACCGGACCCTGAAGCGTCACCGAGAATATCGAAGCATAGAGTGCCGTAGCTGTTTAACCAACGAGTAATAAGGTCTGGACCTAACCAGGCGTATTCGGAGGCAAGCTTTTTAAATAAGTTTTCCGGTAAATCGAAATCACCGCCGGGTAATTTAGCTGTCTTGGTCCAGGCCGGACCCATATCAGGAAAAATTGCCTGCAACTTGCTCAATGCGTCTTCCGCTAACAAGCGATAGGTTGTTACCTTGCCACCATAGATAGAAAGAATTGGCTGCGGTTTAGTCTCAAGCTCTAGATCATAGTCTCGGGAAACCTTCGTCGCATTCTGCCCTTCTTCGCCGATCAATGGCCTTACGCCGGCATAACTGTATACAACGTCGGAATGCAGAATTGATTTCTTGAAATACAAATTCACAATACGCAGCAGATAACTTATTTCTTCTTTGCTGATTTCTACGCGATTTAGATCTCCTTGATATTCCTGCTCCGTGGTTCCTATTAGAGTAAATTTCTGCAGCCAGGGGATAACGAAAATGACTCTTCCATCATGATGTTGCAACATGAAAGCTTGAGTACCCGGGTGCATACGCGGCACAACGATGTGGCTTCCCTTTACCAATCGTATCCTGTGCTGCGCTTCCTTCTTGCTAAGCAGTTCCGATAAAGTTGCCACCCAGGGTCCAGTAGCATTGATTATCGCGCGACATTCAATTTCATTGTCTGTATTACGCAAACTATCATGCAAATTCACCCGCCAGCCCGCATCGGTAGCATTCGCCGCTGTGCATTCGGTGCGAGTGAGAATGCTCGCGCCCATCGCCTTAGCTTGCAAGGCATTTAACACAACTAGTCTGGCATCGTCCACCTGTGCATCCCAATACTCGAAGCCCCGCCTGATAGCGGAGTTGAGCGGGCCTTCGGGGTCTATGTTGATAGCCCTGGAGGAGGCAAAGCGCCTGCGTCTGGCCAAGTTGTCATACAGGAATAAGCCTGCGCGTATCATCCATGAATTACGAGAATGAGGTAATTGCGGAATATGGAATGCCAGCGGTCGTATAATATGTTGCGCGGCGGCTGTCAGTACTTCCCTTTCCTGCAATGACTTGCGTACCAGGCCGAACTCATAAAATTCCAGATAGCGCAGTCCACCGTGAATCAGTTTGGTACTGCTGGAGGATGTTGCAGAGGCAAGATCAGCTTTCTCGCAGAGCACCACATCGAGACCACGACCGGCAGCATCAGCAGCAATGCCGGCTCCATTTATACCGCCACCGATAATTAAAAGATCATGCATAGATTTTTATAGACTCAGCAAAGCTATGGGACTGCAGGCTTAATCTTACCCACGAATTGAACAGTTAGTGTAACATGGCTATCCAGCTCTTTTTAGCAGTTTCAAGGCGCATTTTAATTCTGATACAGCACTGATTCACAGCCTCCCTTTGCAATAAGTGGGCGTTAGATTTAGAGATTTTTTGCAATGAATAATTACATTCTCACCATCGACCAAGGAACTACCAGCAGTCGCGCATTAATCTTCGATGCTGACGGAAACAAGCTGTCGCTAGGCCAACAAGAATTCACACAATATTTCCCCGAAAACGGTTGGGTTGAACATGATGCTATGGAGATCTGGCAAACAACATTGCAGAGCTGTCAAACAGCGATACAGGATGCGGCCATTTCCGCTGAGCAGATTCGCTGCATCGGCATTACCAATCAACGGGAAACCACGATCGTTTGGGACAAGAATTCCGGTCAACCCATCTACAATGCCATCGTCTGGCAAGACAGAAGAACCAGTGACTACTGTGATGAATTAAAAGCCAGGGATCTGGATGAGAAAATTCAACAGAAAACTGGCCTGCTGATTGATTCCTATTTTTCTGCCAGCAAAATTCACTGGATTCTCGAAAACGTCCCCGAAGCTCGGCAAAAAGCCGAGAATGGTGAGCTCGCATTCGGCACCGTCGATTGCTTCCTGTTATGGCAGCTAAGCCGTGGTGCGAATCATCGTACCGATGCCACAAACGCATCCAGAACCATGCTGTTCAATATCCAGTGCCAACAATGGGACCAGGAACTGTTGGAGATTTTCAATATTCCTCGATCGATGCTGCCGGAAGTCCTGGATTGTGGCGCCGACTATGGCGACTGCGTTGCCGAGTATTTCGGCCATGCTATTCCCATCACCGGCATTATTGGTGATCAACAGGCTGCCGCATTCGGCCAATGTTGCTTCTACAGTGGTATGGCCAAGAGTACCTACGGTACCGGCTGTTTTCTGTTGTTAAATACCGGCAAGCAGGTGGTGAAATCAAGCAATCGCTTACTAAGTACCGTGGCCTTTAGGCTCAACGGTGAGACCAGCTATGCGCTCGAAGGCAGCATCTTTATGGCTGGTGCCACCATGCAATGGATTCGTGACGGATTAAAGCTAATTGAGCACGCAAGTGAATCGGAAGCCTTGGCGGAACAGACCAGTGACGAGCTGAGTGTGTTTTTAGTTCCTGCTTTTACTGGATTAGGAGCTCCCTATTGGGATTCCCAGGCCCGTGGCGCATTGTTCGGACTCACGCGGGATAGCGGGGTAAAAGAAGTGGTAACCGCTGCCCTGCTCTCGGTTTGTTACCAAAGTAAAGATTTATTAGTCGCCATTGAAGCAGATGGCGGTCAGGTGAACTCGCTTCGTGTCGATGGCGGCATGGCCAACAACAACTTTGTCATGCAAAAGCTCGCTGATTTGCTTAGTCTACAAGTTCACCGACCGGCACTGACTGAGACTACCGCATTAGGGGCAGCTTATGTGGCCGGACTGCAAGCGGGAATTTTCTCTTCCCTGCAAACAATCAGTGAAAAGTGGCAGCTGGACCGCTGCTTCGAAAGCACAAAGGATGATGCTTGGCGAGAAAGACATTATCAGGGGTGGCTAGATGCTGTTTCGAGAACCAGAGTTAGTAACACACACAAGGATGAATAGAATGGAACTTCATTTAATTCGGCACGGAGAGACCAATTGGAACGAGGAACGGCGTGTACAGGGTCAAAGTGAATCACAGCTAACGGAACTGGGCATGCAACAAGCGCAAGACTTGGGTGATCGACTTGCACATCTGGATTTCGATGTAATTTACTGCAGCAGTAGCTTACGTACCCGACAAACTGCTGATCATGTGTTTGCAAAGACGGATACTGCAATCGTTTACCTGGATAGCTTAAGAGAAATATTTCTAGGCCACTGGGAGGGGCGGTTGTACGATGACATAGCCAACGCAGAACCGGATTCGCATCTGCATTTTTGGCAGCACCCACACTTATTTAAAGTAGAAGGGGCGGAAGATTTTTTCCAATTGCAGCAGCGGGCTATTGATACAGTTGCCAGGATTTCAGCAGAACACCGATTGAAGGAGTATAGTCAGCATAAGGTCGCCATAGTCAGCCATGGCGCCTTGATCAAGGCCTATCTTTGCCATGTTGAGGGTCGGGCGATGGATCAGTTATGGGCTCCGCCGCGCATGCACAACTGTGCTCACAGCATTGTCAAGATTGGCGATAGTGATGCGGCGCATATCATCCAATACGCCGACCAACCCGCCAAAAAGGAGTACTCATGAACAGCGAAACATCAATACAAGACCCCGCAAGGCTCAAACTGTGGTTGAAAATTGCCAGCTACAGCGGCCTGGTCCTGGGTCTGGGACTTGGCTTGCTAACTCTGGCATCGGCAGGCGGAATTTGGCTGGGGCTGTGGGATTTCAGACGTGGATTTTCATTACTTGGCGCTGCCAATCAATACGGTCAATTACTGGCCTGGATATGCCTGGGCCTAAGTCTGGCAGTACTCATCGCCAGCCAAATTTTTAAGATCGCTAGCAGCGGGAGACTTATCAGCCTGGCAGTGCTTGGAACTGGAGTGGCCTGGGTAGCCTATCTGATTCCGGAAAGCTTCCGCCCAGATGAAGGAGTGAATTATCCACCGATACACGACATTTCAACCAACCGAATAAACCCACCTGAATTTGTAGCCATCTTGCCAATTCGGGCCGACGCACCAAACACAGTGGTATACGGTGGCTCAAACAATATGACGGTCGAGCGATTGATTGAGCTGACGGACGAAGCCTATCCAGATTTAGTAACACAAGGCTATAGCGAATCAGCCGATGCTGTCTTCGCTAAAGCCTTAGCTGCGGTTGAGGAACTTGGCTGGGAACTGGTTGCACAGGATCGCGCTGAAGGCAGGATAGAGGCTACGGATACGACTTTTTGGTTCCGCTTCAAGGACGATATCGTTATCAAGATAGAACAACAGGGAACCGATAGCGTAGTAGATGCACGCTCGGTTTCGCGAGTTGGAACCGGTGATGTCGGCGCCAATGCGATACGCTTGCGTAAATTCTTTGCCTTACTCGATACTTAGATTTCACTCGGCTGCGGCAATACAGTTCAATCGAAAAACTATGAATAGCATTCTATGAAAGCAAGTAGCAAGTCCATCAATATGTTCTTGTTTGCAGGCATTACGCTGAGCGTATTGAGTCTGTCTCAACTCATCGGTTATTGGATAAACACCAACATACCATTGAATAGCACTCTGGAACTTAACAGCCTGGTCCACTTTACCCATATCCGTAATTACGGTGGAGTATTTGGCATGCTACAGGGAATGGGTTGGTTATTTGCTGCTATCAGCATTGCCTTGCTGATAATTGTAAGCGCCTACCTATGGTTCGGCTCTTCTATCAAGCGCTACGAGTATTTGTGTTTCGGATTTATTGTAGGGGGCGGCGCCAGCAATATTCTCGATCGCTTGATCTATGGCAGTGTTATCGACTTCATCGATATACAACATATCCCCTATTGGAATTATATCTTCAATACCGCCGATGTAATGGTGCATATAGGAATCTGGCCACTGCTGTTTTTTAGTTTTTTTGCAAACTCGGCAAACTCGAATGAAGCCGGCAGAAATGATTTAAACGCCTAGACAAATTAGTCTCAGCGCCATGCTCAGTATCCCAATACATAAAAAACCCGATTGGCATTCAGCCAATCGGGTTTTTATTTACTAACTCGTCGCCCCTAGAGCAACTGCTATTTTTTCTTAGATTCTGTAACAAATAGAGTAAACATTGTCTTCAGAATATAGCGCTGCAAGCACTGCGTTGCTGGGGTTAGTATTTACACCACTAGTACCCAGTGTGGCACGCAAACGTCCAGTTGCACCCAGGCCATCATCCAACTCACCATCAATAGCTATTGCTGCAGATCCAGGCACCTGACTCAGACATACTTTAGTACCAGTGAGGTTGCCACCCATTGCTGAAGTGGTTACCCCCATAAATCCACCCCAGGCATTTGTCGGTAGGGACAACAAACCCGCATCAGCAGGATTGCCGGAAATAAAACCAGCCGCTCTTAGATGCTGCCAGAATTCCTGGGCCTCACCAGCTCCGGTGAATGCCTGGGTGGTAGTTACTTCTAATCGGCCGTCGGCATCTCCGGCAGAAACAGCTGCCCAGGTAGCACCACGGGCAGCTAGCGTAGCAGCTGGGCCATCGTCGCCAGGCAAACGTCCGTATCTGTCCTGGTAAGCAAAAATTGCCGCTGCCGTGCCGTTCATATCTTTAACGGCCTGCTTAACTCTGGAGTTCTCAATCAACTCCTGACCTTGCAAAACACCGCCTACCAACAAGCCGATAATTACCAATACGATGGCAATCTCGATCAGGGTAAAACCCTTTTGCTTGTTCATTGTCTTGATTGAACTCTTCATCAAATCATCCCCCTGGGGCAAAATGTAACCGCTTGAAATTCAGTAATTTTCGAGTGCAAGCCTCGAATATGGCGCCATCTTATAGATCGGCCGCCTGGGCCGCAATATGTAGGTTTTTTTTACACAGCCTTGGGCAGATTTATCACGAATATCATGAGATCATCTTCAGGAGTTATAGCCTGCAACGAGCCCCTAGCGGCTCGTACTAGCTGCCTGGCGTGGTACAGACCGATTCCCAGTCCGTCCCCTTTTTCACTCCAAAACGGCTCAAATAGTCGTTCTGGCCACAAACAGGGTTTGCCGTTAAGGTCTTTGATAGAAATCTCCAGATTAGGATTCTTGTCTTGAATATGAATCTCTATGGAAGGCCCTGTTTGCGGGTCGCGGCGATGTTGATCGATGTAATTGCCAAACAGGTTGTCACAAATACTGTTCAGAGACTGCTCATTAATTAGTACCTGCCCATTACCACGTATGCTGATTTTCAAGTCATGGATATCCGCCGTCTTGTGCAGTGCGTCACTCAGGCTTACTGGTTTTAGATCCCCTGTGGGTGCATTCCGGGAAAGCGTGCTGAGAAAGCGTTCGGACCTTTCATGCAGAGTGGGCATGACGGTTTTAAGACTGTTCAGTAATTTTTCTTCTTTTCCGACTGGCGTGCTTTCAAGTTGCTCTGATACCAGACTGATTAGTTGTACAATATTTTTCATATCATGCTGCAGGAAGACACTGAGTTTGGCCGTCTGTGCAAAAGCCCCTTGCACAGTGCCCAGCTTCACCCACATATCTGTATACAGTAATAAAAAGAAACTCTCAGAGAGCACCGTGCTGAAATAACGCTGCTCAAATCGCCGTTTACCATCGTACAAGTTAACTACCAAAGTAATGTCATCTACTTCGAGCTTTCGGTGTATGAATACGTCCCCCTCGCTGCCTTCAGTTTTCGAAAGAGACGATCCAAACCAATCGAGTTGCCAGGAGATTCCCTTAAATCCAGCCTTCTGTAATGGCTCCCAACAATGACGAAGAAAATCAGGCAAGTCAAAACCCAAGCCCTCATTAAGGCTTACCAACTCGTTGGTAATGCGCGCTCGTCGGCGCGCTTGCCCTAACAACCATGTTGTGGCAAGTAAGATGCTGCTCCCTATCAAAATAAGATAGGGATATAGGCTAGCCATCGTCACGTTTAATTCCAAATTTTTTCAGAAAATAATAAATGCTTTCACGTTTCAAACCGAGTCTGGCGGCACTCTGATAGACATTAAATTCCGTATCCTTTAATACATGGCGCACCAATTTCTCCTCAGCCTCTTCTCTTACAGCTTTCAAGCCATCAGATACCTTGGCGTTGATCTGCAGGCGGGTTAGTCCCTGTTCGTCTTCCAGAGTTCGTTCATTTTGGTAAAAGAGTACGGCCCGTTGTACGGAATTTAATATGTCTTCGGAGCGAGAAGGCTTAGAGAGAAAGTCGAATGCTCCTTCTTTTATCGCTGCCAAGGCAGAGCTCTCTTCGTCTTGTCCGGTTAAGACAACGATCTTTGCCCTATACAGTTGCGCTGCTACCAGTTTTATGACGGCTAATCCCTCGATAGTAGTATGTGGCGAGGGAGGTAAGCCAAGATCGAGAACAATTGCCGCTATGTCCGGATCGCTCTTCAATATAATTTCTGCGGTGGCCTTACTATCCGCTTCCTGCACTAGATAGTCATTAATCTCCAAAACATTGCGCAGAACCATGCGCAGAGCCGGATCGTCTTCGACTAGTAGTATTCTCGTTGGTGCTTCAGCTTCAGCTGAGTCCGAGTCTGCGATCTTGTTTAGACTTTCTTCACTCACTATAAACCTCGGAAATTATCTGCTTTAGAAAAACGCTTCTGTGTAAGCGCGCCGATTAGCTAGGGCAACTGTCCCGCAGTGATCATTTTTGTGAAGAGGATGCTTGGTGAAATCCAAGTGATTTGATCATCGAAGGTATCTTCAATATATGGCGCAGAAACAAAGTCTAGATCATTAGGAAGATCATATCCATTGAGAGTAGTTTCTCCGGAATTCTCTCGTTCGTCGGCACCGGATGTGGCGACATCAATCCAGTTTGAACCCAAAGAAAGAACCACAGCGGGCAAGCCACTCGCAATCGCTGTTCCACAGGCGGCGGCAGTACACACTTGTAAATCCGGAGTCAGGTTTCCCATGGAAATACCCAAAGCGGTCAGGGATGTGCGCATTCCAACTTGATCGGTAAAAGCCCTGCCATTGGCATTTGTAACCGAGTAGCGATAGGCGCCTAGCCAGCTGTCCACCAACAAACCGTCCGCATTGACGCTGCCACTTAACCCAAGCGTAGCTGATGGCACGAAGCCATGGATTCGAGTGCACGCTAAGCCGGTACGCGCTTCTGCTCCATTACTGGTAGGCGTCGCTGGACAGGGTAAATAACCGTTTACCTGTGCAAATCCGTATAACGCTTCAATAATTTCTTCCAATGTGTTTTCGGCATCGATTCGATTATTGATCTCCTGAGTACTGCTAATGGAGACCAATAACCCTCCAAGCAAGGTAGCAACAATAACCATAACAATGGCCATTTCCAAAATGCTGAAGCCAGAAATAGTGGATTGAATTTTAACTGGTCGTGTAATCAACATTGCGTTCCTGATTGCGTTATTGGCGATATAGCAAAATCTAACTGGTAACTAATATTGGCACAGCCGAAGAAACTAAGTGAAGCTTGATCATCTGATAAGCGCGTATAGTTGGCATTTGCCGACCAGGCATTTGCTGCGTACCAAGCAGACGCGGGTGCGATATTGGCGTCAAATTCTGTCTGGTCAGTCGGGTAGCGTAAATTCGCGACATGAAACACATCTAACTCAGATTTCACCAGATTTGCCACTATTCTGACAATGGGAGACAGAATTTCATCGATGGTAATCACTAGCACACGATCATTGAAATTATCGGGATCCACTGGATCATTGCTTACAAAACTCGGAGCTGTGGTATTGCTGTCCTCCAAATACCTCGAGCTTAAATTACTAGGCCTAACTTGGGTACCAGTGACAGGGCCTGGCGCAATCAATACCGCTGCGATGCCTCCCTGACCGTCCAGAGTCATTGTACTCGCGGCCGAGCTATTGAGAATCCCCATGGGATTTCGCCGAAATGTATCTGAAACACTGTACCAAAATTGCTCGTCGAGCTCGTTGTTGTAACTGGACAGGGGAAACGTTGAGCCAGAGGGAAGAGTTATTGATGTTGGCAGACGGCCCAGGGAATTACTGCCACAGGGTGTATTCTCAACTCCGTTTCTATTGCTGTCTGGACAGGGCAAATAACCGGGGCCCGCAGCCGTGCCACTATAATATTCAGAGTATAAGACCGCATAAGATATCAGCGACTGCTTGGCCTTGCGTAACGCGACCATAGTATCGGTGTTTCTTCGCAGGCTCGTGGTATTGTTGTCCAGCACCGTAATTATGGCACCTGCAGCGGCAAGGAACAGCACCATAAAAAACGCAAGCAAGATCACGCCTCGTTGCTGTCGGCCCAGGACGAGTTTACTCATTTGCTTTGTTTGAAATTTCATAAGTCCTGAGATAGCTCAATCACAGCTTGCACAGCAGCGCTATCGATTATTGCTGAGCCAGAATCACTGGCAGCCGGAGTCTCTAATGCTGCGGCAGCGGTCTCCGCTGCAGTTGCAGCTAGCGCAGCTTGATACTGATAAGACTCATACAATTGTCCTGTGCTGAGATTTAAAACCTGCCCGGGTTTCACATCGTAATTGCGTCCACTACGGGTATCACGTATGCGCAACTGACCGCGGCTAAACGGGGTTAGCAGCTGCATATTCTCTGGAAGATTAGTTTGATCGTAGACTATATTATTGATCCACACCGTGTAACCACCATCACTCTTTTGCATGGTACCGCCCAAGCTATAAACAATTTCCTCTGCATCATCGGTGACTAGTGGAACCTCTATTATCGGTACGACTAGGGGTTGCGTGATTTCAGTGACAGGCTGCGATTGCTGAAAGCGACGGCGATCCAATTCAGCACGGGCTGCTGGAGTAGAAAACAAACGCTGCACAGATTGCGCTTTTACGGTGGCCGGAACGCCAATCGTCAGCATGAGCAGCAATGAAAGTGAACAGACTCTGACTCTATTCATATCCTCTATTCGCCTTGTTGGTGTTTGCACCTTGTTAAGTCTCAATCGATTTACCCTAAACATTTTTCTACTACTCTTCAAACTCATCGTATTCCGAATCTTCAGTACTAAGTTCACGTCGAAACGTGTACCAAATAAATTCGCAGGTCGCAATTTGGTGCTCTACGATTTTTAGTGCCTCAGTATCATCGACTGCCGATGAAGTTATGGAACAGGAAGTGGTAAGCATTAACCTACCCGAGTTCAGAAATGCGCCAAGGAAACGGGTTAAGTCTTCTTCATGCAGCAACGGAATTCGCAACATCACCATGCTTCTGCGAACTGATATCTGTTCGTCAGGGTACTCAGTGTCAGCACCGTATTCTAGAATCTGGCTATTCTGTTCTCGAATTTCAACGTCTATCGGGAATAGCTGATATCGATTACGTATCCTGCTAATATCCTCGAGCAGGGAGACCCTGTCTTCTTCATCCAGAAGTCGATTAGCGACCAGCGTATTGAATCGATCGATATTCTCAACAATAATCCGCTCCGATTCTTCGATCTGGGTCACTTCCTGGATAATCACATCAAAATTAGAGCGTGTACCGAACTCCAGTCGGCGCATATCATTACGGTAACTAAGCGCAGCCCAATAACCGCCTATGGCGATGGCAAAAGCTACTCCCAGCAGAACCAACCACCACTTTAGCCAGGCCAAATCATCTTTTAGATTATGCCTCTGTAAAGCCATTTAACTTTCGAACCTCACACTTAAGGCAAACTCAGAGTTCAGAACCTGATCTCCAACTTGTGCGCTAACGGCAGCGTCGGGACCTGATTCTATGGGCAGACGAATAGGGATTACACTGGCTCCGTCGATACTGTTTAAAGATTCGATGAATGCACGCAAGCTTATATCCGCATTCTGGTAACTACTAGTACCCATCTGATTGCCGTATAGTTCCAATTCCACCGTTGTACTATTGGCTAACACCGCATCGCCGATTTCAAAAAACTGTTCATCCGCTGTGAGATTCCAAACTAGAGACGAGAGACTAATAGTCGGGTGTTGGGCTACCACCTCTGAGATACGACTAAGTAATTCTGGGGGATGATGATTTTGGCTCTGTATCAGGTCATAGTTATTCACGACCAGAGCCATTGCCTCTGAGGGAATAGGTGTCTCCGGAAACTGGGCTGTCAGAGAATCATATTGCTCCTGAATTGGCAGCATGTCTTGCGTCATCGTTCGATAGTTGATGCGACTCTGAAGCGTGTCACTAATCACTGGAGCGGCAACGATGCCGCCCAGCAAAAGGACGGCCAAGCAGGCCGCGGCAATTAAATTTCGCTGCAGCCTGAGATGCTTGAAGCGCATGACTGCGGCAGAGGCATAGATGTTGCTAAATTCTCCGCTGCGGGCACCCCAGTCGAGGCAAAGCAGCATTGCGGTGATTTCACTTTGTGGGCCGCCGTACTTATCGATAGGCATGAGGTCGATGGAGTTATGGTGATACACAGTGCCGAAATCTGCGCTTCCTGGCTGATCTGCGAAAGCATCGCTCTCCAGCAGGGGTGAAACCACGTGCAAGTCCGGCATCTGCTCAGGCTTTAACAGTCCAATACGTTCCAGATACTCTTTAGATTGTGAACAGGCATCCAATATAGCCTTGGCCAGATCCGCGTCGGGATCAGTAGGCAGAGGGGTAAGGCGGCTAAACATGAGTTCGTTATTGGAGATAAGGGATTGACGTATGCCGTTACGCTGCCAATTAACTAACAATATCTCATCGGTTGTGGCGAGGCCGAATTCTCTAGCAACTTTACAGATGGCAAATGCCGGCGAGGTAATACTCTTAATGGAAACTTGTTCCTGCAGGAGAACACGAATCCAGTTGTCAATATTGCGAGCCTGCGTTAGCGCGCTAAATAGAACCCGGTCGTCGCGTCTGCCTGTTTTTTCCCGGCCAAGCACCTTCGCCGAACGGTATTCGACGTTGCGAAAATGCTGATCCATTTTTCGTGCTAGAAAGGACTTCTGATCATAGGCACTAACGTGGACTACTTTTTCCACAATGAAATCTTCAGCCGGAGAATCAACTACCAGCGATACCGTGGATAGAGATTCATCAACGATATAGTCTCGGAATTTGCTATGCCCGATATCATCATCAGCAAACACAGCCAGTTTCATCAGGCGGTCATTGTCTATGCCGAATACGGCCAGACCCTCAAAATTAATGAGGATTATGCGTCGATTTGAAGCTGACCTTAATCCAAACATGCTTATGCCTAGAGTGCCATATTGCTAATGGAATTATACACAGGGCCCATCACTGAGATCATGACCCAGCCGAGGATAGCGCCTAAGAATACCGTCATCGTGGGCTGTATCAATGCTTGTACTTTGTCGATTGAGTCTTTTATATCACGCTCATAAAAATAGCTAACATTTAGCAGTGCTTGGTCCAACTGACCGGTCGACTCGCCTACCCTTATCATGCGTATAACTAAAGGAGGGAACAAGCCGGTATTTCGGAAACTGGTTGACACACCCTTACCTTCTTGAATTTCGTCACGGGCCTTACCCAAGGCCTGGCGAATAGCCTCATTGCCGGAGGCTTTTTCGGTAATTTCTATGCACTTTAGAACGGGTATGCCAGCCTTGTACAGCATTGCAAACAGATTGGCGAATCTGGAAAGAATTATCTTTCGCAATACTGGACCAATTTGCCAAACTCTTAGTTTAAATGAGTCAACCTGATAACGAGCTTCCAGGCTTATGCTGGTCATGGTTTTTACGATGGCATACAAGACAATGGGAACCAGGGTAAACATATACCAAAAATTTACGAAGAAATTTGAAGTAGCAATCAAGAGCTTTGTATGAGTAGGAAGCTCCTGACCGATACCCTCAATAAAACTGACTAGTTGAGGAACGAGATAGACCATCAGAAAACCCACCACGAATACCACCACCAAACCAACGAAAACGGGAAAGACCAGCAAATTCTTGGTGGTGGAGATGAGTTCATCGTGCCATTTAATCATTTCATTCAAAGACAGGAACACATCTGGCAGCTGACCACTTTCTTCGCCTGCTGCTATCAGGTTAACAAACATATCGTCGAAAACTTTTGGATGTTCCGCTAGAGCTAGTGAAAGTTTCATACCGGCTTCGATGTCATCGATAACCTGTCCGATTACACGCCTGAAACTAGCCTGCTCAACGCTGTCTCGCAAATCGACCAAACCGTCTATGATCGACACACCAGATCTGGTCAACTGTTCCATATGAAAACAAAAATTGATCAGATCGATTCGGCGGATAACCCCTCCGCCGCCTAAAATTCTTTTCTCTTCGACAAACTTGCACTTGATCAAGTCCATTCCCATTCGGCTCAATCGATTTTCAAGATCACCCTCATTGGCTGCATCAAGCTTGCCGATATGGTTGCGGCCTTTGTTATCAATCGCCTTGTAGGAAAACAATGCCATGCTGGGTTTAGACTCCCACTCGATCGGTCAAGTCAACCACACGGGTGATTTCATCCAGAGATGTAGTTCCATCGATAACACGTCTGCAGGCATCGTCAGCCAATGACTTAAATCCAGATTCGTCAGCAACCTCTCTCAATCCATGGGCGGAGGTATTTTCGGAAATCAGTTTGCGCAGGTTATGACTTGACTGCAGTATCTCAATAATTGAGGTCCGTCCCTTATAACCTTGCCCGTGACATTTGGAACAGCCGACGGCCTGATAGATTTGTACATCACTCTCACTGTCATCGAGCTTGAGAAGAGTACGTTCGAGATCACCCAGTTCCTGTGGTTTCTTACAATCTTCACACAGTTTACGTACTAAACGCTGAGCAATTATACCTATTAGATTTGCAGACAAGATATCCGGCAGCACACCTAAGTCAGATAACCTGGGGATAGAGCCAACCGCAGAATTGGTGTGTAAGGTGGAAAACACCTGATGACCGGTCATTGCCGCGCGAAATGCCATGTCGGCGGTGACATCATCGCGTATCTCACCTACTAGAATCACATCCGGGTCTTGTCTCATCATCGAGCGAATGCCCTCCGCAAAACCCATTTTAGCGGCCGCACTTATAGAGGTTTGCCGAATCATCGGCATCGGATATTCGACCGGATCTTCCATGGTCATGATATTGATAGCTGCGGTATTGATGTGATTTAGAATTGAATAAAGCGTTGTGGTCTTACCGCTACCGGTTGGTCCTGTTACCAGAATTACGCCTTCCGGTTTTGAAAGCATCAATTTAATGGCATATAAATTCTCTTCGCTTAGGCCTAGGGATTCCAGAGGTACAATACCTTTACGCCTATCCAGAATTCTCAAGACGATATTTTCGCCGTGTGTTGTAGGCTGTGCCGCAACCCTGAAATCAATCTGCCTGCCTATCAGGGTAAGCGAAATTCGGCCATCCTGTGGCGCTCGTGATTCGGCGATATTCATATTACTAATTACTTTAAGGCGCACTACCATAGCGGCCCAATAGCTCTTATGCAGACTTCTAACCTGACGCAGCACGCCATCGACGCGATAACGAATTCTTAGAAAAGCTTCTTCGGGCTCAAAGTGAATATCCGAAGCACCTTGCTGGACCGCGTCGGCTAGTATTGCATTGATCAGGCGCACCATGGGATGGTGATATTGATCTCCCTCTGTTTGCAGATTGTCAAAATCGATTTCGCCAGTCTCGATTTCTGCCAGAATTCCATCGATGGATAAATTGAAACCGTATATTTCTTCGATGGTACTGGCGATATCAGTTTCGTTTCCCAATACCGGCATAATCTGCAGAGTACTGTCATTCAGTGCTCGTATCTGGTCCAGGGCTACTATATTGTAAGTATCGGGCATCGCCACGGTAAGCTCATGCTGCACCGAGTTGTAGGACAGAGGCAATACTTTATAACGGCGAGCCAGATCCTGTGGCACCATCTTAATCGCATCAGCATCGATAACAGTTCCGGTTATATCGACAGTTGAATAGCCGGTGTTTTCACTGAGCGCATCTCGAATAATCGAATCGGTAACGAATCCCAGTTCAATCAGTATCGCACCGATGCGTTTACCCAGGGTTTCTTGTTCCAACAAGGCTATGGTTAATTGATCCGGCGTAATAATGCCTTTCTCAATCAATGCATCACCCAGTTGTTTCTTCCCTCCAGTTTTTGATTTTTCAGTCATCGTTCCTGCCCTCTACCATGCTAGCAAGTCGATTTCTGACAGCCACCAGATCAAAGCCAGCTGGATGAATGGCCGCTAAGTCCAATGCTTCTTGATAATAATTTCTTGCTGGCTCGCGTTGATTCAAATGCTCCAGGCTAACGGCGAGGTTAAATGCATAATCAGGGTTTACTTGACCAGCGAGCAGGGCTTCGGATTTTGCCAATTGTAAGGCCTTAAAATAAGCCTGTTGCGCCTCTGACCAGCGTTGTCCAGAGGCCAGAAAATTGCCATAGGCATAAACCAGTGCGGCGACGTTCGGATGTTGATTAAGCAGGCGCCTCAATTCGGCTTCCTGCTCGGCGGCACTCCCCGATGGCATGATTTCAATCAATCCTGCTCTGGCAATTGGGTCACTTGGATCTCTTGCTATCATCCTCGAATAAAGCTCCAAGGCTGCTACCGTATCATCTTTACTGGCTGCTATCGTAGCCAGTCCTAGCAAGGCATCACGTTGCAGTGGATCACTCTCAAGTACCTGTCTATAAAGAGCTTCAGCTTGATCCAACGCGCCGACCTGATAGGCACTGTAGGCTCTCTCTACTAAGGGATCGATTGTTGAAACAGTTCGTTGACGCCTAAAACTGATCAAGCGAGTAGGTTCAATCTGCGTAACTGCGGGCGCATTCTGTATTCCGCTAATTGCAAGCTGCGGAACATCTTCAATCACCGCTCTATCGCCAGAGGAAGAGGAAGAGGAAGAGGAAGAGGAAGAGGAAGTTACATCAGCTTGTGGCACAGATTCAAGCTCGACAGTTACTGGCTCAATATCAGCCGCGTTTATGCTTACTTGCGGGGGCGGCTCCGGAATCGCGACCACGGTTGTCGCATCTGGGTCTTCGGTTTCTACGGCATCAATCGAATCTCGGATAGAAGTATCTAAATTTCCAACCGTTGCTGTCGCATCGGTAGGTTCCACATTGGATTGCCGCCCTTGGGCTGTTGTGCCGGCATCACTGTCTACAACAATTGCGCCTGGTGGCAGTTCATCGGAGCTTTCTATCGATTCAAATCCTGTATCCAGGAACTCCGTCGCCACATAGTTATCGAGGGGAACGGTGAACGTGCCTTCTTGATTGAGGGAAGTGTAGAAATAAGTTCCAAACCCGACTAAGAAAATAACCACAGCAGCGACTGCTGCAGCTTGCATGTTTCGATTCGTCAGTAACGGAGATTTTTTCGCGGCAAAAACACTACGAGCCGATCTTCTACCTGGCTCATCTCTACCTTTGAAACGCTCAGTTGACGCCTTGCTGGCCAATCGATAGGGTTCAACTCTTGTCGATCTCGCCGAACCGGCATCCAATGCAGCAGCAGTGGGTCGAGCTGGCTCTTTATTCGCGAAGCTTGACTGGTCGTCTTCATTCTCGAAACTATCAAGCTCGATAAATTTATGTTGAGACTCTAACTCAGGCAGTTCCTCAGCGTCGCTGATGATAGGCTGCGGCTCAACATCCGGCTCGGCCTCCTGCTCAACTTCAGCGTCGATCTGATTTTCGCCCGCGACAATTTCTACTTCGGGTTCGGATTCCTCGGGCACCCTTACTGAGCTTGGAAGTACATAGTTCTCTTCATCATCTTCAAACTCGATGCTTGTATCAAGATTGGGCACAGGCGTGCGCGCCGGTGTCTCTTCCATGTCGGCCATGCTGAGTTCGATATCTACTGCCGCGGGCTCTTCTGCAGTGGCCTCAGCCACTGCTTCAGGCTGCTGCGCCTGTGCGGAACTAGCTTCAGCAGCCTCATCGGACTTGCTGTCTTGCGCGGCCTTTTTCTTCGCTTCTTCGGCCTTACGCAGCGCGTCCATCAATAAACTCATGGGATTGTCTCTTTCTTCTGCTTTATCTTCTTAGTGGTAGTACTGATTAGAATGCAAGCAAGGAACTTCGACTTGAATTGGAATTGGAACTGGTTGGCAGGTAATCTCTATATTCTTCCAAGTCTCCGTAGACACTTGCCTGTTTAACGACTACCGGGCGTATAAATATAATCAGTTCTGTCTTCATTAAATTGTCATCCTTAAGACTGAACATGTTGCCAACTATAGGTAAGCGATTTAAACCCGGCAGACCGTCATTACTATTCTCTATGGTATCCTGCATCAGCCCGCCCAAAATCGCTATCTGACCGCTATCCACTTTTAGGATAGATTCTATTTCACGAATTTGAATTTCAGGAATTGGGCTTATTACATTCGCATCGGCAAGTGCCGGATTCGGATCATTTACGAAACGAATGATACGGGATATCGTGGGTCGCACATTTAAGGTGACTCGATCACTCTCGCTTATCTGCGGAGTGACAGCCATGGTAAACCCTACGGGAACCGAATGTACTTCACTGGTGAATACTGTCGGAGTTCCTGGCCCAGCTGCACTGGCAGCTGTACCGGCCTCAACTTCAATAGTGAAATATATCCTGTTATCTACTACACGCAACATGGCAGTTTGATTATTCAAAGCCATCAACTTGGGGCTAGATAATACTTGAGTATCTCCAAACTGCGACAATAGGCGTATCGTCGCGTTGATCGCATCGGGACCAGCAGATTTATCGATTGTTAAAACATTGGTCGGTGGATCAACTATATTTAAACCAAGCAAATCCTGGCTAAAGCTCACCTGGCCGCTGTCCCTAGCTAGCATTGACCAATCGACTCCCGATTGAAAGCGATCATTCAAATTGACTTCGACTACCGTCGCTTCGATCAGCACCTGATATAGAGCTCGAGTGCGAACCGATTCAATAAAATCGTATACGTCGCGATGCTGGCGACTGTTGCCCCTCACCGTCACCATACCACTTTCCGGGCTGACTATAATAGAACTGCTACTGCCACCTTCCTCTACGGATTCACCGAGAATAGCTAATAGATTGCTACCTAAAGTCTGCCAGAAGTCATTGGCAGAAACCTGGCTCAATACACTTGTTGAACTGTTGGTTTCGTCATCCCCCACCCCGGTTGAAACACTCACCGCAGATTGCGCGTTCCTCGCTACATTGACATAGTCGATTCGGTAGCTGCGTAAGTCGGGTAGATCGGGCTCTACTACGATATAGTCTGCCCGCTCAAAACCCCAACGAATATCTACCTGCCGAGAAATTCGCTCCATTATCTGTGGCAGAGTTTGATCAACCGCATTGAGGCTAACACTTCCCCTAACGTCAGAATGCACATCGATATTTATATCCGCATCTCTCGCCATAGCAAAAAGCAGATCTTTCACTTCAACGTCCTGAACGACTACTGAATACAAATCTAGCGATGGCTCTACTTGAGGAACTGCCAGTGCGGGCAAAGGCCTAACAATATCCGGAATGTCAGTTGTAGAAGCTGCCTCGGGACGGAACAAATGCCTTCCCTGATCAGGGCGTATTTCAACCGCTGACTCTGGCGCGTCCATTAGAGTATTGCACGCCGACAGTACAGTGAACCCAAATATAAGGGCAACAATTTTTCTATCCGCTATCAACATACTGCTCACTCCGCAATCCAGGCTGCAACGCTATAGTTAGTATTGCACTCAACACTGCTCATGTTTTGCACAAAGGGTTTGTACTCGTAGATGCGAGCGGGTAATTTATCGATGAATTGTTGGGCCATACTAAGGCCGTCGAAATTCCCGTATTTAATAGTCCAATAACTGCGATTCCCGTCATTGGACATGCACACATAGCTATCAGCCGCTAAATCATATTGACTCAGTATTTGCAGGAACGATTCTGCAAAATTCAGATTGCTGGTTTCTCCGGACATAAACTGTACTGTGTATCCCATACCATTCGAATTCTGTAACCAATCAATGGAAGCGAGCACTCGCCTGTGCAGCTGTGTACGGTTACCAGACAAACCAAAATCCACTTCTTCTGTCTGACGTGACGCTACGGGAAGTCCTGTTTGGTTCTGTGCTGCGTCAGCCTGCACAAAGCCTTCTAATAGACGCGACTCAATATAGTCAGTTTCCTCAACCGGGTCGCGAGTGTTGTAACTGCTTTGTGTGTTACTGAGTGGTTCCTCAGCCAATATCGGACTTTCCCTGTGGGCAGTTTCATCCACATTTGATAGTAGAGGATCGATGTCCTCGGCTATGGGCATCGGCGTCAAAGGAGGTTTAGCTTCGAAGCGTGGTTCTTCCTTTATTAACAGCAAGGGACCATCGATTGCAGTTTGCTTGTCTATATACTTGCCGGCAAATTGACCGGCTACTTGTGATTGCCCGGCAATGCTGCCTGACTCTGGCCACAGCACTATGGCAATCGCTAACATCGCTGCCACCATGCCAGCACCTGCCACTCGTAAAGGTGAAAATAATGCATGCAATGATGCAGATATATAATCGCTGTCGCCAATGGCTGCCCATATATGACGCCAGCCGATGACAGGGGACATGCCGGCATGCAGTTCACCGAATTGCAAAACATTCTCTGCATAGGCTGCAAGTAAGGCCTTATCCACCAATATATTTATGCGCCTGGTTAAACCCCCGGAAGCCTTTGATAATAGCCATTCCGCCTGTGCGGTAAGTAACTGCGGACAGGGACAGCCAGCGGCGCCTAGACGAAAGCGCACATACTCTGAGACTTCCCTGGTGGTTAATGGATTCAAATGAAAACTGTGGGTTATGCGTTCTCGCAGCTGTCGTATATTTTTTGAGCTGAGGGTTTTATCTAGCTCAGGCTGCCCGAACAGAATAATCTGCATGAGCTTGTCGACTTGAGTTTCAAGATTACTGAACAATCGAATCTCTTCAAGTGTATCCACCGGCATACCTTGCGCTTCTTCGATAATTACCAAGACTTTGCGGTTTGCCGCATGTTGTTTAAGCAAGTAGTTTTGTAACTGCTGCATTACCAATAATTTGGAGGTATCGCGACGAACGGGCAGTTTTAGTTCAAACGCGACCGCATACAAAATCTCGTCTGGACTCAATCTGGGATTGGCTAAATAAACCACTTCTGTGGTCTCCGGCAGGCGCTCTTCAAGCATACGGCACAGCATGGTTTTTCCACTGCCCACTTCACCGACTACCTTTAGGATGCCCTCACCACTTTCGATGGCAAATAGCATGGCCTCGAGTACCACTCCCCGACCCTGGTTACCGCCGGAAAAAAACAGCGATGTATCGGGAGTAATTCGAAACGGATGACGTTCAAGGGAGAAATAATCCAGATACATTTTGTTCGGCTCCTGCCATCAGCAAGCAATAATCGGCGCTGCTTTTTCGCATCCGCCACCACGATCTGGTTAAAAAACCAGCTTAGGGAGCCTCTGATCAAGTCTATGGTCACTGTGGCGGCGCAGCCGGTACTCGCTATCAAGACCCACTTTTTCGTCGGCATGTGCCGGTCTGGCAAGAAAGCGCAATGCCGAGAGCACACTCAGTGTTAGCCCCCGACCGGCGGGCATGTTTCACGCAACTTCGAGACACACTCCCGCAGAGCGATCATAGACTTAATCAGAGGCTCCTTAGTCATTAGTATCGGTATGCTGCAACAGAAATTGACTAAAATCGTGGGAAATCACAGACTTTTTTAGGTCAGTTGCACAAATGGCGTATTTCTCTGCTAACTGAGAAAATTCAGGGGGTTAGCGGGGTTCCCAATTCATAGTCGGCGAGAATCTGAGTCTCCTGTTTTGCCTGTTCTAACCAGCTAGCCAAAGCGGGATTTTTGAGCATAAAATGCATATATTCTTGGCCAGCTTCGGAGAGTGCAACGCCGTAACTATGAAAGCGCGTTACCACCGGAGCAAACATGCAATCAGCTATTGAAAATTTCCCGAACAGGTATTCGCCCTGGGCGGCGAATTGAGCTCTGGCCTCCGAGAAAAGCTGGTCTACACGTTTGCACTCTGCTACAGCCTCATCGCTTAACTCCAGCCTTCTTAGAGCCCGACAATTCATAGGCATTTCGTTGCGAATGGCGAAAAATCCCGAATGCATTTCACTACAATAGGCTCTGCATAACCCGCGATCTTCGACTGATTTCGGCAGTGCGCGCCCTTGCAGGTATTTGTCGGAGACGAATTCACAGATGGCGAGAGAATCCCAGATTGTAGTCTCCCCATCTTTGAGAACGGGCACACGAAGAGTAGGGGAATATTTAGCTAATTCGTCTTTGAACCCTTCTGTGAAGAGCGCAATCTTAATTTCCTCGAATGGAATAGCGTAATGTTGAAGCAGTAACCAGGGTCGCAGCGACCAGGAGGAATAGTTCTTGGTTCCAATTATCAATTGCATGATTATCTCTCAATTTTTAATTCACAATTTTCAGCCATTGGCTCAGCCATAGAGAGTATGGGACTATAACGGAAACGTTTTCGGACTAACAGATGCCGCCGAACCCATTTATATCATTTTTAAAGAGGCTGAAGATTTGAGCACAAAAAGATTTAGCGGAGTGCTAGCTCCCGTTATTACACCCTTTCATGCAGACTTGAATCCCGATTATGATCGTCTTCTGGCGCATTGCAGATGGTTACTCAATAAGGGCGTAGGCCTGGCGGTTTTTGGCACCAACAGTGAAGCAAACTCGCTTTCCCTCAGTGAGAAAAAACAACTATTGGATAAGCTTGTCGAAGGCGGCATCGATCCAATGACAGTGATGCCGGGCACTGGAAGCTGCGCGCTAAGCGAATGTGTGGATCTAACTAAACATGCTGTGAACCTGGGTTGCGCGGGCGCGCTAATGCTGCCACCGTTTTATTATAAAGGAGTCTCGGACGATGGCCTGTACGCCTTTTACTCTGAAGTGATTCAACGCGTAGCCAATACAGATTTGAAAATCTATCTTTATCACATACCCCCAATATCACAGGTTCCCATTTCTCTGGATCTTATAGACAGACTGGTGAATGCCTATCCTGAAAATATTGCAGGCATCAAAGACAGCTCTGGCGACTGGGAAAATACGCTAGCACTAAATGAAGCTGCCTGGCCAGACTTCAGAGTATTCTGCGGTTCGGAAAGTTTCCTGCTGCAAAACATGACCCATGGCGGCGCTGGCTGCATTTCTGCCACGGCCAACGTTAATCCCGCCGCCATACGGAATCTGTACGACAATTGGAATACTGAGCAAGCCGAACAACTCCAAGCACAGCTCGATCAGGTCAGAGCTTTATTTCAACGCTTTCCCATGATTCCAGCACTGAAGGCTGCGACAGCACACTTTGCCAACGACAAGGACTGGCTTAGAGTAAGGCCTCCCATCATTGAGATGGGCTCCTCCCAGCTTCAACAATTAGTCAAAGAGATGAATAGCGCCTCATTTAGCATGCCCGGTCTTTGATTCGGTCTATGCAAATCAGCTGCGGTAGGGACCACGAGATGTGGCCGATTTGCGGCTGTCTGAGCCAATACAATCTGAATAGACAAGAACGGAACCTTGCGGTAGCCTCTGGGCTGGGCTGGATTCAATATCAACTGACCAAGGGATTATAACTATTTGTTATTATTGGATTATTTAGGGGGACCCAGTAATCGTTTGCTGTACAAAGATTCATAGTTCAGCACTTAATGCTAGTGAGAAACACATCAGTTTAGAGAGGCACGAAGATGATAAGAATGCCAGAGAAACTAAAACGCTATAGCACGGCGCTATTATTAGTACCGCTGCTATTTTGCAGCAACAGCTTACAAGCACAAGATACCGTTGAATGGACAACCCTGGGTAGTGATTTTGCCCATACCCGTTATTCAACCGCGAGCGAAATCACGGCTGAAAACTTCGAGGACCTGGAGGTAGCATGGGAATGGGATGGCTCCAGCATGGGAGCGGTCAGCGGTCGTTCTACCCCGAGTTATATCGACGGCAAATTGTTCACCGTGGCCGGAGCCCGTCGCAACGTCGTTGCAATCGACCCGAAGACTGGTGAAACAATTTGGTCTTACCGATTGCCCAATACAGGTCGCTGGGAATATTCCATGCGTGCCGATTATGGCAAAGGTGTCGGCTATGCCGAAGTGGATGGCCGCAGTGTTATCTATATGATCACCCCTGGATTCTTCTTAACGGCACTTGATGCAGAAACCGGGACACCATTAAAAGGATTTGGCACAGCAGTTCCCATCGACGGTTTCCCCGAAACTGGCGTAGTCGATTTACTCGCCAATTTAGGTCACCCCTATGATCCCTATGAAGGCATTCCTCTTGAACGCGGCTATATTACCTCTTCGTCCCCGCCTATCGTAGTCAATGATGTAGTTGTGGTTGGTAACTCTGCGGAACAGGGTTATGCACAATCTCGTATTGAGAACGTGCCAGGTGACATTCTTGGTTACGACGCACGCACAGGTGAATTTTTATGGAAGTTTAATGTAATTCCCAAGCCCGGTGAATATGGTCACGAAACCTGGGAGAACGATGCATGGCAGTGGACTGGCGATGTCTCATCATGGGCCCCAATCTCTGCCGACGTGGAAAACAATCTGGTATATATTCCAACCAATGGCGCCACCATCGATTATTACGGCGGATTCCGACCCGGCGACAACCTGTTCGGAACCAGCCTGATCGCTCTGGATGCCAGCACCGGCGAAAGAGCTTGGCACTTTCAGATGGTGAAACACGACATCTGGAACTACGACACTCCAACTGCACCGGTTCTGTTAGATGTTAATACACCGGACCGCGGAACTATTCCTGCAGTGGTGCAGCTAACTAAACAGTCTTTCGCCTATGCCTTTAATAGATTAACGGGCGAACCATTGTGGCCCATGGAATACCGCGCAGTTCCTGCGTCGAAAGTACCTGGCGAAGTACTTGCTACTACCCAGCCCTTCCCGACCAAGCCAGCAGCTTACGATTTACAGGGACTAAGCATAGATGATTTGGTTGATTTCACAGCGGAGCTGCGACTGGAAGCGATTACGGCTTTGGCCGATTATGAGATAGGCCCCTTGTTCACACCTCCGCTACATCCAGATAATGAGTTGGGTAAACTTGGCGCCTATATCTGTCCCGGTGGAACCGGTGGTGTAAATATTACGGGACCGGCTGTGGCTGATCCTACTTCAGGAATACTGTACGTCACTTCTCATAAAGGCTGCGGAACTTTCGCGATTGTTCCTGGAGAACAGGCGGACACCCAATATGCGGCACCTACCGGAGTTACACTCTCTCGCTATGCAGCGAGTCGTGGCGGTGGTCGTGGCCCAAGGCTGTCCTCTGGAATCCCTCTTTGGAAACCGCCCTATAGCCGTATAACGGCTATTGATATGAATACCGGTGAGCACCTGTGGATGATTCCAACTGGAGAAACACCAGATCGAATCAAAAACAATCCAGCACTTGCCGGTGTAGATATTGGTGATACAGGTACCGGTAATCACGTGCCCATGGTGGCAACGCCTAACTTGCTAATTTACAGTGACGTTGATAGCGACGGCAATTCCGTCCTGTTATACGCTCTGGACAAGCAAACCGGCGAGGAAATTGGCCGAATCAATGTGCCAGACCGCAGTCGTTATGGCATGAGCACCTGGGTACACGAAGGCAAGCAATATATAATATTGCAGACAGGTGCAAAACTTACTGCAATGGCTCTGCCAGACTAAATCTCAGTCGAGATTTTTAGCGAGCTTAAAAAAAGCCCGATCGCGACTAACGATCGGGCTTTTTTATATCCACAGTGTCCTGACATGCCCGCTAAGCTGTACAGAGTTCTACAAAGTTCGAATCTGAGTGTAGTCAGTGTAGCCCAGTAGAATCTTCTCAATGCCATCTTGCTTACGTGTCTGCATACCACCTTTGATAGCAGCCATATGTACTTCTGATGCCGGTGCTCGTCGCAATACCATTTTCTTGATTTCAGAATTACTCATTAGCAACTCGTGGATACCCATTCGCCCGCGGTATCCGGTATCTAGACAATCTAGACAGCCCGGAGCTTTGTACAGAGTAAACTCGCCCTTCTGGGTAAAACTCTCACGCCAAATTTCAATTTGCTTCAGCACTTCCTCATCACTTGGGTCTGAGCGCGAACCGTCTGGTATTGCTTCGCTGCAATATTCTGCAGCAAGAAATTCAAGCTCGCGTTTCTCCGGTATATAGGGCTTTTTACAAGAGGTACACAGTGTTCTAGTAAGACGTTGTGATAGGACTCCTATCATCGCATCCGCAAAATTAAACGGATCCATATCCATATCTAGTAAGCGAACTATACTTTCGGCGGCGCTGTTGGTATGCAGAGTAGACAATACCAGGTGACCAGTAAGCGATGCTTCGATTGCTGTAGATGCAGTCTCATGGTCACGCATCTCCCCCACCATTATGATGTCAGGGTCAGCACGCAAAAATGCGCGCATCGCATTGGCGAAGGTCATACCTACTTTGTCGTTTACCTCAACCTGGCGCAATCCAGGCTGGGTTATTTCCACCGGGTCTTCGGCAGTCCAAATTTTACGCTCGGTTGCATTCAAATAATTTAGAACTGAATGTAAGGTTGTGCTCTTACCAGAACCGGTCGGGCCGCAGACCAGGAACATACCGTGGGGTCTGGATATACCGTCCAATAGACGGTCCAGGTTACTACTGCTTAGACCGATGGCATTCACCGGCATACACTTACCACCACTGAGTAGACGAATTACCACGTCTTCGATACCGCCGGCTGTGGGAATAGTCGCCACACGTAGTTCGATATCGATAGGGGCGAAGTGACGGAAATTAATCTTGCCGTCTTGCGGCTTATTCTTATTGGATATGTCCAGATGGGCCATAACCTTGATTCTGGACACGAATACAGCGCGATATTTAGTTGGGAATTTGTAGTAAGTCGCTAGTACGCCGTCTTTTCTAAAACGTACGATAACCTTCTGCTTACCCATGCCTGGTTCTATATGAATATCCGACACTTTCTGTCTATGGGCATCTTCAATAATCTTATTGACGATACGAACAACAACATTATCCGTAACTTGCGCAGTCTCTACTGCCGAGAAAATACTGGCATCATAGGAGTCGTCTTCGTCGTCCTCAATAGACTGCTCGTCGAAATCAGCTATGGTCGCTTCGATGTCTTCGGAAGAATAATAAAACTGCAACGCCCAGTTAATATCCTCTGGAGAAGCCATCACCGGCTCGACGTATTTGTTGATGTTAAAACTCAACGCATCTGTGACTTGCCAGTCCATCGGATTTTCGATGGCAACTACTATTTTTCCTTCGTAAACATACAGTGGAACAACCTTATGCTTGAAGGCGATCGCTGCCGTTAGTACACGTATAACATCCGGCTCTACAATAAACTCTCTGAGGTTTACGAAAGGTATGCCAAGTTTTTTCGCGAGACTCTGTTGAATTTCACTCTTGTCTATTACGCCACTGTTTACCAGTATTTCACCGAGGGCACTTTTACGTTTCTTCTTCTGCTCCTTCAACGCTTCTTGTAGTTGCCCTTCGGTAACAAGGTCTTCAGATAAAAGAATTTCACCTAACTTGAGATTCGGCATATTCTTTTGCCGAGATAGCGCATTCTCCAGCTCATCGGCATCAACGATTTTCTGAGTAACTAGATAGTCACCGATCAAACGTGAGCGTTCATTCTGTTGATCTTCTAGAGCAGTACTCAATGCTTCTTTCGAGATCTGCTTTTCCTGGACCAGCATGTCACCAATCTGGCCACCAATTATATGGTTCTCTATTGCTACTTTGGAGACGAACAGATGGGTACAGTAGCGCCACTTGCGACCTACCTTGGTTTGCTCGTACAGGTGTATGCCGTTTTTATCGGTTCGAGAGCCGAAGGTCTTGCCGGTGATTTCTGTTCTATCCTTAAAAAACACTTCAAAAGTTCTAGCGGCTGTATCAACATCTATGCCTTTGCGCTTCTCTTCAACGCTCTCACTCTCTAGCATTAATTGATAAGGTTTTTCCAAGCGCAGAAATTTAATCGTACTCATATCAATATCGGTATGAACGACTGCACGGGGCTCAAGTATGCTGATGGTTTCCGTTGCAGCATTGAACTGAATTAGCTTACCTTTGGTGCGGGTATTATCATTCAGCTCGATTGTCACCGAGGTATTGGAATATTCGGGGCCTTCATGAACATCAGAAAACGGAGGAGGCTGAAGATCAATCTTCATCATCGACGAAGCCTGAGAGGCAACATTATCTTCTCGAATCTCCATCATACTTGCAGAGTCGGTTTGCATATCTACTCCTGCGCTTCTGCATCTGGACTACTTCTGCAAAAGAACCTGTTAAGGCCTGATGATCAGTGCATTGAAGGACTGCATCCTTCATTCCGGCTAGACTGATGCCAGAGGGAAACACTTCTGGGTTAATCAAAGCACAATACTTTAGCAGGTATTCGAAACCTGCACAATTTGTACATCTTATTGATATATTGGGATTTTTTAAGATTTCCGGGCTGTAAAGCCGCTATTGTTGACAAGCTTGAGTGAGCACCTCCGAGTAGCACAGGATTGCCTCATTATCCCGAAATTTTAACTCTACAGAAGTTGATCAATCTGGTCAGGCTGCCTGTGGTTAGCCCAACCCCCAGCAGCACTAGCATACAGGCGAATAGCATAAATAATGTAACTTCCTCAGCAAGAAACAAATTCCCCCAGAATAAGCTGAATAAAGGAATGAGAAAGGTATTAGTGGCGGCGAGTTGCGATCCGATGCGGGCAATCAGTCGGTAAAATAGTATATAGGCGAAACCGGTGCAGATTATCCCAAGAGCTAGCACACTCAACCATATTGTTCCTGTCGGCATTTGCTCCGGCATTTGCCACAGGGCGAAGGGAATGAGACAAACAGAAGAGAAAAATAGACTTCCGGTGGTTACCGCCAGGCCGCTTACTCCAGACAGATTCCTGGCCATCAAATTTATCGCCAGACCGTACAATAGTGCCGCTGCCAGTCCGGCGCCAATTGCAAGCAGACTGGCTTCGGCTGCGTCCAATCCTGAGTAATCCAACACTAATAAAACCACACCGATAAAGCCAATCAACATGCCGAAGATCGCTACTAAAGATATTTTCTGTTGCCAAAAGATAAAGGCTAACAGCGCCGTAAAGAATGGGACTGTCGCATTTAAAATGGAGGCGAAACCTGCGCCAATGCTTAATGTTGCAAAGGCCAACAGACAAAACGGTAGCGTCATATTACTTAGGCTGAGAATAAATATCGGCCGCCAATTGGCTATCGCTTCGCGATGCTTGCCAAGTGCAATACAAACAGGGAGTAGCACCAGCAATGCAGAGGAAACTCTCATCTCAATCAAAAAGAAGGGACCAAACACGGGAGAGCTAATACGAAGAAACAGGAACGAGGCTCCCCAGATAGCGGAAAGCAGTATTAATATCAGATAATCCTTGAAGACAGCATCTTTGACTTGCATACGGGATTAACCTAATCCACGAAATACGTGGCAGGGAAAGAGATGCTAAGCAGCTGGTAGCCGCTGCAGCTTACTCGAAATATCGCTAGGGTCCAGGGACTCCAAATTTGCGTGACCTGAAGCGTACAGATTCTAGACGCCGTTTGCCGCTAATGGTCACTCCCTTAGCAACAACGGCAACGACGAAGATGGGCGCTTCAGGCCGCGCCCTTCGGGGCATTTGGTTTGGAGTTAATCAGAGGGTCCCTAAGAAGCATAGACTGCTTGTGCCGCAGCCACTGCCTTGCTGACATCAACAGCTAAACCTTCAGCCGCCAGAACGTTTCCTAACGCTGAAATGCACAGCAGTACATTCTTTTTGTTACTGGCGTAACCCATAAGACCTATGCGCCAAACCGAACCCGCCAAAGCACCCAAGCCTGCACCGATTTCCAGGCTATAGTCATTCAGAAGGGCTGTTCGAACTCTGCCGTCATCGATAGAGTCTGGAAAAGAAACTGCATTTAATTGCGGAAGGCGATATTCCTTGTCTACTACAAACTTCAATCCTAGCGTTTCGATGCCGGCAACAAAGGCGTCATGATTAAGTGCATGCCTATGCCATGCATTTTGCAGACCCTCTTCCTGAAGAATTACTAGTGACTCATGTAAAGCGTACAGCGAATTCACGGGTGCGGTGTGGTGGTAGGATCTTTTGGCATCGCCTCCCCAATAAGCCATGACCAGGTTTAAATCCAAAAACCAGCTCTGGACCTTCGATTTTCGTTCACGGATTACCTTTGCCGCACGTTCGGAAAATGAAACCGGTGACAAGCCTGGCACGCAGGACAAGCATTTTTGAGTTCCAGAGTAGATTGCGTCAATTCCCCATTCATCGACTTGAAGTTCTATGCCACCAAGAGAAGTCACTGCATCTACAATTGAAAGGCAATCGTACTTGGCGGCGAGACCACAAAGAACCCCAACGTCAGATCGCGCTCCAGTTGAAGTTTCAGCATGCACACAGGCCAGTGCCTTTGCATCAGGATTGTCTCTCAGAGCTTGTTCCGCCTTATCAATATCGATAGTACTGCCCCAAAGATCTTCCACCATAATCGCTTCAGCGCCACAGCGTTCTACGTTCTCCTTCATGCGGCCGCCGAACACGCCGTTCTGACAAATGATAACCCTATCACCGCGCTCTAATAGATTTGTGAATACTGTCTCCATACCTGCTGAACCTGGTGCAGATACAGGCATGGTAAGCTCATTGCTAGTTAGAAAAGCCTGCTGCAGTAACAGTTTGGTCTCGTCCATCATTTGGATAAATGCTGGATCGAGATGCCCTATCGTGGGCCGCGAAAGCGCTTCAAGTATACGTGGATTGACATCCGATGGGCCGGGCCCCATTAAGGTTCGAACTGGGGGGTGAAATGATCTGATCATTGTTAAACCTCTTAACAGAGCTAAGGTGAGGGAGTCAAAATTCGACGGTCTATAAGAGCGTGCCGTTACTAGAATTTCGTTAGAACACTGCCCCTAAATCAATGGCTTTAATTGAGTACCAATAAAAAAGCCGAGGACAACCCGGCTTTTCTTAATGCGAATAGAAGATATTTACTTAATTCTCAGTCGCTTCTACCGCGGGTTCCACTTCCGCTGAATCGCCCTTGGGACGATCGACCAGTTCCACATAGGCCATTGTGGCTCTGTCCCCGGCGCGTTCGCCACACTTTAAAATGCGAATATAACCACCAGGGCGGTCTGTATAACGCGGCCCTAGTTCTGTAAACAACTTACCCACTGTGGCTTTACTGCGAGTACGATTGAAAGCTAGCCGGCGATTAGCCACGCTGTCATTCTTTGCCAGAGTAATTAAAGGCTCTGCAACAGACCTTAGCTCCTTGGCCTTGATCAAAGTTGTTTTGATAATCTCATGCTCGACCAATGAAATAGTCATATTTCGGAACATGGCTGATCGGTGCGAACTATTTCTATTTAGCTGGCGACCGCTTTGTCGATGACGCATAACTCTTTACCTTATATAAGGGTTCTAATCGGCTTGCTTGACTAAGCTGCTCGCTCACCAGATTTGAGACTGGATGGTGGCCAATTTTCGAGACGTAAACCAAGCGATAGTCCACGCGTAGCCAACACATCTTTAATCTCTGTTAATGATTTCTTGCCCAAGTTGGGAGTCTTCAACAGCTCTACTTCTGTGCGCTGTATAAGATCGCCAATATAATAAATATCTTCTGCTTTCAGGCAATTTGCAGAGCGTACTGTTAGTTCCAAATCATCAACCGGCCGAAGAAGAATCGGGTCGATTTCGTCTTCATGCACTTCGGGCTCAGCAACAATTTCACTTTTCAAATCTACGAACACTGCCAGCTGGTGCTGTAGAATAGTTGCGGCTCGACGAATAGCTTCTTCTGGGTCGATAGTACCGTTGGTTTCTAAGTCGATAACCAATTTATCAAGGTCAGTGCGCTGTTCAACACGAGCATTCTCTACCGAATAGGACACGCGTAAAACCGGAGTATAAGAAGCATCTAACAGTAATTTTCCTACGCTACGAGTTTCATCATCTTCAGAAGCGCGGCTGTCTGCGGGAGAGTAACCTCGACCTTTGCGTACTGTAAGGCGCATGTTCAGTTCGCCATTTGTATTAAGATTTGCGATAACATGATCAGGGTTAATGATTTCAACATCGTGATCAAGAGAAATATCACCGGCTGTAACTGTGCCAGATCCTTTCTTGTTTAGTGTAAGAACAGCTTCATCGTTGTTGTTTAGAACAACAGCCACTCCCTTTAGGTTAAGAAGAATTTCGATAACATCTTCTCGCACACCTTCTATAGTGCTGTACTCGTGTACAACGCCGTCAATTTCGACTTCTTCAACCGCGGTACCAGGCATAGAAGAAAGCAGTATTCTTCTTAATGCATTGCCCAAGGTATGTCCGAAGCCACGCTCTAGCGGCTCAAGTACAACTTTTGAATGACAGGAATCGAACTCATCAACCTGTATTAGTTGCGGTGTTAAAAAGTCTGATAAAGAAATTTGCATGAAATCCACCCTTTGTGTGATTGTCACTACTTAGAATATAGCTCGACGATTAGGTTCTCGTTGATCTCTGAAGGCAAATCTTCCCGCTCAGGCATGCGGGTAAATTGCCCTTCAAGTTTGTTCTGATCTACTGATACCCAGTCAATCGGATTACGCTGCGAAGCTAATTCCAATGCTGATTTAATTCGTAGTTGTTCTTTAGCTTTCTGTCGAATAGCTACAGAGTCACCTTCAGATACACGGTAAGAAGCAATATTTACCACTTCCCCATTTACTGTGATGGACTTGTGTGCCACTAATTGACGTGCTTCGGCGCGAGTTGAACCAAAACCCATGCGGTAGACGACATTGTCCAGGCGGCATTCCAAAAGCTGCAACAAATTCTCGCCAGTAGCACCTTTTATACGTGCTGCCTCCTTATAGTAGCCGCGGAATTGCTTCTCCAGGACACCATAAGTTCTTCTGACTTTCTGCTTTTCACGCAGCTGCACACCGTAATCAGATAAACGACCACGACGAGCACCATGCTGGCCAGGAATTGTATCCGCCTTACATTTGCTGTCGATCGGGCGAACACCACTCTTCAGAAACAGATCGGTTCCTTCGCGGCGGGACAACTTACATTTTGGGCCTAAATAACGGGCCATAGTCTATCTCCTGTGCTCTTTATATCAGAAGAGCTTCTGCTTACTTTCTATTTAGACGCGTCGTTTCTTGGGTGGTCTGCAACCATTGTGTGGAATTGGTGTAACGTCGGTAATATTTCCAACGCGCAGGCCGCAATTATTAAGCGCCCTAACTGCCGATTCACGACCAGGACCAGGACCGTTCACTTTCACGTCCAGGGTCTGTAATCCGTACATTTCGATAGCTGCTTTTCCGGCTTTCTCTGCTGCTACCTGCGCTGCAAAAGGTGTGCTCTTTCTAGAGCCACGGAATCCGGAGCCGCCGGCAGTGGCCCAACTCAATGCATTACCCTGACGATCAGTAATCGTAATGATCGTGTTATTAAAAGATGCATGAATAAAAGCAATACCATCGATGACGGCGTTACGGGTTTTTTTCTTAATAGACTTGTCTGCTGGCTTAGCCATAAATTATTCCATCTAACTTCTGTATTTGGGGTCAGAGTAAAAAGTCATCATTTCATCCACTGATATCACTGAACTGTGAATGAATTTTTACTCTGACCCCTGTTCGCATTACTTACGTATTGGTTTGCGCGGTCCTTTTCTGGTTCTGGCATTTGTTTTCGTACGTTGCCCACGTACTGGCAATGAGCGACGATGACGTATGCCGCGGTTGCAACCTAAATCCATAAGTCGCTTAATATTCATAGACACTTCGCGTCTTAGATCACCCTCGGTAGTACGGTTGGCTACTTCCGCACGAATGCTGTCCAATTGCTCTGGGCTCAGCTCACTAGTCTTAGTTGAAGGCGTGATTCCAGTCTTGTCACAAATCGCGCTAGCGGTAGTAGGACCAATCCCATAAACATAACGCAATGAAATAACGATATGCTTGTTATCGGGTATATTGACTCCGGCAATACGTGCCATAAAGGTGCTCCGTTCTCTTTTATTCGTTCTTACAAAATTAGTCTGTAGGATTAACCCTGACGTTGTTTGTGTCTAGGTTCAGCCTTGCAAATTACTCGCACAGAACCGTTACGCTTAATTACTTTGCAATTTCGGCAAATCTTCTTAACAGATGCTCTAACTTTCATGTTCGTTCTCCGTCATTCCTCAAGCAGGACCTCGTCGCATTTCGCGAGATCCTAAATACCAGTACGCCCGTAGTTGCCAAGTTTTGATTTCTTCATCAAGGAATCATACTGATGGGACATCAAATGCGACTGTACCTGTGACCAAAAATCCATAGTCACCACTACCGATATCAATAGTGCTGTACCACCCAAGTTAAAGGGCACGTTGGCAAACATTTGCATAAAATTCGGCAACAAACAAACCAGAGTGATGTAGACAGCACCGAACATAGTCAATCGGGTTATTACACCATCGATATACTTCGCTGTTTGCTCACCAGGTCTAATCCCTGGAATAAATGCACTCGAACGCTTTAAATTCTCGGCCACGTCGCGAGGATTGAACACCAATGCCGTGTAGAAAAAGCAAAAGAAAATAATCATCGCACTAAAAATAATTATGTATAGCGGTTGTCCAGGGCCAATCAGAAAAGCCAGCTCCTGCAGCCACTCAGAGCCTTCCGCCTGTCCGAACCAATTCGCGATAGAGGCAGGGAACAATAATATGCTGCTTGCGAAAATTGCAGGAATAACACCGGCCATATTAATTTTAAGAGGAAGATGACTGGCCTGGGCCTGGTACATCTTTCTGCCTTGCTGACGCTTGGCGTAGTTCACCGTAATACGGCGCTGCGCACGTTCGATGTAAACGATACAAGCCACAACTCCAATCGCAATCAAGCCAACAACTAATAGCAATACACCATTAATCTGGCCTTCATAGGCTTGCGTTAGTGACGTGCCTATAGCTGCGGGAAAGCCTGCAACAATACCGGCGAAGATCAGCATTGAAATGCCGTTACCGATTCCTTTTTCAGTAATCTGCTCACCCAACCACATTAGAAACATGGCGCCGGTAACCAGAGAAACAATGGCAGTCAGATTGAACGCTATCCCAGGCGCATAGGCCATTGGCGCAAGTAGACCTACGGTCATCCCAGTACCCTGAACCGTTGCCAGAACCAAGGCCCCATAACGGGTGTACTGAGAAATCTTACGACGTCCTGACTCGCCTTCTTTCTTTAACTGATCCAATTGCGGACTTACCGCGGACAGCAGCTGCATGATAATGGAGGCTGAAATATAAGGCATGATACCCAATGCCAAGATGCTCATTCTTTCCAAAGCACCACCACCGAACATATTGATCATGTCTGTGAACGTACCTTCCTGTGCGGAGAAGAAAGATGCCAACTGCAAGGGATCGATACCAGGCACAGGTATGTGCGTGCCAATTCGGTAAACGAAGATAGCAAACAACAAGAACAATAGACGTGCCTTCAGCTCACCGAGCCCGGCGCCTATGTTTTCTGGTGTAATGTTTGGTTTAGTTGCCATCTATTTATCTATTACCAGTCTTCTTAGTGTCTATTTGTCTGCAGCAGGATTTTCTGCTGAAGCTATATCTTCGGCCTGCGTTTCAACTTCCGTTGCTGACTTGGCTGACTTCTTCGCAGCCACCTTGGCCGAGGTCTTGGCAGCCGCCCTGGACGGCTTCTTGTCAGTTTTCTTGGCCAACTTCTTAACCTTAACTGGAGTCTCTATTTCGATGATCTTGCCACCGGCTGCTTCAATAGCGGCTCGCGCACCTTTAGTTACACCGATACCCTGAAGAGTCACCGCTTTCGTCACATCACCTGACAACATAACCTTCGCTCGTTTAATCCCGGCCGTAATCAAGTTGGCCTTGCGCAGCGTTTCAATAGTAATTACCTCTGCATCAACCTTATTCAATTCTGATGTGCGAATTTCGGCTGAGACACGACCTATACGAGAACTAAAACCATATTTAGGTAAACGCATTTGCAGAGGCATTTGACCGCCTTCGAAACCTGGTCGAACTGTGCCGCCACTACGAGATTTCTGACCTTTGTGACCACTACCACTAGTCTTGCCCGAGCCACTACCAATGCCACGACCCACACGTTTCTTTGCTTTATGGCTGCCGGAAGCGGGGCCTATTGTATTTAATTCCATCACGATTTCCTTAGTCTACGGCGACCATGTAGCTAATTTTGTTAATCATTCCGCGTACTGAAGGCGTATCTTCCAGTTCGACGGATTGATTCATACGACGTAATCCTAAGCCTCGCAAGCACAATTTGTGCTTAGGTAATGTGCCTATAGGGCTACGTACTAATGTAATTTTTACTGTCTTCTTCGCCATTTTGCTAACCTACTATCTCATCGACTGACTTACCGCGCTTCATGGCGATATCTTCAGGTGAACGCATATCACGAAGGCCATTGAAAGTAGCTCTAACTACGTTGACCGGATTAGTTGAGCCATAACATTTAGCCAATACGTTCTGTACACCTGCCAATTCCAAAATGGCGCGCATTGCACCGCCGGCAATTACCCCAGTACCTTCAGAGGCTGGCTGCATATAAATCTTGGAGGCTCCATGCTTGGCCTTGATTGGATACTGTAAGGTATGACCATCCAAGTTAACCGTAATCATGTTGCGTCGAGCTGCTTCCATAGCCTTTTGAATGGCCAAAGGAACCTCACGGGCCTTGCCGCGGCCAAACCCTATACGACCGTTGCCATCGCCAACCGCAGTAAGCGCTGTAAAACCAAAAATGCGACCACCCTTAACCACCTTTGCTACACGGTTAACCTGGATCAGCTTTTCCTGCATGCCTTCTTCGTTCTTATCAGGCTGGTCTCTAAATGCCATAGTTCAAACCCTTAAAATTCTAATCCGCCTTCACGAGCTGCGTCGGCTAATGCCTTTACGCGGCCATGATAGGCATAACCTGATCGATCGAAAGCGACTTTCTCTATTCCTGCTGCCTTCGCTCGTTCAGCGATTAATTTTCCGACTTTGCCAGCTGCATCGACATTGCCAGTCTTTCCACCACGTGCATCTTTTTCGACAGTAGATGCAGAGGCCAAAATTTGATCACCAGAAGGCGAGATTACCTGCGCATAAATATGTCTGGGTGAGCGATACACACACAGTCTATTCATGCGTAATTCGCTAATCTTTGCTCGGGCTCTTTTTGCTCGCCTAATGCGAGCTACTTTTTTAACGCTCATAACTTTGTGCCTTATTTCTTCTTCGCTTCTTTTCTATACACACGCTCATTAGCGTAGCGAATTCCCTTACCTTTATAAGGCTCAGGTGGACGAAAATCCCTGATTTCCGCGGCGACTTGGCCTACCAGCTGCTTGTCCGCGCCGGAGATCACAATTTCAGTTTGAGTAGGCGTATCTGCTGTAACACCTTCAGGTAACTGATAGTCAATCGGATGTGAATATCCAACAGTTATATTAATTCTCTTACCTTCAGCCTTGGCTCTATAACCAACGCCCTGAAGCTCTAATTTCTTCTCAAAGCCCTGGCTAACACCAACAACCATGTTGTTAATAAGAGAGCGGAAAGTTCCGGCCAATGAGTTAGCTTGTCGGGATTCATCTTTGGCAGAGATGTTTAGAACCTCTCCGTCTTGTGCGACCGCAACAGAGCTGTGTAACACCAAGTTCAAATTTCCCTTGCTGCCTTTCACCGAAATTTCGGAGTCACTAAGGTTTGTTTCTACGCCTTTGGGTATTTCTACCGGGCTATTTGCTACTCTGGACATAATATTGCTCTATTCTGGATCCTGGCTCTTGGTTTCAAGAGAAATTACAAGATCGAGTATCAACACCAATTAGAAAACTGTACAAAGAATCTCGCCACCGATACCGGCCGCACGTGCTTGTGTCTCAGTCATCAGGCCTTTGTTAGTGGATATTATAGATATCCCCAAACCGGCTCGAACCTTAGGCAAATCTTCCTTACCTTTATAGCTACGCAGACCTGGTCGGCTTGCACGCTTAATTTCTTCAATTACTGCCTTTCCCTGAAAATATTTCAGTTCAACGTTAATATTTGGCTTACCGCCATTTTCATCAACGCTATAGCCGACTATATAACCTTCATCTTGTAATACTCTAGCGATTGCGACCTTAATCTTCGAAGAAGGGCAAACAATCGTTGGCAGCTTCGCCATTTGCGCATTACGAATGCGCGTTAGGAAATCTGCTATTGGATCTGACATACTCATGTTTCTTCTCCGACTACCAGCTTGCCTTGGTTAAACCAGGCACATCGCCGCGCATTGCTGCTTCGCGCAATTTATTTCGACATAAACCAAATTTACGATATACACCGTGAGGCCTACCTGTAATTCGACATCTTCTGCGTTGACGAACAGGGCTAGAATCACGAGGTAGCTTTTGCAGCTTAACCTGTGCATCCCACTTTTCTTCATCACTAGCATTAACGTCTTTAAGAACAGCTTTTATTGCTGCACGTTTGGCGGCAAATTGCTCTACCTTCTTGGTGCGTTTGTTCTCTCTAGCTATCATTGAAGTCTTAGCCATTATTAAGAGTCCTTTTCCTCATCAGGTGCAGCTGCATCTTCTGCTGCTGCCGGTGTTTCTTCTGCGACTACTTCTTCGATGACAGGCGCTTCTGGAGCCGCCGCTGTCTCTTCAACTACAGTATCTTCAACTCCAGTTTCTTCAGCTGGCGCAGCGTCAGCGGAAGGCACGGATCCTCTAAACGGAAATTTCAAAGCGGTAAGCAGCGCTCGACCTTCATCATCAGTTACCGCGCTAGTTGTAATAGCGATATCCAGACCACGCAGGGTATCGATCTTATCGTAGTCAATCTCCGGAAAAATAATCTGCTCAGTCACACCCATGGCAAAATTTCCACGACCGTCGAATGACTTCGGGCTTAGACCTCGGAAATCTCTAATACGAGGTATCGCTATGCCAACCAGCCTGTCCAGGAAGTCATACATACGTTCACCACGAAGGGTTACCTTACAACCAACGGGCCAGCCTTCACGTACCTTGAATCCAGCGATAGATTTACGAGCTTTGGTAACTACAACTTTCTGCCCACTAATCTGCGTCAGATCGTTAGCTGCATTCTCAAGAATCTTCTTGTCAGTCAATGCTTCACCAACACCCATATTGAGCACAACCTTAGTAACTTTAGGCACGCGCATAGGATTGTCATAACCGAACTGTTCGGTTAGAGCTGGTATTACTTCTTTTTTATAAAACTCTCTTAACTGAGCCATGCTAGGCAACCTACCGTTATTAATCTATTTCTTGACCGTTTGACTTGAATACGCGCTTCTTAGCGCCATCTTCAAGCACCTGAATTCCAACTCGATCTGCCTTGTTAGTCTCAGGATTAAAAATAGCGACGTTTGAAATACTCAACGCAGCCTCTTTCTCAACTATTCCACCGGGCTGGCCCGCGTTCGGATTTGGCTTGGTGTGTCGCTTAACCATATTCACACCATGGACAATTACACGGTCCGTACCAACAAGACGGGCAACTGTCCCGCGTTTACCCTTGTCTTTGCCAGTGATTACTATCACTTCATCATCACGTTTCAGTTTGCGCATTTCCTGCCCTTGCCTCTATAACTCTATTCTTTTGACGCGACTAAAGTACTTCTGGCGCCAATGAAATAATTCGCATGAACTTTTCAGTTCGCAGTTCTCGTGTTACCGGACCAAACACACGTGTGCCGATCGGTGCATGCTGAGCGTTCAATAAGATCGCCGCATTATCATCGAACCGAATTTGTGATCCATCACCACGTCTGACACCTTTTTTGGTGCGTACTACCAAAGCAGTCAAAACCTGGCCCTTCTTTACCTTGCCGCGAGGAATTGCTTCTTTTACGGTAACTTTAATAATGTCGCCAATGCGAGCGTAACGGCGATGGGACCCGCCCAATACCTTGATACACATTACGCGTCTAGCGCCGCTGTTGTCCGCGACATCTAAGTATGACTGCACTTGAATCATCGATTCACTCCACCAAGCATCCGGTCATCGAATGCAAATTCCTAAGCTAACTACTATTTAAACTTGCGTGGCCCGACCATCTATAGAAACTAAAGACCAAGACTTGGTTTTAGACAGAGGACGCACTTCTTTTATTGTCACTTCATCACCCGGCAAACACTCGTTGTTAGCGTCGTGTGCATGGATTTTGGTAGATCGTTTGATGATCTTGCCATACACCGGGTGTGTTACTCGTCGCTCAACCAGTACAACAATGGACTTGTCCATTTTGTTGCTGATTACCTTGCCAGAAGTAGTACGAGCACTTTTCTCTTGGTTCTCAGTAGCCGACATATCTATGATCCACTTCTCTGTTTTTCGGTAATAATAGTTTTGACTCGGGAAATATCCCTGCGAACAGCACCAATCAGGTGGACCTGGCCCAACTGTCCCGTACCATTCTGCATACGGTAATTAAACTGGTCTTTATAGAGATCCTGCAATTGCGATTGCAATTCCTCTACTGATTTATCTCTCAATTCACTGGCTTTCATTACATTACCGTCCGCTTAACGAAGATGGTCTCGAAAGGCAATTTGGCAGCGGCCAAACTAAAGGCTTCTCGAGCCAATTTTTCATCAACACCTTCCATTTCAAACATAATTCTACCGGGTTGAATTTGAGCTACCCAGTATTCGACACTGCCTTTTCCCTTACCTTGTCTAACTTCCAGTGGCTTCTGAGTAATTGGCTTATCAGGAAATACTCGTATCCAGATCTTTCCACCACGTTTTACGTGTCTAGTCATTGCTCGTCGAGCAGCTTCAATCTGGCGCGCAGTTAATCTTCCGCGTGAAACAGCTTTCAAACCGTATTCACCAAAATCTACATTGCTGCCACGATGTGAAAGACCACGATTACGACCCTTCATCATTTTGCGAAATTTTGTACGCTTTGGTTGTAACACGTCTCTTTCCCCTAGCTGGACTTAACAGGAGCAGGCACAATCGCCTCATCCAAATCCAACACCTCACCTTTAAATATCCAAACTTTTACGCCGATCAAACCATATGTAGTGCTTGCTTCAGCAGTTGCGTAATCGATGTCTGCTCTAAGTGTATGCAATGGCACTCGACCTTCTCTATACCATTCTGAACGCGCAATTTCTGCTCCACCTAAACGTCCACCTACCTGTATCTTGATGCCTTCCGCACCCTGTCGCATTGCGTTCTGTACAGCACGCTTCATAGCACGTCTAAACATAACGCGACGCTCTAGTTGTGAAGCGACACCATCTGCCACCAATTGAGCGTCCAGATCAGGCTTGCGAATTTCTTCTATGTTGATCTGCACAGGAACGCCCATCTTCGCAGTCAGGATGCTACGCAGTGATTCAACGTCTTCGCCTTTCTTACCAATTACGATTCCTGGTCGCGCAGTGTGAATCGAAATTTTGGCTGTTTGTGCTGGTCGCTCTATGTCTACTCTGGATACAGACGCGCTGGCTAACTTCTTCTTGATGAAATCTCTAACCTGAAGATCTACAAGCAAGTTATCTCCGTACTCTTTTCCCTCGGCATACCACACAGAAGTGTGCTTCTTGACTATGCCAAGTCGAATTCCAGTTGGATGTACTTTTTGACCCATCCGATACTCCTAGCTATCTGCGACTGTGATTGTTATGTGACATGAACGCTTGAGAATTCGATCAGCGCGACCCTTTGCTCTTGGCATAATGCGTTTCATCGTCATGCCTTCATCAACACAAATCGTTGATACTTTTAATTCATCTACGTCAGCACCTTCATTGTGCTCCGCATTGGCAATTGCTGAATTCAAGACCTTCTTGATGATTGCGGCGCCTTTTTTAGGGCTATACGACAATACCAACAAAGCTTCTTCCACCGCTTTGCCACGTATCTGATCGGCTACAAGTCGGGCTTTTTGAGCCGAGAGACGTGCGCCTTTTAATCTTGCTCTAACTTCCATCACAGACCCCTAATTACCGTGCCTTCTTATCGGCGGAGTGGCCGCGATAAGTGCGAGTCGTTGAGAACTCACCTAACTTGTGACCAACCATATCTTCACTAATAAAGACTGGCACGTGCTGTCGTCCGTTGTGGACAGCGATGGTCAAACCAATCATGTCTGGAGAAACCATTGAACGTCGCGACCACGTCTTAATTGGACGCTTGTCGTTATTCTCTGATGCGGTCTGTACTTTCTTCATCAAGTGAAGATCGATGAAAGGACCTTTTTTTAGTGAACGTGGCACTAGTAAATACCTCTACTGAAGCCTTAACGGCTTGAATTTCTGCGACGAACAATCATGTCACTCGTACGCTTATTGGTTCTGGTTTTATATCCCTTAGTCGGCGTACCCCAAGGAGAAACAGGGTGACGACCACCGGAAGTTCTGCCCTCTCCACCACCGTGTGGGTGATCAACCGGGTTCATGGCAACTCCACGTACCGTCGGTCTTACGCCTCTCCATCGTTTGGCACCGGCTTTACCGAGCGATCTCAGGGAATGCTCAGAATTTGACACCTCACCAAGAGTCGCACGGCAGTCACTCAATACCTTGCGCATTTCGCCTGAGCGCAGTCGTACAGTCGCGTAATTGCCTTCTCTTGCAACTAACTGCAAAGAAGTTCCGGCACTACGTGCAATCTGCGCACCTTTGCCAGGTTTCATTTCACAGCAATGCACCGTGCTACCAAGAGGTATGTTTCTAAGCGGCAAGCAGTTGCCAACCTTAATTGCTGCTTCTTCGCCAGACATAACTACGTCGCCTGTCTTAATTTTTCCTGGGGCGATGATGTACCTGCGTTCACCGTCTGCATAAAGCAGCAGAGCTATATTTGCGGAACGGTTTGGATCATATTCCAGACGCTCTACTTTCGCTTCAATGCCATCTTTATTGCGCTTGAAATCGATAATTCGGTATTTTTGTTTGTGCCCACCACCAATGTGACGTGTGGTGATACGACCTTTGTTGTTTCTACCACCGGTCTTCGGTTTGGCAACAGTCAGCGGCGCATAGGGCTCGCCCTTATGCAAATCGGGATGAACAACCTTGACGACGAAACGACGTCCAGGAGAAGTAGGTTTACACTTAACTACTGGCATGACTTACCCCTTTACCCGATGTCCGCAAAGTCAATTTCATGACCCGCTTCAAGTCTGACATACGCTTTCTTCCAATCTGAGCGACGTCTAATTTTTCCCTTTGCTGTACGCTTGGTTTTTCCCTTTACGACTAGCACTTGCAAGTCAGCAACGACAACTTTGAAAATTGTCTCTACCGCTGTCTTGATTTCTGATTTTGTAGCATCAGTTGTAACCTTGAACGCATACTGATTATTCAACTCACCCATTAAAGTGGTTTTTTCAGAAACGTGTGGTCCAAGGATTACTGAGTAGATTCTTTCGACGTTCATGACAACATCTCCTCTACTTTCTTAAGTGCGGAGACGGTTATCAGCACATTTTCAAAACCGATCAAACTTACAGGATCCAAACCGGCAACATCCAGCACATCAACCTTGTGCAGGTTCCTTGCGGCAAGATACAGGTTCTTTTCTACTTGATCGGAAATGATGAGGACGTTATCTAATTCAAATTCTTTCAGCTTGCTAACCAATGCCTGAGTCTTATGTGAATCCAGTGCAAATTCGTTAACGGCAAACAGCCTGTCTTGGCGGATAAGCTCTGACAGAATGCATTGCATCGCGCCGCGATACATTTTCTTATTTAGTTTCTTACTGTGATCTTGAGGACGTGCAGCAAAGGTAACACCACCACCACGCCAGATCGGAGACCTAATGGTTCCGGCTCGCGCTCGGCCAGTACCTTTTTGACGCCAAGGCTTACGACCACCTCCACGAACTTCCGAACGAGTTTTTTGCTGAACCGAACCCTGTCTGGCACCGGCCAAATAAGTTACAACAGTCTGATGCACCAAAGGCTCGTTATAGGCCTTGTCGAAAGACTCGTCTGAAAGTGAAATTTTTTCTTTGCCCGTCTTCTTGCCGGGCAACGCAAGACTTAATTCCATTGCTTACCCCTTTGCCTTGATGGCTGGACGAACTATTACATTTGAACCGGTGGCACCTGGCAGTGCACCTTTAATAAGAAGTAGATTATTTTCAATATCGACTCTTATCACTTCTAAAGACTGGGTCGTTTTCCTTACATTACCCATTTGACCTGCCATCTTCTTACCTTTCCATACTCTACCTGGAGTCTGACATTGGCCGATCGAACCAGGAGCACGGTGAGAAAGAGAGTTACCGTGAGTAGCGTCCTGCATTTGGAAATTATGTCGTTTAACACCACCCTGAAAGCCTTTACCCTTCGATGTGCCAGTAACATCCACCATCTGGCCAACTTCGAATTGATCGACTTTGATTTCGCTACCCATAGCGATCTCAGCCGTATCTTCTATGCGAAATTCCCAGAGACCGGAACCCGCTTCCGTGCTTGCCTTGGCAAAATGACCCGCCATAGATTTTGTCACACGCGAAGCGCGACGCGATCCAGTAGTAACCTGAATAGCGCTATAGCCGTCTACATCGGGAGTCTTTATTTGTGTGACCCGGTTCGGTTGTACTTCTACAACTGTAACAGGGACAGATGTGCCTTCTTCAGTGAAAACGCGGGTCATACCGCTTTTTCTACCGACTAAACCAATCGACATTTTAATAAACCTCATCGTGCAAGGGGCTAAACCCGCTATGGCCGCTGACGCGTTACACTATGTTTGCCACCGCGTTGGGTGGCAGAAATATCAGTGCGCCAAAACTTAAAAAAAGGGCAAAGAGGACTGAATGCTCTTTGCCTGGTTATGTTTTACTCTTAGCTTGTTTTATTCAGCACCCTGTAAGGGAGCTATTAACCCAAACTAATCTGTACTTCCACGCCCGCCGCTAGATCCAGCTTCATCAAAGCATCAACTGTTTTCTCAGTTGGCTCGACAATATCCAGCAATCTCTTGTGGGTGCGGATTTCGTACTGATCTCGAGCATCTTTGTTTACATGCGGAGAAATCAATACAGTAAATCTTTCCTTATTCGTCGGCAGTGGGATAGGTCCTCGAACCTGAGCGCCCGTGCGTCTGGCAGTATCAACTATTTCTTGGGTGGACTGATCAATCAGACGATGATCGAAGGCTTTGAGCCGGATTCTGATACGCTGACTTTGCATCTACTGACAACTCCAAAAAATACTTAAAAATTAAGCAGTTACTGCTTTTTTCTGTGACGAGTACTAATTAATCGCCAAATAAGGGATGCGAATCTTAAGGTTTTGACCCTTTACTGTCAAGGAATAACCGCCTGAAAGCCGCTTTTTCTCTGACTTTCCGCGTTTTCAACCTATTTCCAAGCAACTTATCCAAGTTACTAAACCAGGGTTCAGTTTGGAGCTTGGAATTCCGCTGCAATCAAAGGCCAGCGCCGCGTGAAACGGAATGACCTTGGGCATGGAGTGTAGTGAGGGAACCCCAGAGGGGCGCGGTCTGCAGCGATATTCCAAGCTTCAAGCTGATGCCCGTCAGAATCCGCTGCCCCCTAAATCAATAATTTTGCAATATCCCGGCGCTAGCAGCATTGCCGTTGACTGCAGTCCTGTGCCCCTCCGGGGTACCTTCTCTCCAAAAAATGCCTAAAGTCATTTTTCCCGCTCAGCACCGGCCTTTAATCGCAGCCAACGGCAATACTACAAACTCCCTGTATACAACAAAGCCAGCGTTCCTTTCGGAAGGCTGGCTTTGATCGGGCTATCGATTTTACTCGAAGATCTTGACTACAACGCCCGCGCCTACTGTACGTCCACCCTCACGGATAGCAAAGCGCAGACCTTCATCCATCGCAATCGGGTTTATTAAAGTCACAACCATGTTCACGTTGTCACCCGGCATTACCATCTCAACA
>JAJFKE010000025.1 GCA_021773355.1 Gammaproteobacteria bacterium | reverse complement strand
CAGCGCAGGCCATTTCCAGATAGGCGACAGCGGGCAGTACTTTTTGCTGTTGTATCTGGTGATCTCTTAGGAAGAACTCTGTACCATTAAAGATAGTACTATAGCGTTGTTGGCTTAGGTCAGAGGTGTTGGCATGCAGTAGAGGATGGATAACAGCAGAGTTAATCTTTGTAAGTGACGAGCCATTTATTGCAATTTGTTCTCTATCTTTTTCCGAATCTACCCAATACCGTTCTTTCGAAAAAGGGTAAGTCGGCAGTGGAGTTCTTTTAGAGCCTTCAGGAAATAATTCATGAAAGTCTAAAGAATATCCCTGATTATAGAGGTCAGCAATAGTTGCCAAATGCTCCAGATAGCGATTGCCGTCCGTGCTGTTCCTGCAATCCTGAATGCATTGATTCGCATATTTCTTCAATGAAGGCTGCTCGCGTACCTCACCTTCGGGAATCTCTGAAACATGTACCTGACTGGCCATTCCAGTTTCAATCCATTGTTCCAAGAAATGAATCAATTCTTTTTGACTTCGAACAAGACAAGAAAAGCGATGAGCCAGATGCAGACGACCTACAAACAGGCTGTAACTCAAATCATTCATTGACAGTTCGGGCGAGAGTTTTACAAGCCTAAGGAGATTTTCGACTTGCTGCTCAAGTTGCTCTGGGGTTCGAGCTGAAAGCACTACCAGATAGCCAGGTGATTGAATAATTGCCCTTTCCGAGTAAGGCGCTTCTTCTATCACCAAATGTGCGTTGGTGCCACTGAAACCAAAAGAACTGATTGCGGCTCGCCTTTTTTGCCCACTCTCTACCACCCATTCCTTTAATTTAGTATTGACATAAAACGGGCTCGACTCAAAATCAATAGCGGGATTTCCATTTTTAAAGTGTAACGAAGGCGGGATTTGCCGATGCCGCAGAGAAAGTAAAAGTTTTAAAAGACCTGCAATACCAGCAGCGGTGGCGGCATGGCCGATGTTCGTCTTAACCGAACCAATAGCGCAATACTGTTTTTTATCGGTATATTTACGGAAAGCGTTGCTAATAGCTCCATATTCGATGGGGTCCCCTAACCTGGTCCCTGTACCATGAGCCTCAACGACTTGGATAGTTCCAGGATCAATTCTAAATCGGTCATACACCGAGCATTCCAATCGTTCTTGTGATCCAACACTTGGAGCTGTAATGCCATTAGTGCGGCCATCTTGATTTATTCCACTGCCTCGTATTATTCCGCGAATAGAATCCCCATCTCTTAACGCATCGTTTAGGCGCTTTAGGACGACTACGCCTACCCCTTCGCCTGGCACGAAGCCATCAGCTTTGGCGTCAAAGGTATGACAACTTCCTTCGGGGGAAAGCATGCCCGCATGGTTGGCGGCCCGGTAGAACCCGGAAGTAGCTTGTAGAAAAACACCTCCCGCCAAGGCCAACTCCGTTTCTTGTGACCATAGACTTTGACAAGCGAGATGAACAGAGACTAATGAACTAGAACAGGCTGTATCTACGGCAATCGCAGGTCCCTGCAGATTAAGATAATAGGCTATCCGTGCAGGCGTTATCGAACCGGCATTTCCCCAATATGCTTGAGCGGGTGGTTCGCCCACAAACAAGCTGGCGTAATCAGAACCGCTAAAACCGACATAAATGCCACACTGTTTTCCATCCATGTTTTTCCCTGCATAGCCAGCATCCTCTAACGCTTTCCAGGATTCCTCCAAAAATAAGCGTTGTTGAGGATCCATATACAGGGCTTCGACAGGCGAAATTCTGAAAAATAGTGGATCAAACATGTCTATTGAATCGACAAAACTACCTCGAGTGCAATACTCATGGGTCGATTCAGAGATAACACACTCAGACGTATTCCAACGAGAAACCTCTTTAACGAGGTCTTTCCCTTGTTTGAGGTTTTGCCAGAACTCTTCCAAGGACTCTGACTCGGCAAACCGTCCACTCATTCCGATAACAGCTATGGAGTCTTTACTTATTTTGGCATCAGTTCTGACTGCCGTTTCATCGATAGCCGGAAGAACAGTTGAAGTACTTGAAATCTTCAGTTCTTCAGGAACGGTGACAACTATTTTGCCTATATTGCTACGATCAGAAAGTGCTTGATAAGCTTCATGAATTGATTCAAACGAAAATGTCCGCCAAATCGTTGGGGTTATAACTCCTTGTCGATACAGCGAAAGAGCTTCTTTCCGATATGATTCCAGCGCTCCAGGATCTTCAAGAGCTAATTTACTTAGATCGACACTGTAAAAACTTTGATTGTTGTTTAAAACGGAAAGGTCGATTGACTTTGCCGATTTCAATGCGGTCATGGCAATCTCAATATATCTTCCTCCCGGCGCCAGACAATTCAGACCTTTCTGGATAGCATCTCCGGAGAGAGTATTGATGACAACATCAACACCACGCCCATGGGTTAGACGATGAATTTCTGACTCGAAGTCATTCTCCAGATAGTTGATGCAAAACGGGACGCCCTGTGATTTCAGGAATGCGAGCTTGTGATTCGACCCTGCGGTAGCATATACAGTCGCTCCGTAATGTTCAGCCAACTGTACTGCAATCAGCCCCGTTCCTCCTGCAGCAGTTTGAATAAGGACAGATTCTCCTTGTTGTAACCTCGCCTTGGCAAAAGCGTCAACCATAGTAAGACTGGCTGCGCCCAGAGCACAGGCTTCTGGGAAAGACATGGACGAAGGTTTTAGTGACACTCGTTCTTGGTCACAAATCATTGCAGTAGCATGGGCACCCAGTGACCCACCTGCTCCGGCAATCACCAAATCTCCAAGCTTCACCTTGTCGACCGAATGTCCAACTTCTATTACTACACCACTTGCCTCAAATCCCGGAGTAAACGGATATGGAGGCATATTTGGATACATACCACGTACGCAAAGTAGGTCTCCGAAATTCAAAGAAAACGCTTCTATGGCTATGCAGACTTCGGTCGGCCGGAGACTTTCCAGGGAAGATTCTATAATCCTCAAATTTTGAATCTCTCCCGGCCCTTCGATAAGCACCTTATGGTAATGTAATGCGGAATCGTTACTCGTCGGCAAGGCCTGCCTACTTTGACTTGTCAATCTGTCCGCCTTCTCCGCGATAAGAGAATACGCTGGAATGGCTGCCTCGCTATCTGGCAGGGCATAACTGAGGGATTGATGATGCTCAGCAACAATAAAATCCGTCAACTGATAGAGTGTGCTGAAATCGAATAGCACAGTAGTTTGCAATACGATGTCTAACTTCTGATTGATCTGGTTGATCAATTCCACTGCGATGATTGAGTCCACTCCGTAATCTGAGAAACTGTGATCTCCCTCAATTAATTCCGGCTTCGTCTTTAACGACGATGCGATGCAAATCTGCAGTGCCTCTTTTACATAGTCTTTTAGCATCTGCTCAGTTACATGTGGAGAGAAGTCACTCATTGCCGCCGACATGGGCTCTGAATCGTTCACTGCTCTATTAATCTCAGCAGAAGGCGCTTGGATAACGGCCTTTCTCTCTGGTAAGGCATAACTGAGGGATTGATGATGCTCAGCAACAATAAAATCCGTCAACTGATAGAGTGTGCTGAAATCGAATAGCACAGTAGTTTGCAATACGATGTTTAACTTCTGATTGATCTGATTGATCAATTCCACTGCGATGATTGAGTCCACTCCGTAATCTGAGAAACTGTGATCTCCCTCAATTAATTCCGGCTTCGTCTTTAACGACGATGCGATACAAATTTGCAGTGCCTCTTTTACATAGTCTTTTAGCATCTGCTCAGTTACATATATCGAGGAATCGGCTATACCGGTTGCAGGCATGGAATAGTTGACTGCTGGACCGCTCTTGATTGCGGAAATGCTCCTAGGGTCCCTTAGCGGAACCTTTCTATTGGGAAGTTCACTTTTACTAGCTGATTCTGCTAGTATTTTTCCCTTTTTATTGACGCGTTGTCGTACTACGCCATCACTGCTGGCAGCGATAAGCTGTTGTCCTAACCTATGGGCATTCCTGGCTGGAAAAAAAACATCTCCAAACCCCTCTTCCTCCAGAACTTCCTGCCATCTGTCAGGAGTCAGT
>JAJFKE010000024.1 GCA_021773355.1 Gammaproteobacteria bacterium | reverse complement strand
GATTGAGATAACCATAGACATACAGCTTCAACATCATGGCTGGATGATAGGCAGGTCGGCCTGTTTCTTGGGGTTGGGTTCGAAAGCCTAATCCGGAAAGATCCAAGTCATCGAGGAAGACATCGATTACTCGAACCGCATCAGCGGGCGGCGTGTTTGCCAGAGCACTGGAACAAGTGAATTCGCAGAAGCGGAAAGGTTCCTCGCGCGCTTGATGGAGCAGACCCGAAAAGCGGAAGTATATGGAGTTAGACCGACACGGAGGTTTGAAGAAGCCGCAGCGAAATTTGTGCTGGAGAACCAGCATAAACGGAGTCTGAATCGGGATATCTGTCTGATAAAGCAGTTGTTGCCTTGGATCGGTGATATAGCCATAGATCGGTTGCATCGCGGTTCAATGGAAAGCTGGATCGAAGACAGACGCAAGCAGGGCAGGGCCGTGGGTACGATTAATCACGGCCTGAAAATTGTACGGCGCATACTCAATCTGGCCGCTAGTGAGTGGCAGGATGAATATGGCCTGACCTGGCTTGCCATAGCACCTAAAATTAAATTGCTACCCGATACAGACAAGCGCAAGCCCTATCCGCTGTCCTGGGATGAACAGACAAAGCTGTTCAAAGAGCTACCAGAGCATTTAGCGGAAATGGCGCTGTTCGCTGTGAATACGGGTTGCCGAGACAGTGAGATTTGCAATCTGCGCTGGGATTGGGAGGTAAAAGTCCCTACTTTGAATACATCCGTATTCATTGTCCCTGGCGAGTTTGTGAAAAACGCTGATGATCGGCTTGTCGTGCTGAATCGTATAGCGCTTTCCGTTGTGGAAGCGCGAAGAGGAAATCACGACACCCATGTTTTTGCTTATCGCGGGAAACCAGTGCGCAATATGCTCAATAGCGGCTGGCAACTCGCCAGAGGAAAGGTGGGCCTGGAACAGGTTCGTGTGCATGATTTGAAGCATACTTTTGGGCGGCGCTTACGCGCTGCCGGAGTAAGCTTTGAAGATCGTCAGGATTTGCTGGGCCACCGCTCAGGACGGATCACCACACATTATTCAGCCGCTGAACTGTCAAATCTGATAGCGGCCGCTGAAAGTGTTTGTGAGAAGTCCGGGAGTAAACCGGAGCTGGTTGTACTGCGAAGGATCAGCAACTTTTAGCCTCACGCAAAACTCACGCAAGAGGCTAAAAGCTAACCAAGCTACATAACGTAACTTGTTGATTTAATTGGTGGGCCCACCAGGACTCGAACCTGGGACAAACGGATTATGAGTCCGATGTTCTAACCAATTCAGCTTTTCCAAACTTATCTATCTGAACCGAAATGTTATTATTCGAGATGGCGTGGTACAGGAAGTAGACTCCACCACTTTGATTTCCTTAAATTAACCACTACGCAATTTCGCCTGCGCCGCCGCTAATCTGGCAATCGGCACACGTGGCGGTGAGCAACTTACATAGTCAAGCCCAGCACGATGACAGAATTCGATGGAGGAGGGGTCGCCGGCGTGTTCGCCACAGATGCCCAATTTGAGATCGGGCTTGGTGGAACGTCCGCGGTCAACCGCAAACTCGATGAGTTTGCCAACACCTCTTTGATCCAGACTGGCGAAGGGGTTCTTGTTGTAGATTTCCTTGCTCTGGTACTGGTCATAGAACAGACCCATGTCGTCACGGCTTAGTCCCAGAGCGGTTTGGGTCAGGTCGTTGGTGCCGAAGCTGAAGAAATCTGCCTCTTTGGCTATCTCGTCGGCGGTAATAGCGGCGCGTGGCACCTCTATCATGGTGCCGACAATGTAGTTGATGCGTACTTTGCGTTTCTTCATTACTTCTTTCGCAACGCGGTGCACGATTGCCAACTGATCGGCCAGTTCTTCGCGAAAGCCCACTAATGGAATCATGATCTCCGGCTTCACCTTAATGCCTTTCTTGCTCTTTAATACTTGCGCCGTGGCTTCGAAGATCGCTCGGCTCTGCATCTCGGTGATTTCCGGATAGATAATGCCCAGTCGGCAGCCGCGACAACCCAGCATGGGGTTTTCTTCGTGCAATGACTTAATGCGGTCGATGACGAAATCGAAGGGTACGTCGAGTTTTTCTGCCAGTTGTCTTCGCACCACATCGTCGTGGGGCAGAAACTCGTGTAAAGGGGGATCCAATAGACGAATAGTTACTGGGCGGCCATTCATGGCTTTGAAAATGCCGACGAAGTCTTTCTTCTGAAAAGGCAGCAGCTTCTTTAATGCCGAGCGGCGTTGCACTTCATCCACCGCCAGTATCATCTGCCGCATGTAGTCGATACGATCACCGTCGAAGAACATGTGCTCGGTACGGCACAGCCCTATGCCCTCGGCACCGAAGGCTACCGCCTGGCGGGCCATGGTGGGGGTGTCGGCATTGGTTCGAATTTTCAGGGCGCGTTGTTTGTCGGCCCATTTCATGACGGTTTGGAATAATTCGTAGGTGTAGCTCTTGCCGGGTTTTAGCCCGCCTTCCAGTACTCGCTTAACTTCGGAGTCCACACTTTCGATCATGCCCTTATAGATGGCACCAGTGCTACCGTCGATGGAGATGTAGTCTCCTTCGTGCAACACTACTTTGCCGGCTGTCAGTGTCTTCTTCTCATAGTTGATGCTTATATTGCTGGCGCCACAGACGCAGACCTTGCCTAATTGACGGGCTACCAGCGCCGCATGAGAGGACACACCGCCGCGGGAGGTTAGAATGCCCTGCGAGTGCAACATGCCTTTTAGATCATCTGGTGAGGTCTCGGTGCGGCACAGTACTACCTTGTTACCCTTGCGAGTTTCTAATTCTGCCGAGGCGGCAGTGAATGCAATGCGACCGGTAGCGCCGCCGGGACCCGCAGGCAGGCCATTGCCAATCACGGCGCCCGCCTTCAAGGCTTTGGGGTCGAATACAGGGACTAATAAAGAGTCTATAGACTCGGCCGGAATCTTCAGCAGCGCCGTTTCCACATTCATCAGGCGCTCTTTCACCATTTCTACGGCAATTCTCACGGCCGCCAGACCGGTACGCTTGCCGTTACGGGTCTGCAGGATGAACAGCTTGCTTTTTTCGATAGTGAACTCGAAGTCCTGCATGTCCTTAAAATGCTTCTCCAGCTTGCTGCGAACTCTTTCCAGGTCTTTAAAGCTCTTCGGCATTTCCTTCGCCATCAGGCCGATGGCATTGGGGGTGCGGACACCAGCCACCACATCTTCGCCCTGGGCATTAACAAGATATTCGCCATAAAACAGCTTCTCGCCATTGGCCGGGTCACGGGTGAATGCCACGCCGGTGGCGCTGTCATCACCGGCATTGCCAAATACCATGGCCTGCACATTAACTGCAGTGCCCCATTCGGCAGGTATGTCGTATTCCTGACGGTAAAGGATGGCGCGGTCATTACGCCAGGAACCGAACACAGCACTGATAGCACCCCATAGTTGCTGCATCACGTCTTGCGGGAAGGCGCTGCGGGTACGCTTGTGAATCAGTGCCTTATATTGGGTCACTAATGTTTGCAGGTTGGCGGTAGTAAGCTCGTTATCCGACTTCAGCTTCTGCGACTGCTTTAATTTCTCCAGAATCCTATGGAAGGGGTCTTCTTCCTCTTCGGTGCGAGCAGTGACGCCCATAACCACGGCGCCGTACATTTGGATGAAGCGGCGATAGCAGTCCCAGGCAAAGCGCGAGTTCTGTGACACTTCCGCCAGACCTTCTACCGTTTCGTCGTTCAGACCAAGATTGAGGATGGTATCCATCATGCCGGGCATGGAGTCTCTGGCACCCGAGCGCACCGAAACCAGAAGCGGATTTTTACGTGCACCAAATTGTTTGTTCAGCTGTTTTTCCACAACCTTGATGGCGTCGGCAACGGACTGACGCAAGGCTGTTGGATAACGCTGCTGGTGATCGTAGTAATAGGTGCAGACCTCGGTGCTGATGGTAAAACCGGGAGGTACGGGCAGGCCGATAGCGGCCATCTCGGCCAGATTCGCGCCCTTACCACCCAGCAGCTCACGCATGCTGGAGTTGCCGTTGGTAGTCTTACCGAAGGCGTAGACGAATTTCTTGCTGTGGCGGTGTTTCTTGTTGCTGGTGGGTTTCTTGGTCCGAGTTCTGCTCATATCGCAAATAATACCTTCCTAAAGCTACAGCACAGTGTTTCCAACCCCTGCGGGGAGGACTACGACCGACACAGCTGATCAATTCCTCCCAGATAGAGAGAATAATGAAGCTTTCAAGAAAGCCAGCTGCTCGATTTTAGCGCGCTAGGGCGGCCAGAAGCCGCCCTGTGCGGGAGGGGGAGGATAATGCACTTAGACGTCAAAATCCAGAGCTGGGTAAGAACGCCTCATGTGTCTTTTTTCAAATCAACATTGCGCGAAGGAAGTCCTTTAGCTTTTTTTATCTAAAGGCCAACACTCTTAGATTGCTACAAATTCATTTTCTCCTTCTAAGCAAATTCAGACTCTGTTTGTTTTAGTGAGCGTAAATAGTTCTGTTTTTGAGAAAACACCTGGGCTCTTTGCTGTCGTTGCAAAAGTTCTCGTAAGTATTTCGGAGCATTCAAAACGATGTTCCAACGAGTGGTTACGCTGACCCTTATGGTTTTATGCGTGCATTCACCAGCCATATTTGATGGAGCACCTTCGTATAGGTGAGCAGGATTGGCCATATTCATAAATCGTTCCATGCACTTATTGTTAGAATTTTGCATTAGGAGAACGAATCTTTTCTTACTCATGAAGATATCTTGAATTAAATGCCACCAAACTCTAAGCTGCAAGCTCGGGCTTTTTAAGGCCGGACCAATCCAAAGACCATTTACCTCCATCATTTCAAAAGTCTCATTTTTAAAAAATTTGTGACTTTTTTTAATTTCATCTGGAACAAAAAGTAAACTTCTAAGACCTGGCTTGGTAATCAACATGTAACATGCTGATAACTGTCCTTGTAGGAAAACTCCCACTATTTTGCTGTTTTCTGCATAATCAATTGGTAGCCGAACGCCCAAATTCAGTTCAATTTTGCCTAGTACTAATTCGGTTTCTTCAGTATTTATAATTGTTCTAAAATTTAATTTTTCCATGTCTTTATCCTCGGTAAGAACATATTCACTTGCTGACAGTAAGCTTGATATTCACACGCTTGCCTACTACTTAGAATAGCTTTCTCTTCGCTCTTCGCTGAGCTTACATAAAAAGCTACTAAGTAAAGAAGTGTAATCCACAAAATCACCGAATTGAACAATAAGGTGCTAGTTAACCAAATGAAAAAGTATGAAACATAGAAGGGATGCCTTACAAAGCGAAACGGGCCAGAGGTAATTATTTGGCCATTAAAATTACCAAATGCAAAATTGAGTGACTTTGCAGTATTAATCGCCCACCAAAATAATAGCAAAGCTAGGATATATATGGCGCTGCCAATAATGGCACTGACTTCAGTGGCTGCCCCCATTTTGACCAAGTAGTAGTAAGTCGCGCTAATATGGGCTACTACAATAGGATCATAGGCAAGTGCGCTGAGTTTAGTTTGTCTTGACCTCACTTCAAAAAAGGTGAATCGCGCCCAAACTAGGCTTGAAACCGCTAAGGTATACGATAAAATTAATATTGCTGTGATCATATTCATTTCAGAAATCGTTAAAGATTGCTTAAACTAAGCCGTAATTCAGAATGCGGTGTAAGAAAAGTACTGGATTTCAACACTTCTGAATCTCATCTGGCAAGCCTAATATTTCTAATCATACTATGCGACAGTTATCAGGTTGCGAACTAAATTAGTATGACTCGCAAAAGCGGCACATATGAATAATACGGTTCGATCAAATAGAAAGTATTCTCGGTATTGCAGGGAACACGCGGATGAGTTTCGTGATCAGCTTCGAGGGGAAGCAAATGCTGCATTAGGTTGGCCAGCAAGGACGGCAGCAATACTGTTGGTTGTCGCTACGATAATTACCTATATGGATGCGATTGGCCGTGGGAACCCTAACGCGGTCAATACAATATTTTCCTATTCATTCTCAGTTGCCATCGTCGTTCTCTATCCGGTATTGAGCCTTGTGTTTTCCCAAATTGAAAAATACAGCGTGCAATTCATAGATTTGTTATGTTTTTCTGGCATCATTGGCTTTTCTTTGGTCGTGTTAAACGTGTTTGATGGAGCAGAAACAGCGGAAGAACTTCCAAGTCTCTATCTAGTTCTTCAGGCACAAATAGCATTCGTTCTCGCGTTGGCATTAGCTTTTTCTTTCCACAATAATATATACATTACATTGTTGCGAAATATTATTTTCACCGGACTGGCAGCGGCTTTGATGTTTGCAATTGATCGTGAATTCTTCGAACTTAACGAACTCCCTTTAGCAGAAGGATTTTTTTTTGGTACCTTGCTTAATTGGGTGTTCCACGATGGAGTTCGAACCAGATTCTATTTAAAATCAACAGATGCCGACACCAGGCAGCACCTATATAACCAATTGTCGAAACTCGTATATCCGCATCAATTGGAACGGATCAAGCTTGGCGATGAGTTAGAAAACACCATGCCTTTGAAAGAAGGTAAGGCCATTATTAACGTTTTTGATGTGCAGAGATCCAGTGAGATACGTCATGAGAAAACACAAGAATTTTTTATGGGGGTTTTTCAATCTTTTCTGCAAGTCTGCATGAAGGGATATGAGCATAATCCTCTCAGATCCAGAGCTTTTCGACTTAAGGAAACTGGTGATGGTTTTATTAGTGCGGTGGGATACCCATTTTTGCCGATAGACTCTCGGTCATTGGCTGATAGCGCGGTTTCCACTGCATTGACCATGTTTGCAGCTTTTAATGTGGAAGTTGAAAAGTTCAACTATTCAAGGCCAATAAAAGGCGCAATGGGTTTGGCGTATAACTCAGTGCAAGGCACTTTCCAAAGTGGTGGTATTCGCTCCTATGATCTTTTCGGTGATGCGTTAATACAGGCTTCAAAATATGAAGAATTAAGAAAGCAGCCAGTGTTATGGAAGATATTTTCAGATTACGCTAAAGAACGGGGCTACGACGATTTTCATATTCTGATTGTGCAAGAATTTGTCTACAACTCTCTTAGCCCTTCATACAGAGAGTTGTTTGCGGAGATTGATTTAAGCGATGAGCGATTAGTGGAGAAGGAATTTCACATGATGTACGACAACGAGGCGAGGTATATTTATTTCCATCTCTTGGAATAAACAATGACTTATTATTCGTTCTCGCTGCAAACAGAGACGGCAGGAATGCCCTCCGAATCAACATCTGCCTGGATTTGTATTGGCCGGCAACAAATCTGACAGTCTTCAATATACTGCTGCTGTGGAATTGAGCAATCAACCAGTAGTTGTATGGGCTCGCCACAATAGGGACAATAAGTTTCTACAAATTCCTGTGAAAGCACGGCTACAAGACCTCAGTTAGTAAGGGATTATTGCTGAAGTAAGCCTCCAGATTTTTGATAACTAAATTTCCCATTTCTCTTCTGGTTTCAACTGTGGCGCTGCCGATATGGGGCAGCAGAACCACATTGTCCATATCGAGTAGTGCTTCTGGCACATTCGGTTCATTGGCATAAACATCCAGGCCCGCTGCAAGAATTTGCTTGCCTCTGAGAGCGTCCACCAGCGCATTCTCGTCGACACTAGAGCCGCGACCCACGTTAATAAAGGTTCCCCTTGGGCCTAATTTTTGAAATATCTCGGCATTGACGATATTGCGGGTGCTCTCACCCCCGGGGAGCATGCACAGCAAAATATCAGACGCTTCGGCCAGTTCAGATATGGAAGGAAAATATTCGAATGGCAGGTCTTTGGGAAAGCGATTGTGATAGGCAATTCGTAGCCCAAATGCTTGGGCCCGTTTCGCTATTTCTTCTGCAATTCGGCCGAAGCCGATGATGCCGAGTGTTTTCTTCGAAATGCTGAAGCCGAACGGAAAAGGGCCTTCTTTCCATTTTCCAGTTCGTACAAAGCTATCAGCGCTAACAATATTTCTCGTAGTTACCAGTATAAGACTAATTGCAATATCCGCGACCGAATCATTAAGAACATCGGGAGTGTTTGTTACGTGAATATTTTGACTACGAGTTTTATCGAAATCTATTGCATCTACGCCGACTCCAAAACAAGAAATAATGGCCAGTGATTGTAATTGATATATGGATTCGTCGCATATCCAGGATGCCGTTGCAACGGCTTTGCAATCACCTTGCAGTTGAGCGATGAGTTGATCTTTCTCAGATTGTGTGCAGTTCCATAGATGGTGAGTGATAAACTTTTCATCCAACAGGCTAATTGTCTCCGGATGGAAATTGTTCGCAATTATTAGGTGAGGCTTACTGGTCATAAGATTCCTGGTTATCGGGGTTTTCTGCGAGTATTTTTAGTATTCTTGCATCCAAATCTTTGAAGTCTTTCTCAAGATTATCTAACGGTGCGTTGCGTGTTACGGAATACAATCTAAAAATTGCGCTATTCAATAATGAAATAAGATTTTTATAGTGTTCATAGGATCTTACGCCATACTCTAGTGCTTCACGAAACGATTTGGGATCATCGTGTTGGATAGATGCTAGCTCTCGACTAGATTTTGTTAGGCCAGCGGTCATGGCTATTTTCTCAGTATTTCAATATCTGAGTGACTCAATTCTCCCTCTGCTATAGCTTCGGGAGAAAAAGCTGCGCTGAATTCCAAGTCTATCTCTGGGGTACGTTTATTCACGATATATCTCTCTATTCAGAAATTTTAGCAATTTGGTGATTTCGATTTAGAGTCAGTTTAGTACTCGGGAACCAATTATGGCAAGCCTAAGGCGTGGTTGATAATCCATTATTGTGATTGCGCTCGGTCAGAATTTTCCGTAGATTGCATTACTTATTTGTTGCTTGAGTGGGTGATATTTAGAAGCTTCGGATATTTCAACATGGGCTCACCTCTACATGTGTTATTTATGAACTCCAACTTGGATCAGCTTAAATCTCTTCCCTCAATAGACAAGTTGCTACTGTCCGATTCTTTGGCCGTGCTTATTGCCAGAGTAGGGAAGGAAAGCGTCAAGCTCGAGGCTAGAGTTCAAATTGATGTACTGCGCAAGGCGATCTTGGCGGAGGATGAATCTTCGCTGGCTTGGATGTCTTCGCCAGATTTCATGGCCGAATTCTGCCAAAGAATTTCTCAGGCCATTGAGGCGCAGTTTGCAAGCACATTGATACCGGTTTTTAACCTTACCGGCACAGTAGTGCACACCAATCTAGGACGAGCTAGTCTACCCAGGGAAGCGGTGGATGCCATGATCACGGCAGCCACCAATGCCACCAATCTGGAATTCGATTTAAGCAGCGGTAAGCGCGGCGACCGGGATTCGCATTTAGAGCGTGCTATTTGTGAGATGACCGGAGCCGAAGCGGCCACCGTGGTGAATAACAATGCAGCTGCGGTATTGCTGGTATTGAATACCCTGGCTTTGGGGAAAGAAGTGATCATCTCCCGCGGGGAGTTGGTGGAAATAGGTGGCGCCTTTCGTATTCCCGATGTAATGGAAAGTGCGAATTGCACATTAAAGGAAGTAGGCACTACCAACCGCACCCATCTGAAAGATTATGCTGCGGCCATTAACGCCAATACTGGTCTGTTAATGAAGGTGCACACCAGCAATTACGAAATACGAGGCTTCACCAATTCTGTCGCTGAGTCTGATTTGAGTGAACTCAGCAAAGAGAAGGGCATTCCCTTTGTCTCTGATCTGGGCAGCGGATCGCTGGTGGATTTGCGCCAGTATGGATTGCCGCATGAGCCGACAGTTAAAGACACCATAGAAATGGGTGCCGATCTGGTTACCTTCAGCGGCGACAAACTGCTTGGTGGGCCCCAGGCAGGCATCATAGTTGGCAAGCGTGAACTCATAGATCGGGTAAAAAGCAACGCCTTAAAGCGTGCGCTTAGAATAGATAAGATCACCCTGGCCGCGCTGCTGGCGGTAATCAATCTGTATAAGGACCCGCAGCGCCTGAACCGCCGACTGCCCTTGCTCGTTGATCTATCGAGGCCAGTTGCCGAGATTGCGGAAATTGCCGCACAACTTATGGAACCAGTGGCGAAAACTCTAAAGGGTAAAGCGCAGGTTGAAATACAGGAATGTAAGAGCCAGATTGGCAGCGGGGCACTGCCGCTTGATTTAATGGAGAGTCGTGCCTTGTGTATTGTGCCGGTTGCAGAGAAAGGTAAAACCGATCTTGCCTTGAATCAATTGGCTGCAAATTTTCGATCATTACCAAAGCCGGTTATTGGACGTATCTACGACGGTAAATTATTATTCGATCTGCGCTGTCTACGAGATGTTGATGGGTTCTTGCAACAATTGCCCAGTTTGAATTTTTGGTAGTACCTCTGGTGGTCAAAAGTCACGTAAGGATGGATTACTATGAATGGTTCACTCGTTGCTGTGTTATGCAAAGGCGTTGCTTCCTTTTCAATGGGTTACAGCGTAAATCGAGCATGGTCTTTACTATTCCTTCTAGCTATTAGTTCATTCCCCTGTTTTTCCCAAGATCGAGTACTGGCAGATGGGGCGGATACAAAGACTCCTGTTTTCGGCACGCTGGATTATCTGCCAAAAAAACTTGATTGGGACCCAGTGAGCGTGAGATTTGAACTCTCCAGGTCAGAACAATATATATCGCCTCCATCGTTCAACGCGCGCGAGAACAATCCATTCAAAGCAGTCTCACTGATGCGAAAATTGAACCGACTTGCAAAGAACCCCGACGGAAAAAGCTTGCAGGATGTTTTGCCTGAACAACTCTACGCCCGCTTTCTAGAAGCCAAGGCGATATATGCCCCGCGCGACGACAAGATTCTCGATCTTCGCCCCAAGGATGCCGCCAGTTCACTGTTTCGTGCAGCGCAGGATTCTGTTGGATTGGCTCTTGATCAGAAAGTAGCCAGAAGACTGCGTAGTATCGCCAGAGGGCAGGGGGCCAAACACCTAAGCCACGACAAGTCTCTGGATGTAGATATTGCTATACAAGGATATGAAAGCATTCAGCTGGAAGCCGAAATAGCCTGTCTTCAATCTACGCTGCAGACCATTGAAACTGATTTGCAGGCAATGATAGTAAGGGCCAATGCCCTGGGCAGATGGAGATGCAGAATTGCTGTTGAAACTGGATTATCCAGACCGTAATGAGTTCTGCGGAGGGGCATTATTTACCACTGATGAGGTTAGGCGTGTTGTTGAACAGACGCGGGTAGAATGGATGGACTCAATTGAGAGTGCCCTGGCCAACCACAAGCTAAGCTTTGCCAATTTCCCGATGCGAGAAATTGTTCATCCCGATGGGCTTTTAGCGCAATTGCGTCAGCAGGGATATGTGGTGAGTGGTCAACAATAGAGGTTGCATAAAAATTCAATACCCGCCCATGGTCGAAAACAGGCGTTTCTAAGAGTATTCTTGTCGTGAAGGCAATTACAGCTCGGTCGGTGCAGTTCGTGGTGCACGATTCCTGGAAGCACAGGCCAAAGAACTGTGAACTAAGCGATTGTTCGCGGTTGCCGGCAGAACTGTCTAGTAATTAGTGTTGTAGCTTGAAATGTTCTTCCATTGAGATTGACCAGGAGCGATGCCAGACCGTGAAAGATTGTAACCAATGCGGAAAATGTTGCACGAAATACGCTAACGGCGGTCTTTCTGCAACGGCAAGTGAAATTGAACTGTGGGAAGTATTCAAGCCTGAGATATTCAACTATGTGGACTCCGGGAATATCTGGATAAGCCCTGCAACCGGTAAGCCATTGGAGCGTTGTCCCTGGTTGCGACAGGTGCCCAACCAGGATAAGTACAGCTGTGATATCTACTACGATCGTCCCGACGACTGTAAATCCTACCCCGTCAGCATCAAACAAATGGCTGAGGATGAATGCGAAATGTTGGAAGTGCAGGACCTGGCAAATCCGAAAAAGGCGCAGCAAACATTAAATGTAATGATGATCGACAGCCGACCGGCGTATGAGGAATAGTTGGGGTTGGAGAAATAATAAACGGGATGGCGAATGGCTGTTACTGGTACATGCAAAACAGCTGAGGTCATATTTATAGTTGAGATTGGGTTGCCGGTGTCG